>JBJETB010000054.1:0-50501 GCA_051883095.1 Anaerovoracaceae bacterium
GACCCATCGGAGATTCGAACTCCGGACACCTTGATTAAAAGTCAAGTGCTCTGCCGACTGAGCTAATGGGTCATAAACTTGGCTGGGGTAGCAAGATTCGAACTTACGAGTGCCAGGATCAAAACCTGGTGCCTTACCGCTTGGCGATACCCCAACAATGTTCTGAACAACCACCTTAACCTGTAAAAAAAAATTGGTGAGCCCACAGGGATTCGAACCCCGGACACACGGCTTAGAAGGCCGTTGCTCTATCCAGCTGAGCTATGAGCCCACACAAGTGGAAAAAATGGAGCGGATGATGAGAATCGAACTCACGCCATCAGCTTGGAAGGCTGAGGTTCTACCATTGAACTACATCCGCATAAAAATTGGAGCGGAAGACGAGATTCGAACTCGCGACCCTCGCCTTGGCAAGGCGATGCTCTACCCCTGAGCCACTTCCGCATATCAATGTTTTACCATCTCTTATTATTTAATTATTATTAAATTTATAAAATTGGTCGAGGGAGATGGATTCGAACCATCGAAAGCTCAGCTAACGGATTTACAGTCCGCCCCCTTTGGCCACTCGGGAATCCCTCGATACATTGGAGCTGGTGGAGGGAATCGAACCCCCAACCTGCTGATTACAAATCAGCTGCTCTACCGTTGAGCCACACCAGCATATCTAGCTTTTCTCTGAAAAAAGTTGGCGACCTGGAACGGGCTCGAACCGTCGACCTCCAGCGTGACAGGCTGGCATTCTAACCAACTGAACTACCAGGCCATCCTTCTGGTATATGGTGGGAGTTACAGGGCTCGAACCTGTGACCCTCTGCTTGTAAGGCAGATGCTCTCCCAGCTGAGCTAAACTCCCACAGCGTCTTTTTATCTGCTCGACACATTTATTAAATATACATTATTTCATTTAATTTGTCAAGAGAATTTTTAACTTTTTTAAACTTTTTTCAAAGCTTTTTTTCGGCTCTGAAGATGACTTCTCAAACGAGCCGAAAACTATATTAGCACAAGCTGTAATAAGTGTCAATGGTATTTTTTGATTTTTTTATTTTAGTTTTTAACAAATTTTATACACTGATTTTTCAGAACTGCCTTTCCGCCTGTAAGATTGGTAACCGCGCCAGCCACATCTTCTTCTTTCTCGGGAGGCAGGCATAAAGTCACCTGCACCACGTCGGTATACGCTGTATCTGAAATTGTGAACAGCCCTCCTGATGCCAGATTCTGCAGCTTTGCCAGATATGTGTAGTCTATCTCATATGTAAGCAGACACATTTCCTCTACATCGCAAACTCCTGCGGCTTCAAGTCCCAGCCTGGCACTGCTTGTATAAGCGCGCACCAGACCGCCTGTACCAAGCTTTATCCCGCCGAAATATCTTGTCACCACCACCACCACATTGGTTATTCCCTCATTTACGAGAAGCTGCACCATGGGTGCGCCTGAAGTCCCCTGCGGCTCACCGTCATCGGAAGCCCACTGCACCTGAAACTTGTCCCCCAGAACCATGGCAGGCACATTATGTGTCGCATCCTTATGCTTTTTTCTTATGGAGGCTATGAAAGCATCTGCCTCCTCCTTGGTCTCAGCAGGACTTACATAGGCTATGAACCTTGATTTTTCGATGATCTGTTCCGCCTGTCCCTGTCCCCGCACTGTGCTATATAATTTCATATTCCTTTAACCTCTGATAGTCTGAAGCTTTAAGCTCTGCATCAAACCAGGTGCCGCTGTCCTTGTACTCCATGGCGAAAACTCTGGCCTTTTCGCAAAGATAAGATGAAATATCTCCCCTGGTGTAAGGAACCAGCAGCTGAACTCTCACCATGTCTCTGAATATTTTGCTCCTTATGAGCCCTATAAGCTCGTCTATATTTCTGTCATATTTGGCAGAAATGCAGATATTATCCACGCCCGGAACAGGTATCACAGCAGACGGATCCTCAACCAGATCGATTTTATTGAATGCCATGATCTTTTCCTTGCCGCCTGCACCGATTTCCTCAAGAACCTTGTTGGTGACCTCTATGTGAAAATCGTGGTTTTCGTAGGATGCGTCCACCACATGAATGAGCAGATCCGCGTATGCCACCTCCTCCAGCGTCGCCTTGAAAGCGTTCACCAGAGAATGTGGAAGTCTGCTGACGAATCCTACGGTATCAACCAATATGAACTGATGATTGGTGTCAAGAGTCACACTGCGCTGCTGAGTGTCAAGAGTTGCAAAAAGCATGTTTTTCTCAAATACGGTCTTTTCCTCCTTCTCAGTCAGCGTAAGGAGCCTGTTCATCAGCGCGGATTTTCCCGAGTTGGTATATCCCACAAGTGCAACTACAGGTATTTCGCTCTTCTCACGTCTGGACCGCTGCACACCTCTGGTGTTCTTTATCTGAGCCAGCTCCGACTTGATATCGTACATGCGCTTTTCTATGTGCCTTCTGTCGGTTTCCAGCTTCTTTTCTCCCGGACCTCTGGTTCCTATGCCTCCGCCAAGTCTGGAAAGCGATTTGCCGAAACCCGTCAGTCTGGGCATGCGGTACTGAAGCTGTGCCAGCTCAACCTGAAGCTTGCCCTCTCTTGATGAGGCTCTGTCTGCAAAAATATCAAGAATCAGTATGGTTCTGTCGATTACACGCACTCCAACGGCATCCTCAAGATTACGGAGCTGCATTCCCGTCAGCTCGTCATTGAAGATTACCGTGTCAGCTTCCATATTTTTAACCATTTCGGCCAGTTCTTCGACCTTTCCCTTTCCGATTAAGGTGGCGGTGTTGGGTCTTTCCAGATTCTGAATCATCTGTCCCAGAACCTCCACACCTGCCGCCTCTGCCAGTCCTTTAAGCTCCTCCATTGAATAGGAAATGTCCTCATCTCTCTGCAGGCCGACCAGGATAGCCCTGTATTCGTCTTCTCTTATAACTTCATTGTTCTCATTAAATCTTAACATGTGAATTATTATACCATACCTTTCCTGCCTTTGTCATTTAATTTATTGCGTCCAGAATGTCTTCCTTAGGAACCTCCACATAATTGCCCGGCACATCTCCCACTATTACGGCTTCAGCCAGCAGAAACCGCCTGTTTATTTCCGATATTTCATCTGTGAAAGGCGCCAATATGCGTATCCGGCTGTTTATGGTGCAATATACGCAGTAACGTGTCTGATTGATTCCCTGTGTTTCAAATTCCGTCTCATACTGGAATTTAGTGAGACTGAGGGGCTGCACCTTTATTTTTGTTTTGAATGGCAGCTGTGAAAGTATCTTGCTTCCTGTTATGACGCCCAGATTGACCTCTACAGCCTGCGTGTCTTCCAGGCTGTATGTTTCACTGACCCCGGTCATAAACTCCAGCACAAGCTTGTTTATGAGCCTTGAATCAGGTTCCAGATATTTAATATTGCCTTCATCATCTCTCTCGGTGTGTATCAGGGGACCGTCCAGCTCGGAACTGTATATACCCTGCCTCAGACTTGCATTGATTTTCATTGCCACGTAATTGACAGCAATGGACTCAGATGCTCCGGCTATGCTTTCCCCGTAAGCTTCTCTGAACATCATAAGGCTGCCCGCTGCAACAAGGACAATACCCAGCAATATGATAACCGCTCTGCGCATAATAATACCCCCTCAAGCAGTATATGCCGCATAAGGGGGCCGTGTGTTATTTTAAGCTATTTACTCGCCTCTTCCTTCAGATAAGGATTAACGATTTTGATGTAGGTTCCCTTCATGCCCAGGGATTTTGTCTCGATAAGTCGTGCGCTTTCCAGCTTCCTCAGGGCATTCACCACCACTGAGTTGGTCAGGCCGTGCTGAGAGGCCACCTTGCTTGTGACGATAAGCCCTTCTGAATCCTCAAGCTGTTCCAGGACCTTTTCAAGTGCATCCTTTTCCGAATAGGAAAGCGTGTCCAGAGCCATATCTACAGAAAGCCTCAGATTTCTCTCCTTGGCATGCTCCAACTGAATGTTTCTGCGTATCTCAAGTCCTACTACTGTGGCTCCATATTCGCAGAGTGCGATTTCCTCATCATCATAGCTGTTCTTATATCTTGCCATGAGCAGTGTTCCCAGACGTTCCCCTCCGCATATGATCGGAATTATGGCATGATACTTATCCTTCATGCTGTAGTCCTCACCAAGAACAGGTACCAGGCTTTCCCCGATCAGATTAGCCATGGTCTCGTGAATCTCCAGAAAACCTGCATTGTCCTCATCTGAAACCTTCTCAAATCCCAGCTCATCCTCAAAGGTAGATGTGTCCAGGGCATCAGTATAGGCCACACCCAGCACTCTTCCATGGGCATCAAGCACATAGATATTGGCACTGAGAATCTCACTCAGTATCAGGCTTAAATCCTGATAGGAAAGGCTCCCTGTGGTGCTTTCGCTGAGCACCCAGTTAAGCCGTCTTATTTTACCTAAAAATTCTTTGCTCATCCTTCTTTTTTAAGCCGCCCTCACGGCTTCAGGCCTGTATAAGCCCACCGTAACCTACAGAATATATCTGTCCAGATCCTCTGCGTGAATAGTTTCCTGGAATTTTTCCTTTACGTATTCCTCGTCGATAACAACCTTCTCGGTCTCCATTTCAGGAATGTTGAAAGAAATATCCTCCAGCAGCTTTTCAAGTACAGTGTGAAGTCTTCTTGCACCGATGTTTTCCGTCTGTTCGTTCATGAGGAACGACATGGTCGCAATCTGATCTATAGCATCTTCTGTAAATTCAACTTCAATACCTTCTGTTTCAAGCAGAGCCTTATGCTGCTTGATAAGGGCGTTTTCCGGTTTGGTAAGAATCTCCTTGAAATCTTCCTTGGAAAGGCTGTCCAGAGTTACTCTGATCGGGAAACGTCCCTGAAGTTCAGGAATCAGATCCGTCGGCTTGGCCGTATGGAAAGCACCTGCTCCGATAAACAGAATGTGGTCTGTCTTTACAGGACCGTACTTGGTGTTGATTACACTTCCTTCTACTATAGGCAGAATATCACGCTGTACGCCTTCTCTTGAAACGTCAGCGCCGGAAGTCATTCTGGAACCTGAAGCGATCTTATCTATCTCATCTATGAAGATGATGCCGTTCTGCTCGGCATTTTCAATGGCTTCATCGGATACCTGATCCATATCGATAAGTTTCTGAGCTTCCTGTTCTCTTAAGATCTTGCGTGCTTCCTTGACCTTGCAGTTCTTTTTCTTTGTCTTTTCAGGCATCATATCTCCGAAGATATTTCCGATTGCGATGCTCATACCTTCGTTGCTCATATCCAGCTGGTTTCCCTTAGGTGCCGCAGTAACCTCGATTTCGATGTACTGTTCCTCAAGGAGTCCCTGTCTCAGCTGCTCTCTGACCTGCTCTCTGGCCATTTCCACATCCATATCCTCTTTAGTAGGCTCCGCCTCCTTTGCGGCCTGACTTTCAAGATACTGCTGTTTCTGGCTGGTGTATCCGCCGCTGTTCATTATGAAATCAAAGGGGCTCTTGGATGCTCCTGTCTTCTTTTTATTCTTTCCCGGAATAATAGCCTCTACGATTTTTTCCTCTACGATTTTATCCGCTACCGAGTACTTTTCTTCCAGCTTGCTCTGCTTGGTGATTCTCATGGATGCTTCCACCAGGTCTCTGACCATGGAATCCACGTCTCTTCCCACATAGCCGACTTCGGTGAATTTAGTAGCCTCCACCTTTACGAAAGGCGCGTCCATGAGTTTAGCCAGTCTTCTGGCAATTTCCGTTTTACCGCAGCCTGTAGGACCCATCATGAGGATGTTCTTAGGAGTGATTTCCTCTCTCATCTCTTCAGGGAGAAGGCTTCTTCTGTATCTGTTTCTCAGTGCCAGAGCCACTGATTTCTTTGCCTCGTCCTGTCCGATTATATACTTGTCCAGCTCCGCAACTATTTCCTTGGGAGTCATGCTGTATAATTTGCTTGCCATTTTCAAATCCCTCCCCTAAAGTTTTTCGACAGAAATGTTGTCGTTGGTGTAAACGCAGATGGAACTTGCGATTTTTAGAGATTCTCTAACAATTTCCTCTGCAGTCATATCTGTGTGGTTAAAGAGTCCGTTTGCAGCCGCATAAGCATAGTTTCCGCCTGATCCTATAGCCACAAAATCCTGATCCGGTACTATGACTTCTCCGTTTCCGGAAATCACCAGAATATCATCTCTGTCCGCTACAATCATCAGAGCATCCAGACTTCTCATTCCTTTATCCGAACGCCATATCTGCGCCAGGTCCACTGCAGCTTTCTTCAGGTTCCCCGAATGTTCTTCAAGTTTTTCTTCAAACTTTTCTGTTAAAGCAAAAGCGTCGGCAACTGAGCCTGCGAATCCTGACAAAACAGTATTTTTATAAATCTTCTTTACTTTCTTTGCGCCGTTTTTCATTATTGCCGTCTCACCCATAGTGACCTGGCCGTCACCGCCGATGCATACATCGTCCGGTCCCCGTCTTACAGCACATATCGTGGTTGCATGAAACTCTACCATATAAAATACCTCCGATTTTTATTCTTTATATCCACATTTATCATTTGAACATACATATTTTGTGTTCTTTGTGTGTTTTTCCAGTAAAAGTTCTCCACACTGCGGACATTTTCTGTCAACAGGCTTATACCAGAAGGCTCTGCTGCACTCCGGATAATTGCTGCATCCGTAGAAAATCTTCCCTGATCTTCCTCTCTTGGCCACAATGTCTCCGCCGCAGTCAGGACATTTCACGTCTATGGTCTTGACTATGGCCTTGGTGTTCCTGCACTCAGGATAGCCGGTACATGCAAGAAACTCTCCGAATCGTCCTGTTTTGATTGCCATAGGCCTGCCGCAGATTTCACATATATCTCCCGAAAGTCTGTCCTCCAGCTGAACCTTTTCTATGGCCTTGTCAGCCACATCCAGTTCTTCCCTGAGAGGTCCGTAGAAATCTCTCACTACCTGCTTCCAGTTTAAATCCTTCGCCTCTATATCGTCAAGCTTGTCTTCCATTTCGGCAGTAAAACCGGCATCCACGATTTCCCTGAAATACTGCTCCATCAGCTCAGTTACCAGAAAGCCAAGATCAGTCGGAACCAGAACTTTCTTTTCCCTGCTTATATACTTTCTCTCCAGCAGGGTTGCGATAATAGGAGCGTAGGTACTCGGTCTGCCGATATTCTTTTCCTCCAGGTCTTTTACCAGACTGGCCTCGGTAAATCTCGAAGGCGGCTCTGTGAACTTCTGCTCACTCGTAACCTCTCTGGCATTCAGCTCTTCGCCTTCGGCAAGTTCCGGCAGGAGTTTATCTTTATCCTCATCCAGATTGGATGCATATACTTTCTGATATCCGTCAAAGATCAGTTTTGAGCCTGATGCCTTAAATCCGTAGCTCCCGTTTTCGATGCTGACCTGCATGCTGTCAAACACAGCCGCTGCCATCTGGCTTGCCAGAAAGCGCGACCATATAAGTTTATACAGACTGTACTGCTCTTTAGTAAGGGAATCCTTTATAGCCTCCGGATCAAGCTCGATTCTGCTTGGACGTATAGCTTCATGGGCATCCTGAATATCTTTCTTCTTATTAGTATAGATATTGTCCGCGGCATACTGCTTCCCGAAGTTTGTCTCTATATACTGACGTGCAGACGCCTTGGCCTCCTGAGAAATTCTCACTGAGTCAGTTCTGATATAGGTTACAAGACCAACCGTTCCCTGTCCCTTGATTTCCACTCCTTCGTAAAGCTGCTGAGCCACCATCATTGTCTTCTTTGTGGTGAAGCCTATTTTGTTGGCCGCATCCTGCTGAAGGCTGCTGGTGGTAAACGGTGCGAAAGGCTTTCTTGCTCTTTCCTTCCTCAGTATCTGCGAAACGATATACTTTCCGTTTTTCAGCTCTTGTATAACGGCCTCAGCCTGCTGACCGTTTTCCACGGTAAACTTTTTGCCGTCCTTCTCAGTAAGCTTTGCGGTAAACGATTTGCCCTTCTTAAATACCGCATTTATATTCCAGTATTCCTTCGGAATGAAGTTTTTTATAATGTTTTCTCTGTCGCATATTATTTTAAGAGCCGCTGACTGAACCCTTCCGGCAGAAAGTCCCCTGCGGATTTTTCTCCAGAGAAGAGGACTTATCTGATATCCTACCAGTCTGTCAAGTACCCGCCTTGCCTGCTGGGCGTCCACCAGCTTCAGGTCGATAGGACGCGGATGTTTAACCGCGTTCTTTATGGCATCCTTTGTTATCTCATTAAATACGATTCTGCATGGTTCATTTGCATCTATCCCCAGAAGATATGCCAGATGCCATGAAATAGCTTCTCCCTCACGGTCAGGGTCGGTTGCCAGGTAAATCTTGCCTGCAGCCTTGGCTTCCTTCTTCAGTTCCTTGATGAGATCCCCCTTGCCGCGTATTGCGATGTACTCCGGTTCAAAGTCATTCTCAATATTTATTCCAAGCTTGCTTTTCGGTAAGTCACGGACATGACCAACTGATGCCACTACTTTATAAGATGGTCCCAGATATTTACCGATGGTTTTAGCTTTTGATGGTGATTCCACTATGACAAGGGTTTTCTGTTTAGTATTTTTTCCTGCCTTTGCGGCAGATTTAGCAGTTTTAGCAGTTGCCATTTCCCCTCCGAATTCAATAAAATAGTTTGCAAATAGTAATCATATTACTTTTTTCAGAATTTTGCAATAAAAATTTTGCCAAGATTATACGCCACCAGTCCTTTGATTTCAAGTACTGCTATTATTCCGTTGATGAAAACCGGTGTTTTATCAAGAGTTCTGCACAAAAAATCTACTGTTACTTCGCCGTTCTCTTTAATAATGCTATACACATCTTTCTCATCTTCTCCCAGATTATCTGCTTCGTCACAGGATAATACAGGTCTGATGCCCATACCGGTAAAAATATCATCTACTACGGCTATGGGAATTGCTCCGTCGGTCAGAAGCTTGTTGGTGCCCAGACTGTAGCGGCTGTTTATATTTCCCGGTACAGCAAAAACGTCACGTCCCTGAACGGCTGCTTTCTCTGCCGTAATCAGCGCTCCGCTCCCCGTCCCCGCCTCTACTACGCATGTTGCCTCAGAAATTCCGGATATTATCCTGTTCCTCATAGGAAAAGTGTATGGCATAGGTTCTGTACCGGGAGGCAGCTCTGATATCAGAAGACCTTCTCCAGCTATCTGTTCGTATAGCTTTCTGTTTTCCCGTGGATAGCATATATCTACACCGCATCCCAGAACGGCTATAGTGCCTCCTCCTGCCTTAAGAGCCCCTATGTGTGCAAAACTGTCTATTCCCTTCGCCATGCCGCTTACTAAAGTAACCCCGTATCTGGCTGCAGCCTCTCCTATTCTCATAGCTGTGATTTTACCGTATTCGCTGCATTTTCGCGAACCTACCGCTGCCAGTGTCCTGCTGTGAAGAAGTTTCACATTGCCTATGCAGTAAAGGTTTTCGGGAGGATCCGGAATATTCTTCAGAAGCTCCGGATACATCTTGTCATCTTTCTTTATTATTCTTATATTGTCTGATTTATTCATACTAAATTCCGGCCTCCTTATCGAAAAATCTGGTGTATCCCAGTGCTGAAGCCAGATGGAAAACTTCTATGTTCTCACTTTCCTGAATATCTGCTGCTGTACGGGCCAGTTTAAGGATTTTATGATACCTTCTCGGGCTCAGTCCGTACTTATCGTATGCAGATTTCATAAAATTCTGTTCTTTTTTTCCAAGCGGGCAGAATTCCCTTATATGAGATTCATTCATCATGGAGTTTGTATCAAAATCAAGTCCCCTGAATCTTTCTTTCTGAATCTGTCTTGCAGCCTCCACACGTCCTGCCATTTCCCCAGAGCCTGTACTTTCCTGTCCTGTAAGAGCTCTGTAGTCCACACGGTTTATTTCTATGCACATATCTATTCTTTCGCATAGCGGCCCTGAAAGTCTGCTTCGGTATCTGTCAATCTCTGCCGCCGTACAGGTGCACTGATGCTCCTGGTCCCCCAGATATCCGCATCTGCACGGGTTAGCTGCCGCCACCAGTGTGAAATTAGCCGGAAAAGTGTATGGCTGTGATCTTCTGATTATGGTAACCTTTTTTTCCTCCATAGGCTTTCTCAGCAGTTCAATCTGTGCTCTGTCAAATTCCAGGAACTCATCTATGAAAAGTATTCCGTTATCAGCCAAAGACACCTCGCCGGGCAGCGGTTCAAACCCGCCTCCAAGAACAGCGGCCTGACTTGCCCTTCTTCCTATCTGCCTGAAAGGTCTTTCCCTGATAACCGGCCGGCTGCTGCTCAGCTGTCCGACCAGTGAATAAATCATAGAAGTTTCCAGCTGCTCTCTCGGTGTCATGGCCGGCAGTATAGTCGGGATTCTTTTAGACAGCATTGTCTTGCCCGTGCCGGGAGATCCTATCATCAGCAGGCTATGACCGCCTGCCACAGCAGTGACTATGGCCTCCTTAGCTGCCCAATGTCCTTTCACATCAGCAAAATCCAGCTCAAATTGCTTCTTTTCAGTTATATCTTTCATGTCCGTCTCGCAGAAGTATCTTGCAGGCAGTTTCCCGCACAGCATGTCTGCGGCTTCCCTGAGATTTTTAACTGCCACTATTTTAATTCCCAGACCTGATGCCGCCAGCATACCCTCTCTGCAGTTCTCTTCAGCCAGATATATTTCTTTCACCTCTCCTATCAGGCCGCTTATCATGGGCAGAATTCCTCTTACTCCCATTATATTTCCTGTAAGAGCCAGTTCGCCTATAAAAGCTTTTCCTTCAGCTGCGTCCTGCGGTATTTCCCCTTGGGCTGCCAGAACTCCCACGGCTATGGAGAGATCATAGTGGCTCCCTCTTTTATGTATCCACGCCGGTGACAGATTTACGGTTATTCTTCCTCTCGGATACTGGAAGCCGCTGTTGATTACAGCACCTCTGACTCTGTCAGCCGCTTCCTTTACCGCTGTATCTCCGAGTCCTATTACGTTGAAAGCAGGCAGTCCCCTGGCGGAATCCACTTCCACCTTCACGCTGATTCCCTCAATTCCCGCCAGTGCAGCGGTTTTAGTCATCGCAAACATACAATCATCCCCCCTAAAAATCCAGCCCCGGGATGTGGCTGCCGCTGATTTCTATTACCTGAAAATCCACAGTCTCGAAGTCTTTCCGGCACATCGCCAGGTAGCACACGGCGCATCGCTTTATCTTTTGCCTTTTTACTTCCGTTACCGCTTCAGCCCCGCTCCCGAAAGACTCTGACAGTCTGGTTTTTACTTCGACAAAAGCTATCATAGTTCCTCTTTCAGCTATGATATCTATTTCTCCATATCTGCAGCAGAAATTTTTCGCCAGAATTCTGTACCCCTTCTCCAGCAGCATAATCTCTGCCAGCGCTTCTCCAAGCGCTCCGGTTTTTTTATTATTCAAAACTCACCTCTTTCCCCTGTGAGATTTATGAAACAGGCAATGTTTTGATATATATTTCCATTTTACAGTATATTACTGTCTTTGTCAATATAAATACCCATATTTTGTATCAAGGTGCAAAAAAAGGCGGCATATTGCCGCCATGTGTCCAACAAATTTACATTATATCCAGTTCCACTATGTCCTCATATTTTATATCCTCTTTTCCAACCCTCAGCTGGCCTCTGTCATACATGATACCGTTCACGATTCCTTCAGAAACAACGTAACACCGTCTCCGATAATGGCGTATGCGTACCCGGTCACCCACAGTCAGCCTGCGCAGTTTTCTGTCCATCTCCTCAGCCCCGTCCTCGCCCAGTATTATACGGGGCTGTGGTCTGTCCTCCCTCTGTCGGAGTGCTTCCTCATAACCCTTAAGTGCCGCAAAGGGCATAAATTGTTTAGCTCTGTCCTGCCTGTTCACGCTTTATGTCCCCCTATCTGACCGTTCCGTTCTATGGCCGTAGCCCCTTCCTCCAGGTCCATGGCTTTGAATATGGAGTTCCTGCCGTATTTATCTTTTATATCCGCAACGGCAGTCATCATATTTTTTTCTTCCCTGATTTCATCTGAGTCCGCAAACATATTACACTGAAAGCACTCATCGCTTACGGTGTTGTTAAATGTCAGCGACATGCGTCTTATCCTAGCGTGCCGGCTCACTATTCTTTCAAACAGTCTGTCTGTGTGCTCACATATAAGTTTCGCTGAATTTGCAGCAAATGGCAGACCGGCAGTGCCCCTTGCCGATGGCAGACCGTCTTTTTTAGAATAGCCTACATATAGGTGCACAGAATCTGTAAGCAGCCCTTTCGATACCAGGTCCAGGCACAGTGCATCTGCCATTTCACGCAATACCAGCCTTGCCTTATCATAAGGATAGTCTTCGGCCAGCACCTGACCGCTGCTGAGGCTGTGAGCTTTAGGTTCATATGCTTTGATGTCTGCCATGGTTACAGATTCTCTCCCCCAGGCGTGATCTATAAGCAGTTCCGCGTCCACACCGAAAACTTTATACAGCATCTTCGGATCCGCATGTGCAATCTGCCGCATGGTATATATGCCGTATCTAGCCAGTCTTTCTGAAATGCCTCTCCCTATACGCCAGAAATCAGTCAGAGGTCTGTGATCCCACAAAGTATCTCTGTAATCATTTTCATCCAGAATTCCTATGCGTCCCTGAGAGTGCTTGGCGGTAATATCAAGAGCCACCTTGGCCAGGTACAGATTAGTGCCTATTCCGCAGGCTGAAGCTATATTTTTTTCCTTCAGAATTTCATCCATTATGGTCTGGGCCAGCTGTCGCGGACTCATTCCGTAAAGGCTCAGATAGTCTGTCACATCCATGAATACCTCGTCAATAGAATAAACATGAATATCTTTCTTATCTATGTATCTCAGATAAATTTCGTAAATATCCGCTGAATAGTCGATATAAAGCTTCATCCTGGGTCTGGCCTTGATGTAGCTTATGCCCTTCGGTATCTCAAATACCCTGCATCTTCCCGGCACACCCAGCGCCTTCATGGCAGGAGAAACTGCCAGACATATGGTCTTGTCTGTTCTCTCCGGATCTGCAACCACAAGATTGGTTGTGAACGGGTCAAGCCCGCGCTCTGCACACTCCACAGATGCATAAAAAGACTTCAGATCTATGCACATATATGTTCTGATGTCATTACCCATGGTTTACACCTCCTGCCTACATTATACCGAACATATGTTCTTTTGGCAAGCGGAAATATGCGGTATGTAAAGTTTTAAATTATCATTCAGCCGCCCTGATGCCTTTCATCATTACTCTGCTTCCGAATAAAGTTCTGACCATATTTATTTCCGGCTTTTCTCCGAAAGCGATTTCCTGAGGTCTGTAAAAAATCTTTCCTATTTCTGTATCTCCCGAGATGTATCCGTCCTCAACCAGCCACTGCTCTGTTCCATCGGCAAAACTTGCCGTTACGTCCTTATAGGACCCGCTTCAGGAACTGCACATCTTCACCTGGAGCACCAGATGCCTGCATCCTTTTTCCTTCAGAAAATTCTGCAATGTATTGTTTATACTTACTTTCATGTTCTCTCTCCTTTCTTTTAACACATCTACAGATATGTTTTCAGACGCTCTGACCGGGCTATGTATGCTGATAAGACCCGGATGAAAAAAGCGGATCGTGATCTCCCAGAAGAAGCATTCTGATAGTATATGCCACCCCTTCGTCATCATTTGAAGGTGCTGTGATATCAGCCGCCTCGATAATGTCATCGGTGGCATTTTCCATGGCCACGCCGATTCCTGCCGCCCTTATCATCGCCCCGTCATTAGGACTGTCACCGAAGGCCATTACGTTTTTCATGTCTATTCCCTTCATACGGCATACCTCTTCGAGAGCCGCCGCCTTGCTGGTGGTCTTTCCTCCAACCTCCAGATTGTGGTATGTGGATGATGTCAGGGTTATGCCTTCTGCCTTTTCAAGAACAGCCTTCATTTCTGCCTTGTCCTGCTGATATTCAAACTGAATGTTTACGTTTTCTATCCGGCTGCTGTGTTCATACCAGAAATCGAAAATTCTGTCAACAGGCTCTCTGGTGCGGAGAATATATTTTGCCGCCAGATATGTGGAACCGTTTTCCTTTACGTCCTCGTAGAGTTCTCTGTCCACATATGCCCTGCCTTCAGTAAACACTTCAACAGGGAAATCTCTTTCCATGAGTATCCTGCGCACATTAAGAATAGCATCTCTTTCAACATAGTTGGAATATATAAATTCTCCGCTGAGAGGCTTTACTATATGAGCTCCGTTGGATATTATTATGTATTCAAGCCCTTTTATTTTTTTTACCTCTTCCGGCAGTGCTGAGTAAGGCCTTCCCGTTGCAATAACCACATCTATTCCGCGGGAGATGGCTTCCTCAAGTGTCTCCCGGGTGCGACGGGTCAGACCGTTTCTGGTCAGGGTGGTGCCGTCAAGGTCAAGGGCTATAAGTTTTATATCTTCAAGCTTTGGTGAATCTTTTAATTTGTATATATTCACTTTATGCGTCCTTTCTTTTCTTTACTGCTTCATTATATCATAATTATATCATACAAATTTATTTCATACAGTCTAAAAATTCCTGATTGTATTTTCTCACCTGTTTCATGGTGGCTGACCCGTCATGTCCCGGATAAATAGTATATTCGTTTGACCACTTGTCTATGACGCTGCGGCATGATTCTTCCATATCACTCGGAGAACCGTCTGCCAGGTCCGTTCTTCCCAGATCAGTATCAAAAATAGTATCTCCGGTAAACACCACTTTGCTCTTTTCGGAAAGTATGCATATGGATCCCCGTGTATGCCCCGGAGTACTCAGCACTTTCAAAACTTCTCCGTCAAGATTCAGCACGTCTCCGTCCCTGAGCTGTCTGTCTACGGTCCCTTTATACACAATGGCATCCATCTCATGCATCATTACAGGCACTCCGAAATAATCTCTGATTCTGGCTGCACCTCCCACATGGTCATGATGATGATGAGTCAGTATGACGCCCCGAAGGGTAAGGCCTTCTTTCTCCACATAATCTATGAATTTTCTCGGTTCATAACCCGGGTCTATTATAAAGCAGCTGCCTTTTTCTCTTACACTGACTATATATCCGTTGCTTTCAAGGCTGCCGCCTACAAATCTTTTTATCTTCACTTCTCTTCTCCCTGAAAAAGCATAAATAATTTTCCTGTTACTATTGTACAATAAAAGTATCGCTCTTGCAAATTTTATATAATGTGGTACAATGAAATGTACATTTAAAATTATTACGAGGTACGTGAAATTATGAAGATTGCAATCGTCGGGGCCGGCAAGCTCGGTCTCAAGGTAGTTAACGCTCTGGTGGGAGGCGATCATGCCATAACCGTATTCGATGTAAACGAGGCTGTTCTCAACAAAATCAGCCAGCAGTACGACGTTATGACCGTAGCCGGAAACGCAAAGCAGATAAGCCTTCTCAAGGACAGAGGTATTGAAAACTTCGATTTTCTCATCGCCTGCACCGACAGCGACGAGCAGAATATCGTCATCGCAGCCTTCGCCAAAAAGCTCGGCTGCTCCAAAGTTATCGCCAGAGTCCGCGACCCTGAGCACATGAACCAGATGGATTTTATCATGGAAACCATGAATATAGATCATATTGTAAATCCTGACCTTTCCATTACCAAGGAAATATACAAGTATCTCGTCGAAAAATATACTCTGACAAACGGCATCTTTTCCAGTGGAAAGGTTTCACTGGTCCAGTTCAAGGTGCAGAAATACAGGAAGCTCATCGGCCTTTCAATGATAGAGGTCAGCAAGGTGCTGCCTAACATGCTGATTGTGGCAATCTCAAGAAACGGCAAGATTATAATTCCTCACGGCAAAACCGTAATTGACGATCACGATACTCTCTATCTCATAGGAGAAAAATCTCAGATTGTTGAACTTCACAATAAGGTTCACGAAAAAGGAAAATACACCAATCTTCAGAAGGTAATGATTATCGGCGGCGGTAAGACGGGCTACTATCTGGCAGGCAAGCTTTCCGAATTCGGCATTGCTGTAAAGCTTATAGAAAAGAGCAAGGAACGCTGCTACTACCTTTCCACTCACCTCGACGATGTAATGGTTCTTCACGGAGATGCCACTGATACTTCCCTTCTAGAGGAAGAGAATCTTGATGAAATGGACGCTTTCGTTGCTGCTACAGGTTTTGACGAGGAAAATCTGCTTCTTGCTCTCATAGCCAAGCAGCGCGGCGTAGAAGATGTTATCTCCAAGGTAAGCCATCAGAGTTACAAAGACCTCATCGAAAAGATGGGTATCGATATGGCTCTTAACCCTCTTGATATTGTAGCCAGCACAATTCTGCGCTACATTCAGGGTTCAAAGAAGATTATCGCCTCCCTGCTTATTCAGGGACAGGCAGAGATAATGGAGATTATAGCTTCAGACGAAATGAAGCTTGCAAATGTTCCTCTGAAAGACGTCGCCCTTCCTGACGGTGTGCTTATCGCAGCCATACACAGAGGCCAGCAGGTCATCATTCCTAATGGTGACACTAAGATACTTGAAGGCGACAAGGTAACTATCTTCTGTCTGCTCAGCGATATAGGCGAGCTGGAAAAGCTGTTTACAGCCAAGAAGGCATTTTTATAATATTCCCGTGTCATGCGGATCAGAAAGGAGCTTGCAATGCGCGGCAAGCACAGAGATTATGTCAGAATCGAAGGCGCAGCACTTCTCATTCTGGCGGCAGCTATGGTTATACCCTTCATACTGGCACTGTTCTACAGAGAAAAATCCTCATCCATAGGCTTCGGCACGGTCATAGGCTTTTGTCTTCTTGCAGGAGTGCTGATAAGAATTATCATTAAACCTTCTCCGGAAAAATTCAAATCCAGAGACGGGTTTTTTGTTGTGTCATTAACATGGCTTGTATGTTCCCTGGTCGGCGCTGCACCGTTTATGATTTCCGGTGCAATTCCCGAATTCGCCGATGCCGTATTTGAGTCATGTTCCGGCTTCAGCACCACCGGTGCCTCAATACTTACCGATATAGAAGCAATGCCCAGATCCATTCTCTTCTGGCGCTCTTTTACCCACTGGCTTGGCGGCATGGGAATCATCGTTTTCGTAATGGCCATTCTGCCTGCTCTTGGTATCAGCGGTCAGATGGTGGCTTATGCTGAAACTCCCGGTCCTATCAAGGATAAGGTTACAGCCCGTTTCTCCGATACTGCCAAAGGTCTCTACAGGCTGTATATAGGTCTTACTGCTGCGGAGGTTATTCTGCTGAAGTTTGGCGGAATGAACTGGTATGATGCTTTTGTACACACCTTCGGAACTGTGGGAACAGGAGGATTCTCCTCTTATAATACCAGTATCGCCCACTTTACCAGTCCATATATACAGATAGTCATTATTGTCTTTATGGTGCTGGCAGGGATGAACTTCAACCTCTACTATGTTGGGATAATTCAGAAGCACGGTCTCAAGACCATATTCCGTGACGACGAGACAAAATTCTACCTTTCGGCAATGGGTATCGCCACTCTGGCGATTTTCATATATAACAATATCATGGACGGCTTCCGCGATGCCGGACATACGCTTCTAAGCGCTGCATTTCAGGTAGCTTCCATTACGACGACTACAGGTTATGCCACGGACGATTTTGACCTCTGGCCTACATTTTCCAGAATGGTCATATTTGCTCTGTTCTTCTTCGGCGGCTGTTCAGGTTCTACAGGTGGTGGAATCAAATGTGTTCGTATGCTCGTGTGCATGAAGCTTCTGCGCAGAAGCTTTTCCCTTAAAGTTCATCCTAACCGCGTGATTCCCCTTTCCCTCAACAGAAAGGAGCTTTCTTCCGATGTGATCATAAAGATAACCAACTTTGTTTTCACATATGTTGCCGTACTCTTCGCCGGAACTCTTCTGCTGGCCTTCGACAATATGGATTTTGTTTCCACCCTTTCTGCAGCAGCCAGCTGTCTTGGCAACATCGGTCCGGGCTTTAATCTGGTGGGGCCGACTATGAACTACGCAGCTCTTACTGATTTTTCAAAACTCGTCTGTTCTTTCCTTATGATCGCCGGCAGACTGGAGCTGTTCACCGTGTTTACTTTGTTTTCACGTCATTACTGGAATTCAAATCGTGTTTAGAGAGGTTAAAGCTTAAGATGCATATAAACTATAAGGTTTACATTAAAATACTCGGTTTTCTGACAGCTATCGTAGGTCTGGGTATGCTTCCATGCTCGGCTGTGGGCATGAATTTCGGGGAGTGGACTGCATCGGGTGCACTGCTCATCACTTCTCTGGTGTGTATCTCCGTAGGTTTTGTCATACTTACTCAGCTCAGATTCCGCAAAATAAACCTGCGATTTCACGAGGGGTGGCTTATCGCCTGTATGAGCTGGGTGTACTGCTCCCTTCTCGGTGCCGTTCCTTTCTATTTCGGAGGCATGGATTATACCGTCGTTGGCTCCTTTTTTGAAGCTGTAGCAGGCTTTACCACCACAGGATGTTCTGTATTCGACATCAACCAGATGCCTAAATGTCTGGCACTGTGGAAAGCCGTTGCAAGCTGGTTCGGCGGCATGGGCATACTGGTCTTTGTGGTTTCCATATTCCCTGCTCTTGGAATCAGCGGTCAGTCCATAGCTTCAGCTGAAACGACCGGTCCCACCATCGCCAAGCTTGATGCCAAATATGCGGATACGGGCAAATTCCTATATCTGGTATATATAGCCTTCACCGTGGCTGAATTTATTCTTCTTATTATTGGCCCTCTGGACTGGTATGATGCCCTCATCACAACATTCAGCAGTGTAAGTACCGGCGGTCTTGTCATAACCTCCGAAAACGAGGCCCTCTTCACCTCCACCTATGTGAGAATGGTGGTGCTGATATTCACAGTACTCTCGTCCCTTAACTTCTGCTCATACTTTCTTATCAGACAGAAGAGGTTCAAAGAAGCCCTGCTTAATATAGAGACGCGTATCTTCTTTACAATTATCGGTGTGTCCACCATGCTTATAGCGCTGTGCCTTAAGTTTACCGGAACTTATTCAAGCCTGTGGCAGGCTGTAAAAGACAGTCTGTGCCAGGTTGTTGCCTTCATTGCGACTTCAGGATACTATGTATGCGACTATACAAAGTGGCCTACCTTTGCTGTGATTATTCTGTTTACACTGCTTTTCATCGGAGGCTGCTCCATGTCAACTTCAGGCTCCATGAAAGTAATACGCTTCGTGGTTTTCATTAAACTTATAAAGAGGGGGATATTCAGACAGATACATCCGAGAGCGGTAAAAGCCGTGGTTGTAGACGGAGAAGCGGTTCCTGCAGACAAAGTTTCAGCTATAACCACTCACATACTGCTGTACTTCGGAGTGTTCTTCTTCTCATGCATTATGCTCTCTTTCAACAACTTTGATATGGAAACAACCCTCACCACAGCCATAGGCATTTTCTCCAACACCGGAATGGCTATGGGTGAAGCCGGATGCACAGGATATTTCGGTATGTTCAATCAGTTCTCACAGCTCCTCCTCGCATTGTTGATGATTATGGGAAGACTTGAGATGTATGCTGTACTCCTTCTCTTCTCCAAATCCTTCTGGAGACTGGACAGCGTTAAATCAGTATAGATATTTTAAGAAAAAACGGTCACTCTATCTAATAGAAGGAGGACCGTTTTTATGCTTGTAAAAGATTTAATGACCACTGCTGTCACATCTGTCACGCCTGAAAGCCCTGCTGCAGCTGCAGTAAAAATTATGCGTTCCGAGGATGTGGGTATAGTTCCCGTCTGTGATATTCAGGGTCATCTCCTGGGCGTCATAACAGACAGAGATATTCTCATGCGTGACGGACTGGAAAAGACCGCTGAGGACATAATGAGCCGCAATTTAGTGTGCACTGCTCCAAAGGAAAACATCCACGATGCGGCTATGAAAATGTCGGAGTATGGAGTCCGCCGTCTTCCTGTGGTGGAAAACGATAAACTTGCCGGTATGCTTTCCCTCAAAGACCTGGCGGGAAAAAGGATTTTTACTGCAGAAATCGGTCATATAATGTATAATGTCTGCAATAAAAAGCCGCAGCGCTTCTAATTGCTGTGGTTTTTCTGTATAATCTGAAAATCTATCTGTTTTTCTGAAGGTCGCGCATCCGTAACCCGCACTCTCACCCTTTCACCCAGCTGATAAGGTCTGGCCAGTTCCGATGCAAAAGCCATTCCTTCGATTGTGTTCGGGAGCTCTACGTAGACCCCGAAGTCTGTTACTCCGCTGACCACACCGTCAAACTCCTCACCTATGTGTGCCTCCATGAACTGAGCCTTCTTCATCTTATCCACCTCACGCTCCAGTTCCTGAGCCTTCCGCTCCGTCTTGGATGAAATATCTGCTGCCTTCTCTGCATCCATCCTGTACTTTTCCAGCTTTTCCTCGGTCATGCGCCCTGTGATGGATTCCTTGATTATCCTGTGAATTATCAGATCCGGATATCTTCTTATAGGTGAGGTGAAATGACAGTAATATCTGAAAGCCAGACCGAAATGCCCCTCGCATTCAGTGCTGTAGCGCGCCTTTTTCATGGTTCTCAGCATTACTCTGTTTACCACGCTTTCATAAGGCTTATCCTCTATATCCGCAATAATGTCTGCCAGTGTCTTGGGATAAATATTGTCCGCACTTCCCTTAAGCTTAATACCGAAATTCATAAGGTATGTTTTAAGGTCCATGATTTTTTCCGGGTCGGGTTTTTCGTGAATCCGGTACACGAAAGGATAGTTGAGCCAGAAAAAGTGTTCTGCCACCGTTTCGTTAGCCACAAGCATGAATTCTTCTATGAGGCGGTTTGCCGTTCTTCTCTCTTCAAGCTCAACAGCAATCGGGTTCTCATCTTCGTCCAGAGTTATGACAGCCTCTGAGATGTCAAAATCCAGACTGCCTTTCTGTTTTCTTCTGTGGCGCAGTATTGCCGCCAGCTCTCCCATGAGCTTAATATCTCCCACAATGCTGCTGTATTTTTTGCTGAGTCCGGGGTCATCTTTTTCCAGAATATCTGAAACATCATCGTAAACTAGCCTTGCAGATGACCTTATGACTGATTCATGTATGGCATGGTCCACCACAGCGCCTTCTCCGTCAATTTCCATAAAGCAGGAAAGGGTCAGCTTGTCTTCTCCTTCGTTCAGGCTGCAGCTCCCGTTGGAAAGGGCCTTCGGCAGCATTGGCACGACTCTGTTGATTAAATAGACACTGGTGCCGCGTTTCAGGGCTTCCATGTCCAGATATCCGTCTTCGGCCACAAAATGGCTTACATCTGCAATATGGACTCCGAGAAGGTAATTCCCGTTAGGCAGCATTTCTATTGATACCGCATCGTCCAGGTCCTTGGCCGTCGGTCCGTCTATGGTAAATATGGTTTTGCTGCGAAGGTCAAGTCTTCCGCTTTCTGAAATCATTTCCTCGGTAATGGGCTCTCTGGAACGAGCTTTGGCTTCTGCATTGACCCTGCTCGGGAATGTTTCGTATAACCCATAGGCTCTTATGAGGCTGAGTACATCGCTGCCGGGCTGCCCTTCTCTGGCAATGACCTCGGTTATCTTTCCCTCAAGGCTGTGTGCCCCGTCTGGATATTGGGTTATCTTAGCAACCACCTTATCTCCTGTCTGCGCATTTCTCGCAAAGTCCCTTTTGACGAAAACATCCTCTCCTATCTTCTTATCGTCAGGCACTACGAACCCATAATGCTGATGTTTCTCAAAGGTTCCTACCAGTTCGGTCGTCTTATGCTCCAGAACCTGCACAACTCTTGCTTCATGTGAGCGTCTTGTCATGTATGGCGGCAGTATTTCGGCCTCCACAGTGTCACCGTTCATGGCTCCGCCCATCTTGTCCGGCGCCACGAAAAAATCGGCTCCTTCCTCCTGGCGTATGAATCCGAATCCTTTTTTATTTTTTTCTATTGTACCTGTAATTCTCTGCATTTCTCTTTTCATATGTAAGAGTATATTCTGCCTGGTTTGTTAAGTCAAGCCCTCGGTAAAAAAGTCAAGGTCTCCCTGTATGAAAAGGAGACCTGCTTTAATACTTCAATGCTTTTATGCTTTTATGTCAGTTTTTGCAAAACTTTCGGGATGTCCTTAAAATACCCTAGGCCACTCCGTTGGTTTTATTGTTATCCCTGTTGTCAATGCCTGTATCGTTTGTGTCGTTGTTATTATTGATTCTGCCTTCGTTATCGTTGCCGCCGAGCATGTTGTCCACGTCGTCTCTCAGATTATCTCCCGCTCTGCCGATGTCATCGCCCAGATTGTTGTTTTGGGTGCCGTTATTATTCACTCCGTCATTTACTCCCGGTGTGTTATCGTTGACACCGTTGTTATCTCTGCCGCAGCCAGCCATAACAAGAGATGCGATAAGCAGTAAAATCATCAGGATGATAGTAGTCTTCTTTTTCATAAAAACACTCCTTTCTTCATTCACACTTAGTTTGGGGTGTTTTAAAGAAAATATGCAACGAAAAATTAAAAATTTTTTTAAAGCCTCCCGACGCACTGCCTGAGCAATGCCTTAGGAGGCTTTTCGGTCACAGACTCAATGGCCTTTATGTTTTTCCTTGCGCTTCTGCTGCTTCTGTTCAAAGCGTCTCTGCTTCTCAGCTTCCTTCATCTCCCTGCTGATAACCTTTCGCTCGACCTTCATCTGTTCGTGCTGCAGCTTCAATGCCTGCTGAGACCTGGTGCCGATTCCGGTCTTCTCCATCTGGTGCTTCGCTTCACGCTGCATCCTTTTGGGATTCACCTTCGTTTCCTTAAAGTCAGAATCAACAGCCGGACTGAACTTCAGCTTCGAGTATTCTCTGAGCACAAAATCATATATTTCGTATATCTTTGGTTCTGCACCGAAGGTTACCTTGCAGACTGAAAGCTTTCCGCCCTCGCCGCGCTCAAAAACTCCAACCCAGAACGGCTCTTCAAAGAATACGGTCAGCCTGCCCGTTATTCTGTCCATGACTCATCCCTCCTTAAACTTAAATTTAACAGCGAATGGACGACCCAAGGAGGGAGGGTTACTTATACCGCGCTTAATGTTGGCCTCGGTACGGCCGGACTACCTACCGGCTCTGCAGATTTATCTGCGTTGTGTTTTTATCGCTGCGTTTCTATTATGATATAATATATTTTCCGTAAAAGTCAACCCTTCGGTCTCTGAAACCGTTGAAAATTGCTATGTTAAGGTTGACACATTTAATCGTAAACGGCAATTTATCTCTTATATCCATGTCAAGAGTCAACCCTTCATAGCCTGCAACCATTGGAATTACGTTGCAATGGGTTGACTATATGTCATAAAATAACAGTTAAAATCAATTTTAATGTAACAATTCGCAAAATTTGTCAACCTTCTGTGCTCCGAATACATTGAAAATCAATCGTGAAAGGTCGACTTTTTGCATTTTATTACTTATATTTTATATCCGGCCCTTCTTAACCCCGTTCAGCACCACGTAAACTCCTATCAGAACCACAACCGTTACTCCGAGGATAACATACATAGTGCCGACCTCCACTTTGTCATCGAAAAAGTAAATATTGCAGTCGATGGAATCTTTGATGGCCTCTACTACCTCATCAGGAAAGCCCTCATCACCCATTTCCTCAAACACGCCGCGCAGTGCGTGATTCCTCAGAAGTGAAGTTCCGTAGGTTCCCGGAAGGAATGCGAGAACTTTCTGCAGACCTTCGGAAAACTGTGAAATAGGCATATACGCACCGCATATGAAGCCGTAACCTGCGCTAACCACAGTTCCCACCGCCGAAATCTGTCCCTGTGTGGACAGGAACAGGTTGATTATAGACGAAAGCGCCGTGCCAAACAGTGACAGCAGGAAAATATCCAGCATAATCATCAGCACGTCAGAGGCTGTCATATACCAGCCCGTAATTTTTATGTAAATAAAGCACACGCCCATGGCCACATAACATATAATCAGCGTCGCAATAAGCGTAGAAAGATAATATCCCATGGCCAGAGCCCAGCTCTTTACCGGAGTTATGGTCAGGTCGTTTCTGGTTCCGTTTACCTTATCCTGCACCATCAGCATATTGGAGCAGAAGGCGACTGTAATACATGATACTGCCAGCAGTGATGAGAACAGCTGCCCGCCGACGCATCCGTCTATGAGTCCCTCATCCACAGAAAAGAACTCAGGAATGGCACCTGTAAAAGAATCTCTGTAAACATTGGCAAGGAATGTAGCATACAGCACCAGCAGTATTACCGGTGTAATAAGTGATGTGAAAAACATGCCCTTATCCTTGAAGAACAGTTTTGTGTCTCTCTTTATCAGCGCTCTAAGCTCTTTCACCGGTCTCACCTCCTGTCAGAACCTTGCCTGTTGCGGCAAGGAAAATATCGTCCATTTTTCCCTTTGTAATCTCATAATCTCTGAAAATTTCCGGATGCTGCAGGATAAGCTCCGTCGCATGAGCCGTATCGGCAACCTCTATACGGTAGGCTCCCGGAATCTTTTCAGGAGCAGCACCCAGTACTCTGGCTTCATCCTCTGTTACCCCATAAAGAGTGATGAAGTCTCCGGTATATTCATTCTTAAGCTCCAGAGGAGTACCCTCAGCAACGATTCTGCCGCTGTCCAGAATAACAACATAATCTGCATCTGCAGCCTCCTCCATATAATGAGTTGTAAGAAAAACCGTCATGTTCTGCTCTTTTCTCAGTCTGGAAATGGCACTCCATAGCAGCTTCCTCGTCTGCGGGTCAAGTCCCGTAGTAGGCTCATCCAGAATCAAAATCTTCGGGCTGTGAAGAAGAGCCCTGGCGATGTCGATTCTCCTCCGCTGACCTCCCGAAAGCTTACCCACCGTTCTCTTCATCAGGTCAGCAAAGTCCAGAAGTTCGGCAAGCTCCGACAGTCGTTTATTAAAGGCATCGCCGGTGATTCCGTAGAGAGCTGCTCTGCTTTCAAGATTTTCCTTTACGGAAAGGGCTTTGTCCAGTACAGAGTTCTGGAAAACAACTCCCAGCTCTCTTTTAATGCTGTCCACGCTCTCATCCAGATCTGTGCCGCTTATGACCACTTTGCCGCTGTCCTTTGACTGCTGACCGCACATTATGGAAATGGTCGTGCTCTTGCCTGCGCCATTTACACCCAGAAAAGCAAACAGTTCACCTTCCTTTACGCGAAAACTCAGATCGCGGACCGCCTTTACCTCTCCGAAGGTTTTGTTCAGATGCTCTATTTCGATTATGGTTTTTCTCTCACTCATATATAATCTCTCCTATGTCAGCTACTAAATCTAAATGTTACAGTTCTGCAAAAATCTTTGTTCCCCTTTTTCTCAGCCATAGCAGCAGTAAACAAGCCGCTGCGGCTATAATTACTATCGCCAGTACAAGATATGCCATAGGTGCCAACAGGTTTCTGAGAAGAAAATACAGACCTCCCAGCGCCAGCACCTCAAGCCAGCTTCCGAATATGGCAATCAACACAGCTATGCTTTGTTTGATTACCACTGTCTCATTGACCCAGTTCAGATTAGGCATTTTCAGATTCAACGCCAGTCCTACAGCCGCTCCCAGAACGATAAAGACCAGTTCAAACATACCGACAAGAACTGCATCCACAGGACTGATTCCGAGCATAACAGAAATGCTGACAATGCATATAACAGCAGGAACTGATGTCACAAGCACATGCAGCAGCAGTTTTGCTTTAAACACCGTCCAGGGGGATATGGGCATGGACTGAAGAATCCATATATTCTTTCCTTCCAGGGAAACAGACGGGGCCGTAATATCGTTCATAGCAGTCACCAGGCCCAGCATTCCCGCCAAAGCCAGCGGTATCATACTATCTGCACCCGGCATCATCTGATTGAGCATCTCCATAAGCTGATGCAGATAATCGGATTTGACCACAGCTATGACTGCTCCTGCCAGAAAAGCAACCGTGCCCAGGCCGCAGTTGATAAGATATACAGTGCTTCCCGTAAAACGTTTTGCTTCTTTCTTAAAGAGCGCGCCCAGCTGAGAACCGGCCTTCATGGATTTTTGTATGTATGTGGCCTTAACCACAGTGTCCTTTGCAATGGCAATCTTGATAAAGCTTACAGATAGCAGGAAGTACACTATCACAAACAGTGCGATCACTATACCTGCAAAAATGGCCAGAGAACCGGCCTTCCCTTCACATGCAAGGCCCAGATGGTAGACGGGGAAAAGCGCCTTCCTTACTGTACTTCCTATCTTATCTCCGTTTACAAGAATCAGCTGCAGATAATTATAAACCTTTGTATATACATAGAAATATCCGCCCAGAAGCCCCAGCGTCACAACTATGCTGATAAGTCTTTTAACGCTGCCTTTAAGGTGAGCAGAAATCAGGCCCATGAGCCATCCCAGCACACAGGAAAGCACCAGTGCAAACAGCGAAACCAGAAGGATCACTATAATCTGAGAAGCTACACTTACGACTCCACCGAACCCTTTAATATGATAAACCAGCATTGACGGCACCATAACCACCAGAGTAAATTCAAAGCTCATTATAAAGATGCTTGTCATACGTGCCAGCAGAAGTGCCGATGGCTTAACAGGCATGGAAAGCAGCAGTTCGTTGTCTCTCGCCCGGTAAAGCCCCGAGTATGCAGTAAAAATGCTTCCGAAAACACCTGCCACAATGGCCATCAATCCTACAATGGCAAAGTACAGCCAGCCAAGACCTGCATTTACCAGCGGCTCACATAACATGTCAGCCATAAGGTAAAACAGCCATCCCATGGCAACCACCACATAGACCATAAGAAGAGCATACATAATCAGTGAACCCTTGGAGCGCCGCTTTCCCTTCTTTGAGCTCTGATAAAGAAAAGCTCCCAGCTCCATGAGCTGCTTTTTGACGAGAACCTTAACCATGATTTTCCTCCAGCTCAAGGAATACAGATTCAAGGGATTCATCTCCCCTTACCTCCTCCATAGTTCCGGATTTAATCAGTCTGCCGCCCTTGATGATGGCGATTCTGTCGCAAAGCTTTTCGGCCACCTCCAGAACGTGAGTTGAGAAGAAAATAGCTCCGCCATCATCGCAGATTTTGCGCATAATCTCCTTGAGAAGATGTGATGCTTTAGGATCCAGGCCCACGAAAGGCTCATCCATTATGATAAGCTTCGGCTCGTGTATCAGTGCAGAAATCAGCGCCAGCTTCTGCTTCATTCCGTGGGAATATGCACTTATGGGCTGCGCCAGATCTTCCGTAAGTTCAAAGATATCCGCATAACGGTGGATAAGCTCTTCTCTCCTGGATGCGCTCACACCGAAAATATCCGCAACAAAATTCAGATACTGGATTCCAGTCATAAAATCATATAAATCCGGATTGTCCGGTATATATGCCAGCATGGATTTACACTCCAGGGGGCTTTCTTTAATAGATTTTCCTCCGATGTAAATCTCTCCGCTGTCGAAAGGCAAAATTCCGCAGCATGCCTTTATGGTAGTGGTTTTGCCGGCTCCGTTATGTCCGATAAAGCCATATATTTCTCCCAGTTTTATCTGCAGTGACAGATCGTCTACTGCTTTTTTCTCTCCATACTGCTTAGTAAGATGTTCTATTCTGAGCATTGCTCTCATACCTCCTATACTCTTTTGCCCGATTATATACCTTCCAGTCGGTGTAAGGTCAAGGGTTAATATCTTTTTTTGTGTATTTTATGTAGGCGGCAATAATTCCTGCGATTCCAAGTGCCATGCCTATGCATACCATTACAGAATCTATCTCGCCGTTTGTGATTATATCAGCACCGTCGGAAAATCCGAAAGGTGTAATGTACTTTACAAATTCAGCTTTATCCGAAATGTTGGCCACAATGTTGAGGAAATACATCATTACGGCAATGCCAAGTCCGATTCCGATTCCTCCCCTTCTTACGAATGCCGAAATACCGAAGCAGATGCCTCCGATTTCAAGCTGCATAAGAAAATATGCCAGATGCATCAGCAAAATGTTTTTCCATGGAATCTCCTCGCCCACGATGTACATGGAGCCTATGGAAATTGCCAGGGTCAGGACATTCATAATAACAATCTGTATTAAAACCGCCGCCAGTTTTTCCGTTATTATGCTTACTCTGCTCACCGGGTGTGTCATCAGGAACTCTGCAGTGTGATCCTTTTCTTCCTTGGCAAGAACCGTAACCGCACAGAAGGCCGCAAAGAATGCTCCTCCCAGTCCCAGAATGTTTCCGCATTCTATGGCATAAAAGCCGTCAAGACTGCCAAAGCTGATTCTGTCCATACCGAAAGCCGCCGAAAAGCTGCCCATGGATGCAAACATATCGCTTACGCTGTCCATTTCGCCCTTCATTTCAGGGAACAGCAGAACGCATGTGGCCATAAGGAAGCCGATAGAAGCCGTCCAGATTATGAGTGAAAGCTTCGACTGTTTCATTTCGTGTTTAAAGAGTGTCATTCTGCTCACCTCCCTTTAATGCTGCCGCATCCTGCGGTTCGTCCTGATAATAATGCATGAATATTTCTTCAAGATCAGGCTCTGCTATAGAGAGGTCAATTACCCGCCCTGCTGCCAGTACCGTCAGCAGTTCTTTTATGTCACCGCCGTAAAGGAAATTCACACCGCCTTCAAAATGCTGTACATCCCTTACATCCGTCAGCCCTCCCAGGAAAACATCTCCGTGGACGGTTACTCTCTTAGCGCTGGTCTTAGCCAGAGATTCCACGCTGTCACAAGCAATCAGCCTGCCTTCTCTGATTATGGCTGCCCGTGTGCAGTTTCTCTGTATTTCAGAAAGCACATGGGAGGACAGGAAAACCGTCATCCCGCTGCGATTCTTTTCCCTCAGTATTTCAAAGAACTCCCTCTGCATCAGCGGGTCAAGTCCACTTGTAGGCTCATCCAGTATGCAGAGTTTAGGATTATGCTGAAGTGCGCACACTATTCCAACTTTCTTTCTGTTGCCAAAAGAAAGCTCCTCCACCTTCTTCTCTGTATCAAGCTGTAGTCTGTCACAAAGAGTTGCAGCCTCTGCACTGCAGTCTCTCTTCCTGAGATCGGCCGACAGCTTTATTACATCCTTCACCTTCATACTGTTATAGAAAACAGCCTCTGAAGGCAGATAGCCCACATCTGCCAGTATCTGGTCTTTTTTGCCGGATACGTCCTTTCCGAATATGCTTGCGCTGCCGCCGCTGCTCTTAATAAGTCCTGTCAGGATTCTTATTGTGGTCGATTTGCCGGCCCCGTTAGGTCCGATAAAACCAAAGAATTCACCTTCTTCAACAGCAAGATTCAGGCACGTTATGCCCCTTGCTTTGCCGTAGAACTTGGTCAGTCCTTTTGTCTCTATTGCTTTCATGTTATTCACCCTTTGCAGAGCCTTGAGGCATCTGCCCTTTTCTCAAAAAAATGCTTTTCCAGAACTCGATTATCTCGGTAAAATCCTTTTCCATCTTATCAGCATCAATTTTTCCGCTGCTGACCATTTCCCATACATAGCCCTCTGATGCCAGGTACATTTCCCTGTACATCATCCTCAGGTCAAGCCCCTCTGCAAACTGCCCGGGATCGATGCCGGCCAGTGTTGCCGATGCACTCAGACCTTTCAGCTTCTGATAGCTTTTCTGTATTTCTCCGCAGACCTCAGGATCTTTCTCATAGAAAGCTTTAATCACGAAAACGCCCATGTCTGGATACTGCTTCATAATCCTTATCTTCACCTGCATGCCGCTGTACATCATCTCGAAGAGATCTTTTTTTTCGTAACAGCCGTATTCTTTCATGTACTCAATGGTGACCTGAGCACACTTTTCCCACAGGAACAGATAAAGCTCCTTCTTATTGCGAAAGTAGTAAAACAGCAGTGATTTGCTGATGCCCGCCTCTGCGGCTATCTCGCTTACCGGGCTCTTTTTATACGTGTTTTGTGAAAACACCCTGAAGCCCGCATTGATGATTGCCTGCTGTTTTTCCTCAGGCAGTGAAAAGAATTTTTCGTTCATGGAAAACCTCCGCTGACCGTATCGGTCAATTATAATTATATACCATTGACCGTTTTGCGGAAGACCCTTTTCTTAAGAAAATCAGGCTTTTTTAATTCTGAGATCTCCTGACGTGGTATCTACGGTGAATCTGTCGCTGCCCTTACCGGCCACGTATTTGCTGCCTTTTTGGATCATCTCTATGTCACTGTCAAAATCTCCGCTTGTAGTGTCATAGTTTATGGTGAAATTTCCTTTCTTAGGAAGGAGCAGCGTGACTTTACCGGAAACTGTGCCTATCTCACAGTCGTCAATAGACTTTTTCAGGTTCATCCTCACACTGCCGCTGATAGTTTCGATGTCTGCACCCTTAGGTCCATCAGGCGCTGTTATGTCTATATCGCCCGATACGGAATCAGCATCTATGCTCCTTACACCATAAAGTTTCGCTTCAACGCTGCCGGAAACCGTTTCAAAATTTACATCCTTTACATTCAGTTCCGAAGCTGTTACATCGGCTGAAACCGTCTCAATTTCCGCCCCCTCGAGCTTGAGCTCCTTTGGCAGAGTCAGCTTCAGTGTTTTGTCACAGTTGTTTACGTTTATTTTTCCTGCCTTGCAGAACTTGATATGAAGAGTATCGTCTTCTACAAACCATCTCATTGTAAGTTCATCCGTAATCTCGTCTTTGGAAGTTTCCTCAAAAACTATTTCGTCACCTTTGCCGTATGAGATTTCCACATTCCCTGAGATCCAGTCGATTTCAAGATTTCTGATGTTATCTGATGTGCTTCCGCTTCCTATAGAATAGCTGTCTGCGTTGTCATATTTTATAGTGCTTAGGCCGCCACCCGTGTGAATTACACAGCCGGAAAGCATTATCATGCATGCTATCAATGCTGCTGCAGCTAATGTTCTTTTTAATCCTTTTATTCTTTTCATAATTTTCCTTCTTTCTTGCTTGCTTAGATGATGTTTCTGGTCTTCCCGCAGGGCATTGTAATATTATTCCACGCTTTGGTTTTCCAAAATTGCCGATTTGTTTTCCTTTAGAAAACCAAATATCATATATTGAAAACTTTGCACTGTGAAAATGTTAAAACACATCAGATATGTTAAAATCAGGAGCAATATATGCATCTTTTATATTACATATAATGTCATTAATTCAATTAACTGAGAAATCGTTTTCCAAACAGCTCTTTTTGTTTTCCAAAAGAAAACAAATCGGGCAAAAGAGAAAACCTGTATTACACTCCTATGAAATTTCCATCTTCATAGGAGTATACCTTATTCCATTTGTAATACATTCGTCGCCTGTCGGCTTGAATCCCAGCCTGCGATACACCTCCACGGCATAAGGGGAAGAATTAACCGTAAACATGCCGATTCCCTGCAGCTGATAATCGCTGAGCATTTTTTCAAACAGCTGTCTGCCTATGCCCTGTCTGTGATATTCGGCCTTCACGAAGAACAGGCTGATGTGAGAGGGTTTCCTCATAGCCAGCACGCCTACAATATCCGAGGCTTTATCGAAAGCCCCATAAAAATCAAGTTTCCCTATTTCCTCCTCATTATCAAGAAAGCCCCTGAACTCCGCAATTCCCTCTTCAGAGTACTCCGGTGCTTCAAAGCGGCAGAATACCTCCCACACCAATGAAAGTGCCTCCGTCAGCTGCTCAGCCTGCAGGTTTTTTACTTTAAACATTGTGTGCAGCCTTTCTTATTGGATGCCTTATAACTGTTTTCCACCTTTCCGACGGTACCTTTCTTGCATCGGACATATATATTTCGTGGTGCAGACGGCCGCTTTCGAAGTCATTTTCATATCCGTTTGCGGCAATGAATTCATCCATTAGGGTTACTGATGCCGGTTCGTCATCAAAGGGACCGAGATGCATCATCTGAACGCAGAGTCCCTCTTCAACAGTCAGAAATTCGGCTGAAGAGCAGTCCATCTTCTTCTTTTTAGAAGCAGTGTCAACCGCCCATTTAAAATCTTTTTCGGTGACAAATTCCGGCAGGCGAATAACTGAAATCCAGTTGAATGTTTCCTTTACATTGTAATCCGCTCCCAAGATGCCTTCCTGCCACCAGAATCCTTCAAGGGGAGGCACCACATACTCATAAAAGCCCTCGATTCGGTAATCTGTCTTGTAACTCATTTTTAGAGTATACGCCACCGCATACAAAACACCTATAGCTGTCTTGTACGCCCCGCCTTCCTCGTTGGGATTGCCTTTTCCTCGTACTGCTATGTAATTTGCCGTTGGCACTGAAACAATCTCCGGCTTGTTTTTAGGCAAATAGAATTCTTTGTATTCTTTCTTAAAATCAAATGCCATATTCTTCACCTCATACAGTCTTTCACAAACTTCAGCGGCACATCCATGCGCTCCGCTGCCTGTTCCGGACTCATACCGCTGTCAAGAAAGCGTCTGCACACAGTCTTTATGTTTTCACCCACCTCTATGATATGTCCGTCAGGATCGAAAAAGCGCACGACACGCTGCCCCCAGGCATGCTCCTTTACCGGATGTACATAGTGGATATCTAGACCGCTCAGCTTTGCTGCAAAGGCGTCGAAATCATCTTCTTCAAAATATATCTCGCTGACTTTGCCGCACCAGCCCAGTTCACCGCATTCCCTATCTATAAATTCAGCCCAGCTTTCCGCAGTCTGAAGACTCAGCCCGCCTGTCAGAGTCACATTTGCACCGAAATCTACAGTCTTGCGCAGTCCCAGCACATCTTTATAAAATTTCACAGACCTTTCCATGTCTGTCACAACTAATAGTGGGTTCTTAAATTTCATACCGGCAGGTCACCTACTTCCATTTCAGATTCTTCTTTTTTCACAGGTGTTACTGTTTCTCTGTCCAGTCCGCCTGACTTGATAAACATCATCATTCCCATAAAGGTCTGTCCCAGCAGCTCATTTATCTCCGTTTCAGTAAATTCATATACCCCTGCAGCGCACAGAGTTCCTATGCCGAAAGTAAAAATCCAGCTCTGCTTGAACAGTGCCATGGCCTCTTTCTCCGAAAGGCCATAATCACGCATTATTACATCGATACATCTGCTGGACATGATTCCCAGGTTATCGAGAATCTGCTCAAAGCTAAGAGGCTCTTTAGTCTCGGTCATAAACAGCATCTGGAAAAGCTTCGGTTCCTCTATGGAAAACAGAATCATCTGCATACCGAACTGTTTAAATGCAGGGGTGTATTCTTCTGCCTTCAGCGCGAAATCGTTGAAGCGATTGATGGCCGCCTTGCGAACCTCCTTCTGTACTTCTTCCATGTTTTTAAACATGGTAAAAATAGGGCGGGCCGAACTCCCTAGCCTTTCACCCAGATCTCTTGCCGTAAGTGCTGACATTCCCCGCTCGCTTACCAGCTGCAGAGCTGTCTCAATTATTTCTTCTCTGGTAAATTTAGGTTTCGGAGGCATTGTCCTTCTCCTTTCGTGTCTCTGCCACTCTGAAATTGTATGCTGCAAAAAACATGCAAGATGCCGCTGCCCACATTATGCCGCCGATGGCAAGCCTGCCACCCAGTGCCATGAGAATCCCCGATATGGTCATCAGACCTCCTGCGTATATAAACATTCTTGATGTCACGTGATTGTCATTCTTTTTGTCATCCATTTTTTATTCCCCTTCTTCTTCAATGCAACTTATGTTTTAAAACGTTTGATTTAAAACGTCTGTTTTATTATATAGCTGTGGAATGCGTTTGTCAATATGCTCTCTAAGAATTTGAATGTCGTAGGAAAATGGGATTTCAAAGAATTCATACTACATTTACAGAAACTGTGAGTAAAAAACACCCCTTTAGTTGACCTAATGTCGTAGGAATATGAGAAAAAGGCCACTTCATACGACATTTTTTTAAATTGTTGAAATTTATGTCGTATGAAAGTGACTTTACTAGTTTTTCATACAGCATTTTAGCCTGTGAAATAACCGATTCAATGAGAATGTCGTATAAAAACATTTCTTTTCACTTTTCATACGACATTATGATACAAGCCAAAGAATATAAACTATATTTAAGAATGCTTTCTGTTGACAATCGCTGCTGCTATTCCTCTCCATGCTGCGAATATAAGTGCGGCTACAGGCCAGATAATCCAGGTCTCATTCCAGTTATCATGAGGCAGGCTGACTGCCAGATATACGGCAGTTGTAAGAATCCAATATGCTCCGGACAGTGCTCCGAGAATTCCCTTCTTTCCTGCTTTGCTTCTGCGGGTATACTCACCTTCTTCGAGAAGTTTCTCGTAGCTTGCCCATCTGATTCCGCCGTTGATAAAGAAAACCACACCGATTCCCACCATTACAAGAAGCAGACATACTCCCACTATTGCTGCAAAATCACTTTCCGATATAAGGAATGCTCCGAACAGAGGAACAACCGAAAGAATGGCAAAACATGTACCTATCACATTGTTTCTGGTATAGGTTTCTTTGTAGGCTGCCCTGCGATCCTTTACCATGCCGGTTACTCCGTACTCAGTTTCTATGTTTTCTGTTTCCAGGAAATCAAACTGTTTTGTCATACCTCCGCATGAAATGAATATCGCTACTGCAAAAGCTATCATGATAAACATTATAATCAGTCCGGCTATTCCAGCCTTGTCCTCGTTAAAAGGAAGTATTCCCGCTTCGGCTCCTCCTGCCATAAATATCATCAGCACAGGTGATATGATACAAAGGAAAGTGGCCAGTGCTACTTTTCCTGCTGTCCGTTCCTTGGCAGCAAGGAAGTCATTGGCTTCCTCCATGGAAACCTTTCTGACCGGTTCTGCAGGCTCGTCATTGTACACCGCTGAGTTCGAAGCAGCCCCGACAGCAGACTGCATCTCCTCCATCTCATCCTTAAGGAGATAATCCGTAGTAACTCCGAAAATCTGTGCCAGCAGCAGAATCTTATCCAGATCCGGTATTGACTGTGCGCTTTCCCACTTGGATACGGATTGGCGTGTTACATTGACCTTTTCTGCCAGTTCCTCCTGTGACCATCCGTTTTTCTTTCTCAATTCTATAAGCTTATCTGCAAAAATCATTTTTTACCTCCGATTCTTCACGACCAGCGGCCGTGTGCTTTTGATGGACTAAAAGTACCATTTTTAACCGGTTGCATCTACCAAGCGAGCCCGTCAATTTGTCAACTGCCGGTTGCATTTCAATAATATATGGTTTTTTCTCTCCTGTAAAGCAAAAAAATAGCACCCGCAGTTCGCAGGTGCCATAATAGACAAATATTATTCGTTTTTTTATTCTTCAGCCATAGCCTCTTCAACAGCTTCTTCTACTGCCTCTTCAACTTCAGCTGCAGGAGCTTCTGTTGTCTGCTTGATGCTCAGGCTGATTCTCTTTCTCTCAGTGTCGATTTCGAGAATCTTAGCTTCTACAGTCTGTCCAACTGTAAGTTCCTCAGCGATGTCGTTCACTCTCTTGTGAGCTACTTCTGAGATATGTACAAGTCCGTCAAGACCAGGTTCAAGCTCAATAAATGCGCCGTATTCCTTGATCTGAACAACCTTGCCTGTAACAACCTGTCCAACCTGATAATTTTCTTCAATCACTGACCAAGGTTCAGGCATAGTCTGCTTGAGACCTAATGAAATCTTGCCTTTTTCAGCGTTCATTGATAAGATCTTAACCTTAACTACGTCACCGATCTTGAGAACTTCCTGCGGGTGTTTCAGCTTACCCCAGGAAATCTCGGAAATATGTAATAAACCGTCGATTCCGCCAAGGTCAACGAATGCACCGTAGTCAGTAAATCTCATAACCTTACCTTCTACGATATCGTCAACGTGAAGGCTGTTCCATACTTCTTCGATCTTCTGCTGCTTTTCCTCTGCAAGGATAACCTTGTGTGAGAATACTGCTCTGCCTCTCTTCTGATCTACTCTGGTAACTCTAACAGCCAGTTCCTGTCCGATAAATTCCTCTGCATTTTCAACGTACTTATCGGAAAGCTGTGAAAGCGGAATAAAGCCTGTTACTTCCTTATAAGCAGCGATTACGCCACCATTCACCTGCTTAACAACCTTGACATTGATGGTAGTCTTATTCTCGAGGGCTTCAGTGATTTCGTTCCAGTGTTCGTTTACTTCAAGTTTCTTCTTTGACAGTAAAATAACGCCGTCGCCGTCATCAGTCTTGATTACCTTAGCCTGAATCTCATCGCCTTCTTTGAATAAGTCTGTCAGCTTCTGGTCTCCTTCCAATGTTACTTCTTCTTTCGGAATAACTCCGTCTTTTTTGCATCCCATGTTAACGATGATTTCTTTGTCAGTAACCTGGTGTACCTTTCCGTTAACAGTTTCGCCAATTCTTGGTAGTCTTAAGGACTTTTCAATATCGTCCATTAAGTCCATCATGTTCACTTCGTTCATTTCAGTGATGTGTTCACTCATGGTAGCAATAACCTCCTTAATTACGCATTCAGGCGTCGATGCACCTGCTGCAATTCCTATTTTATTATATTTTTTGATTTGGTGCAACGGTAAATCTTCGATTTTTTCTATAAAATAGGCATTTTTGCAAACTTTTTTTGCAATCTGGTACAATTTTCTAGTATTTGAGCTGTCTTTTCCGCCTATTACCACCATGGCATCGCATTTTCCTGAAAGCTCTCTGCAGCTTTTCTGCCTCAATGTAGTGGCGCTGCAGATAGTGTTGTTTACCTCAAAACCCACTCCGTTCCGTGCCAGAACCTCTGTTATTTCATTCAGAAGTTCTTTCTTGATAGTAGTCTGGCATACAAGGAAAATGTTATCTCCCCGTATTGCCTCTGCCTCTTCAGCAGAATTCACAATCAGAGCCGTACTTTCACACCATCCATTGATGCCTTTTACCTCAGGATGCTGGGAATCACCGACAATCATGACCTGCTTTCCTGCCTCGTGGGCCTTCTCAGCCAGCATCTGAATTTTCTTAACAAAAGGACAGGTCGCATCCACCACAGTGAGTCCTTCTGCTTCAGCTTCTTCAAAAAAAGCCCTGCTTTCTCCATGCGACCTTACTATTACAACATCACCGGGCAAGGCCTCGGATGCTGAGCTGATAATTCCAACGCCTCTTGACGCCAGGTCATCAGTCACGAGTTTATTATGAATCAAAGGGCCGCAGGTATAAATATTACCTGCAATGCCCCCATCCTCTTTTATTTTTATCTGCTCTTCCGTCTTCTCTATGGCCTGCTTCACACCGAAGCAGAAACCTGAATTTTCGGCTATCAGTATTTCCTTCATTTATTTTTCCAATCCTTCAAGGTATTTTTTAAAGGAGCCCTCGGAACCGTTTTCCGTCGGCTTGTAGTATTTCACACCTTCCCTGTACAGGTTGTCCGGCAGGTACTGCTGTTTTACATATCCGCCATAAGCATGAGGGTACTTATACGACTGGCCGTAGCCCAGCTTGGCTGCGCCGCTGTAATGGCTGTCCTTAAGATGCGGCGGCACATCGTCTATCTTTCTGCTGTGCAGGTCCTCCATAGCGGAGTTATATGCCATATATGAGGCATTGGACTTAGGAGCCGAAGCCAGAAGTATCACTGCCTGACTAAGGTTTATGGCCGCTTCCGGAAGTCCCACCATGAGAGATGCCTGCACACATGCAGTTACGATGGAAATTGCCGAAGGATAGGCCATGCCTACATCCTCGCTGGCCATAACAAGAAGTCTTCTGCCTATCATCTGAATATCGGCACCGCCGTCAATGAGCCTTGCAAAGTAATGAATAGCCGCATCGGGATCGCTGCCCCGTATAGATTTCTGCAGAGCACTGAGAAGATTATATCTGTCGTCTCCCTTATCATAAAAGCCGATTTTTCTCTGCATGGCCTCTGATACTATTTTTTTATCTATAGCCTGTCCCTCGCTGAGGTTGTCCACTATAAATCCAACAGCGTCAAGGGCAACCCGAGCATCTCCTCCTGCCATCTGTGCCAGAATCCGGAGAGCCTCCTCGTCATACTTTATGTTCAGATTTCCAAAACCAACATCCTTATCATCAAGAGCCCTTTTAACGATGGTAATAAGATTTTCGGCTGTGAGTCTTTTAAATTCGTAGATATTCCTCACACGGCTTATGATGGCGTTGTTCACGGCAAAATACGGGTTTTCTGTGGTGCTGCCTATGAATTTTATCACGCCTTCTTCCAGAGCTTTAAGGAGTGAGTCCTGCTGCAGCTTGTTCCATCTGTGAAACTCGTCTATATACACATATGTAGTCTTCTTTTCCAGACCGTAAAAACTGTCCTGCGCCCGCTCTATGAGTTCCTTAAGCTCCTTGGTGCCTGTGGTGGAAGCATTTATTTCATAAAACTTCCCGTCCATTTCCCGTGCTATAATTCTGGCAAGCGTGGTCTTGCCTGTCCCTGACGGTCCGAAGAAAATAGCGGAATCAAAGGTCTTGTTTTTTATTGAATTATAAAAGAGGGAGCCGGGATACATGAAATGCTCCTGCCCCACAAAGTCCTCCAGTCTCGAGGGCCTCATTCTTGTAGATAAAGGTATCACCTGTTTTATCCTCCGGTAAGTAAAATGCAGAGTAAAGCTCAGGTCATCCGAATGATGCTATAAACACATCTTTAACGTCCTTGTCCTTTACATCTTCGAGAGCCTTGAGTGCATCCTCTTTCTGATCTGCCACAGGTGTTATGACTTTAAAGACACTGTCAGCCTCCACAATTTCCGTGTCGATACCTTTTTCCTTCAGGGCCCTGGAAAGCTCCTCCGCCGCTTCTCTTGAAGAAAATGCTCCGAACTGTAGGGCATAACCCTTTTCAGGTACCGCTGCAGTCTTCTGGGTTTCCTGATCGGTTTTATCGTCTTTGTCATCCTTATCCTGTGTCTTGTCGTTTTGTTCTGTCACCTTAATGGGGCTCTCATCAGCATTATACCCTATAATCGGTCCGATTACAAACCTTGCTGTCAAATATCCCAGCAAAATTGCCGCAAGAACAGCTCCGCCAAGTATGCTGAGTCTAAATCCGCTCTTTTCTCCCCTTGATTTTCTCTTTCTCACACGTCTTCTTCCTGCCGGATTAACCATAACATATAAACCTCCGTGCCAAATATACTGGTACATTCTATTTCATACGAGTTAAGACTATACCATTTTATTTGACTGTCACTCAATCCCGCATAGTCTGATTTCCTCTTTCAGTTCTTCAATAAACCCTGTTACTTTCCTTAGCTTGATATGGCTGCATTCCAGCATGGCTCCAAGAGTGTCAAGATATGTTCTGCCGTTTTCGGTAGTAATACCCTTCATGGAGTATATAAGCGAGGAAAGCGCTCCTTCCTCGCTCACGTAACGTTTCAGAGGTATGTAGGCAATCCGTGCTTCTTTCAGGTTCTTTGTAACATATATTGTATCCGTCGATAGCACATATTCTCCGGGAAATATGAGACAGTCTCTGCAGATCTCCACACACTCCAGCACCCTCTCCGAAATTGTAAGAATATCAGATGCCTTCACCTCTGCCAGGTCAGACAGTCTTACAAAGCCTTCCGTCCTGTAGAAGCCCCTGACTCCTTCTCCTGTTTCTATTATTCCAAGAGGAAGCACACCGCTGCATTCCCCTGACAGCAGAACATCCTTTTTCCACGGAAACAATCCGCTGTCTCCCCTGAAATCAACCCTGACAACATTACTCATTCTCTCCTCCTCCGCATATCATACATGCCGTATACCCCTTGAGTTTTGCATCCTCAAGTTCCATTTCCATTCTGTACTCCTGTCCATCGTATTCCTGCCTCACATACCGGCAGGTTTTAACGTGATATCTTATACCGTATCTGGGGAAAACAACCACAGGCTGTGATTTTTCATAGTCTGTAAAATCTTCTTCGGAAAGCGGCTCTTCTCTCCGCTCCGCTCCGGTAAAGCCTCTTAAAAGCAGCCCCTCTGTGAATTCAATCTGTCCGTAGATTCCGATGGGATTTTCTACGGTAAAAATGCTTCTGGAGTTTATCCCTATCAGATCATCTATATTGCCGTCACTGTACAAATAGTCCAGATTTGTGATGCGAAAATCGGTAAGCTGCGGATTTTCCTCACATACTCTTTTTTCTATGTTTTTTTCTGTGCAAAGGGAAACTGATGAGAGGGAAATGTCCCTGGCCTCCAATGCAGTCACAAATCCTATATTTTCACATACGGCAATTATTCTTATTATCAGTGCCAGCGCTGTCACGCATAGAATGAACACGGGAAGTGTCAGTGCAGCCTCTGCAATATAGCTTCCTCTTCGATTTCTAATAATCTTCATGAAACTCATAATCTCTCCCGTTGACTCTGAAGGTAAAGTCAAGACCGGCATAATAATCCCCCAGCAGAAAACCTCCGCAGTACAGGTATTTCATATTTATCTGAATTATGTCCATCATTCTGAGAATTCTTATTTCTTCGGGTACAATTTCAAAAAGAATTCTCAGGTAGTCCTCATATCCCATGCCCTCCATCTTTTCCGGTCTGATGTATCCTTTTCTTTCTGCTTCGCCCTCTTCTGATTCATCATCGCCAAAAAGCATCGAAAGCACATTTTCAAGAGACATTGCCCAGTTCTCGTCATATTTCATAAATCTCACAGGTTTTCTATCACATAGGATTTTTATATCGTTTTCTGCTTCGAGAAAGGCCCATGTCTCCATTATGAGAGCCTGTGTTACTGCCGCTGCAGGGCCTGGTGTTGCGGCTTCAGCTGCAGCAGCTGCTGCCGCACGTTTTTCCTCACATGAATACAAATATATGAGGTTCATGCCGTTTCTGAGAACAAGCAGGTTATTTTCCACACTTTTTGCAGCCTTTTTGTCGTCCGCTTTTCCGCTTATTATGTATTCAAGCTCACAGTTAAAGAAAGTGTCGCCGAGTTCATCACCGCTGAAACGATGGCGAAAAAATCTGAAAGCATAAATATTCTGTGCCGTTTCCGAAAGTACTGAAGAAACAGGTTCACCATTTCTTATAAGGTCAACAAGTCCGGACACACCCGGCCCTCCTCGCCTGCCTCGTGACGGCAGGCTCTGAATTATTCTCTGACTGTTTATACATCTTGATATATTCTTATCTTCTGTCTCTTGTTCTTTTTTCAGAGGCTCAGGACCTGAGCCTGATACTGCGGCTTCTTTTATCTGATTCTTAAAAATCTCTTTTTCCGTGAGAGCCTTTCCATCAAGGCAGCATTCCGATCCGTCATAAGTGATATATTTCTTTTCGTCGAAGGTATATCCGGCATAGAAATCCAGCTTTTCCTCCACAAGAAATTCATTACCATAAAATCCGAAAAGCCCATATCTGTCTTTCAATGTCCTGTCGTATTCTGCCAGGATGCTGCGGCCCCACAGTCTGCCGAAGTTCTCAGCCGTACTGCCTATGGCCTGCTGACCGGAGGCTCTGATTACAGCATATACCATAATCAGTACGGCGGAAAAAGCCAATGTTAGGAATATTATATATGAACCCTTTTTTCCTGTAATAATATCCTTCATGAGATCTGCCCTGCAGCTTCCGTAAATCCGTCTCTTATCCTTATTACAGTCACCTCTCTTGTTTCATATATTTTATCTCTCAGAACCTCATTTGCTTCTATCTGATCATTCAGTTCATCATAGAAGCTCATCATCAGCCCGATAAGTGCTGTGATAATAAGGCATGTAACAGGCATAATCAGTGTAGCTTCAACTATCTTCACTTTCTGAACCCCCGATGCTCGTCTAGAATTTTGCAGTACTCAGCGAACTGAAGGTATCGTTGACAAAATCCGTTATCTGCGTTTTAAAAATCAGTCCAAGAGTTACAGCGATAGCCACCAGGATGGCGACCTGCACCATTTCCATGCCCCTTTTGCTCCTCAGCAGAGGCTGTGCTTTTCTTTTTTTACATGACATAGTAACCTCCTTTTATTTTCTGTTTTATCTTATCTGCATCATTGCAGGGGCTGCCGTAATTATAATCAGCGCCATGAGCATTATTCCCAGTGGAAAGCTCATCCTGCTTTCCGCCAGACGTATTTTTTCTGTGGCAGCACGTTTTCTCTCTGCCCATAAAGCTTCACTCTGTTCCGCAAGCTTCTCCCAGAGATCAGTGCCCCGCTCTCTGTTTTCCATAAGAAGACTGGCCGCTCTTGTAAGCTCTTTCACTCCGGAAAACCTGCTGAACCTGTAGAAGCCCACTATCACGCTTTCTCCGTTTCTCCTGCCTGCTTCAATGATCCCGCTGATTTCTCTTGTAAAATAGTTCTGTCTTTCTTCAGGCAGCGTTCTGTATCCCTCGCCTATTTTTACAAAGGCTTCCTGTGCCGTAACACCGCTGTTCATCAGGAGCAGCAGCTGATTTATAAATCCGGGCATGGTCATTATGATATCCTCCCGGTTCTTTTCCATGACTTTTTTCACTTTAGATTTCAATTCTGTTTATCCTTTCCATCATAAGAAGTGAGGCTCCCATAAGACCAAGGGCAAAGGTGGTAATCATCCGTCCTTCACCGGTTGAAGTCATAGGTTCCAGATAATCCGGTGACATGATTCTTAGCAGCAGGACTACCGCAAAAGGTGCCAGTGCCACGATTCTGGACTCGAAGACTTTCTGTGCCATCATGGTTTTAAGTTCCCTTTCCAGAGTTATCTTGTCTCCTATTATTGAAGTTGCCCTGCTGATAGCCAGGGGAAGATTTCCTCCCGAATATCGGCAGCTTCCGTAAACATTTACAAAATCTGAAATATCCTCAAGACCGCTGCGCTGTGCGAAATCACGAAGCACATCCACATCCTTTTCTCCGCCTTCTCTTATGCGTCCGTTCATATACTTCAATTCCTGCATTATGTAATCAGTCTCATCGTAGGTAGCTTTCCAGAAATCCACTGACTCCTCCATGGCTCCTGCCACAGTGCGTCCCGACGAAACTGACGATGATATTGAATAAAGGAGGTCTCTGAACTGTATCAGAAGCTGCTCTTTTTTCTTTTCTCTCTGTGCCTGCCTGTATCTTGGAAAAAACATACCGCAGCAGGCTGACAGCAGAATTCCGGCCAATATGCTGTCGTAAAACAGTATCCCCGTAATCATTCCCAAGGTCAGAACACCCAGAGCAAATTTTAATTTTTCATCAGCTGATAAATCCATGCTGTCGTAATATATGGGCATGCTTTTCTCCTTTCAGATACAGCTTTCTGCTGTTTTTCATGACACTTCCTGTTGAAGTCAGCCTGCCGGAATCAGCTGACATGAGTCTGTTAAGAATGAACCGGCCCTTTTCGAAACCTGCCAGCTCGGTGATTTCGGTAATCCGCCGTCTGCCTTCTATTTTTTCTATATGTACCATTATGTCTATGCCTTCGGCTATCTGCGACCTTATAGCATCCATATCCATGGAAACGGCCATAAGGTACATGGCCTCAAGTCTTCTGAGCATTCCTTCCACCGAATTGCCGTGACCTGTGCTCATGCTTCCTGAGTGTCCTGTGTTCATGGCCTGCAGCATGTCTGCAGTCTCCGCGCCTCTCACCTCTCCGACGATTATCCTGTCCGGCCGCATACGGAGGCTTGTCTTTATAAGCTGTGACATGGTAACCGCTCCTTTGCCGCTGATGCCGGCATTTCTACATTCCATGTGCACTATGTTTTCTATGGCGGAAAGCCTGAGTTCCATTGAGTCCTCCACCACTATGACACGCTCTCCTGCAGGTATGGCTTCTGCAAGAGCATTGAGCAAGGTGGTCTTGCCTGATGATGTTCCTCCGCTGACAAAGATGTTATAGCCGCAGGCTACCAGCGTTTTAAGGAGCAGTGCTCCTTCTTCTGTAACTGTGCCGTTTTCCGTGAGTTTGTCCATATTCATATAGCTGTCGGAAAACTTCCGTATGGTAAGTATGGGACCGTTTATGGCCACATTGCTGTATACGCTGTTGACCCGGCTTCCGTCTGCCAGTCTTGCGTCAGCGATGGGATTCATCTCGCTTATTTCTCTGTGCACATCGCCGGCAATGTTTCTTATAATCTCCGAAAGTTCTTCCTCAGAATCGAAGGAAAAAGGCCATCTCTCAATTATTCCCTGTTTTTCCATGAAAATATGTTCAGGCCCGTTTACCATGATTTCTGTCACCTGCCTGTCCTCCAGCAGAGGCTGAAGTATTCCCAGACGTCTTCTCGTCTTATAGAAAAGTTTTTTTATAATTCTGTCACATGTTTCATCATCCATGCGTTCTGCTCCTTCATCGCCGAAGACAGTTTCAGTGATGATTTCCATGGCCATTCTGTCATCAAGGGCTGCCTCCGCTGCAAATCTTTCCCTTATCTGAAAAAGCTTGCGGGCGGCGAAGGCAGCCTCGAAGGAGGCGTCATTTTTTTCATTTTTTCTCATACTTTGTCACCTGTTCCTTATATGTTCCGCCAGAGCCATAATTTCGTCGGCCGCTTTTCTCACAGCGGCGGCAAACATTCCGTCCATGGCGATTTCGATGTTTCCACTGCCGTTGTCGCTGTCTGCACTGCCTCGTCCTGTGAGTGTGCACAGACGAAAGCTCTCTGGATCCTCCGGCAGGCAGAAAAGTCTGCCTCGCCTGCCGGATGCCGCCGTTTTGTTGAGAAAAAATATTTTATTTCCGGCGGCATCAGGGGCGGCGGCCCCGGCTTCAAAATCCGCCGCCCTCAGATCGCCGCAGGCCGCCGTTTCGATGTATATGTGACAGTCGGCGGCGCGGCCTCTGCTTCCCAGGTCCAGTACGGCTGCTTCTACGGGATACAGGACTTCAAGCCTGTCGAGAAGCAGCCGGGGGTCGGCAGCGGACACCGCTGCCAGAGGTCCGTATCTGTCTCTGCATATGTATTTTGTAATGTCGGTTTCAATATTGTGTGTAAGCATATAATCCAGCTGACGAGATGGGAAAGTCCCGTTATTACCGCCGGTATTCTCCAGATATCTCATCCCGTCGGAATTTCGGTCGGCGAATATCAGTACTGTTTCTCCGTCCATTCTGCCGGCGAGTATTCTTGCCAGTGTCACGGCAGCCGCCGTGGTTCCGCTGCCCCCGGCAGCGGAACCTGCGCCGATGATTACAGGCCCGGCATCGGCGGCGCAGCAGAGTCTCCGGCCCGTTTCTTCCGTGTATTGGGCTCTGAGAAGATTGAGGAGGGCGGAGGCGCTGCTGCAGGCGGCAGCTATCTGATCATCAACCACAAAACACGGCTCATTATTATCACATACCTTTTCATCCACGGATGCACAATCAGTTATCCTGATTCTGTCTGTAAGCTGTACCAGCCTCCTTGCCAGATATTCTGCATGCTGGCGGCTGCTGAGGTTCAGCACAACATTCATGTATCCCCCCAAGTCTTCCTCCTTTCTTTTCATCTCTTGAAATTTTCTGAAAAAATGTAAAATTATCAATGTTAATTATTTGTTGTAATTATTTTACTTTTTGATTAAACAATACACTCATTTACACTATTTGTCAAGCACTTTTTTACATAAAAAAACTCGTCCACCCGTAAAGCAACAATGTCATTAAGTAAGCAGATTGCTTAAAAAAAAGACCCTGAGAAGCAGAACTTTCCTCAAGGTCTTTTGTATAAATATCTTGTATGCATCTCTTTTTTGGCTGCAACTGATGTCACGGAATCAGTCCATAGGAACGATGGTGCCGTCTTTTTCCTTCCTGACTCTTTTTCCGTCCCGGTCCACCAGCTGTATTTCCAGCTCATCCTGGACAAACAGGTCAATGGCATTCAGCAGCGCCCTGGCCTCTTCCGACTGCTGCTTTCTGGCTGCATCCAGGCGTTCCAGCACTTCCAGCTGTTTTTTTGCAGCCGCCTTTGCTTCCGGTCCCTGCTTCAGCATAGCTTTCAGGGCGTAACGTGCTGTTGTGATCCAGTGTGACACAGGCTCATTTCCATAAAATGTCTCCCATTCCCAAATTCTTCTGCCGCAGAAAGAGCCCGGGATCTTAGTGTACCCACTGTTTGTATTAATCACCTTCATATAGAAGGCTGCCTTTTCGTCTGCGGTGCGGCAGTAGGTGTCCACCTTATCCGTGAACATCAGATGACAGGCCACCGCGGTATTGGTGAACATATACTTGCGGATGATCGCATCGCGTTCCTCCTGCGTCTGCGCCAGTGCAGCCAGAAAATATTCCTGGTTCCGGCAATCCCTGCCCTTCCCCTTTTTCAGCGCCTGCTCAACGGCCTCAGGCCGGCAGGCATTCCGAAGCAGGTCTGCCATGTGCCCATGGTTGATCTTATTCTCCATCGGTTCAATCATGTACAGAAATTTGGGATCCATGTATTCCGTAATGCCGCCCAGATACATATCCCACAAAATATAATAATCATCTTCTCCCAGCATACACGGCCATTTCTGCAGAACTTTTTCCTGCTTTTCAATGATCTGCATGATTCGCTCCTCCAGAGAGCTAGGTCCAAACAGTCCCATAATGATATCCTCCTTGTTGTTTTACCTGGCTCTGTCACGACAGCCAGATCTGAGTACGTTAATAAGTTTACCATGAAATATAAAATACAGCAACTGCGAATCTATCAATTTTTGCCGTGTGAGTTTATACACATCATTATCCTATCATTTCTCTGAGCTTTCCCAACGCATCTGTCAGCGAACCCAGACTGTCTATAAGGCCCATATCCACCGCCTCAGGGCCGAAAAGCAGGGTTCCCACATCGTTGGCCATGTTATCCGTACAATTCATCTTTTCCTCGATTTCCGCCTTTGACGCATTGGAGTGCTCCACGATGAAGTCCACCACCCTTTCCTGAGTCTTCTTCATATATTCAAAAGTCGGCTCCGCAGTTATCAGAGTCCCGCTCGTTCTGATGGGATGAAGGGTCATGGTTGCTGTCTTCGCCACAAAGGAATAATCCGCAGAAACCGCCAGCGGAATGCCTATACTGTGTCCTCCTCCCAGAACCAGTGATACTGTAGGCTTAGAGATGCCGGCCACCAGCTCTGACAGAGCCAGACCTGCCTCCACATCTCCCCCTACAGTATTGAGCACCAGCAGAAGTCCTTTTATTTCCGGATTTTCCTCCACCGCAATGAGCTCAGGTATTAAATGCTCATATTTAGTAGCCTTGGTGTCCTGAGGCAGCACCGAATGACCTTCAATGCTTCCGATTATGTTGATGTACTGCACATCGCTTTTGAAGTTGCTGCCGCTGGCCAAAAGCCCCAGCTCCTTTATAATATCCGCTGCCTCTCCCTGGCTCTTGTCCTTTTCTTTGTCATCGCTCATATTATGAATCCCCTTTTCGTAAAAATAAATATAACCTTGTAATATTATGAGCAAAGGAGCTGATTATTATGCTGTTGAGCGAAATCGGAGACAAGGAAATCATTGATATTTCAAAGGGCAGCATGCACGGCAGGCTTTGGGATGCTGAAATGCTTTTTGATGAGACCACCGGTGTTATCCACTCTCTTTCCGTGCCTGATTTTCAGGGAGGTAAAAGTCGTTATAAAGAAGATTTGCAGCTTCCCTGGAGTTCGATTATAATAGTGGGAGAAGACACAATCATTTTTAAATCCAGATAGGTGGAAAATCACATGATATTATCAGGAAAACACATTCATCGGGCGTTGTCATTTCTTCTGACCGTCACAATGATCGTCGGGCTCCTTGCCCTTTTATCAGGCTGCCACATACAGCCATCAGGTGAAAGCGGAGAAACAGATGGCGCACCGTATAAAACCGTAACAGAGGAGTTTTTCCTTGACCGGGGCGATGGCACATACACCCTGGCAGAAGCGGTATATCCAAAGGATTACGACGGTCCCATGCCGCTCATTGTCATTGCACACGGCTTCAAAGGTACACGAAACAGCGGCGGCGCCGAAGAACTTTCCCACAGACTTGCTGAAGCGGGATACGCTGCTGTACGCATGGACTTCGACCCTAACACCGCACCGAAAAAAGATGCCGATAAGACCAACCTCTACGACCTTAAGTCCATGGAGGCGGATATGCTCCGTGCCATAAACTACATGATCGGCCATCACTCCATCGATACCGACCGACTGGGACTTTATGCCCGCAGCATGGGCGGCAGAGTTGCCATGACCATGGCAAATGAAAACAGCGGCGGTTTTGATTTTAAGGCAATGGCTCTGGTGGCTCCTGCCGGAACTGACGATGCCATGGTTTATTACATGGGCGGCGATGAAAGCTGGGAAGAAATGAAAAAGACCGCCCAAATGGACTGTTTCATAGAGCATCAGGGCCAAAAGCTGACTCCTGAGTGGTTTGAAGAATTCGAGGATTATAACCCGTGTGATTTTGGATATAAGTTCGGCGATAAGCCGGTACTTGTCATCTGCAACACACTGGACTATGTGGTAACTGACGAAACCAGCCGCAAATGTGCCGCTGCATATAAAAACAGCCGGGTAATCGAGGTCACCACCGACAATTACCACGGCTATGAAATGAGCTATGAAAACTCCGAATTAAAGGACTATCTTATGTCCGAAATCACCGGCTTTTTCAAAGACAATCTTTAGGAACGGCATTCCAGGCAGCCGCCCCCTCTAATCCAGCGAATACTTGGCCTCGAAGCCCCTTTCCTTCTGCTCGAATTCATCCACATCATACTTTTTGATGCGGCTTGTATATCTGTGCATATCGAAGGCCCCTTCTGCCGCCTCGATGGTACAGATTGCAAGGTTGGAGCAGTGGTCAGCCACTCTTTCCAGATTAGTTCCCAAATCAGAAAGGATGAATCCAAGCTCGATTGTACATATGCCTTTTCTCAGGCGTTCTACATGACGACTCTTCACATCTGCGTGAAGCTGGTCTATAACTTCTTCCAGCGGCTCTACATATGCCGCTTTTTCCACATCTCTTTCCACAAATGAATCCACCGCCATGCTGACTATTTCCCTGACAGCATTCATAAAGATACCCACCTCTCGCTCAGCATCCGGTGAGAAACTGAGCCTCTTCTCATGAAGTTCAAGAGCGGTATCGGAAATGTTCTTGGCATGGTCTGAAATTCTCTCCAGATCGCCCACATTGTGCAGAATGGCACTTAAGGTTGTGTTATCGTCGTTGGATAAATCTTGTCTTTCCAATTTGACGATATATGCACTTAGCGCGTCCTCGTACCGGTCTATTTTGCTTTCCAGAAGATCCACGTAATTGAACTTGTCATCATCAAAGCTTTCAATCAGCCCCATGGCCGCCATTATGCTGTCACGGGAAAGCTGTGCCATTTTCGCTGCAACTTTTTTACACTGCATGGTAGCAACAGACGGGGTATCCAGGAATCTTTCGTCCAGTAGTGTAAGTGTTTCGTCCTGAGCCTTCTTTTCCGGCACGTCTTTTACCAGCATAATTGCCAGCTTTTCCAGCTGCTTGTAGAAGGGCAGCATTACTGCAGTTGATGTAATGTTAAAGATACTGTGTATTACGGCAATATTGGCCGGGTGCACCACGCTATCCATAAAATCAAATGGAATTACTGCATGAATTGCATAAAAAGCCACCAGGAAAACCACCGTACCGATTACGTTAAATAATAAATGGACTGCCGCAACTCTCTTGGCACCCTTATTTGCTCCTATCGAGGAAAGAATTGCGGTTACGCAGGTACCGATGTTCTGTCCCATGATAATTGGTATTGCCGTCCCGTATGTAATAGAGCCGGTAAGACACAGTGCCTGCAAAATACCCACTGATGCCGATGAGCTCTGAATTGCGGCCGTAAACACTGCACCTGCTGCCACACCCAGTACAGGGTTTGAAAACATAGTCAGGATGCTTACGAATTCAGGCACGTCTCTGAGAGGCTCAACTGCCGAACTCATAATATCCATACCGTACATAAGTACAGCAAAACCTATGAGTATCATTCCAATGTTATACTTCTTTTCACTCTTCATGAACATCATGAAAACAATAGCAATTGCCGCTAATATTGGTGAAAATGACATAGGCTTAAGCAGCTGCATGAAAACACTGTCCCCGTCAACTGCGGTTAAGCTGAGCAGCCATGATGTTGCGGTTGTACCTATATTGGCTCCCATGATTACCGGAATAACCTGCCTCAGCTGCATTATTCCTGAGTTTACAAAGCCAACCATCATTACGGTAGTAGCCGACGAACTCTGAATCACCGCCGTCACCACGCATCCCAAAAGCACACCCCTTGGAACGCTTGATGTCAGGTTACTTAATATACTCTCAAGCTTGCTGCCTGATGTTCTTGTCAGGCCGTCTCCCATAGTTTCCATACCAAACAGAAACAGGCAAAGTCCGCCTATCATCTGCAGGACATCGAAAATATCCATTTAACTTTTTTCTCCTTTTTATCTATTCTTAATGAATCTGTAACAACAAGATTACTATTCTATTCTAAGGTGAAAGGTGAGAAAATAAAAGTTAAATGTATGTAAAATCTTTTATTCCTACGGCAACTTGAAAAAGTAACTTCACGGAAATTAATTTCTACAGTGAAGTTAATCT
>JBJETB010000055.1:0-1880 GCA_051883095.1 Anaerovoracaceae bacterium
ATAATATCTATTTTTGTCACTATTGACACATCCTTTCCCAACATATGCACAAACATCGGCCCTGCTGCATACAGACAACGCGGCAGGGTTTTTCCAAAAGTTTCATAAGCCTGTCATTTACTGCATCAGCTGCTGGTAAATTCTGCAGGTCAATTTCAAACTATAGCACAATCCCACAGGAAATGCAAGTTTTCTGAAGATTTCCATTTGGCTGCTTAAATATAGATTGCTTCTTCTCCCAATTCAAACGGTGTTTCCTGATATACATAGAAATTCAGCCAGTTGGTATACAGCAGATTGGCATGACTTCTCCATGTCAGAAGAGGAAATGCATCCGGATCATTGTCGGGATAATAATTAACCGGAAGAGCCGGATCCAGTCCCCGGCCCACATCACGCTTGTATTCCTCATTCAATGTCATGCGGTCATATTCCGGATGGCCGAAAACAAAAATACGTTTTCCATCCACACTCATAACCAGATAAACACCGGCCACATCCGATTCCGCACAGATAATCAGATCCGGATTTTCCAGTATTTCCCTGCGGTTAACGGTAGTATAACGGGAATGAGGGGCTGTAAACTGATCGTCAAAGCTTCTGACCAGAGGAATTTTCCTGTCTGTAACCTTCTGAGTATAGATACCGGAAAGTTTCGTCTTCATGAGATGCTTATTGATCCCATAATGATAATAGAGTCCTGCCTGCGCTCCCCAGCAGATATGAAGCGTGGAAGTTACATGTGTTTTGCTCCATTCCATAATGGTAGTTAATTCTTCCCAGTAATCCACCTCTTCAAAAGGCATCTGCTCCACAGGAGCGCCTGTAATGATCATGCCGTCAAAATGTTTCCGCTTCACATCTTCAAAACTCTGATAGAATTTATTCAGATGACTGATAGAAGTATTTTTTGATACATGATCCGTCACATTCAGAAAGTCCACCTCAACCTGAAGCGGTGTGTTGGAAAGTGCACGATAGAGCTGTGTTTCCGTATCCTGTTTGATCGGCATCAGATTCAACAGCAGAATCTGCAGCGGACGAATATCCTGAGTTCTCGCCCGTTCCTCTCCCATCATGAAAATATTTTCCGATTCCAGTATGGAGCGGGCCGGAAGTCCGTCCTGTATTCTGATTGGCATAATTATTTCCTCCGTATTTTAATGTTTTTATTCTGTCTTATTTTACCGATTCGATCATGGAAAGGAAATCTTCCTCCGAAAGAATCGGAATCTGAAGCTCTCTGGCCTTTTTATTCTTGGAAGACCCCGATGTTACATCATTATTGATGAGATAGCTGGTTTTTGAAGTCACTGATCCGGTCACTTTTCCACCAAGCTGTTCAATTTCAGCTTTCAGCGCATTGCGGTTGGCATAATGGCTGAGAGACCCGGTGATTACAAAAACCTTTCCGGCAATGGGACTTTCCTTTGCCGTCTGCTCTTTCTCCAGATGAAGTTCTTTAAGAATCGCATGATAGCCTTTCCGGTTGTCAACCGACGCAAAATAAGCTTCCACAGCTGCGGCAGTAACCGGCCCGATTCCCTCTATGGAAACCAGTTCTTCCGCTGTGGCATCTGCAATCCTCTCCGGATCCTGGTCAAAGTAATTGCAGATCAGTCTTGCTGTGGCAGGTCCCACGCCTTCCATACCCAGACTGTAAATCACGCGGGCAATGGTGGTATTTCTTGATTTTTCAATGGACGCCATAAGCTTTTCATAGGATTTCTCACCCATTCCATCCATCTCCACAATCCGGTCTCTGTACTGATCCAGATGATACAGGTCAGCAAAGCTGTGAATCATGCCTGCTGCCACCAGCTTCTCCAGCGTCGCTTCGGAAAGCCCGTCCATATTCATGGCATCCCGGCTGACAAAAA
>JBJETB010000056.1:0-1872 GCA_051883095.1 Anaerovoracaceae bacterium
CTATCTTTTCATAAATAAGGAATCCCAGCGTGTGAGCAAGGCTGCTTAAAAGGAACTGGATGCAAAAGATGTCCTGCTTGTATTTCCGGAAAAGAGTAAAAAAAATAAGACCGTCCGTGTTCTGAAAACACCGAAGACGGACAGCAGCGTCCGAAAGGTATTTCTTCCGAAGAGTGTTGCCAGAATGCTGATTGAATGGAAAGAAAAACAGGATGAAATAAAAGAAGTCCTGGGGGATGAATATATGGATTATAACCTGGTCATGGCAAGTACTTTTGGACTGCCTCTGGGTGATGGTGCAATCAGAAAACCATTGAATCAATTGATCAAGGAGCATAATCTCCCACCGGTGGTCTTCCACAGCCTGAGACACAGCAGTGTTACGTATAAGCTGAAACTGAATGGTGGAGATATAAAGGCGGTACAGGGCGACTCCGGACATGCTCAGGTCAGCATGGTCACGGATGTATATTCCCATATCCTGGATGATGACCGGAAGAAAAATGCAGAATTATTTGAAGAAGCATTTTATGAGAAGAAAAATCTGGATCCGCAGATGCATCCGAATACAGCAGAAAATACGGTGGCGGTTCCGGAAGGAGTGGATGCAGAACTGCTTGCAAGGGTTCTTTCCAACCCGGAAATGGCAGCACTTCTTACGTCACTGGCAAAGACGATGAAGTAATGAAAAATAGTGAAAATATAGTGGAAAAATTGGTTTTGTTAAAAGTAATGTTAAAAATATATCTCCATCATACTAATTGATATCTCCATCATTTGATGGTACAATGATGGAGATAATATTAAAATGAAGGAGAATTCGATGAGAAGTTTTGATTATATAAAAACTCCGGAGCAATTGCTAAAACCTGAAATTGTTCAGATGGTCGGAAGAATTCATGAGCATAAAGGTAAGCAGGAATTGTTCCTTGAAGCCAATATAGACGAATTGAAAACTCTGCTGGAAGTTGCTTTGATTCAAAGTACAGGGGCTTCTAACAGGATTGAAGGTATTTATACTACCGACAAACGTTTGGAAGAATTAGTAAGACAGAAAGCCGAACCACGTAACCGGTCTGAACAGGAAATATCCGGATACCGGGAAGTGCTTTCCACTATCCATGAAAGTTATGAGTATATTAATCCGAGACCAAATATTATTTTACAATTGCATCGGGATTTATACTCATATTCCGGAGGAAATGCCGGTGGAAATTATAAAAATTCGGATAATGTAATTGCAGAAACAGATGCAGAAGGTCATCAAAGAGCACGTTTTATCCCGGTTCCGGCATTTCAGACTCCAGAAGCTATGAATGAACTTTGTACAAATTTTCTGGAAGCATGGGAAGCAGATCGAATAGATAAGTTGATTCTTATCCCTATGTTTATTCTTGACTTTCTGTGTATCCATCCATTTAATGATGGAAATGGACGAATGAGCCGCCTGTTAACACTTCTTTTGTTTTATAAAGCCGGCTATATTGTCGGAAAGTATGTCAGTATTGAAATGTTGATTGAAAAGACAAAAGAAACTTATTATGAAGCATTACAGGAAAGTTCCAATGGATGGCACGAGAATGAAAACAGATATGAGTCATTTGTAAAATATTATCTGGGAATTATTCTGAAAGCATACAGTGAGTTTGAGGGGCGTGTAGAGCACCTGAAAAACAGAAGCCTTTCAAAGCCGGATCGTATAAAGGCAGTGATTGATAATAAGGTAGGAAAAATTACCAAAAAAGAAATCATGGAGTTATGTCCGGATATAAGCAAAGTAACTGTAGAAAGGACCCTGACGGAACTGGTTAAAAGTGGATATATCGCAAAAGTAGGTGCCGGGCCGGCAACTGGATATGTTCGTATTTAAAT
>JBJETB010000057.1:0-8174 GCA_051883095.1 Anaerovoracaceae bacterium
CACTTTTGAAAGTCCCAAATGCTGAAAAACCTCGTGTTTTCAATGCTTTTTGGGATTTCACAAAAATTTTTTGCACCTGATTGACACAAGCAGACGATTTAGGCAGAGTGGTGGTGCCTAAGGAAATCAGACGTGTTCTCAGAATCAGGGAAGGTGACCCGCTTGAAATTTACACCGGCGGCGCAGGCGAGGTCATTCTTAAAAAATATTCTCCCATCAACGAGCTCAGCCAGTTTGCCGATGAATATGCAGAGACTGCGTCCAAAGTTCTGGGCGCCACTATTATAGTTTCAGATACTGACCAGGTTATCGCGGCCTGGGGCAGCAGCAAAAAGGATTTTGTGGAAAAGAAGGTGGACAGCGAGCTGGACAAAATCATCCAGAGCAAAAACCGCTACCTCAGCGACAACAAGATCGTGGTCCCCATTATTTCCCAGGGCGACCCCATAGGTTCAATTACCGTCTTATCTAAGGATACTAAAACCCTGGGTGATCCGGAGCTGAAGGCGGCAGAGATCGGAGCCTCCTTCCTGGCTAGGCAGATGGAAAACTGATGACGGGCTTAGGTCTGAAGTATTATTTTCATTTTCTCCATTTTTCTTTGCAAAAATACAAAAAAATCGCCCGATAAGAAAAAATCCGGCCTGCTGCGTGAGCAGTTCAGCCGGATTTTTGTGTTTTTACATATATTCCTTGAAAAATAATATATTTCTGGAATAAAACGTATCTTGCTCACATAATTATTTTCTTTTTCGCTGTTTTTCTTTGCAAAAATGCAAAAAAATCAAGCAAAAGGAAAAAAGGGAAAATCGTCTGCCGACACTGGCCATTACGCAGTCGCACCTTTCTTCCCCTCATTGAGAACCTCCAGCATTTCAATGCAGTCATCAAGCATACTCTTGCGAGGTGTTGTGAGGCGTATGAAAGGCTCAGTGCCGCCGTGCACGAAAACGCGAGGTCCGAATTTCTCCGTCAGGTTAAACAAAGCGTATCCGCTGAGCGGGTTCTTTGCCGCAAAGTCGAAGACCAGCTTCACATTGTCGGCATTGGCGGCAGGCTTTCCTGCTCGCGACGCAGTCTTAGCTCTTCCGCCCGGCAGGCTTTCCTCTTTGACCTGATGAATTCTGGTCACCGACATTTCCTCGGCCAGATATCTGATGTGTGAAAGCTTCACCAGATTTACAGTCTCCCGAGGCACATCGCCAAAGCGGTCCAGGAGCTCATCTATTATTTCATCTTCATCATCATAGGAACGAACAGCTGCGATTTTCTTATACATCTGAAGCTTGAGGGTCTCGTTTTCAATGTAGCGCTCAGGTATATATGCGGAAACAGGTATTTCAACAGAAGTCTCCTCCTTGTTGTCGTTGACGATTTCACCCTGCAGGGCACGGACCGCATCGTCCACCATCTTGCAGTAAAGCTCGTAGCCGATGTTCATCATGTGACCGCTCTGCTCGGTGCCCAGCAGGTTGCCGGCGCCTCTTATCTCCAGGTCCCTCATGGCCACCTTGAATCCGGCGCCGAACTCGGTGAACTCTCTGATAGCACGAAGCCGCTTTTCGGCCACTTCTGTAAGCACCTTATCCTTCTGATACATCAGGTAGGCATAAGCAAGACGATTTGACCGACCCACACGGCCTCGCAGCTGGTAGAGCTGGGACAGGCCGTAACGGTCCGAATCCATTATAATCATCGTATTGGCATTTGGTATGTCTAGCCCCGATTCCACTATAGTGGTGGAGACCAGGACATTGCTCTCTCCGTTTATGAAGCTGAGCATTACATTCTCCAGAGCGTGCTCGTTCATCTGTCCGTGGCCCACTGCCACCACAGCGTCAGGCACCAGCTCCGAAATCTTATCTGCAATCTGTTGTATGCCTCTGACCCTGTTGAACACCACATAAACCTGACCGCCTCGGCCAAGCTCACGTTCTATTATCTCCTTTATAAGCTGGTCATCCTGCTCCAGCACATAGGTCTGAACAGGGTATCTTTCCTCAGGTGGTTCCTCGATAAGGCTCATATCCTTGATGCCTGTCAGAGACATATTGAGGGTTCGCGGAATAGGTGTAGCCGAAAGGGTCAGCACATCCACGTTGGTCTTCAGCTTTTTGATGGCTTCCTTGTCCTCTACGCCGAAGCGCTGCTCCTCGTCCACCACCAGCAGGCCCAGGTCCTTGAATTTAACGTCCTTTGACAGGAGTCTGTGTGTACCGATTATCAGGTCCACCTGACCTTTTTCGAGGCGGCTGAGAATCTCGCTCTGCTGAGAAGGGCTGCGGAAACGGCTGAGAACCTCAACCTTAAACGGGAAGTTTTCGAAGCGCTCTTTCAGTGTGTAGTAATGCTGGTTTGCCAGAATTGTGGTAGGTACCAGCACCGCAGCCTGCTTGCCGTCGGCCACGCATTTGAACATGGCTCTGGCTGCGACCTCGGTTTTGCCGAAGCCTACATCGCCGCAGAGAAGTCTGTCCATGGAAAACGGCTTTTCCATGTCGGACTTGATTTCCTCGATTGAACGCAGCTGGTCATCTGTCTCTTCATAAGGGAAGCTGTCTTCAAACTCCCGCTGCCATACGGTGTCCGGCCCGAAGCTGTGGCCTTTTTCCATCTTTCTCTGGGCATAAAGGTCGATGAGGTCCTTTGCCATGACTGCGATTGCCGCCTTGGCCTTTGCCTTGGTGGCTTTCCACTCGCCGCCGGAAAGCTTGTTAATCTTAGGCGCTCCACCGTCGGAGCCTATATATTTCTGCACGATATCCATCTGTTCCACGGGAACGTAGAGCATATCGTTTCCTGCGTATTTTATCTTGATGTAGTCCTTCTTTTCACCTTCTACAGACAGCTGCTCGATGCCTACGAAGCGGCCTATGCCGTGGTTTTCGTGGACCACGTAGTCGCCCTCCCGCATGTCGGCGAAGGACTGGATTTTCTGACCTGCATCCTTGAATTTCTTCTTTTTGCGGCCTGTCTTTTTGCCGGCGAAAATATCGCTTTCGCTTATCCAGCAAAGCTTTTCTGTCGGCAGATCTATGCCTGCGGTCAGACTGCCCTTTTCAAAGAGAATCTTCCCTTCGAGGCCGATTCTCTCTGTGAATTCCTTAAGGTTTTCAAGCCGTTCTGACGATGAGCAGACGACTGTAACCTTGTAGCCCTTTTTCACATAGGACTTGAGCTCCGTTTCCAGCACGTTCATCTTGCCGCTGAAGGTCAGTGTCTGGCGACTCTGCATGTTATATACATTGTCAAAGGTGTCTACACCCTGAACCCTCTTAGGAAAAGGTGTGAATACGGCCACATCGGGCTGTCTGAACACTTTCATGAAGTCGGAGGTGTCGGATAGTCCTGCTGTATCGCTGCCGATGACCTGACCTCTCTCAAGCATTACCTTGAAGTCTTCCTCCTGCTCTCTGTCACGAAGCTCCAGAGTCTCGTAGATTCTGTCTGGGTCGTCTATCATCACAGAGCCGTTCTGCATGTAATCCCAGATGTACTCCGGCTTGTCATAAAAATAGTGTATATAGTTTTCCAGAAGCTGCAGGTTGGCTACGCTTTCGATGTATTCACAAAGCTCGTCTCTGGTCTTTTCTATTCTGTCAGCCAGCTCAGGTCTGCCGGTGGACTCTGCCGCTGAAGCCGCCTTGCTGTAGTTTTTGCGTATTTTATCGGAAGCGCGGGCAAAAATATCCTCCGAAGCCATAATCTGCTCCGCCGGATAGATTTCTATGAACTTAAGGTTTTCCAGAGAACGCTGTGTGTCCTCGTCAAAGGTCCTTATGGAATCGATTTCCGTGCCGAAAAGTTCCACACGGTAAGGATGGTTCCCGTCCGGTGTAAACACGTCTATAATACCGCCCCGGATACTGAACTGTCCCCGTCCGTCCACGATTTCCATGCGCTCGTAACCCATTTTCACCAAGTCCGCCTTCACCTGCTCCAGATCGACTTCCTCGCCACGGGTGAGTTTGATTGTGTTCGCCTCGAAAAAGCTGTGAGGCGTCATCTTTTTTATGGCAGCAGAAACAGGCGCAATTACCACTGCCGGCTGGCCGGTGCGCAGGGCTTTAAGTGCTTTTAGCCTTTCGATCATCTGATCGTGGTTCTTGGCGTCGTATCTGAGGAAAAAGGGTTCCTCTCCCGGCAGCACCATGATTTCCTTGTCCTTAACAAAAAAAGAAAGATCCAGAGCCAATCGTCTAGCTCTCACATCGGTGGAAACTATGATTATACTCTGATCTCTTTTTCGGCAAAGATAGGCGCATACAGGAGCGACGCGGCTCTCTGAAATGCCTGATATATTAATCATTCTCTTCCTTTTCTTTCTTCGGCTTTACATTATATTCATTCATAGCCTTTTCGATTCCTTTTTCCACTATGGCGGCGGCAGCATCTGCAGCCTTGACGAGAGCCCCTTCCAGAAGCTCCTTCTCGCCTTTGGTGACACCGCTTGTTACATAGTTTATCAGGTCAACTTTCTTATCGCTGCCGATGCCCACTCTGATGCGTGGGAAATTATCATCCTGCAGGAGATATACGATATTCCTCATGCCGTTATGTGTGCCGGCGCTGCCTTTCTTTCTCAGGCGTATGGTTCCCGTAGGAATATCGATATCATCGTAGATGACGATAAGGTTTTCAATGTCCTCCTTGTAAAAACTCATGACTTCCCTGATGGATTCTCCCGACAGGTTCATGTATGTCTGAGGCTTTACAAGCAGGACCTTCCGGCCGGCGATTCTGCCTTCGCCGACCAGGGCCTTGAACTTGATTTTATCGACTTTGATACCGTACTTTTCTGCCAGCAGGTCAACGGCGATAAAGCCCATGTTATGACGAGTGTTCTCGTATTTTCTGCCCGGGTTCCCAAGACCTGCTATTATATACATATGTAGTACAGTCCTTTCTATTTTAACTAATCAAATAATACACTGATGGAGCCGTTGGTGAATACTCTGGTCATAGCTTCTGCGAACAGCGGTGCTACGGACAGGAATGTCATCTTGTCAAGTTTCTTTTCGTCAGCAAGAGGAACTGTGTTAAGAAGTACCATTTCCTCAATTGCGGAATCCTTGATTCTGTCAACAGCTGGGCCTGATAATACAGCATGGGTTGCTCCTGCATATACGGCCTTGGCGCCCAGCTTCTTGATGGCGTTTGCGGCATTGCAGATAGTACCTGCTGTGTCGATCATATCATCGATGATAATGCAGTTCTTGCCTTCGATGTTGCCTATGATGTTCATGATTTCACTCTTGTTAGGCTCAGGTCTTCTCTTGTCGATGATTGCGATAGGGCAGTTGAGGTACTGTGCCATGTTTCTCGCTCTTGTCACGCTGCCGTGGTCAGGTGATACTATTACAACATCATCCATCTGTTTTTCCTTGAAATATTTAGCCAGAATAGGCATTCCCAGCAGATGGTCAACAGGAATATCAAAGTAGCCCTGAATCTGGTTGGCGTGAAGATCCATAGTCAGCACTCTGTCTGCGCCTGCAGCCACGATAAGGTCTGCAACCAGCTTGGCTGTAATCGGGTCTCTGGCCTTGGCTTTTCTGTCCTGACGCGCATATCCGTAATAAGGAATTACTGCGTTGATTCTGCCTGCTGAAGCTCTCTTCATAGCGTCTATCATTATGAGCAGTTCCATAAGATTGTCGTTTACCGGGTTGCAGGTCGACTGAATGATGTACACGTCAAGTCCTCTTACGGTTTCCCAGATGTTTACGGAAATCTCGCCGTCACTGAATTTAGTAACAGTGGCCTTGCCCAGAGGCTTTCCCATAATTCCTGCGATTTCCTCAGCTAACTCGCTGTGTGAATTGCCTGTAAAGATTTTGTAGTCAGCAAATACTCCGCTTCTCACTTTTTCTTACCTCGTCTTTCTTTCGTGTAATTTGACAGTTATTTTTTCTTTTTCTTCAAAATCCCTTTTGCTGAAACCCATCCCTGTTTCTTGGTGCCTCTTGCCCGGGCGATATAGAGTGCATCTGCCTCCACATTTTCAGTTACCGTGCTTCCCGCTGCCACATAGGCGCCTTCGCCCACCGTTACAGGAGAAACCAGATTGCTGTTGCATCCGATAAAGGCCCCGTCACCGACAGTGGAACGATATTTATTGGTTCCGTCGTAGTTTACGAATACTACTCCGCAGCCTAAATTAACATCACATCCCACATCTGAATCCCCTATATATGTCAGATGCGATGCTTTAGAACCGTCTCCGAAGGAGGAGTTCTTGATTTCCACAAAATCTCCTACCTTGCAGTTTCTGCCCACTCTGCTGTTCGGTCTCATGTAGGCAAAAGGCCCTACCTTGGTGCCTTCACCTACGGAGCTTTCCACGATAACAGAGCTCTGAATCTCCACATGGTCTGCTATGACTGAATCCACGATTCTGGTATTCTGCAGTATGACGCAGTCCTCGCCGATTTCAGTCTTTCCTTCCAGGCTCACGCAGGGTCCGATGAGGGTGCCTGCACCTATGATTACATCCTCGCCGATATACGCCGTATTGATATCAACGAATCGTACGCCTCTCTCCATGTGTTTTATATTGATTTCGAGCCGCTTTTCCTCAGCTCTTTTATATTCTTCCAAAGTCATCTCATACCTCCCGGTTTCCTGCCGTTACATTTCGAGGAGCATTTCTCCAACCTTGTAGATGTCGCCTGCACCCATGGTGATGACCATATCTCCTTTGCGCGCCTTTTCACTGATGTATTCAGCTATTTCTCTGAAGTCCTCCATGAAAAGCACTTCCTTGCCCGGATGGGTTTCTCTGATTTTTTCGGCCAGCTGTGCTGACGAGATCTTATATATATTTTTTTCTCTTGCCGCATAAATCTCCGCCAGAATCAGCTTATCCGCCTTGTTGAAGGCATCAGCGAACTCATCAAAGAGTGCCATGGTTCTGGTATAGGTATGGGGCTGGAAAATACACCACAGGTTGTTATGAGGCACATTCTGGGAAGCATCCAGTGTGGCCCTGATCTCCGTCGGATGGTGAGCATAGTCATCTACTATTTTAACGCCTTCCGATGTAATTCCCACTATATCAAAACGTCTCTGAGTGCCTCTGTAGCTCTCAAGGGTTTCTTTTATGGTTCCGGCGTCTACTCCCAATGTATGTCCGCAGGTAAATGCGGCAAGAGCATTGAGTATATTATGCTCGCCGGGAACAGCCAGCTGTACAGTTGTCAGCGTTTCTCCTCCGTGATTTACCTTGAAGGAAGGCATTCCGTTTTCGTTGAAAAGAATGTCAGATGCCCAGTAGTCGCAGTTTTCGTTGAGGCCGAAGGTCACCACATTGCCGTGGCCCCTTATTACCTTGTTCACGAAAGGATTGGCATCATATGCTATTATTATGCCCGACTCCGGCACCAGAGATGCGAATCTGTCAAATGAGCTGACGATATGGTCTATATCCTTGAAGTAGTCCAGATGATCAGAATCTATATTCAGTATGATTTCAATCTTCGGTCTCAGACTCAGGAAACTGTCCATGTACTCGCATGCTTCTGTGATGAAGTACTTGCTGTGTCCTACCTTTACATTGCCTCCGATCTCCGCCAGATTGCCTCCCACCAGTATGGTAGGTTCAAGCTTTGCCCTTTCCAGAATCAAAGAAACCATAGAGGTGGTAGTAGTCTTGCCGTGGGTTCCGGATATGGCTATGCTGTTTTCGTATTCGTCCATCAGAACACCTAGCATCTGAGCTCTGGTCACAGCCTCGATACCTCTCTCGGCTGCTCTGACGATTTCCGGATTATCTTTTCCCACTGCCGCCGAATAAACGACTAAATCGGCATTGTCTACATTCTCTGCTCTATGGCCTATAAATATCCTGGCGCCTTTTCTCGCCAGCTTTGAAGTTATGTCCGACTCCTTCATATCCGAGCCGGAAACGCTGTACCCTCTGGACAGCAGAATTTCTGCAATGGCAGACAGACCGATGCCTCCGATGCCTATGCAGTGTATATTTTTATATTGACTTAAATCAATCATTTTTTAGCTGCCTCCGCTATAACTCATAGTTCATGATATAGTATACCATAAACTTGAGAAAAAGTGGACTGTCATTTAACAAAATTTTTAAAAAGATGTTTGCATATATATTTTGGTGACTTGAAAAAGTAACTTCACGATGTAAAACTAATTTCACAGTGAAAGAG
>JBJETB010000058.1:0-49585 GCA_051883095.1 Anaerovoracaceae bacterium
AAAGTGTATATTGCAAGTGACTAGCTAAATGAGTCAATTACAATATACCAGGAAAAACCTATGACTCCTGAGATTTTAAGTGTAATTGGAATTCTTATAGCATTGGCATGTATTATGTTTTTTGCTCTTAAAGGAATTCATATTATGATTTTAGCACCTTTGTGCGCAATTATTGTTGCTCTTTTCTCAAAAATGAATGTTTTAGAAACCATGAGCGGTGTATACATGCCAGGGTTTGCAACATTTTTCCAAAACTTTTTCCTGTTGTTCGCACTTAGCTCTATCTTTGCTAAATTAATCAGCGACGCAGGAGTTTCAAAAGTAATAGCGGTTACAATTGCCGGTGCGGTAAGACGTGCGAAACCGGAAAGACAAAAGTTATATGCAGTATTATCAACAGCCCTCATTACAGCGGTTCTTACACTGGGTGGAGTGAATCTGTACTGTTGCGTATTTCTTATCGCAGCAATCAGTAAAGACCTCTTTGAAGAATTCGATATCCCTTGGCACATGTATATGTGCAGCTGTATCGGTTCAGGAAGTTTTACCATGTCAATGTTCCCTGGTACTCCTTCAATGCAGAACTTAATACCTATTCAGTATTTAGGAACGTCCGCATCAGCAGCCCCTGTGCTTGGTCTTATTGGTACTGTTATTTGTATTGTACTCTCTGTAATCTATGTTCGCTGGCAGATCAGCGGTATCGAAAAGAGGGATGAACATTTCTTACCTACCGGAGCAGAAATCAAGCAGCTCGACTTCGATATGGGCGGAGAGCCTAATAAGATTTCTCTTTTCCGCTGCTTAGTACCGTCAATCATTCTCCTTTTAGCACTTAATGTGGCTAAGCTTCCGGCTCTTACCTCCATGGCCATTGCAGATGTATGTGCAATTGTAGTTTTCTGGAAAGAGTACAAGATTAACAAGGTGAACCTGATAGAGAGTACAACCGAAGGATTCAAGTCGGCAATCATGGTAGTAGCAACTATATGCGTGCTCACCGGATTTGGTGCCGTGGTATCAAACAGCCCGGGCTTCACACTGATTATGGGTTCACTTGACCATATTCCTGGGCCTCCGATCGTACAACTGGTAATTGCAATTAATGTTGCAGCAGGTATTGCAGGTTCAGCTTCTGCCGGACTTGGAGTTGGCTTGAACCTCTTTGCACAGAGATTCATCGACATGGGAATTTCTCCGGATGTCATCCACCGTATGGCAGTAATTTCGTCAGGCGGTCTTGACAATCTTCCTCACTCCAGCGGTGTTGCCACTGCACTGGGGGTTGCTCACTTGAAGTACAGCGACGCATATAAGCATGGATTTGCACTTAACTGTGTAGTACCACTGATTGTAACCATTGTTTTGACAATTTTGGTTGCATTGGGCGTTACTTTCTAAATAAAAAGATTTCAAAGAAAGAAGAGGCGATTTAAATGGAAGATTTAAAAAATAAAGTAATAGTTACAGCAGCCCTTACGGGAGCAATGTCACCTCCGGGATATGACGTACCTCAGACTCCCGAGGAAATTGCTCAGGCTGCATATGAATGCTGGAAACTGGGAGCGGCAGTGGTACATCTTCATATGAGAGCTGAAGATGGACAAGGCTGCATGGATAAAGAAAAGTTTGCAGAGACAGTCAGACTTATCCGTGCCCATGAGGATTGTGATGTTGTAATCAACTGTACATCTTCTGGAGCAGGTCCTAATCATCCTGCAACTGACGAAGAGAGATATGCGCACCACGTTTCCGTACCTGGAATTGAAATGGGTTCATATGACGCAGGTACCTTTAACTGGATGCCAATGACCGTATTTATGAACTCACCGCAGTTCCTTGAGAAGATTGGGGATGCATATATGGAACATGGCATCAAGCCAGAGATCGAGATCTTTGACTCCGGCATGCTGGGAATTGCCGAGTATTTTTCGAACAAAGGACATCTTCCTAAGCAGAACCACTATCAGTTCTGTCTGGGTGTTTTAGGCGGAATGCCTGCGACAGTTGAGAATTTGTTATACCTCAAGAATCATCTTCCGGAAGGATCCACATGGTCTGCATTTGGAATCGGAGCAGCACACATGCCTATTATGTATGCAACGTTGGCTCTGGGTGGACACTTAAGAGTGGGTATGGAGGACAATCTGGTGTTTGGATTTAAAGACGGTGTAAAAATTAAAGCTACCAATCAGATGCTGGTTGCAAGAGCAGTCGAAGCAATCAGAACATTCGGCAAGGAGCCTGCTTCTCCGTCGGAAGCCAGAGAAATACTTGGTATCCCTCAGTTAAAAAGGTAATTAGGAGAAAAGGAAATGATTAAGTTAGAAGATATCAAAAAAGTTGCCTGCGTTGGTTCCGGAGTCATCGGATCCGGATGGGCCATCTGCTATGCTATGCATGGATATGGCGTATCTATGTACGATATAAACGAAGAGCAGCTTGCAATTGGAAAAAAGCATCTGGCAGATAGTTTAAAATCACTTATTGATCTGGATGCAATAACTGAAGAAAAATCAGCAGAAATTCAAAGTAAAATAACATGGTCAACGAATCTTGAAGCAACTCTCAAGGGAGCAATGTTCATTCAGGAAAACGGACCGGAAAGAGTAGAAGTAAAGAGAAGTATTCTGGCCCAGGTAGAGGAATTTGCTGATCCGGAGGCGGTTTATGCCAGCAGTACTTCCGGTCTGATGATATCGGATATTGCTGCAGAGGCTAAATATCCAAACAGATGCATCTGCGCACATCCATATAATCCGGCTCATATCATTCCTTTGGTTGAGCTTACAAAGAGCGATAAAACCGATAAAGAATATGTAAAACTTGCACAGGATTTCTATCAGGCTGTTGGCAAGGAAGCAATCGTCCTTCAGAAGGAATGCCCGGGATATATTGCAAATCGTTTGCAGCTTGCAATTGGCAGAGAAGCTCAGGACTTGATTTTAAGAGGCGTGTGCACGGCAGAAGATGTTGACAAGGCAGTAGTTTACGGCCCTGGACTTCGCTGGGCAATATTTGGACCTAACATGATTATGCAGCTTTGCAGTCCACAGGGGCTCAAGGAAGTATTTAAAGCCTTCAAGGGTGCTGATGCCTGGCTCAAGGATATGGCCAGATGGACTGAGCAGCCTGAAGAATTTGGTGATATTGCACAGGCACAGGTAGATGAAATGATGCGTAGTTTCCCTGACGATGTCGGACACAATAATGATGAATGTTCACAGTACAGAGATAAGATGCTTATCAATATTCTGAAACTTCACGGCAAATTTTAGAAAAACGGGAGAAGAGTAAAAATGGCTATTGTAAAAGAACTTAGAAAATCAGTGATTCTTTCTGCAGTACGTACTCCTGTCTGCAAGGCAAAGGGGAAACTGGCACCTTTAAGAGCAGAAAACCTGGGAGCGGTTGCTTTTAAGGAGGCTGTTGAAAGAAGCGGTATTGATCCAAAGGAGATAGATCAGGCACTTTTTACAAACGTAAACAATTTGGACCTCAAAGCTCCTGGAAAATATATCTCCCTAGATCTTGGATACGGCACGGACATTGTTGCGTATAATATCGAACACGGCTGCGGCTCATCACTTACGGCTGCAGCTCTTGGATCAATGCTTGTAGAGCACGGAACAGCAGATGTGGTAGTAGCCGGGGGAGTTGAGCATTCATCAACGGCCGTATACATGATGGACAGACCGACATCCGGATACGGAATGATGCCGCCGAAATGGTGCACGATGAAGACTACTCCGAAGGCGTATGAAAACCTTAATATGGGCCAGACGGCCGAGCGTATTGCAAAGGAATACGGAATTACGAGACAGGAATGCGATGAATTTTCTGTGCTTAGCCACAAGCGTGCAGCAAATGCGTGGAAGAACCTTTATTTCGACGAACAAATCGCACCAGTTATGGTTCCTCAGAAAAAAGGAGAACCGTATGTCGTTGATAAGGACGATATATTCAGAGAAGATTGCTCTTTGGAAGGGCTGGCGAAACTGCCTCCTTCATTTGAAAAGGACGGCATAGTCACTGCCGGAAATAGTTCCCCATTCTGCGACGGAAGCTCAGCTCTTGTTATTTGCGAGGCGGAAAAGGCTAAGGCACAATCCCTGAAACCTATAGGAAGAATTGTGGATTATACAGCAGTTGGAGTAGATCCAAGAATTATGGGAATAGGCCCGGCTTATGCGACAGAAAAACTTCTGAAGAGATGCAAGATGACTATGAATGACATCGCATTGGTAGAATTAAATGAAGCTTTCGCTTCCCAAACCGTTGCATGTATCAAGAAACTTAATCTTGATATAGATAAGCTAAATGTAAATGGAGGTGCTATTGCACTAGGCCATCCGTTTGCTGCCACAGGAGGAGTACTCATAACGAAGATGCTATATGAACTGAAGCGCAGGAATGAACAGTATGGAATAGTATGCTTCTGCATCGGCGGGGGTCAGGGAGTAGCGGCACTGGTAGAATCGATGTGGTAGGAGATAATATGAGATTTAGTAATTATCAGGAACTTACAGACTATATAAAAGGGAAAAAACTTCAGAAACATTTTGGTGTTGTAATTGCAACAGAAGAGCATTGCTTTGAAGCAGTGCTCAACTGTTACAATGAGGGTCTTGTCATACCCCACTTCATAGGAAACCGGCATAGAATTGTGGAAATGTTAAATGAAAGAGGTTATGACGAGGCGGCTTTTTGCATATCGGATGAGGAAAATCCGGAAGAAGCTGCAAAACTTGCCGTTGATATGGTTCATCGGGGAAAGATTGAGGGAATCATAAAGGGAGGCCTTGATACTGCTTCTCTAATGAAGGTTATACTAAAAGGTTCAAACGGATTGAAGAAGTCAAAAATTGTATGCGCAATGTCTCTTATGCAGATCCCCGGATATCACAAGTTAATAGCCGGAAGTGATCCGGCGCTATCTATTTGTCCCACTATTGAGGATAAAAAAGAAATAATAGAAAATTGCGTAAGCGCATTGACAAATATGGGCATAGATATGCCCAAAGTAGCAATGCTTGGGGCGGCTGAAACAGTCAATCCGAAAATGCAGGATACAATAGATGCTGTTAAATTAAAGGAGATGAACCTCCGCGGGGAGATAAAGGATTGTATAGTAGATGGGCCATTGTCATATGATTTATGCTTTGATCCGGAATCTGCACGGATAAAGGGCATAGACAGTGCTGTTGCCGGGGATCCGGATCTCGTAATATATCCGAACTTAGTTACAGGCAATGCCGTATCGAAAGCACTGGTTATTACAGCCGGCGCCATCGGAAGCAGTATCATTTTGGGTACTGTCATTCCTATTGTCTTGCCGTCACGGGCATCATCAGTAGAAGAAAAAGAAAGAGATATTCTCCTTGCGGTTGCAAGCATAGGGTAGAAAAATGAAAGAATTAATTTTATGTTTGAATTTTGGCTCAACGTCCAGTAAAATCTCTTTGTTTAAGGGAGAAGAAGAAATTGCATCAAAAAGCATTAGTTATACTGCTGAAAAGCTATCATCCTGCAAAAGTATTAACGATCAGCTCGCGTTCAGAGAATCTGATGCAAGACAGTTTTTAACGGATGAGGGCGTATGTCATGGCGAGCTGTCTGCGATTATGGCAAGAGCCGGAGTGACAAAACCTGTAGGTTTTGGCGCTTATGTAATAAACGACTGCATGATTGACCGGCTTTTAAATAAGCCTATCGTGGAGCATGCCATGAATCTTACACCTGTGGTAGCGCACAGAATTGCGTTAGACTATGAAACGACAGCGATGACATATGATTCCTGCACAACAGATCAAATGGAGCCGCTTTTCAAGTTGTCAGGGATACCGGAAATAACAAGGTCTCATATGAGTCATATTGAAAATATTCGTGCGGTTGCTTTTAAATACGCTGAAAATATCGGAAAAAAATATGAGGACTTAAATCTGATAGTTTCTCACCTGGGAGGAGGAATCAGCGCGACGGCTCACCGAAAAGGCAGGGTGATCGACAGCATTGACAGCAATGATGGTTCATTCTCACCTGAAAGAGCAGGAATTCTTCCGAGCAGGGCATTGGCAAAATTGATATACTCCAACAGGTTTACCGAAAAGGAATTATACAGGCGTTTAGAGGGAAACGGAGGTATGGTTGCATATCTTGGGACAAGTGATGCCAGAGAGGTTGAAAAACAAATCGCCAATGGCGACGAGAAAGCAGAATTGGTGTACAGAGCTATGGCTTCTCAAATATCCAAATCTGTCGGGCAGCTTTCAACAGATTTAAACGGCGAGGTAGATGCAATAATATTGACGGGAGGCCTTGCTAATTCTAATATTCTTATGGGATGGATATCAGAGCGAGTATCGTTTATTGCTCCGGTAGTTCTGTATCCCGGAGAATATGAAATGGAAGCTCTGGCCAAAGGCGCTGTGAGAGTGTTGAGCGGAAGAGAGAAGGCGAATATATATGAAGAATAAGAGGGGTATTGTACTATCCACAGGGGTGGTTGTGCTTATGTTTATGGGCCTAATATATGCATGGTCCATTTTTGTCGGCCCATTGGAGGCTGAATTTGGGTGGCTCAGATCACAGACGTCGTTGACATTTAGTATATCTATGCTTGCTTTCGCAGTTGGAGGAATTGCTTCCGGATATATACAGAAAAAAAGCTCCAATAGGGTGGTTATAACTTTAGGTATCATTTTAATTGCTGCAGGATTTATGTTATCGTCGATGATGACTGAACTCTGGCAATTGTTTGTGTTCTACGGGGTAACTTGCGGATTAGGGGTAGGATTATGCTACAATGCATGGTTGGGATATACGCTTAAAATATATAGGGACAAAACAGGCATGGCTTCAGGTGTGCTACTGCTGGGATTTGGACTTGGAGGTTTTGTACTTGGAAAAGTGGTGTCCAATATGCTATATGCAGAGTCTGTCGGATGGCGAAAAACATTCATGATACTGGGAATTGCGATTGTGATTGTCGGTATTTTTTCTGTCATTATTGTTAATGACAAAAAAAATCCCGAGGAAGTTGAGCGGGAAAAATCTTGTATAGATAAACAAGCAGCCTGCACAGAATCTTCAGGGACTCTTAGCATGATCAGGAGCAGTGTTTATTGGTACTATATCTTATGGTGCTGTACTCTTTTAGGAGTGGGTTTAGCCGTTATTGGACAGGCGGCAATGCTTGCAATCGATATGGGTGCAACTAAAAGTTTTGCTGCTACCTGTGTAGGACTGCTTAGCATCGGCAACGGGGGTGCCAGAGTTGTAATAGGCGTTGTGTTTGATAGGTATGGAATGAAAAAAGCTTCTTATCTGGCTACCTTTGTAACCTTCCTTGGGAATCTTATCCTGTTTCTGGCATACAAAACTGCTGTTTTGCCGCTGGGGGTAGTTGCGCTTTTGCTGTGTGGAGCAGGGTATGGATTTATAAGTGCAGTAAATCCTGCGTGCACTAAAAAGCTCTTTGGAGACGAAAGTTTTCAGCAGAACTACGGTGTAGTATTTTTGTGTTCAAGTCCTGCAATCTTTATCGGGAACTCTATGGCAAGTGCCATAAAAGAAATAACCGGTTCTTATCAAATGTTCTTCGCTATAGCGATTATAATTGTTGTCGCAGGATTCGTTTTTTTGAAAAAAATTGAAAAAAAGCTGTAATACTGAAAAAAGCAGTAGGCATATTATATTGGTAAAGCCTTGGACTTAACATTTCCAGGGCTTTTTACTGTGCTTCATATTCAAGCATTTTTATTATCCGAGGTTATTCCGGACAAACCGCTGTAAATCAGTCTTGAGATAAGGGGCATTAGTTCCTCAATTTCAGGTTTTTTTCCGGCCTTGTACCATTCAGACAGGGTTTGTGAAAGTGCACTGGAAATGAATGTCACCAGTAAATTGGAATATGGATGTGCTTCCAGATTAAAAAATTTTAGAATAATCGGCGCCATTTTTTCCCGCATCATAACCATAAAGCCCGGGTCACCGTTTTCTCCGAGAAGAGTACATATGTAGTCGCCTTTTGTGTTATAGAGTGAGGTCATTTCCCTCAGAAATATTGAAGTGTCCTTCTTTTCAAAGGCTGCAAGAGCAATATTATAGATTTCAAGACAGAGGTCGGATTCAATCTCCGCCAGAACAGCATCAGTATTCATATAATATCGATAGAATGTGCAGCGATTGTAACCGGTCAGCTGGCTTATAGCATCAACAGTAGGCTTTTGATCTGTACTGAACAGCTTCCAGTATGCGTCTTTTAATTTTTGTTTTGTTCGCTTTGTCTGTTCCGGGTTTTTCTTCATGGTAGCTCCTTGTTATGCAACAAAATTTGAAATAATGACGATTGATAACACCAAGTTTTAATTCTATAATTATATCATGCGACGATATGTTGCACAATAGGAGGCTTTCATGAAAAAAATAATAGTCAAGTATCATTTGGAAATATTTACAGCCATAGTGCTTGTTTTCACAATTGTGGATGCAATAATATTCTCTGAGCTATCATATACCCGTAAGCTTGTGAATATGTTTATGGTTATGGGTGTGCTCCATGAATGGGAGGAAAAGCGGTATCCGGGAGGCTTTTATGAATTGATGGCACGGAAATTCGGTATAAAAACGGACCGGGAAGGATTGAACAAAGCAGGTCTCTGTGTGATAGTTTACTGGCTCGCCATTACCTGTATACCGTATCTGTTCGATGGTATTGCTTGTCTGCTCTTCATTCCTGTAGTTCTAGGACTGTTTGAAGCCTTTGTACATACTATGGGGATTTTTATCCACAAAATGAAAAAGCCGTATACTCCGGGACTTGTATCTGCTTGGATTATGGCGGCAGGCTCAGTGTATACAATTTATTATATGGAAACAAATGGATTGGCCACAGCAGGAGATTATGTTCTGGGGGCAGTTTTGATGTTCGGCGGATTTTTGCTGATGGATTTAGGGACAATTCATTCCATGGGCATGAGCGTAAAGGATATGGCGGCAAATGTGAAAAGTATGAGAAGTCAGAGTAAGTAAAAAACAGACAGCCGTTTGGCTGTCTGTTGTGCTATTCGTTATCCGGTAAAACTTTAGCAGCAATATTAAAGTCTATGTGTTTTTGGCTTATTCTCCCGAAGTGTTTCATATAGTTTTCTTTTGTTGTTATTTCAAACAGTTCTTTGAGCCCTACTTTGGGGCACACTTTCCATTTCATATCTGCAGCGACTTTTTCTAACTCTACCCAAAATGCATATTCATTTTTGTTAGGATGTGCTTTTGCTTGTATGGCATTATATCGGTCTTTATGTTACTTTGAATAGGTTCTGCTTTCTTTTTCTTCGCTTTGTTATTAAGAAGTGAACCTGCCAGCATCATTGCATTATAACACGTTAAAAGATGTGATTGCAATGATTGTGACACGGATGACTAAATAAATTAAGGGTTCTAAAATGGAGTACTGTTTTATGAATCTGAAATTTCGGGATTTACAGCAGTGTCGTATGAAAAAAGAAAATAATCGATTATATACGACATAAATTGGTGAAAACATAAAAAATGTCGTATGAACTGTTATTTTTCTTGATTTCATACGACATCAGACGGTGAAAATGGGTGTTTTTTCATACCATTATATGTAAATGTCGTATGAATCATTTGAAATCTCACTTCCATACGACATTGACTTTACGATTAATGCAACAGCGCCGCTTCACAGAAGCGGCTCTCTGACGGCTGTGCCCTCTCGGGTCCGAACCCCTGCTAGAAACAAAAAACAAATTAGGACAGTCAAAAGACTGTCCTATTTTATTTGGTGCATCTTCAGGGGTTCGAACCCTGGACACCCTGATTAAGAGTCAGGTGCTCTGCCAGCTGAGCTAAAGATGCATACCTCATTGGCACATTTGACATATTAACATTTTTGAGGACTATTGTCAACAATTAATTTGAGCATTTTAAAAATATTTTTCAAAAAATTTAAAACCTCTTTTTACCTATCATACTTTACGGGAGCGTGCGCAGAATATGTGGTGAGGAGGGATTTAAAATGAAGGAAACAAACAAAGTAAAGTCTGCTAACAAGCAGTCAAATAAAAATACCGATGAAAGGTACAGCAATAACAACTGTACAGACTGTACTGATGAGCGCAGCCAGAAAAATCAGAAAAATCAAAAGAGTCAGACAAACGAAAGATATTAAGCTTTCGCTAAGCTATGACAAAAGAGCGGCCAGCCCGCTCTTTTTTTTCTGACGAGACTGTGTACAAGGCCTATAATGCGGTATTTCCCTTTGCATTTGTGCTTATTTTGTTATATAATAATATAAGTTATACATTTGTGCATATTGTTCATAAAACGGGAGAAGAGAAAGTGAAGGATTTCCTGGAGATTCTTAAGGATTTTTGCGGAGAAAACTACATATGGATACTGGTGGGGGCAGTCGCTTTACTGTTGCTGATTATTGCAGCTGTAACAGGTGCCGCGTTAAGACACACGAGAAGAAATAATGACAGCGAATCCCATGGTGGTGAACGTGACTATTTCCTGGAAGGGGAATACGATCTGCTGCTCAGGAGCAAGACGGGAGCAAAGCAGGCAGTACATGGAGAATGTGATGAATCAGTTGATGAGATCCGTGAAGACGATGATGTAAGCAGTGAATACGAAGAGTATGAACCTGAAAAGGAACTGGAATCTCTGAAGGATCGGCCTGTATGTATAAACATCAATATAGAGCACGGAAAAGTAAATATTGAGTACGGAGCTGATGGGGAGACGACCTGTTCTATAGCTGAAACAGAAATGGCGCCGGACAAAACGGACGAGGGAACTGAAGAAACTGAGAAGCGGGAAGAAAGCCAGAGGCAGGAAATAGTACTGGAGAAAATCAATCTTATAAAAGGAAAACCTGTGAGAAAGTTTGGACCGGACAACCTTAACACGGGCAGATCCGGCAGAATCTACACGGAGGAAGAACTGTGCAGACTGATAAAGGAATAAACAAATTATTAAGCGATTAACGGAGGCAAAAGATGTTTTGTACCAAATGCGGAAAAGAGCTGTATGACGGTGATAGATTCTGCGCTCATTGTGGCGCGGAGGTGAGGGAGCCAAAGCGTGCCAGATATGACGATGTTGTATTTAACCCGCCTTTCAAGCTTGAAGCCGAAAAAAGGACAGAGGAAATACTGAGAGCGACAGAAACGCCGAAGCCGGAACATAAAAGCAGAGAAACTGTGGCATTTGACTGGAATCTGGAGGGCTTTCCGTCAGCTCAGCCGAGAAAGACAGAGGCGGTTGATTTTAACTGGGACAGCGTGGTTGAAAGACGCAACAGTTCCAGAGGGATTACAGTAGAAAAAATACAGCCGGAGAAGGAATCTTTTTTCCGCAGCCAGGATATTGAGCCTGAATATAAGCCTGAACCGGAGACTGAGCCTGAACCTGAACCGGAGCCTGAGTCAGAACCGGTTCTTTCCATAGAAGAGCTGGAAAGAGAACTGTTCGGATCTGAAAACGAAGAAAGCACTTTATCAAAGGATATTGAGCCGACTATAATTGCGCCCGGGACAGGGACGTCAGCCAGAGACTGGCAGGCTGCAGCAGAACATGAGAAGGATGCGCCGGAATGCAGCGGAGATGAAAGGTTTTATACATATAATCAGAAGTTTGACGCTTTTCAGGAACTGCTGGATAAGGAGAGAGAAAGACTGAAAGATCTTGAGGAAAGCTACAACCGTGAGAAGGAGGTCATGGATTATACGTGGGCGGGAGAGGTTTTGCCTGAGCATGAAGCAGAGCCGGAGCAGGAACCGCAGGCACAAAGACCTCTTGAGTTTGTAGGTGTTGCGGCGCCGGCAGCTACTATGACCATAGATTTAAGCACTGAGAATACCGGATCTACTCCCAGTAAAACCAAACTCAGGTACTCAGATGTCTTTCCCAGGGGCCTGGTTAACGATGATGGCACTGGCCCTGCTGATACTGCTCAGGAAGGGAAAGAAATAAAGCCGCTCGGGGGAATATACGATGACCTTGATGATGACGAAGAAGAGCCGGAGAAAAGACATATTCTCGCAAAGGTTATAATAGCCATCCTCATCATCCTGATAGTGATTGAGGGGGGAATTCTGGCCGTGAAATTTATCGCACCGGAAAGCAAGGTTTCTCTCTGGGCAAACGATCTTATGCTGAGCGCAATTGATCTTATTATTGGAAAAGAAAGCGATGAGGATATAGATGATCCGATGCCTTCATCGAACAATGAAAAGGAAGTTTACATGTCAGGTCTTGTGGACAAGGCATCCGAAGACATGAAAACCATCGGAGAGGCTGTCTACAGCCCTGAACTGAAGTTCAGTATGCTAGAAGATTATAGTTTTGAGGAAATTTCCGCAGCTGAGGCATTTGTGGATGCCGACTGGCTGGAGGATGCTCAGGGTAATTCTGTGACATACGGACAGAGGCTGACCGAGACACTGATCAGGTACTATGACGGCTGGCAGGATGCAAATACAGATAAAAGTCTGGTAGGCATCAACAAGCTTGAAATAGGCGAAATCAGGACGGGAAAGGAAGGCTTCTATGCCCTGTGCAGAGTAACCTATGCCGGAGAAGACGGCAGTGAAACGGTCAGGTATCAGACTGTGTACCTGCGGATTTCCCAGGATGCTATGATTATAAATGAAATTAAGGAGGATAAATTATAATGGATGGAAAAGCAAAGTTTGAGCGCAAAATCAGTGTAATACTGATGAGCATCATTCTGGTACTGGTTCTGTTCCTGACTATGATCCAGTTTATTACCGATTATATGTGGTTTAAGGAAATGGGTTATACCGATGTTTTCTTTAAACAGCTTGTGACTCAGCTTACCGTCGGTGTACCGACATTCATAGTTGTAACGGCGTTGGTACAGATTTATCTTACCCACTTAAAAAAGACTTATTTTGCCCAGATAGCCTCATCCGAGGAAACTAACCTCAAAGGATTGAAAAGGACAACCCTTATTCTTTCAATCATTTTTGGAGCGCTGGCTACCTTTATGGCAGTAAGTCAGTTGTGGTTTGAGATTTTAAAATTTGCCAACAGCAGCAGCTTTGATCTGGCAGATCCGCTGTTTAAGCTGGACATTTCGTTCTACATTTTCAAGCTGGAATTCCTGAAACAGCTGAACGAGATACTTATCGGTGTAATTATCGGATTTATAGCATTGACGGTTGTTTATTACATTGTCCTGATGACAGTAAGGACTCCTGATATGTTCAAGGAAGAGACACCGCAGTATGAGGGATCAGGAGATGCAGGATCGGACAATGGGGAAAGATATACTGCCGGTTCCAATCCTTTTGGAGGAGGACAGCAGGGCGGATCTAATGCAAACGATCCTTTCTCAAAGTTTGCGGAAGCCTTCGGAGGCAGGAAGGCTCAGCAGAGACCTATCAGACCTAAAAAGCAGTTTGACGATAATAACTTCAAGCAGCTGCTGAAGATTGCATCGGGTAAGATTTCAGTACTTGGATTCATCTTCTTCATAATGCTTGCTATAAACTTTTTCCTGCGTCAGTTCGACCTGCTTCACGCACATACGGGAGCGGTTTACGGTGCAGGTTTCACTGATGTTAACGTAACACTCTGGATGCTGAGAATACTCTGCGTACTGTCAGTGCTTTCTGCAATCATGTTTGTAATCCGCATGAAGCAGAAAAACTACAAGAAGCTCCTTTCGGTTCCTGTGCTCATGATCGTAGTCGGTCTCGTTGGAACAGGTGCGGCATATCTTATTCAGAACTTTGTTGTATCTCCTGACGAAATCAACAAGGAAAGCGAATATCTGGCCAGAAACATCGAGTACACCCAGTATGCATATCAGCTGGACGATGTGGATGTGAAGCCTTTTGCTGCAGACAACACTCTGACGTATAAAGACATCAATGAAAATACAGAGACTATAAATAACATACGTGTAAACGACTTCGACCCTGCTCAGCAGTTCTATAATCAGACTCAGAGTATACGTCAGTACTACACCTTCAACGATGTCGATGTAGACAGATACATGATTAACGGAAAGTATACCCAGACTTTCCTCACTGCCAGAGAAATCGATGAAAGCAAACGCGGAAACGACTCCTGGCTTAATACTCACCTGAAGTATACCCACGGCTATGGTATTGCATTATCAAGAGTAGATAAGGTTACTGCCAGCGGCCAGCCTGATGTTCTCATCGGAAACATTCCTCCTGAATCACAGGTGGATGAAATCCAGATTGAACGTCCGGAAATTTACTTCGGAGAGCTTTCCAACGACTACATAATAGTAGGAACCAACGAAAAGGAATTCGACTATCCGGATGGAGACAGCAACAAGTACACAACCTATGAAGGAGACGCAGGAATCAAGCTGAACTTCTTTAACAGAGTTCTCTTCTCCATCAGAGAGGGAAGCCTTAAGATGTTCACTTCATCCAACATAGACAGCAACTCCAGAATCATTATCAACAGGAACGTAATGGATAGGGTAAGGACAATCATGCCTTATCTCAGCTATGAGGACGATCCTTACATGGTTACCGTTGACGGCAAGCTTTACTGGATGGTGGATGCATATACTCTCAGCTCATACTATCCTTATTCAGAGCCTTACGGCGAAGGAACCGTTAACTATATCAGAAACTCTGTCAAGGTTGTGGTAGACGCATACAACGGCGATGTGGACTTCTATATCGTAGATGAGCAGGATCCTATTGCAGAGACCTTTGCAAAGATTTATCCGACACTCTTCAAGAGCTTTGATCAGATGCCGGAAGGTCTTAAGGCACACATCAGATATCCTAACAACCTGTTCCAGATTCAGGCCAGTGTATACGGCAAGTATCATATGGAAGATGTAAATGTATTCTATCAGAAGGAAGACGTATGGGATATCGCTTCCGAAATCTACGGCATGGAAAAACAGCAGATGAAGCCGAACTACTACATTGCCAAACTTCCGGGCGAAGACAAGGCTGAGTTCTTCAACTCACTGCCGTTCACACCTAAGTCAAAGCAGAACATGACTGCATTGATGGTGGCTCGAAATGACGGAGATAATTACGGTCAGCTGGTGCTCTATCAATTCCCTAAGTCCAGAACCATTTACGGTCCTGAACAGATTGAAGCACAGATTGACCAGAACACAGAGATTTCCAAGGAGTTCTCACTCTGGAACTCTTCCGGAACCAAGTACAGAAGAGGCAACATGTTTATTATCCCTATAAACACCTCCATCCTGTACGTAGAGCCTGTTTATCTGGAAGCACAGAACTCATCCATTCCTGAAGTAAAGAGAATCATCATGGCTTATGATGATGAAATCGCTTACGAAGAAACTCTGGCAGAGTGTCTGGTTTCACTCTTCGGTAACGGAGCAGAAGAAGGCGTAGGAACGCCGGGAACAGAAGAGCCTTCCGGAGATGGAGAGCAGACATCCGGTGAGCTGTCCACTTCAGAGCTCATAGCCGCTGCTGCCGCCGCATATGATAATGCCATAGAGGCACAGAAGAAGGGTGACTGGGCAGGCTACGGCAAGTACATGGATGAACTCGAAAAATATCTGAATAAACTTGCAAAATAGCCTTCGATGTGCTATATTATACATTTGAATTAATTTATTGCGATAAAGCGCCGGGACGTCCGATTTCCGGATGTCCCGGTAAGCTGTTTAATAAAGAAAAAACAGGAGGTGACGGTATGCTGGAATTTAACTTAGACAAAATGCTGTTTAACATACCGGCTGATGCCCACGAGAAATCAGACTTAACTAGAATATTAAAGGATCATCCGGAAGTACAGTTTGTGTCCTTCGCAGGACTGGACATAGCCGGCAACGACACCGATGAAAGAATCCCTATCAAGCTCTTTATAGATGATATGGATGATATGCTGGCTCATGGCGTGCAGACCGACGGGTCCAGTGTAAATTTACCTAAAATTGCAGAGCTGAACAATGCGAAGGTAGATATGATACCTGACATGACAGTTAACTGGTATGTAGACTACAACTTTGACAATATAGATGTGAAGACAGGTCTGCCTGTGGGAACGCTTCGTATCCCTGCTTTCCTTATTCACAACGATACCGATGAGGTTGGTTCCAGAGTTATTCTAAGGGACTCCATAAATAAATTTGAAAAGGAACTCATGGCGCTGCTCCGGGCTCATCCATATGTTTTTGAATACATAGACGGTGCCGACAGTGCAGACGATATCGAAGAAATCAGAATCACCAGCGCTACGGAACTGGAATTTTGGGTAAGAACACCTGATGACAAAGCTGACAGAGAGCAGCTTTCCACTTCACAGGAACTTAAGGAACAGTACTGGAAGAGAACCTACGGCCCTGTAAGAACGGCCCTGGAAAAGACCATAGAGATACTTGATTATTACGGTCTCGAGATGGAAATGGGTCACAAGGAGGTAGGCGGAGTCAAGTCCAAGCTTACCAGCACCGGTAATCACGACCACATAATGGAGCAGCTTGAAATCGACTGGAAGTTTTCCAATGCAATGCAGGTTGCAGACAATGAGAAACAGGTAAAGTACGTTGTAAGAGACGTGTTTAACCAGTTCGGTCTCAACACCACATTTATGGCTAAGCCTATAGAGGGTGTGGCCGGAAGCGGCGAGCATACACATCTGGGTGTATCTGCCAAGTTAAAGAACGGCAAGCTTGTAAACCTGTTTGCTCCGGCTGTTTTTGATGATGAATTCATGACACCGATTGGTTTCGGAGCTCTCATGGGAATACTTAAAAACTACGAAGCTATTAATCCTTTCGTAAGCTCCAGCACTGACTCACTTAACAGACTTAAACCGGGATATGAGGCGCCTGTATGTATAGTAACGTCACTGGGACACAGTGCGTCAGAGCCTTCCAGAAACAGAACCATCCTGGTGGGTCTGGTGAGAGACCGCAAGAGTCCGATGGCTACAAGATTCGAGCTCAGAGCTCCTAACCCGAAGAGCAATACATATCTGATCCTGGCAGCATGCTACATGGCAATGCTGGACGGAATCAGGAAAGCCCTTGAGGCTGAGAAGTCGTCCAAGGAGCTTGAGGCCTCACTTTCAAAGAAGTACGGCGAGGAAGATTTCTACCTTGAAAGGGACAGGGAATACAGAAGTGAAAAGGATGTATTCGAAGACTATACCGAAGAGGAGAGAAACAAGTATTTCGGAGTTGCACCTGCTACAGTATGGCAGAATGTTCAGGGCCTGGTGAAATACCCTGAAAAAGTGGCTGCTATCTCGGGCGACGGTGTATTTACAGAGAAATCCCTTGAGTCATATAAGACATATATCATAAACGAGTGGAGCACAGAGCTTCATTCAAGAGAAATCCACAACTATATGGATAAGGTAAGAGAGTGCGTCAAGCTTCACGGCGAGGATGCAACCGACTATGACCTGGCTAACTGGGAAAAGATAAATGACCTTAAATACCATATCGCCAAGGACTCTCTCGACAGAAAATCCCTGCTGACTCAGGCAAGAGAGGCGCTGGAAGCAAAAGACTACGGTCTCGCATCCGACCTGCAGATCGAGCTTCAGCAGAAGATGGAAGAGCTTCAGAATTTATATTCAATATATAAGAGAAACTTATTTTAAATGACCAACAAGATGGAGAAAAGAGGAAAGAAGAGAAATGCTGGACATTAAGAGAATCAGAGAAGACTATGAAAATGTCAAAGCCGGAGTAGAAAGAAGAACCAAAGGAAGCTTCGGAATTGAAAACGTTCCGCCGATGGACGAAAAGAGACGTGCACTTCTGGCCGAAGTAGAGGCCATGAAGAACAAGCAGAATGTGGTATCCAAGGAAATTCCAAAGCTGAAGAAAGCCGGAGAGGACACCACTGCGATTATGGCGGAGATGAAAGAGCTTTCCGAAAAGATTAAAGTTCTTGATGCACAGGTATCACAGCTGGATGCAGATATCAAAGATGCACTGCTGAACATTCCTAACATTCCTGCTGATTTCGTACAGGTAGGCGAAGATGACAGCGCCAATGTAGAGATGAGAAAGTTCAAAGAACCTACAAAGTTCGATTTTGAACCTAAGGCTCACTGGGATATAGGCGTGGACCTGGATATTCTTGACTGGGAAAGAGCAGGAAAGATCGCGGGAACAAGATTCACAGTATATAAAGGATTAGGCGCAAGGCTTGAGAGAGCAATCATGAACTTCATGCTTGACCTTCACACTATAGATCAGGATTATACTGAAATCCTGCCGCCTTTCATGGTAAACAGGGCTGCTATGACAGGAACAGGTCAGCTTCCTAAGTTTGAGGAGGATATGTTCTATGTACCGCAGAAGGATTTCTTCCTGATTCCTACTGCAGAGGTTCCTGTAACCAATCTGCTTGCTCAGGAAATCATCCCGGAAGATCAGCTGCCTATCCACTACACCGCATACACTCCTTGCTTCAGAGCAGAAGCAGGTTCTGCAGGAAGAGACACAAGAGGCCTTATCAGACAGCATCAGTTCAACAAGGTTGAGCTGGTAAAATTCTGCAAGCCTGAGGATTCATGGGATGAATTAGAATCCCTTACTGCTGATGCTGAAGCCGTTCTGCAGCTTCTGGACATTCCGTACAGAGTGGTAAGACTTTCCACAGGGGATTTAGGATTCTCATCCGCATGCACATACGACATCGAAGTATGGATGCCGTCCTATGGCAGATATGTAGAAATTTCATCATGCTCCAATTTCCTGGATTACCAGGCAAGAAGAGCCAACATCCGCTTCAGAAGAGAAGGCGGCAAGCCTGAATACCTTCACACATTAAACGGTTCAGGTCTGGCTATCGGACGTACAACTGCTGCAGTACTTGAAAACTACCAGCAGGCTGACGGAAGCGTGAAGATTCCTGAGGTACTGAAGAAGTACATGGGCGGTGCAGAGGTAATCACAAAGTAAATTGCTGAAATTAATCGATGAAATAAACGAAGAAAGGATATTGATATGATATTTTTCAGTCCTATCATGAGTATCCTGGGAATATATGTGCTGGCAGCCGTGTTGCCGGCATTTTTCCTATTGAGATACATATACAAGATGGATACGGTGGAAAAGGAACCGGGTTATCTGCTGTGGGCACTGCTTCTGGCGGGTGTATGGGCAGCACTTGCCTCTATCGTGCTTGAAAGCATAGGCAGTGCCATACTGAATTCCACTCTCAGCAGTGATGACCCGTATTATCACATAATTTTTGCTTTTCTGGTAGTAGCCGTGGTTGAAGAAGGCACCAAGCTGTTTTTCTTAAGAAGACGCTCGTGGAGAGATCCCAACTTCAACTACATGTTTGACGGAATCGTTTATTCTGTATTCGTGTCTCTGGGATTTGCAGCCTTTGAGAACATAAAATATGTGTTCAGCTACGGCCTTTCTGTGGCTCTGCCGCGTGCTCTGCTGGCTGTGCCGGGGCATCTGGGCTTTGCCGTATTTATGGGCGTATTTTACGGACGGGCAAAACTCTGTGAAAGCCGGGGACAATCATTTGGCGCTAAAGTGAATATGATTCTTGGATATGCTGCTGCAGTTTTTCTCCACGGATTTTATGATTCCTGCTGCATGATAGGAACCAGCCAGGCTACCACGGTTTTCGTAATATTCGTTATTGCAATGTACTTCATCGTGTTCAGTATGATAAAACGAGCCTCAAGGGAGGACAGGCCGGTGTAACCTTTTGGTATGCAGTGTGGAGTTGTTTATATACGAAAAACGATGACAAGCACGAGGAGGAATAGAAATGAGAAGAAGGCATGTCTTGATTATACTGGCTATGGCATTGATTATGGTGCTGATGTCTGCGGCGATTTGCTTTGCACAAACGGATGAAATGGTGGAAACCTCTCAGGGACCGATGGAAAAAACGGAATTCCTGATGAAATGTTCTGCGTTTAAGTCATCATCATATGTGATTTATGATGGAAACAAAAACGAGGCGGATATGTGTACTGTCAGCTTTAACGCAGAGAAGACGGCTCAGTATGGAACCCTTTTCGGTATGAGAGGAGATATGCTGTACATAGAGATTAACGGAATTGCAGTCTTTGACATCGTACCAAAAGATGGCTATAAAGTTGAAATGGTTGAGGCATCTTTTAAAAGCATATCGAATACAGGCAAAAACGAGTATACTCTCGCAGAATGGTACATGGATGAAAAAATCAAAATTTACTGTGATGAAGTACCTCATAACTATACCTTTAAAGCGGTGAACAGCAAACGTGGTCACGAAGACATAGGTCCCTATAACACACTTGAACTTACGCCGGAGGAAGGCTGTTATGTTGCGGATGTGGTTGTCAACGGAGAATCAAAAGGCGCTATAAGAAGCTGGCATATCACAGAGGGAGATCATGTCGTTGTATACTATGCTAAGATAGGGGAAACATGGCAGGAGACCCAGACACTGGACGAGAGCGGCAGGAAAGAAGAAAAGCCGTCAGAACCGGATAAGGTTCTGTCAGAAGGAAAAAACGCTGATATTATAAGCGGAATCAAAGCTACCACCATCAAAGCGAGCACTGTAAACGTTGTCGGTGGCAAAATCCGTGTTTCCTGGAAAAAATCCGCAGGATATAAGGTCGATTATTACCAGGTTTTTCGTTCCACAAAGAAAACCTCAGGTTACGGAACCAAGCCTTTCTACCAGTCAAAAACAGGAAACGTTAAAAGCTACCTGAACAGTAAATCAGTAAAAAAAGGTACCCGCTATTACTATAAAGTGCGGGGTGTCAGGATTATAGACGGAAAGAAGTATTATACCAAATGGTCGAATATAGCAAACAGAACCGCCAGATAGGAAGCATTCTTGTAGGCGACAGGAAATTTTACAGGCGGGTACTGCTGGTGGCAGTACCCATTATGATACAGAACGGAATTACTAATTTCGTCAGCATGCTGGATAACATAATGGTTGGACAGATAGGTACTGAGCCCATGTCGGGAGTTGCCATCGTCAACCAGTTCATGTTTGTTTTTTTCATATGCCTCATCGGGGCTACAGCAGGTGCAGGTATAATGGGCGCCCAGTACTACGGCAGCGGCAACAATGATGGAGTACGGAACGCTTTCAGGTTCAAGATTCTGAGCTGTATGGCCATAACTGCTGTATGCATGCTTGTACTGATGAACTTCGGCGACAGCCTGATTTCGGCTTTTCTTCACGAAGGTGAAAGTGGCAGCCTGGATGCGACTCTGGAGTACGGCAGACAGTATATGCGTGTGATGTACATAGGCATGATACCTTTTGCACTGACGCAGGCATATTCCAGCACACTGAGAGAAACAGGACAGACAGTGGTGCCTATGGTTGCAGGGGTTTCCGCAGTATGTGTAAACCTGTTTTTTAACTATGTTCTCATATTCGGAAAGTTCGGTGCGCCGGCTCTCGGGGTAGTAGGCGCTGCAGCGGCGACTACGCTTTCAAGATTCGTTGAACTGGCCCTGGTTGCCGGATGGGCTCATAAAAATACAGCGAAGAATCCGTTTATTGCAGGGGTATACAGCAGTTTCAGAATTCCAAAGGCTGTCACAGCCAGGATTTTTAAGGTGGGTGCTCCTTTGCTGGTAAACGAGGTTCTCTGGGCTCTGGGGGTTTCTGTGCTGGCGCAGTGTTATTCGGTGCGCGGGCTGGACGTGGTGGCAGCGGTCAACATTGCCAACACGCTGAGCAATGTGTTCAACGTAGTGTTCATTTCTATGGGAAATGCTACAGGCATCATAATAGGACAGATACTTGGTGCCGGAGATCTGAAGAGGGCCAGAGAAGAAGATACCAGGCTTATTGCATTCTCTGTGTTCTGCTGCATAATTACAGGGCTGGCCATGTTCAGCATAGCAGCTCTCTTTCCGCAGATATATAACACGACGGAAACGGTTCGGGACCTTGCGGCATCATTCATACGAATAGTGGGACTGTGTATGCCGATTTACGGCTTTGTAAACGCAGCCTATTTCACACTCAGATCAGGCGGCAAAACCCTTATAACATTCCTCTTTGACAGTGGATTCATGTGGTCATTTGCCATACCAATAGTGTTCTGCCTGAGCCGCTTTACGGCCTTGCCTATAGTTCCCATTTATCTTATATCCCAGCTTACGGATTTCGTAAAGTGCATTATAGGCTTCGTGCTGGTAAAGAGAGGCTCGTGGTTGCACAACATGGCCGTGGAAGAATAGAAGAATGGCTTCTGGAATACGGTTATCTGCACAAACCCTCTAAAAACAACGGCAGCATTGTGGCTGAGTACTGACACAGTGAATAATCGCCGTTGCATATACACCAATCGTACATAAGGCCGCGCTCAAACATGGCGTAGGCCTTTGTTATGTCATTGACTGAAAGATTCTCTTTGAAATAACCCTGCTCCTGACCTTCGATGGTAATCTGACGCAGAAGCTTGTAGTAGGTGCGGTTGGTGTTGAGAAGGTGACGTTCACCTTTGGTTATGAGCTGGGACGAAAACAGCTGACATAGCAGGTCCACGGAAACTGTGTTTTCAATCATTCCGAATAGTTCCTGATTGAGGAAAATCAGCTTCTCTATAGGTGACAGACTCATATCCATGGTTTCCATGAGCTCCTCGTACTTCTCGTCAAACAGATATGAAAGAGAGCTGAGCAGCGCATCTTTTCCCTCAAAATAATGATAGAATGAGCCTCGTGAAGTGCCGGAGGCTTCTACTATCTCATCTATTGTAGTGTCGTCATAGCCCTGACGGTAAAAAAGCTGCCATGCGGCGGAGACGATTTTGCCCTTGGTATTCCTTGAATTCTTCTTTTTCATGACATTTCTCCCGAAACTTTTTAAAAAAAATTTTTTGTGTTATTTTTTATACATTTTAAAGTACAGAATTAAGTTTACTATAAAAATGTTTATATTTCAATAGATTTATGAATTATTATTCTGTTTAATATCTAAAAAAGTACAGACTTAATTCTGTGTTTCGTTCTAGTTTAATATATGGTACAATGGCAGAGTCAAAAAAGAAAAGAGGTAATGCTAGAATGAGTTTTAAAATGGCTAAATACAAGGAACCTGATTTTACGCAGGAAAAATTCGTGAATGCACCGGATGCTATGCTGATGACAGCACCCCACGCCAAGGCGGCGCCCAAGGGCTTTCATGCAACTTCTATTTTTCCTGAGTACTTCAAGATAGATGGAAAGTGGCACCTGGCAGAGGACAGCAGAATGGATGCTGTGCCTGTATGGGACGGAGAAAAAATCAGAGTCGTGGAATTCAGAAATATAAAGGAAAACGACAGGATTGTGGTAGGCAGAACCGAGGATGCCAGCGAAGGCATATATGTTCATGACGACTGCTGGACCAGGGAAGGCGAAGAGGATGCCAAGAACACCTTTGCTTTCCGCCAGAGCAGAAGCAGGGAAACATCCTTTACTCAGGATTACAAGGATCTGATAGAACTTCTCAAGTATGAAAAGGAAAACGACGGTTATGTGGTATGGGTTCTGGGACCTGCCTGCAGCTTCGATGTGGAGGCAAGAAGAGTGATGGAACAGCTCATCGCTCATGGTTACTGTCAGGCTCTGCTGGCAGGAAACGCCCTGGCAACCCACGATCTGGAAGGCGGCTTTCTCGGAACGGCCCTGGGATGTGACATAGTTAATCAGAAACTTCACTTCAACGGCCACTACAACCACCTGGATACAATAAATGCAATAAACACGTACGGCTCCATCCCTGCATTTATAGAGGGAGAGGGCATAAACAGCGGTATAATTTACAGCTGTGTGAAGAACAACGTGCCTTTTGTGCTTAACGGGTCAATACGTGATGACGGTCCGCTGCCTGAGGTTTATGAAAACAACTATGTGGGACAGGACACCATCCGTTCCCACGTGAGAAAGGCGACAACGGTAATCGGAATGGCAACTGTGCTCCATACGATTGCCACAGGAAATATGACACCGACATACAGAGTTCTGAAGGACGGAACCATCAGACCGGTATATTTTTATATGGTAGATACATCAGAATTTGCAGCAAACAAGCTGGGCGACAGAGGAAGTCTGTCGGCCAAAGGTATAGTCACCAATGTACAGGATTTTATGAGAAACCTGAGCGCGGGACTGAACCTTTAGAAAGGAGACAAGGATGTTTAACGCAGAAATATTAGCTTTTATATTGTACTTTGTACTGATTGTAGGCATAGGAGTATACTTTTTCCTTAAAGACAGAAAAACAAACGGAGAAAAAGAGTTCTTCCTCGGCGGCAGATCCATGGGCCCATGGGTTACTGCCATGTCGGCTCAGGCATCAGATATGTCAGCATGGCTTCTCATGGGACTTCCTGGCAGCATTATGGCCTTCGGTTTCGGACAGATGTGGATTGGAATAGGTCTTGCACTGGGAACTGCGGCCAACTGGATTCTGGTTGCCAAGAGACTCCGTAAGTTTTCGAAGGCTGCAGGAGATGCCATCACTCTTCCTCAGTATCTCAGCAACAGATTTATGGCAAAGAGCAACACCTTGCAGATTATATGCGCCGTTATTTTCTTTGCCTGCTTTACCGTATATGTTGCATCAGGTTTTGTAGCGGGAGCTTCCGTGTTCACCACTGTTTTCCCGTTCCTGAGCACAAGCACGGCTATGCTGGTTTTCGCTCTGGCAATGCTGGTATGCACATTCCTGGGCGGTTTCAAGGCAGTCTGCTGGACCGACTTCATGCAGGGGCTGCTCATGCTGGCTGCTGTACTGACGGTACCTATCGTAATTGTTGCCACTCAGAATCTTGATACTTCTGCGCTTGATGCAGTGTATACATATACTGACGGTGCCAGCGGTCAGACTGTGACCTGCGAGTTCGGAACAGGCCTGTTCACATCCAGCTGGAAAGACATTGTAAGCGGTCTCGGCTGGGGACTTGGGTATTTCGGAATGCCGCATATTCTGGTAAGATTCATGTCCATAGAAAAGCCTTCTATGATCAAAAAAAGTGCGACAGTTGCAATCGTATGGGTAGTCCTTTCACTTGGAGCAACATGTCTTATTGCATACTTCGGCAGAATGCTGCTGGCAGAGGAACTTCTCACTGTCGGTGCGCAGAAGACCGTATTCATCGCTTTTGCCAGAAAGCTTTTCCCTGCTTTCATAGCAGGAGTGTTAATGGCAGCTATACTTGCAGCATCCATGTCAACAGCTGACTCTCAGCTTCTGGTTGCATCCAGTTCCTTTACATCGGACATCTACAAACCGATTATCAGAAAGGATGCCAGTGAGAAGGAAGTTCTCTGGGTAGGTCGTCTGGTTGTACTCATCGTTGCTGTAATCGCTTACTTCATTGCTTCCAGCAAGGCTGAGGGAGCTCAGGCCATAATGAATCTTGTGGAAAACGCATGGGCAGGATTCGGTTCGGCCTTCGGCCCTACGATTATACTTTCGCTGTTCTGGAGACGTTTCACCTACAAGGGTGCTGTGGCCGGTGTTACAGCAGGTGCTGTTGTGGATGTGCTCTGGCTGGCATTTATGTCGGGAACAGGTATCTATGAGATTATCCCGGGCTTTATTGCCGGCTTCGTGGCAGCTGTAGCTGTTACACTGCTGGACAAGGCTCCTGACAAGGAAGTTGAAGCAATCTTTGACAGAGCTACTGCAGAGGATTTCGACGACTGATTAAATATAATCCGGCCGATGCTGGCCGGATTATTTATATGAGAGACATATTGACCGCATATCATTTAAAAGGTATAATAAGGGTATAATAAAGATATGAGGAGGGGCGACATGATCATTAAACCGTCTGCGGCCATAAGAAATGATTACAACGAAGTAATAAGCCTTTGCAGAGAGACCGCCGGTCCCGTTTTTTTGACAAGAAACGGCGAAGGCGATGCTGTTGTGATGGACATCGATACATACAACAGGAGAGAACAGATGCTGAAGCTTCGAGAGGAACTTTTAAAGGTAGAGGAAAACCGCCTGCACGGTCAGAAGGGATACTCAATTGATGAGGTGGACGATATGCTGCAGAAGGCCATTGAGGAGGCCGCGAAATGAACTATCGCGTGGAAATATCAGCTGAAGCCCTTGATATGCTGATGAAACATGTGGTTTTTATGGCTCGGGTCAACAAGAATGCGGCGGAGAAACTGAGGGAAGAATTTAAAAGCAAGGTACAGTCTCTTTCACGGATGCCACATCGCTGTCCGTGGCTTGAAGGAGACTATTTCCCATATCGAAAGTATCACAAGCTTATTTTTGGAGAGAGCTATGCAATCATTTATCAGGTGGATGAGGAAACTGCAGTTGTTCATGTTGAATATGTGATTGATTTCAGAACGGAGTATTCCCTGCTTTTCAGATAAAAACTCCTGGCATCAGGAAAACCTTATTGAGTGCATCGTGCTCTGCAGCATTGGAGACATTTGCTGACAGTACCGGAATACATGCGGATGCATATGAAATGGAGCGCTCCGGAACATCCAGATAGACAGTAAGACGGTCAAGGGCCGTGTAGAGAGCAGATGCGGTCTGCTCTTTTGTTTTGCCGCAAAACAGGTCTTCTATCAACAAAATATCGTAGGCAGCCAGGTCAAGGCCTGCAGGAAGACGGCCGGCAAGCACAAGTCCCAGAGCGGCAAGCAGCACATGCTCGAATATATTGACGGGGACCTGAGCGTAGTCGGTGGAAAGCCCGCACATCAGACGGTGAACAAGGGCAGGGTCAAAGAGATTGCAGAAGGCATTCTCCGCATCTATGCGGCTGAGATATTCTTCGATGAACTCCACTCCTTCAAGTTGAGGCCTTCCAAGACATACGGGATAGTCTGCTGTTATGTGGATTTCGTGTGCAGAGAACTGAGGGCTGTAAAGTTTGAAAAAACCGCTGATGCCGCCTTGGATGGTGGAAAGGTAGAAAACGTTGGGAGTATTGAAAAGATTTTTCAGTATGCGTCTCTGAAGCATGTGGCATGAAAAAAGCTTTTTCTGTACACAGATGAGACCCTGTTCAAAAAGCTCTGAGACCGGGACATCGTCATGCTGTTCTTTTGAGGCAAGACCGATAACGTATATGATTGAGGCCAGAATATCCTGTGCCTTTTCGGCAGGAAGGGAGCTGCTTTCGCCGCCTGTCCACTCATCGCACTTCTGTGCGAGAAGTTCCAGAAGCTGCAGCGTGTCTATATCTCTCATGCTGAAACTTGTCATTATTGAAGATGTCATGTTTGAGTCTGTCATTCTAAATTCTCCTTGTGGATTGAGAAACTTTCAAAGCTTCTGCCGCTGTGTATATGAGACGAGAGAAGGGCCATTTCCCGGGATTCCAGAAGTTCCAGACTGCCCCGGCAGCTGCCGTCAAAGGCTTCCTTCATAAATTCGATAAGCTGATTATCTGAAACGGCCTCCCAGGTTTCACTTTTGAAGCTGTAAAAAATATCTATGAGGTGGTGCAGGGTTCCTTCGTAGCTTTCGGAGTTAATATAGGGGGATTCTGCAAAAACCTTTATGATTTTTTCGATTACTCCGCCGCCGAACTCGACACGACCTGATGCCCTGAGACTTTCATTCCGGGATTTTACCAGCGCAGCGGCCTGCTCTGCAGTGAGAGTAAGGCCGTATTGGGAGGTCTGTTCGTTGCAGGCGAGAATTGAGTTTATGGCATATTGCAGGATTTCCGGCTCATGGCCACTGAACAGAGCAATCTTGTAGTTTTTATCGTTCATTTTTATATCCTTTCCACCAGAATGGAATTGATTATCTGCCTGAATCCGTATTCCAGGAATTCATCACAGGTGCAGGATAGGGAACGGGTCAGGAAGGAGCCTTTGGTTCCGGTCAGTGTAAGCAGTGAAGAGATTGATGACCACAGGATATACACAGTGGGCATCGGTTCGACATCACTTCGAACTGCACCGGATGATTTTCCGTCCTCGATAAATCCAGCGAGAAGGCCGTTGATCTCATCTCCGAGCTTCAGGATGTCTCTGACGGCAGGAGTGAGAGCTTCAGGAGCAATCTTTACTGTTTCTGCAGTTATTACTTTTTCTGCAGAGAGCGGGCAGCCTTCATAATATTTTTTCATTGCTGCGCAAATAGACCTGCAGCGCTTAATGAAATCGCCGGATTCCGCCATGCAGGTTTCAATGTCGTTTTTAAGGGAAGAGAGACCATGCGCAATTATATGGTGAAGAATATCCTCTTTGCTCAGATAATATGCATAGATAGTCCGCCTGCTGTATCCGGAGGCAGCCGATATGTCCGATATTGTAGTTTCGCCGAATCCTTTTTCTATGAAAAGCTTCTCGGATGCTTCGAGAATGGTCTTCCTGTGCAGCGATGCAATGTTTTCTTTTTTATTTTCCCTACTCATTATTAAACCTCGGTTCTATTAAGTATACTGATAGTATACTACAGTCGGAGCGAAGATGCAAGGGGGACGGTTGGAAATATTATTGTTTTGCCAAAAATCAACCTTGCGATGCCCCAAACCGTTGAAAAACGGTAAGCCAAGGTTGACACATGACTGCTGATGCTGATGTCGAAATAGTAAATTAAACGAAAAAGTCAACCTTATAGGGTTAAGTAGGCATTAAAAGGATGACTAATTGTAATAATCTGTAATAACAATACCGCTTTTCTAATAAATAGAATGTAGCGTGTCAACCTTGCGTACTCTGAAACCATTGAAAAATGATAGGCTAAGGTTGACTTTTTTGCACTTTTTGCAGTTCATGAGTTTCCATCGGCTTGCTGCGGCAGACTATTGTGAGCAAAACCAAAAAGTATACAGTATTTATTGTGAAAAACAACAATAATGCATTGACACTATCGCTTTAATGTAATAAAATTGGTAATTATTATTCGGATTGGAGCAGATAAAACGATGGAAACAAGAAACTATGAAAATTACAAAGGAATATATGATCCTACACGGGAGCGTGACGCCTGCGGAATCGGTGCAGTCGTAAATATTGACGGCAGGCAGGAGCACCGGGTTGTCACACAGGCGCTGGATATTGTAGAAAAGCTGGAGCACAGGGCGGGCAAGGATGCCGAGGGTAAAACCGGTGACGGAGTCGGCATTATGCTTCAGATTTCACATGACTTTTTTACTGCAGCAGCAGCTGACGAAGGCTTTGTACTGGGAGCATCAGGAGAATACGGAATCGGAATGTTTTTCTTCCCTCAGGACCAGCTGAAGCGCAGTCAGGCCATGAAGATGATGGAGGTCATTGCAAAAAAGGAGGGCGTGGAATTTATCGGCTGGAGAAAGGTGCCCACCAGAGAAGATGTTCTGGGGCAGCTGGCCAGAGACTGCATGCCTTATATTATGCAGGGATTCTTTAAATGTCCTCGTGACACAGACAAAGGTCTGGACTTTGACAGAAAGCTGTACATAATAAGAAGAGTTTTCGAGCAGAGCAACAACAATACCTATGTGGTTTCCATGTCATCAAGAACCATCGTATATAAAGGAATGTTCCTTGTTAAGCAGCTGAGAAGTTTTTACCCGGATCTGCAGGATGAGGAGTACAAGAGCGCCATAGCCCTGGTCCACTCCAGGTTCAGCACCAATACCACTCCAAGCTGGGAGAGAGCACATCCTAACCGGTATATTCTCCATAACGGTGAGATAAATACCATCAGGGGCAATGCGGACAGGATGCTGGCACGGGAGGAGACCATAAGAAGTACCGTATTTGAGAACAGCGACATGGATAAAATCCTGCCTGTAATAAATAATTCCGGCTCTGATTCAGCCATGCTGGACAACACCCTGGAATTCCTTCTCATGAACGGTCTGCCTCTGCCGCTGGCTGTAATGATAACCATTCCGCAGCCGTGGAGAAACGATAAAAATATAAGCAGAGAAAAACGTGATTTCTATCATTACTATTCCACCATGATGGAACCGTGGGACGGGCCGGCGGCCATACTGTTTTCCGATGGTGAACAGGTGGGAGCGGTGCTGGACAGAAACGGACTGCGTCCGCTGAGATATTACGTTACTGATGACAACAAGCTCATACTTTCCTCAGAGGTGGGTGTGCTGGATATACCTGATGAAAAGATAGTGCAGAAAAGCAGAATCAAACCGGGCAAAATGCTTCTGGTGGACACTTCAGCAGGCAAAATCATCAGCGATGAGGAATGCAAGAGATACTATGCAACCAGAAAGCCTTACGGCGAATGGCTGGATCAGAAGCTTGTCACCCTGAAGGAGCTCCCGATACCTAACTGCCGTGTGGACATGTACGGCCAGGAAGAAAGAGACAAGCTGTATAAATGCTTCGGCTATACATATGAAGATATCAAAGAATCGGTGCTTCCTATGGCGAAGAACGGTTCGGAGGCAATCGCATCCATGGGAATCGACATTCCGCTGGCAGTGCTCAGCGAAAAACATCAGAGCCTCTTCAGCTATTTCAAGCAGAATTTCGCACAGGTAACCAATCCTCCGATAGATGCCATACGTGAGGAAATCGTTACTGACACCTGCGTTTATGTGGGCTCTGACGGAAACCTGCTGGAGGAGACTCCGGAAAACTGCCGGGTGCTTGAGATACGCAATCCCATACTTACAGCCGTGGACCTGCTGAAAATTAAATCCATAAATGAGCCTGGTCTTAAGGTGGAGGAGGTATCACTGCTTTATTATAAGAACACACCTCTTGACAGAGCTCTGGATCACCTGTTCATTGCATGCGACAGGGCATATAAGAACGGAGCCAACATCCTCATATTAAGTGACAGGGGCGTTGACGAAAACCACGTGGCTATCCCGTCTCTGCTGGCAGTTTCGGCAATAGAACATCATCTGGTACGAACCAAGAAGCGTACCGCTGTTTCCATAATTCTGGAAAGTGCCGAGCCGCGTACCGTCCATCATTTCGCGGCTCTCCTGGGATACGGAGCCCGTGCGGTTCAGCCATACCTGGTACACGAGTGCATAGCCGAGATGATAGATATAGGAATGCTGGACAAGGATGTGACTACGGCAATCAACGATTACAATATGGCGGTCCTTCACGGAATCGTGAAGATTGCATCCAAAATGGGTGTATCCACACTTCAGTCTTATCAGTCATCGCAGCTTTTTGAGGCGGTGGGAATAAGGCAGGATGTAATAGACAGGTATTTTACCAATACCGTAAGCCGCATAGGGGGCATCGGACTTGAAGAGATAAATGAAGGTGTAGAGTGGAGACACAATCATGCCTTCGACCCGCTGGAGCTTGGCGTTGATACCACTCTGGACAGTGTAGGAATACATAAACTGAGATCAGGGACCGACAAGGAAGACCACATGTATAATCCGAACACCATAATCGCTCTCAGAGAGGCGGCCCAGACGGGAGACTACAAGCGTTTCAAGGAATTCAGCGACATGGTGGATGTGGTGGATGAAAAGAACAGACCACACGCTCTCCGCGGTCTTATAGACATAGTATTCGACCCGGACGGCGGAATACCGCTGGAGGAGGTAGAACCGGCTTCTGAAATCGTGAAGAGATTCAAGACGGGAGCCATGTCCTACGGCTCCATTTCACAGGAAGCACATGAGTGTATGGCTGTGGCCATGAACACCCTTGGCGGCAAGTCCAATTCCGGTGAAGGCGGTGAACGTCCTGAGAGATTCGGAACCATAAAAAACAGCGCTATCAAGCAGGTTGCATCGGGACGTTTCGGTGTCACCAGCGAATATCTCATGAGCGCCAAAGAAATACAGATTAAAATGGCACAGGGCGCAAAACCGGGCGAAGGCGGACACCTGCCTGGCTCCAAGGTTTATCCGTGGATAGCCAAAACCAGGTATTCCACACCGGGAGTATCGCTGATTTCGCCTCCGCCTCACCACGACATTTATTCCATAGAGGATCTTTCACAGCTTATATATGACCTGAAAAACGCCAACAGACAGGCTAGAATATCCGTCAAGCTGGTGTCCGAATGCGGAGTAGGCACCATTGCGGCAGGTGTAGCCAAGGCCGGTGCCCAGGTAATTCTGATATCCGGATATGACGGCGGAACGGGTGCAGCGCCTCAGAGCTCTATTCACGGGGCAGGTCTTCCGTGGGAACTGGGAATTGCTGAAACCCATAAAGCTCTCATAGAAAACGGACTGCGTTCAAGAGTAATTCTTGAGACTGACGGCAAGCTGATGACCGGAAGAGATGTGGCCATAGCCTGCATGCTGGGTGCCGAGGAGTTCGGTTTTGCTACGGCACCTTTGGTAACCATGGGCTGCGTTATGATGAGAGTGTGCAATCTGGATACGTGCCCTGTGGGAGTGGCTACACAGAACCCTTCCCTGAGACTTCGTTTCTGCGGCAAGCCTGAGTACGTGATGAACTTTATGCTTTTCGTTGCAGAGGAGCTTCGTGAAATCATGGCCAAGCTGGGAATACGCAAGGTGGACGATCTGGTGGGACGTACGGAATTCCTCAAGGTATCAGACCACATGATTACTGACAGAGCTGCCTCGGTGGACCTTTCCAGAATACTTTACAAGAATGCTGCAGGTGAGCCTGCCTTCGAAAGCCATGTTCACTTCGAACCTTCCAAGGTTTATAACTTCGAACTGGAAAAGACTCTGGACGAGAAAGTCATCCTGCCTGCCATGGCAGAGGCTCTGGAAAAGAAGGAGCACAAGGAAGTGGATGTGGAGATTTCCAGCACCAACAGAACTCTGGGAACAATTTTCGGTTCAGAGGTAACCAGACGATATCAGAACACCCTGCCTGACGACACCTTTGTAATCAATTGCAAAGGCAGCGGCGGACAGTCTCTGGGAGCATTCATCCCTAAGGGCGTTACCATAAAGGTTAAAGGCGACAGTAACGACTACTTCGGCAAGGGCCTTTCAGGTGGAAAGCTGATAATCGCACCTCCTGAAAAGTCTGTATTCAAGGCGGAGGAAAACATCATAATCGGCAACGTGGCACTTTACGGTGCAACATCCGGTGAAGCGTATATCTGCGGTGTGGCCGGAGAAAGATTCTGCGTCCGCAACTCGGGAGCAAGAGCTGTGGCAGAGGGTATAGGCGACCATGGCTGCGAATACATGACAGGCGGCCGGGTGCTGATTCTGGGACCTACAGGCAAAAACTTTGCTGCCGGAATGAGCGGCGGTATAGCCTATGTACTGGATGAAAACCATGATTTTTACCTGAATCTTAACAAACAGATGGTATCCATGGAGGACGTCAGCGAAAAGCATGATATTGAAGAGATAACATCCATGCTGAGAACTCACAGTCAGCTTACTGGTTCTGCCAAGGCTGCGCGAATCCTGGAGAATCTGGATTACTACATTCCGCTTTTCAAGAAAATCGTTCCCGACGATTACCGGAAGATGCTGGGAGCTATCGGGCATTTTGAGAAAAAGGGACTCAGCTATGAACAGGCGGAGCTGGAAGCCTTTTATAAAATCACCAGGAAATAGGGAGGTCATCTGATGGGAAAATCAACAGGATTCCTGGAGTTTGACAGGAAAAACAATCCGGCAGTAAGTCCGGCTGAAAGAATAAACAATTTTAACGAGTTTCATCCCATGCTGCTGAAGGAGGAAAGGCAGGAGCAGGGAGCACGCTGCATGAACTGCGGTGTTCCCTTCTGCCAGTCAGCAATGACGCTGCACGGAGCTGTCAGCGGCTGTCCTCTTCATAATTTAATACCGGAATGGAACGATGAAATATATCAGGGAAACTGGAGTCATGCACTGTCGAGACTTCTGAAGAGCAACAGCTTTCCGGAGTTCACAGGCAGAGTATGTCCTGCCCTTTGCGAAGCCGCATGCACCTGCGGCATGTACGACGACCCGGTGACGATAAAGGAAAACGAGCTCTTTGTCATCGAATATGGATTCAAAAAAGGGTACATGAAGCCCAGACCGCCTAAAGCACGCACCGATAAAAAAGTGGCAGTGATAGGGTCAGGCCCGTCAGGCCTTGCCTGTGCGGACAGGCTTAACAGACGCGGACATAATGTGACGGTATTCGAGAAAGAGGATCGCGCCGGCGGTCTCCTCATGTACGGTATACCAAATATGAAGCTGGAAAAATCCATTGTACAGCGGCGTGTTGACCTGATGTCCGAAGAGGGTGTGAAGTTTGTCACCGGCAGGGATATTCATACTAAAAGCGATGTGAAGATGCTGATGAATGAGTTTGACGCTGTGGTTCTCTGCTGCGGTGCTCAGAACCCTCGTGATTTAAAGGTGAAGGGCCGTCAGGCGGAGGGCGTTTACTTCGCTGTGGACTTCCTGAAATCCACCACAAAGGCGCTTCTGGCGGACGGAAATGAGGGCGGCCGGGCTGCGGGTCTTGGTAATGCACCTGAAGGTTCATATATTTCCGCTGCTGGCAAAAGGGTTGTGGTGATAGGCGGCGGTGACACAGGTAACGACTGCGTGGGCACAGCGATACGCCACGGCTGCAGGTCGGTGTGCCAGCTGGAGATGATGCCTAAGCCGCCTGTGGAAAGGGCACCGGAAAATCAGTGGCCTCAATGGCCTAAGGTGCTTAAGGTGGATTACGGGCAGGAGGAGGCCATAGACCAGTTCGGTGCCGACCCGCGTATCTATCAGACTACGGTTAAGGAACTTCTTGCCGATGAAAAAGGGCAGCTCAGGGCTATCAGGACGGTTCAGCTTGCCCCTTGCCTGGATGAAAAGACAGGCCGTATGGTCATGCAGGAGGTTGAGGGCAGCGAATCGGAGATGGAGGCGGATCTGCTCCTTATAGCGGCAGGCTTTCTGGGGCCTAATGAATATATTTCCAAAGCTTTTGGTGTCAAGACAGACGGAAGAAGCAACATGGCTGCTGCGGCAGAGGGTGAAGATGCTTTCCGCACGGGGGTAGACGGAGTATTCGCCGCAGGTGACTGCCGCCGAGGTCAGTCTCTTGTGGTGTGGGCCATTGCAGAGGGCAGAGCCTGCGCTCGTGAGGTGGACAGGTATCTGATGAATTATACTAATATGATTTAAAATTTTCTCTTGAGGCATTTTTCTTTGCAAGAAGACAAAAACAGGCAGAAAAGAAAAAATCCGGCGAGTGTCAGCTGATGGTACAAGCCGGATTTTTTTCAGATGCCTTCCTTAAAAGCCTTGATATTTTCGACATAATAAAGTATTCTGTTAAGGTACAAAGCAACGAGTGCTTTATTGAAATAACAAGGAAAGGCAGCAGACATTGAACAAGGCGATTACATCATTCTTAATGGAACACGCGGATAGAAATCCCGTATCGTTCCACATGCCGGGACACAAGGGCTCGCGCATATACAGAGAAAACGGATATGGATCTTTTCTCGATAAAATCATGGACTGCGATATTACGGAAATTCCGGGAGCGGATAACCTCTTTCAGACTGAGGGCATCATCGCCGAGACCATGAAAAGATATGAAAATCTCTACGAAGTGAAAAAATCTTATCTTTTAGTAAACGGAAGCTCGGGAGGGCTTATTTCTGCTATTCTGGCATGTGTCAGACCGGGCGGCAAGCTTATCATGGCGAGAAACAGCCATAAGTCAATCTTCAATGCACTGGGGCTGGCATCTATCGAGCCGGTTTACGCATATCCTGAGGAAGCTGAAGGCTGTGGCATTCTGGGAGAGATAACGGCAGAAGAAATCGTAAGATGCATGGACGAAAATCCGGAAGCGGACGCTGTTATACTTCCGTCGCCTAATTACTATGGAATATGCAGCAATGTGAGAGCAATTGCGCAGGAAGTTCATAAACGTGGCAAGGTTCTAATAGTGGACCAGGCCCACGGAGCACATCTCAGGTTTTTTGAAAAGTATGCCGGAACAGGTGCCGGATGTTCCTGTGCAGCAGGCGGTTTCCCTGAATCTGCTGAGGCACAGGGAGCAGATATTGTCATAAACAGCATACATAAGACCCTTGCATCCTTCACCCAGAGCGCTCTGCTTAATCTGACATCGGACAGAGTGAATCCTTTCGTGCTGGAGGACAAGCTTCAGACCATAGAAAGTTCCAGCCCGTCATACCCTATGATGGCCACCCTTGATATAAACGCCGACCTGCTGGAAAAGAACGGGGAAAGGCTCATAAAGGAGTGGGCTGACAATCTGGAGTATTTTTATAATGAAGCGGGCAGAATACCGGGGCTTAAAGTGATTATTCCGCAGAATCTGGATAAAACCAAGTTGAACATAGATATGTCTGCATACGGCATAAACGGCAATGAGCTGGAAGAGCTGCTCATGGAAAGAGATATTTTCATAGAGCTTGTCACAGGCAATATCGTTATGTGCATGACAGGTATAGGAAACACCCGCAGCGATTACGAAAGGCTGCTTGAAGCTTTGGAGGAAATTGCATCAGAGCTTGGGAAGAAAGGGCACAGCAGACAGCAAAGCAAGACATCTGAACAACCTGAAGTGCTGACCAGAGTTCTTGAGAAAAAGGCTGTTCCTGTTGAGAAAGAATTCGTTTTAATCGATGAAGCAGCGGGGAGAGTATGTGCTTCGTCTATTATTCCATATCCGCCGGGGATACCTATTGTATGTCCGGGGGAGGTCATAGACGAGGACATGATAGAGTATATAAAAGCACGCAGAGAAGCAGGAGAAAAGGTCATCGGGCTGACTGCGGAAGGCACGGTATGCGTAGGCAGACAGGTGTAATGATACATAGATTTACAGGGGAGGAGAACGAAGATGGACGTTAAAAAGCTCAAGACAGCCCACCGCGAGGTAGCGGAAATGGCGGAGTGCAAAGAAATATTCTGGACCAATCCCAGGTCGGGAGATGAAAAAAAACTTCCTTTCAGCATGGAAGACATCTGCGATGCGGAGGAAAGGCTGAAGAGATTTGCTCCATATATTGCGAAGGCTTTCCCGGAAACAGCGACATCAGGAGGAATAATCGAATCTGAACTGGTGGAGATTCCGGAAATGAAAAAGGAGCTGGAGAAAATGTGCGGCCAATTCGGCGGCAGGCTCTATCTGAAATGTGACAGCAATCTTCCTGTATCTGGCTCCATCAAGGCCAGAGGCGGGATATACGAAGTCCTGAAGTTCGCCGAAAAGGTGGCGATGGATGCAGGCATGCTTTCAAAAGAAGATGATTACTCTGTGCTTACGGAACCGCGCTTCAGAGAACTTTTCGGCAGATATTCCGTAGCAGTAGGCTCCACGGGCAATCTGGGGCTTTCAATCGGGATAATCAGCGCCAAGCTGGGCTTCAAGGTGACCGTTCACATGTCGGCAGATGCCCGCCAGTGGAAAAAGGACCTTCTCAGGTCCAAGGGTGTTACTGTGGTTGAATACCCTGATGACTATCAGAAAGCTGTAGCAGAGGGCAGGAAAGAGGCGGCGTCAGATCCGTACTGCCATTTCGTAGATGATGAAGCTTCACAGGATCTTTTTATGGGATACTCTGTAGCTGCCAGAAGGATTGGCGCCCAGTTTGAAAAACTGGGGATCAAAGTTGATGAAGAGCATCCTTTGTTCGTATATATACCATGCGGTGTGGGAGGAGCTCCGGGCGGAGTGGCCTTCGGTCTGAAGGAGGTTTACGGTGAAAACGTTCATATCTTTTTCGCAGAGCCTACCCATGCGCCATGTATGACCCTGAGCATGATAACAGGGCTTAAGAACGAAATTGCAGTTTCCGACATCGGCCTTGACGGCAAGACTGAAGCTGACGGTCTGGCTGTAGGCAGAGCTTCTGTGCTGGTCAGCGATGTTATGGAAACTCTGCTGGATGGATGCTATACAATAGAAGATAAAAGACTTTATCCTTTCCTGACACGACTTGCCGACACTGAGGGAATTTTCATAGAACCGTCATCCTGTGCAAGCTTTCCGGGACCTTCACTGACAGCCGCAGCAGCAGACTGGCTGCAAGCAAAAGGCCTTGCTGACAAGATGGAAAACGCTTCTCACATTCTATGGGCCACAGGCGGAAGCATGGTCCCTGAAGCGGAAATGAAGAGCTACTATAGCCGCGGGAAATAGCGGGGAAATATAAGCAAAAAATTTATAGTGATTTTTGTAACATTTTATAGTATAATATAATGCGTATGATTTTGTATAAAATTTAGAAAGGAAGGTCTCACAGAAATGAGTCAAAAACATTTACATAGCATTCATGTGAGTCATTACAAGCACACTGCTGGCTGTGCTACCGAAGTAATGCCTGTACCTGATGTTGTAAAAATTTCCATGTCTCAGCATATAGGAGCACCTTGTAAGCCGTTGGTACAGAAAGGGGACTACGTTAAAGTAGGCCAGCTTATCGGTGATACCGACGCCTTTGTCAGCGCACCTATCCACTCAAGTGTTTCCGGCACCGTTACAGGCATCGAAGAGCAGCGCTCGGCAGCCGGCGGAATGGACACACTTGTAGTAATAGAAACAGACAAGAAACAGGAAGTTTATGAGGGAATCAAGGTTCCCGAAGCAAAGGATCTGCCTGAATTCATTAAAGCCATCAGAGACAGCGGCCTGGTAGGATTAGGCGGAGCATCATTCCCGACACACATCAAATTCAACCCGAAGAACATCGACGAAGTACATACTTTAATCGTAAATGCGGCTGAATGCGAACCGTTCATCACTTCCGACCACAGACTGATGCTTGAAGACGCTGAAGACCTGATTGCAGGCTGCCAGCTTCTTATGAAGTATATCGGACTTGACGAAGGATATATCGGAATCGAAGAGAACAAGCCGGATGCAATCGAGCATCTTGACAAGCTGATTGCTGCCAAGGGAATCAGCAACCTTAAGACATTCAAGCTTCAGGCAAGATACCCGAAGGGCGCAGAAAGAGTACTTATTTATGAAATCACCGGAAAGACCATGAACGCAGGTGAACTCCCTGCACAGCACGGTGTAATTCTTTCTAATGTTACCACAATTGCATTCGTAGGTCAGTACTTCAGAACAGGCATGCCGCTTGTTTCCAAGAGAATGACTGTTGACGGAGATGCAGTTGCTACCCCTAAGAATGTAATCGCACCTATCGGAACAATGATTAATGACGTAATCGGTTTCTGCGGTGGATACAAGGAAGAACCGAGAAAGATTCTTATGGGCGGACCTATGATGGGAAGAGCTATTTTCTCAGATGAAATGCCTATCGTAAAGAATAACAACGCTATCCTTGCTTTCTCCAAGGCTCAGTCCATGGTAAAGGAAGAAACAGCGTGCATTAACTGCGGAAGATGCCACCAGGCATGTCCGTTCGGTCTGATCCCTACTGCACTGGCAGACGCATACGCCAGAAGGGATGCACAGGCTCTCAGTGATCTTAAAGTTATGCAGTGTATGGAATGCGGAAGCTGCTCATATATCTGTCCTGCCAGAAGACCGCTCGGCTTCACTAATAAGCTTGGTAAAGCAGTAGTAAAGGAGGCTGGAATTAAATAATGGACAAGAAAACATACAGTAATCTGATAGTATCATCAGCTCCTCATCTTGTGTCCAACATGGATACAACCAAAATCATGCTGATGGTTCTCATAGGACTTGCACCGTCATTCCTTGTAAGTATCTATGTATTCGGTATGAGAGTAATCGCTCTTACACTGGTTTGCGTAGTTGCTTCTATGTTCTTCGAATGGGCATGGAACAAGCTTATGCACAAGAAACAGACAGTAGGTGATCTGAGTGCTGCCGTAACAGGTACTCTTATCGCATTCAACGTTCCTGCCGGACTCCCTTACTGGATTGCAATCCTTGGCTGCTTCGTGGCAATCATCGTTGTAAAACAGCTTTTCGGCGGCATGGGCAAAAACGTTGTTAACCCAGCTATCACTGCCAGAATCGTTCTGTTCATATCATTTGCAACAGAAATGACCACATGGCCGCTTCCTAGGATGGCAGCAGATGCAACCTCCACAGCTACTCCTCTCGGAATTCTGGCTGAAGGCGGAGCAGAGCTTCCTTCAAACATGCAGATGTTCCTCGGATTCATCGGCGGCTCCATGGGTGAAGTAAGTGCCATCGCACTGCTCATCGGCGGACTTTTCCTCATCTGGAAAAAGATTATCAGCCCGATTATCCCATGCTGCTTCATCGGAACAGTTTTCGTGTTCGCACTTATCTATTATGCGGCTACGGGAAACGGCGATGCACTTCAGATGGCTCTCTTCCACGTGCTGGCAGGCGGCGTTATGTTAGGTGCCTTCTTCATGGCAACTGACTACGTTACATCTCCGTTATTACCTATGGGCAAGGTTATCTTCGGTATCGGCTGCGGTCTTCTTACCATGATTATCAGATTATGGGGACAGTATCCTGAAGGTGTTTCATTCTCCATCCTGATTATGAACTGCCTGACTCCGTTAATTGAAAACTTCTGCCAGAAGAGATTATATGGAGGTGCAAAGAAAAATGAAAAGTAATACATTTAAAGAATACATACAGCCGGTAGTTGTTCTTGTGGCAATCTGCCTGGTTATGACTTTTGCACTTGCTTATGTTAACTCAATCACGGCACCTATCATCTCCGAAAACTCGGCAAAGGCTGCTGACGCTGCAAGAACAGAACTTCTTCCTGCGGCTTCCTCCTTTGAACAGTACACAGGCGACCTGGTTGTTCTTGAAGCCGACAAGGTATATGTAACTGATTGTTACGTTGCCGAGGGAGCCGGAATGGTTGTAACAGTTGATACAAAGTCCTTCGGCGGTATCCTTACAGAAATGGTCGGCATCGACGCAGACGGCGCTGTAACAGGCGTTAAGGTTATGGCCCACGGCGATACCAAGGGTCTTGGTACTAAGGCTCATGACCCGGCTTATCTTTCACAGAACTATGCAGGCAAGTCAGAGCTTGCTTTTGCAGCTAACATCAAGGGAGATAATGCTGTTTCCCACATCAGCGGCGCCACAATTTCATCCAACGCTGTTTATCAGGGTGTCTGCGCAGCTCTGAAACAATTTGAAGCGGTAGGAGGTGCTAACTAATGAAAGAGAAAGCAAGCAAATTAGCAATCCTTACTAAAGGTATAATTAAAGAAAACCCTGTACTGGTATTACTGCTTGGTACATGCCCTACACTGGCAACAACAAGCTCAGCATTCAACGGTATGGGTATGGGTATTGCAGCCACTGCAGTACTTATCTGTTCAAACATTGTAATTTCAATATTGGCGAAGTTTATCCCGGATAAGGTAAGAATACCGTGCTACATAGTAGTTATCGCAGGTTTCGTTACCCTGGTACAGTTCATCGTTCAGGCATTTGCTGAACCTCTGTACAACTCACTGGGCGTATTCCTCCCGCTGATCGTAGTAAACTGTATCATCTTAGGAAGAGCCGAAATGTTCGCTAACAAGAACGGCGTCATCGACTCCGCTTTAGATGGTATCGGCATGGGTCTTGGTTTCACACTTGCACTTACCGTAATCGGTGCTGTAAGAGAAATCATCGGAAACGGAACTATCTTTTCAAGCTTCTTCCTTGGAGATGCTGATATGTTCACAATTTCCATTCCGTTTATCAGCGAGCATCCTATGATGATTGTCGCTCTTGCACCTGGCGGATTCTTCGTTTTCGCCTGTGCTATAGCTGCTGTAAATGCTATCCTTGCAAAGAAGGGCAAGGCTCCTCGCGAATTCAGCTGCCAGGGCTGTGCTCTCGCTTCAATGTGTCAGCAGGAAAAATGCATTGCAGAGCTTGACAAAGCAGAAATAAAGAAAGGAGTTGAAGCATAATGAGTTATTTTACAATTCTCGTTGGAATCATTTTAGTTAATAACTATGTTCTGGCTCAATTCCTCGGTATCTGTCCTTTCCTGGGCGTATCCAAGAAGCTGGACTCAGCAGTCGGTATGGGTGTTGCCGTTATTTTCGTAATGGTGCTTGCCACAGCTGCTACATGGCCGATCATGCAGGTTTTAAACGCATGGGGAATCGGTTACTTACAGACAATTGTATTCATCCTCATCATCGCTGCGTTAGTACAGTTCGTTGAAATGGTTCTGAAGAAGTTCATCCCTGCACTGCACAAGTCACTGGGTGTTTATCTTCCGCTTATCACAACAAACTGCGCAGTACTGGGTGTTTGTATTTCCAACATCGATGCCGGATACAACTATCCACAGTCACTGGTTAACTCCTTTGGTGCCGGCGTAGGCTTCCTTCTTGCAATGGTTATCTTCTCAGGTATGAGATCAAAGCTGGAAGGAAACAATGCTATTCCTAAGCCTTTCCAGGGAGTGCCTATCACATTAGTTACAGCTGCGATGCTTTCCCTTGGATTCATGGGATTCGGCGGATTAGTAGGATAAGGAGGCGATTATAATGAGTATTTTAACACCTGTATTATTAGTCGTTGCCATCGGTTTTGTCCTGGCTGTTATCCTGACTATTGCATCGAAGATTTTCTTCGTACCTGTTGACGAAACAGTTACAAACTTAAGAGCAGAGCTTCCGGGTGCCAACTGTGGTGCCTGCGGATTTGCCGGCTGTGATGACTACGCTGCAGCACTTGCAGGAGATCCTTCTATCGGTACTGCCAAGTGTCCTGTAGGCGGAGCTGATGTTGCTGCCAAGCTTGCTGAAATTCTCGGCGTGGAAGCAGGTTCAGCAGAGCCTCAGGTTGCCGTTGTAATGTGTAACGGAAACAAAGAAGCATCAAAGGCTCTTATGGAATACCAGGGACTTTCCACCTGCGTGGCTGCAAAGCAGCTCTTCGGAGGGTCCAACGTATGTTCCCACGGATGTCTCGGTCTCGGAGACTGTGAAAGAACCTGTCCTTATGGAGCTATTAAGGTTTGCGACGGTGTTGCCGTTGTAGCAAGAGAGCTTTGCGTAGGATGCGGTATGTGTGCTGCACAGTGTCCTAACAAGGTTATCAGAATTGCACCTGCCAAGAATAAGGTTGTGGTTCAGTGCCACTCCACAGATGCAGGAGCAAAGACAAGAAAAGCATGTTCAAACGGCTGTATCGGCTGCAAGAAGTGCGAAAAGGCTTGTAAGTTTGAGGCTGTAACAGTTGAAAACAATGTTGCCATGATTGATCCTGAAAAGTGCAAGAACTGCGGATTATGCGCAAAGGAATGCCCTACAGGCGCTATCAACAACATGAGAGCCAAGAGAAAACCGGCAGCAGCTCCTGCGCCAGCAAAAGAAGCAGAAGCACCTGCCAAGGCTGAGGCTTAGACCGAAGCATTAGGTCGATTTAAGACTGACTTTCTAAAATAAAATACAAAGAGCGCTTTCGACGTCCCTCACGGATTGAGAAAGCGCTTTTTTATTGAATAAATATTTTCTGTAATATATAATATTTTAAACGGAATTTCTTATGTAAACCAGCGGTCGATTGAATATTTATTGTGTGCCAAATATAATTATATAAAGGGAAAGGGTTAGAGAAATAATGGACAGCTATAAAACAGGTAAATTTATTGCACAAAAACGAAAAGAAAAGGGATTAACCCAGAGAGCTTTAGCAGAAAAAATAGGTGTGACAGATAAGGCAATAAGCAAATGGGAGCGAGGCCTTTCGTGTCCTGATATTTCGCTGTTGCTCCCGCTGAGCGATGCACTGGGGACAAATGTTACCGAAATTTTAAATGGAAGTGCTATTGATGAAATTAACGTTGAATTGTCTGATGACATTTTAGTATCGTCAGTGCAGAATTACGTTCGATACACAAGCAAAGAGTCTAAAAAGCAGATTGCAGCAGTTGCTCTGATCCTGATTATTGTGTTTATGACTGCCTGTTTTGTTATCCATCTGCAAAGTGAAAAAGAAGAGCGTTGCAAGCAGATAGACATGGTGTTTTCTGATTTGCTATGTGAGATTGAGATGTCATTTGATTATGGACAGGAGCTTTTGAAGGATGCGAATCCTGATATATGCAGACACCTGGACAGATCAACATCTGAAGTCATGAGATTATCAGAAAAATACAAGTCGCTCCTGCTTATGTATTACGGAGAGAAGATGAGCGATGTATGTAGTGGATTTGATAAACTGAAAAAGGAATTTCTTTTTATACATCACTCTATCCCGAATGATTTAATAACAGCAGACAATAAACCCATCATCAGAGATGAGGCTTACTGTAGTGATTTAAAAACCAGCTTTCGGAATGTAATGAATGAAATAGACAGTGCAGAAACTGCACTGGAAAATTCACAAGTTTATTATGGTCACAAAGAACTGTCGAAAACCACACTGCAGCATTTAAGAAGCATGGATATATGCAATTAGGAGGGGATAATCTTATAAACATCGATAAGTTATAGCCAGTGAATTGTTATTGATTTAAACGGAGAAGGAGAAAAAATGAAGAGAAGCAGAGCAAAAAGGTTATTTATATTGCTGATGACCTTCGTACTTGTATTTTCGACCTTTAGTGCCTTTGGCTATGCAGATGATACAGCAGCAGCGCCTACGGTGACAAAGGAAGATGTTAAGGCAACAACAATCAAAGCTAAAACTCAGAATGTTATTCATAATGACAGGTTAGGAATCAGTCTGACCTGGGAGAAAAATGGTGCCGATGTAGACTGCTATCAGGTATTTCGTTCAACGAAAAAGACTTTCAGCAGCAATACGAAAGCATTCTACACGACATCCAGTGGAGATAAAACCTCTTATATCAACACAAAAAATATAAAGGCCGGAACCAGGTATTACTACAAGGTTCGCGGTGTTAAGGAAATCGACGGTAAAAAGTATTATACCAAATGGTCAAATGTCGCAAATCGTACAGCGAGATATCCTGTAGCAGACAGCGTATGGTATGATGGTGTTATCTATACTGCAGATGACGACTTTTCAACTGCTTCTGCCCTTGCGGTCATAGATGACAGGCTGGTTTATGTAGGAAAAAACAGTATTGCAAAGAAGTGTATAGGCAAAAATACCAAGGTTTATGACCTTGACGGAAAATGTGTGCTTCCGGGACTTATTGAGAGTCATATGCATGCTGAAAGCACAGGCTGGATGAATGTGAGCCTGAATGTTTTCTGGCTGCCGAAAGAAACGATTCTGGAAAAGGTTAAAAAAGCTGCTGAGGAAGCTAAACCGGGCGAGTGGATTACAGGAAGTGGATGGATGAACACCATATGGGAAGGAAACAATGACTTCCCGACGAAAGAGGAACTTGATGCTGTGGCTCCGGATAATCCGGTATATTTAAAAAGAGCCTGCGGCCATGTCTGCTGGGTAAACAGCAAGGCAATAGAGCTTGCCGGCATTACAGATCAGACGCCTAATCCTCAAGGAGGATATATCTACCGCGATAAAAACGGAGAAGCTACAGGAATATTTACCGATACTGCAATGTATCCGATATCGGGAATTATTCCGCCGAAAACTGATGAGCAGGTAAGAAGGAGCTACGAAGAATGCGCAGCAATGCTCCCTGCATATGGATTTACAAGCATAATGGATGCAGGAACATCTCCTGAAAAAATTGAGCTTTATAAAGAACTCATTAAAGAAGGCGTATGGAAGACCAGAGTAGATGCTGAAGTAAGTGTAAGCAACATGGAAAGCGACGGAATGAAGTATGTTTTAAACAATGAACCTCAGATGGGTCTTCTGAACAACATGCTCGACGTAATGTGCATAAAGATGTTTGCCGATGGTTCCATGGGAGGAAGAAGCGCTGCCATGCTTGAGGAATACAGCGATGCTCCGGGAAAGATGGGCGAATACATTTATAAGGACGAAGAAATCAATGAAATAGTTAAGACTGCTTATGATCGCGGATATCAGGTATCGATTCACGCAATCGGTGACGGAGCTAATCATCAGGTTCTTAACGCATACGAGGCTGCAATTAAAGCAAATCCTCGTGATCACAGACTGCGTATAGAACATTTCCAGTGTGTAACCCCTGAAGATATAAAAAGAACAGTCGAATTGGGCGTAATTCCTTCAATGCAGTCAATACACGCCACTTCAGATCTTCTTGTTGCTGAGGACAGATGGGGAAGCGAGAGAATCAAGAGTTCCTACGCATGGAGAACAATTCTTGACCTAGGAGGAATTTTACCTAACGGATCTGATTCCGCAGTTGAGCTGGTAAACCCATATCATGGATTTTATGCAGCAGTAACAAGAACTACCCGCGGCGGATATCCTGAAGGCGGCTGGTATCCTGAACAGTGCATGACCAGAGAAGAGGCGCTCAGGAGCTTCACAATCTGGGGCGCATATGCAATGTTCAGCGAGGATATCAAGGGTTCCCTCGAGTCCGGAAAACTTGCAGATTTTGTAGTAATTGACAGAGATTATATGAAGTGTCCTGACTGGGAGCTTATGAATATTCAGGCACTTACGACAGTACTGGGAGGCAAAATAATTTATGAAAAAGACACCAGAACTCCTGTAGTGTCATTCCAGGGTGTTCCGGTAACATTCAATAATAAACCGTATCTCAAAGATGGAGTACTCTATGCACCTCTTAAAGATATGACAAATGCGCTTACTGCAACAGTTGAAGCGGCTGGAACGAACAAGGTAAAGGTTACATATAAAGAAAATGCTGCAACACTGAATATTGTCAAGAAAAACGGAGTAGAGTATGTAAGTGTCGGCAGTCTGTATAGAGGTCTTGGATTTAAGACTCAATGGCAGAAAGTAAGCAAGACAATGTCAATTGGAGCATAAATCTGTGCACATTTTCTAAAAAGGTGGTTTTCGAGATAAAATATGTCATCAGGACGGTAATTTATGAATACCTGCCGTGATGTCAAATAACCCCCGGATATTGGAACTCCGGGGGTTATTTATCAGAAAAGGTCAATGTCCTTTAAGGGCGAATATTACAATACCTGTTACTATAATCAGTCCGCCGATGAAAGTAGCTGCAGATGGAATTTCGCCGAGCATGGCAAATCCCATGGCAGTAGACAGCAACGGCGTGAGAAACTGAAAATTGGTTACATCGCTGGTCTTAGCCGCCAGAGAAAAGGCTTTGCTCCACAGCATGTATGCGGTTGCACTCGGCATAGCTCCAAGGAAGAGGACTGATACAAGTGCTGCAGTGTTTGCGTCACCAATCTGTGAAACCGCCTGAGGTGTAAAGACTGTCAACAGCACCGCACCGCACACCATGCTCCAGGTTACGGCCTCAACTGCTGTATATCCCATGGAAAGCAGTTTCCTGTTCAGAAGATTGTAACAGCAGAAGACTATAGCAGCCGCAATGGTAAAAAAGAGTCCGCTGCCGCCGGACAGTCCGCCTTTGGTACTGTCGGAAAGCAGAAGAACCGCAACCCCCACGAAGGCTGAGGCAATGGCGGCCCACCCTGTGAAGCTGATTTTTTCTTTGTAGATAAAGGAGGCACCGATGGCGGTGAGCACAGGGGTAGTGGCTATAATGAGGCTGGATGTAGCCGATGTCAGGGTCAGCATACCGGTGTTAAAGAAAATCATATAAAGGGAAAAACCAAGTCCGCCTGACATAAAAAACAAAGGTATATGGGAGGCTTTCAAAGGCCTTCTGATATGATTAAATTCTCCTATAACGAGCAGTATTACGGAAGCCAGAGTGCAGCGAATCAGTCCCAAAGCATTGGGAGAGAAATATTGTGTTGCGATTTTGGTTATTGGGAACGCCGAAGACCATAAAAAAACAGTGATAAAGGCAAATATTGCAGATTTTACAGCGGGCTTTGAAGCGGATTTCATGCTTTACTCCTGGGGTTTTGTTTTTTACAGTATAACACATATGCCGGAATGAAGAAAGAGTTTGACATAAAGAATGCTGTCACATATACTGTACATAATTGGAGAAACTATTTGGGGAGGATAAACACATGAAAAAGAACAGCAAATTCTTAGCTATGGCGCTGATAATCTGCCTTATTGCCAGCTTTTCCGCCTGCGGAGAAAAGAGCACCAACGATGCAGATGTTATGAAAGCAGCAATGGAAAACATGGAAGCTCTTAACAGCCTTACTGCAGAGACATCGATGGATATGGTTATGTCTATGGATGATGAGATTATGTCCATGACGTCTGAGATGACCCAGAAGGTAATAAACGAACCTCTGGCCATGGAGATGATAATGGATATGGTTATGCAGATAGGCGGAGAGTCTCAGAAAATGCAGAGTAAGGTATATGCAGAGGCCGAGGGTGATAATCTTATCACATATACTGAGGTGGACGGACAATGGTACAAGATGACACAGCCAGGCCTGGAAGCTATGAAGGATTATGACAGCACTGCTTCTATGGCCACATATCTGGAGGCGATTCAGAACTTCAAGAAGGTGGACACAGAAGAGGTGGCAGGAGTTAAGGCAGATAAGTACGAAGGTGTTATCACGGAGGAATATTTCCAGAGGATTCTTGATGAGTCCGGTGTAGGTGAGCAGCTGGGTCTGGATGGAGCAGATGCAGAGACACTGAAGCAGCTTTTTGAAGGAATCGGTGAAATGCCAATTGCAATCTGGGTTGATGGTGAACGTCTTCTGCCGGTGAAGTATGATTTTGATATGACTGAAATGATGTCTTCAATGATGGAAAATATGGGTGCTGCAGAAGCCGGACTTTCCATAGACAAGGTGACCGTATCCATGACTTTCACAGGCTACGATAATGTGGATAAGATTGATATTCCGCAGGAGGCAAGAGATGCCGAAGAACTGGAAGTTGAGGAATAGACACTGGAATATGACTAAAATAATAACCTTATGCATTTTATGCATACAGAAATGCCCGCAAATGACTGCGGGCTTTTTATGTACTATAGTTTCTCATAATGACGTGTCCGGATCGGTTATTTTTATCACTTTTTCTGCGTCATATTGCTTATAAGAAGCACAGCAGCTGGTACAGCCGCCTATGACATAAAGGTAATCATAGTGCACTCCTTCCTGTGAGTGTTCGGCGTCCCATTCTGGGTGTTCAGATAACAACCGTTGCACAAAAGCGGCCCTGTCGTATCTTGGGTTACAGCCGCCGCAGTATTTTATTCCTACTTTCATTTTACAGCTCCTTGTTTAAAATCTTGCGGGCCATTTCTAAAAGTTCTTCGCTGACAGAGTCATCTGCCAGTACCTCCTTCACATCCGGGCAAGCGGACAGAATCTCTTTCTCAATTAAATTTTCAAATGTATCCGATGAAGACATGCAGGATGCGCAGGCACCGTAAAATTTTATATATGCAGTTTTTGTAGTACAATCGAAATCAGTAGCACCGGCGCTGCCATTGTGAAGCGCAAGCTGAGGGTTTACCTTTTCATCTAATATTTTTTGAACTTTATCTAATATTTCTCGGGTTTTATTTTCGGTTTCCATCTGGTTTCCTCGCTTTATCAATTGCTGAAATTAATTTTATTGCATAGTGTATCACAGAATCAGAAAAATCACAAGGCATATTGGGTGTATTTTCTTATAATATAGTATGAACATTAATTGCAAGCATTCGGCATTGAAATAGCCCTATCAAATAATTCGAAAATATTTATAAAACCACCTTGAACTGGAAATTTATATGTGATATAGTGAAATTAGCTCGAGCAAGGAAATATATAACATTATTGATTTAAACTGGAAAAGGAATGGAAGAGATTATGACAGAAAGAAGAAAAGATTTATTTAAAAACACTTACAGAAGCTCCA
>JBJETB010000059.1:0-1773 GCA_051883095.1 Anaerovoracaceae bacterium
GTAGCTTCATTTGGATTATCCCCAGCGGATTTCAATGCACACTGGTAAATGTAATTCATTTTCTCCCATTTTAACAGGTCATTGAATACTTTATAACTTTTGATATTGAGTAAAGCATCCTGTAAAGCAAGCGTATGTGCTTTCCCTCTGGCTGTATATCCAATTTCGAGATAAGAAGAAAGAACCGGATTCAGATGGATAGATACAGTATCATCTTTTAACATCTTGTCTTCCCCACGCTCTCCGCTGATCTGGAGGATGCCGGAATTACAAAGGACCATAAGTACGCCCATCAGATCACCGACTGTTTCCAGACGAAGTCCGGCAGTATCACTGCCATTCAAAGCATTATAACTGACACCGAGTGCAGCTGCAATTTTCTCTAACTGAGGAGGTTGTGGCTGCATTTTATTGGTTTCGTATTTTCGGATAGAAACCGGATGGATGCCGGTCAGCTCAGCCAGTTTATCTTGCGTGATTCCGATTTGCTTTCTGCAGTATTTGATTTTTTCTCCTATGGTCATTCTTATCGTCCTCCATGTATCGAGATGGCTACATTATACCATGTTTGAAAAAATTTTTCTACTAGCATTTCAAAATACTTGACAATAGCGAAGTCGCTACATATAATGAAGATACAAAATGTAGCGATAACGCTATAATAAGAAAAGGAGGATGCATATATGGCAGAAAACAACAAGATTTATATTACTGCAAATGAACTCGCAGAAATGCTGGGTGTTTCTGTAGGTCATGCTTACAAGTTGATTCGTAAGCTGAATCAGGAACTGGAAAAAGAGGGATTTCTGGTGATTGCGGGTAAAGTTCCCAGACGCTATTTTGAAAAACGCTGGTATGGTTTCAGTGCATAGGAGGTGGTCGAATGAAAGCGGAAAAAGACAAGAAAACAGGAAAATGGTTGATTCAGTATCGTTATACGGATTGGCAGGGGAAACGCCGGAAATCCACTAAAAGAGGTTTTGCGACCAAAAGAGAGGCGGAGGAATGGCTTAGAAATTTCCTTATTACGCAAAAAGCAGACTTTGATATGAAGTTCGAGGATTTTTGGAAGATGTATTATGCAGATATGGAGACACGCCTGCGGGAGCATACCATGAGAACGAAAAAGTATATCGTGGAGCTGAAAATTCTCCCGTATTTCGGGAATAAGCGGGTAAATGACATTACTGCAGCTGACATCCGTCAATGGCAGAATGAATTGATTAAAATGGGGTATTCACCCACTTATCTGAAAACAATCAATAACCAGTTGAGCGCAATCTTTAATTATGCGGTTCGATATTACGATTTGAAAAGTAATCCCTGTGCAAAAGCCGGAAGTATGGGTAAGAGCAAGGCAGAAGAAATGGATTTCTGGACAGGAGAGGAATTTAGGAAGTTTATCGACAGTGTTATGAATAAAAGGATTTCTTATATGGCATTTATGACCTTGTACTGGACGGGAATGCGTTTGGGAGAACTTCTGGCTCTGAATCCGAAAGATGTAGATCTGAAAAAGAGAACAATTTCTATCACAAAATCATACCAACGTCTTGGCAAGAAAGATGTGATCACTCCGCCAAAGACACCGAAGAGCAAGAGAGTGATTACCATTCCAGAGTTTCTGGCTGCAGATATCAAAGATTATATGGACAGCTTATATGATTTGCAGGAGGACGACAGGTTGTTCCCCATTACAAAATATTATCTGGAGCATGAAATGCAGCGAGGAATTAAAGAAAGTGGCGTAAAACGGATAAGAGTACACGATTT
>JBJETB010000060.1:0-1756 GCA_051883095.1 Anaerovoracaceae bacterium
ATGGACGGCCATAGAGGAAACCGATTGCAAAAATGACCACACAGACCACAAGGCCAACGAGACTCAGCATTTTACCCACTGCATCCAGCTTGCACTTTAACGGGGTATCCAGCTCATCCTGATTTTCCAGCATATTGGCAATTCGTCCAACTTCCGTGTCCATTCCGGTTCCAACGGCAATCCCTTCTGCATTGCCATACATAACAATGGAAGACATATATGCCATATTCGCTCTGCTTCCAATAGGTTCTCCGATTGGAAGAACGCTTTCGCTGTCTTTCTCTACTGGAATAGACTCCCCTGTCAGAGATGCCTCTTGTACCGCAAGCCTATTTTCGTGAATCAGCCGAAGGTCTGCCGGAACAATTGCCCCATCCTCTAGAATCACAATATCGCCCGGAACAATCTCACTGGCAGGAATAAGGCTTTCTTCTCCATTCCTCCTCACGCAGGCTGTGGGTGCACTCATCTGTTTTAATGCTTCAAGTGCATTGGATGCTTTGTTCTCCTGAATCACCCCAATGACTGCATCCACCACGATAATGGCGAGAATTACAACCGCTTCCGCCCATTCTCCCAGTATCATGGACAGAATTGCTGCTCCTGCAAGGATCAGAACCATAACATCCATGATCTGTTCCAGAATCATTTTCCCTACTGTTTTCTTCTTCTTTTTATGCAGCTCATTTCTTCCATACTTTTCCAAACGTCTTTGAGCTTCCTCGTCACTTAATCCATCTGTACTGCTCTTCAAAGTATCTAATGCCTGTTCCGCCGTCTTTGAATGCCATCGTATGTCACTTTGGTTATCAATCATAATAATTCCTCCTGTAAACCCATATAAATTATGTATATTAAGTGTTTTAACAAAATGAAAAGGCTCTCCACTTCACTTTTATTCTTTATCTTCCTTGTTTTAAAAACTCCTGTATCATTTGTGCGTCTTTATATCCTTTCTTATACAAGCGCTGCAAGGCTTTCTTATCTCTTGTCAAAGTATCTACACCGCAGGTATCGTCAGGAGCTATGATCAAAACACGACCCTCATCCCTGTACTGTTTCGCCAATGCAACCTCCTGGTTATATCGTTCTGCCCTTTGCCTGAGATTTTCTGCCGATACGGGATATTTTTTTTGAATCCACTTTGCAATTTTTACATCTTTCTTTGGATCCCGGATAAAATCTTCTGGCTTTGTCAAAATTACAACTACATTATCACAGCCACATTGAAATGCTTTTTCTACCGGAACCGGATCGCTCAATGCCCCATCATAATAAGGAACACCATTTATTTCATAAGGTCTGCATATGAACGGAATGGAACAGGATGCTTTGAAAATGCTATAATTATCCTGTTTTAAATCGTTTTTGTTAAAATATGTTGCTTTACCTGTCAGTGCATTCGATGCTACCACCAGCATTTCCGATGGATGCCGGATTATCTTCGTATAATCTAATGGATTTTCTCCTGTAGAATTGCTTAATGTTCCATATAGATAGTCCATATCAATATAGGATTTATTTAAAATAAGATTACGAAAGCTCATATATTCTTTCCGAAATGAATACTCAGAATAGAACTGGTAGTTCCGTCCTTTTTGTCCTGCCAGATAAGACGCAATGTTTGCACTTCCAGCAGAGACGCCGATGCAGATGTCAAACTGTATCCCAATATCCAGACAATTGTCAAAAACCCCAGCTGCATAAATGCCTCTCAATCCGCCTCCAACATCCACTACTCCTGTTTTCATTTTGT
>JBJETB010000061.1:0-1753 GCA_051883095.1 Anaerovoracaceae bacterium
GGTCTACGCTGTAATAAGCGTTATCGAAGCGAACATGGTAATCCGAGGACACCTTCACAGTTGCGGATATTGGTATCGCATCTTGCAATATTTGTGATAACCTGATTCAAGTCACTCTGAGCTTCTATGTAATGTGTATGCGCTTCTTTTCTTTTTGTCTCGATTGCTTTTGCATCAGTATCGTCCAGGATCAAACCGTTCAGTTTTTCTTGCTCATCAAGCAGATCACCCAATTCCCGCTGAATACGCCGAATTTCCTTGTATTTCGCAGAGATTGTTTCGCAATAATTCTCATTGCCAGAGAGATATCCTTCTGCCTTGTTTTTATAGTTCATGACGACAGAACCAATATGTTCCGGAGGAAGTTTCTTTCTTTCAGCAAGAACATTCTGATGGGGGCTAGTACCAGCATCTAGTCGCGTGCCACAGATACAATATCCTCGATTGATCAAGTAGTCAATCGCATCCTGATCCATACCCGGAACACATTCTGTGCTCTCCTTAACCGTTTCAAGCAGCTCGAGGGATCTCTTTATCGCAGGCATGCCAAAGAAGGCAAACGGACGATTATTAAACGCATCTACAATATCTGCCCAGTAAATAGTGCATCATTTGCTCTGGATTATCAAGAATCTCTTTCGTAATCCTGTAGTGCTCTGTTTCTCTGAAAGAGACACTTTTTATATCTCTATCGGAGAATAACTTCACATCTGCATCCGGATAGGCCATTATGATCGGGGAATGGGTGGCGATAATGAATTGGCTGTGATGCTTCACTAGATCGTCTATCGCCGCAATCAGGGAAAGCTGCCTCTGGGGCGATAATGCAGCTTCCGGCTCGTCAAGTATGTAAAGGCCGTTCCCTTCAAAGCGATTTGTCACCAGGGATAAAAAAGATTCTCCATGGGACTGCGCATGGAAGGAAACACCCCCATAACGCAGCAGTGTACTATTCCTATCCAAGTAACTTGCCGTATTATAAAAACTCTCAGCCCTTAAAAAGAAGCCGTCTTCCGGAGAAATCGATTTTATCGTTGTCAATACTTCTCCCAAATCCGAATGTGTATCCTTTGTGGAAAAGGAAAAATCTCTGGATCCGCCTTCGGCATTAAATCCCAGTGAAACTGCAATTGCTTCCAACAGTGTAGATTTTCCGGTTCCATTTTCTCCCACAAATAAGGTTACAGGCTTCCGGAATTTCAGGCCTCCCATTTCATAAAGATATCTGACTGCCGGGATGCGGCCTGCATAGGATTTTGGAAGTTCAGAGAGTCTGATTTCCCGTAGATAGTTCATGCGCTTTCCCTCCTTTTGCATCTGAGCCTATTTTAAAAACAGTTATGTCCAATAAACTTCCCTTTTTGAATTACACCCGTTTTTTGGGACTGAATCCCGGTATAATGGGAGCAGAGCAGAGCAGAAACAAAGAACTAAGAACGGGAGGTTACGACTATGATTATCAAATTATTGGAAGATTTGCTCCACTGGAACGAGGAGGAAGAGGTGCTGGACGCGGAATACGAACCCTTCCGGGATCAGCTGCGTCTGGCGGGACTCAGCGAGGAGGAACTGCGGAAAATGGACCCGGATGACCGGGTGGCAGCGCTGGAGCAGGCAAATCTTGACCCCTACGATTTCATTTATCTTGCCTGCTGAAACGAAAGCTATTTACAATCGGCGTGCAGTGGACTAAAATGAAAGCAGAAAAAGGAGGGGGATTCCCATGAAAAAAGTCCGCATTACCGCCATCCGA
>JBJETB010000062.1:0-1744 GCA_051883095.1 Anaerovoracaceae bacterium
CCTGGTTTTTTATTCTTGTTGAAATTAAAGCTGAGCATATATCCTCTTTCAAGATGATAGTCATTAAGATATCCCAACAACTGCTCCTCACCACGAGTATTGTATTCATTTCCGTGCCAGATCTTCATCTCGATGATATACTGTTTTCCCAGATAATCGATAATCAGGTCGGTACGTCCCATACTGCGCGTACGTGCCTCAATATAATAGTTTCCGATGCCATTAATTAACGGACGAATATACAACATAAACAGTTTTCTTCCATTCTCTTCTACAAATGCATCCGTACTATTACCGAAACTTTCTGTAAAATGCTCCACAAATTTCTTCAGTATTTTCTCTACATCCAGGCCACTCTCTGTAACAAACTGTCCCTTCAATTGCTGCCCGGCATCGTACGTCTTACTATCGATTGCATCCTGTGCAATGAAAAGGTTATAAAACCAGATTTCAAAAATTCTATTTGCTATTGCAACCTGTCCATCTTCATCCTTCAAAAAACCAAACATGGCACCAATTGATACCAGTTCTGTTCCCAGATTAAACGGAATTCCTTTTCCACAAAATAAAATATCCCGCAGCATGGTTCCCAGATCAGGATAATCCTTCACCTTCTTTGCCATATCTTCAAATAGAGAATTTGACTCGCGAACCAGTTTGCGAACCGCCTCCAAAATTCCTGCATGGGTCCAGCTATCATGCATTCCTGCTGTGTACATTTCATCAAGCAGCTGACAAAGTCTGGATACAAGATACGGATAACCGGAAGTGTAGTCATAGATTTCTCTGGCAATCATATTTGTATCTATAGCAGGATCATGTTCAGATGCATAATCAAGAAGCATGCCATTAATCTGTTCTACAGAAAAGCTCATATCAATATCAAAATCTGCAGCAATGTTCCATGGACTATTATCTTTATGTTCCTCTTCCGGTCGCATTTTACGTTTCAGATTACGAATATCACATACCCCGGCGAGGATTACTGATTGAAATGTAGCAAACCGACTTCTGTTAATATAATAGCCACGTAACTGTGCAAGAAAATCCAGAAAAACCTGATTGTTTGTCGCACTGTCAACTTCATCGATCATAAGCACTATCTTCTTTGGAACGGCTGCACAAAGATTGCTGAGTGCCTGAAACAATTCTACCAATTCAAATTGTTCCCCGGCCTCTTGCCGTTCTTTTGTAAACTCCTTGAAAGCAGCCTGATATTCCTGATTCCTGCCACTTTCCGTAATTCGGTATGAATTTTCAAAGGCTCTGGCAAATGCCAAAGAAAAGCTGTTCTCATTTCTGAATTTTGCATCACTCATCTGCATCTGAAAATCCATACTTATGACAAGATAATCCTGACTCAGATATTCTGCCAGAGCATGCAATGTTGTCGTCTTTCCAAACTGTCTGGCACGATTGATCGTAAAGTATTTTCCTTCATCAACGAGTTTCCTTACCTCAAGAAGTCTCTGTGTCAAATCTACCATATAGTGTTCTGCCGGATTACAGATACCGGTCGTATTAAATACGCGGGTTGAAACATTCCTTTTACTCTTTTTTGCAATAAAACTCTCCGGAATCATCCATCGGCTTCCCTTTTTTTCTGCACCGGAAATTGCTTTACTGGCACAGAGTTTTGTTATATATCTTTTTGTAACACCAAGGAGCTCTGCAGCTTCCTTTGTTGTATAATACTTCATATGCCTGGCTCCTCTCCTTTGATTGTATACTTATTTTATTATAT
>JBJETB010000063.1:0-46084 GCA_051883095.1 Anaerovoracaceae bacterium
ATCTTTTTCGATATGAAGTCTTCTTGTGTTCGTCTTCTTAACTTAATGACATTGGCTTCTACTGCGGGTCTTTCTGGTCTTTTCCGTGATTTCCGTGGAAAACGCTTTCACCCTCGGTGATTACGAATTCCTTAAGTCTTGAAATGTGCTGGTCTGCTGCGATTCGGGCTTTTTCCGCGTTTCCGCTGATTATAGCGTCGACGATTTCCTTGTGCTCCAAAGGCTGTCCTTCGAACCTTGAGAAATCATCATAATATATATATCTGAATCTCAGGGCAAGCTCCTGCACCTGTGAAACCAGCTGAATCAGAGTTTTGTTTCCGCTGCAGTTTACGATACGTTTGTGGAAAGCTTCATCCCATCTGATGATTTCTTCGATATTGCCGGATTCTACAGCATGCCTGTATTCTTCGGTAGCCTTCTTGAGTTCTTCCTTTTCCTCATCTGTGGCTTTGATTGCCGCGAGTCCTGCCGCCATACCCTCCAGGTCCTGACGAACCTCCAGAACATCCACCATATCCTTGATTGAGATGTCCGACGCATACGCGCCTCTTCTAGGTTCGATGGATACAAGACCTTCTTTTTCCAGCTTTCTGATGGCTTCTCTTACAGGTGTACGGCTTACTCCCATATCATCTGCCAGCTCCACCTCCATCATTCTGGTTCCCGGGGCAATTTCTCCTATAAGAATCTGCCTTTTAAGCTCTTCGTATACGATTTCTCTCAGCGGTCTGTGGTTCTGTAAATCAAAGTTTAACATTTCTCTCTCCTCTAATTTCCTTTCCTGTATGCGCCCAGTAGGCCTCGTAGCCCTGACGCCTCATTTCGAGGCATGCTCTCCGCGCTGCTCCGTAGTGGTTGTAAATTCCTATTACTGTAGGGCCGCTGCCGCTCATGAGAACCTTGCCGGCTCCCCCTGCAGCAACAAGCCTTTCTTTAAGAGTCTGTACCTCAGGGTACTGCTTCAATGTATAACTTTCCAGAACATTTATCATGTTCCTATACACCATTTTCATATCTTTGCGGGAAAGCCCCTCCAGCAGCTGCTGCGCATCGGGTCTTTCCTCAGGCGGGCACTTGTCTATTTCTCTGAAAACCTCTTTGGTGGATACTCCGAAGGCAGGTTTAGCGAGGACTATATGCTTTTCCAGCCCTTTTCGCACCGGCGTAAGCACTTCGCCTATTCCCTTTCCCAGAGCGCAGGCATATCTGCTGTTCTGTACCAGTATGCAGAAGGGCACGTCAGCTCCCAGGGCAGTTCCCATATCACAGAGAGTTCTGGTATCAAGCCCCAGCTTCCAGATCCGGTTAAGGCCTATCATCACTGCCGCTGCATTGCCGCTGCCGCCTCCAAGTCCTGCTGCCACAGGAATATGCTTATCTATATGCATCTGCAGTCTGCCGCCCGGTCTGCTACCGCATGCGGTTTCCACATAGTCCGCCATGAGCATGGCCGCCTTGCATGCCAGATTCCTGCTGTCTGTGGGCAGATAAGGCTTGCTGGTTGTCAATGCGATATCAAGGGAATCTCCCAAATGAGCCTCCCAGTTCAGCTTTATCTCATCGAAGAGAGATACCTGCTGCATTACCGTTTCCACCAGGTGATATCCATCCTCCCTTACACCTTTAATATCAAAGGACAGATTAATCTTGGCGAAAGATCTGAGAGTAAGTTCTCCTTGCTCCTTTATCATAAATAACCTCGCATATCCATATAGACAAAATGAGAGGAAACCCCTCTCATCCGCCCTGTTTATTTTTATTTCTTCTTTTTACCTTTGCCTTTTTTCGCCTTGTACTGCTGCTGTCTGGCCTTTCTTTCCTCTTCCTCCGCTTTCCTGGCTTCGGCGATAGCTTTTCTTCCTGTAATATATTTGCCTCCGGCCGCTGCAATCGGACGAGGTCCCTTTACTCTGTATATGCCTTCCTCAAGGTAGTCATCATCATAGTCGTCTGCTTCTTTTGCGGCTTTTTTTGCAGCTTTTTCTGCCTGTTTAGCCTTGTTCTTCTGATCCTGTTCAACGATTTCCTCTACGGACTTGCCTGTTCTCTTAGCTTCCTTATACGGATTTACCTTGTCATCTTTTCTGGCCTGCTGCTGCTTCTGAGCTTCCTTCTTGGCTCCCTTCATGGAGATAACCATCATTGCTCCGAACATGACGAACATCATGAGCATGTTGATCATGTTGTTTGCGCTCTGATTGAGTGTAGTGAATTTAATTTCGGTATCCTGTCCGAGAGTGTTACCCTTATCGTCTCTGATATTGCCTGAAACCTTCAGGGTATATTCGGAATTGCCTTTTCCGGTAATGGTCTTGCCTTCTTCGTCGTTAGCTACAATTACCAGAACTACGCCCTTTTCCTTAGGTGAATAGAGCACTCTGGTAGGAAGCTTCTCGCCTTCAGGTCCTATAAACTGAATAGTGCTGTCATTAACTCCTTTCAGCGTTTCTTCAGTAAACTCTCCGTCAAAGTAAAGCTTTACGGACATGTTCTCAATGGATGCGCCTTTGGAACCGTCCTTAGGATATGTATCCAGCAAGGTAAGACTTCCTTCTGTTCCTGCCTGCTGTGAATCAGCCGACGGTGCCGCAAAGCAGAAAGTTGCTGTAAGCATTACCAAAATAATTACCAGGCTCAAAATACGTCCTGCTCTCTTCATAGTTTCGTGTCCTCCGATTTCTCTTTAGTAAGTTTTTTCCGGTCCCTGAGCTCTCTGAAAAATCTTCGGATTATCTCCTGACATTCCTCTTTAACAGGGCCATCTTCTATTTGTACTATATCAACGTAATGGTTGAGTTTCTGTTCCTGCACTATATTAAAGACAGAACCGCATGCGCCGGCCTTGGGATCCATGGTTCCGATGTAAAGGGTCTCTATTCGTGCCCATACTATGGCTCCTGCACACATTGCACAGGGTTCCATGGTCACATACATATCGCAGCCCGTCAGTCTGCGCCACCCGAGAGTCTCTCCAAGATATCCGGATGCCTGCCTGATAGCCACCATCTCCGCATGAGCGGTGACATCTCTGTCCGTTTCTGTTGAATTGTGTCCTCTGCCGATTATTTCGCCATCCTTTACGATGACAGCTCCGACAGGAATCTCACCCTTTTCCGCAGCCTTTCGGGCTTCCGCCAGGGCTTCTAACATAAACTTATCCATACATTATAAGATGATACCATAACTTTGTAAATTATTCAACTGAATTTTGCATACAAAAAACATATGCCTGATGTTATTTTCAGGTTTAAACCTCGCTTATCCGCAATGTGGCGCCATCGATAGCCGCAATCCAGTATCCGAATACCTGCTGAAGAGTTTCCTCATCCATTTCCTCAAGGTTATTGTAAAGCTCCTCACCTCCGGCAAGAGGCTGCCACAGCGTAAACCCTGTAGCTCCGCCAGCCGGCTGCTCCTCTATGAGAAAACGACCGGGAATACCTATAAAATTCCCCTTCTCTCCGCTCCCCACAATAAAATGTCCGTGCTTTTTCGCCTGGGCATAACCTTCTCTGCAGAACTGCTTCAAAAGCTCCGTGTTTTCCTCACGGTGCCAGTCCGCGCCTGTTTCGTCTGACGAAAAAAGCTCTGAGCTATGTCTGTTTTCATTCTTCTGACTGCTTTCTCCGGTCCGCCGCTTCTGCAGAAGCTGGCTGAGAACATACATTACGTATGGACCGTACTGACCTCCCATGCCTCCCATGCTGACCTCCCCCTTCAGGACTTGCGCCCGTCCTGTTTTTCTAGTAAAATATCATTATATAATATGTTTTTTGTCGTCTGGCTATGCAGGCAGCAGGAAAGGGGTATGCTATGGTAATGGACATTGCAATACTGGCTGTGCTGGTACTGACTATCTTTTTTTCTACGAGGAAAGGCTTCGCTCTCACCGTTGCGGGTTTCTTCAAGGGATTTGCTTCGCTTATCATCGCCTGGATCTTCTGCGATGATCTGGCGTTATGGCTCATGAACAGCACTCCTGTGGGGACCAGAGCAGCTGAACGCATAAGCGAAGGACTTTCAGCGAAATGGGAAAGCTCCGACATATATATGGCGCTGCCTGACCTGTTCAAGGAATCCGGCGGCAGCTCGGCTGCCGGGTCAATGATCAGCCAGGGCTCTGTGCGTATAGCAGGACTGCTTCTTACCATTCTGTGCTTCGTCGCCATCGTTTTCCTGCTTCGAGTTGTCCTGGGGCTTCTGGGACGTGCCTTTTCACATAAATATAATGAAGGCTTTGCCGGCGTCATGGACTGGTTTCTCGGACTGATCCTCGGTTCGGTGCTGGGGGTGCTCTATGTCTTCGTCTTCCTGGCACTTCTCCTTCCCGTTGTCGGACTGTTCATGCCTGAACAGTGTGAGACAGTCATGGGCTGGCTTGACAGCTCTGTTATCGCCGGTGATTTATACAACAACAATCTGCTGCTGATACTTTTTAGAGATTTTTTGTGAAAAGATGTTTAAAAACACTAGATGTAGGTATATAATAATTAAATCGGAGAAAAAAAGTCTAAATATTGACATAAACGGGAGGTAAAACATGTCTGTAAAAATCACAGGAAATGCACCGCTGAGAGAGCAGCTCGCATACGTAGATTATCTTGAAAACAAATACAACAGAAAGCTTAAGACTCTGGATATCAACATTGACGGTGATTACGCCGACCTGAATTATGAATTCGAGCAGGTTCCTTTTGAAAGAATCCGCCGTATAACCGGATATCTGGTAGGCACCATGGATCAGTGGAACAACGCCAAGGCCGCTGAAGAGGCAGACCGCGTCAAGCACTCACTGAACACAGGCATGGAAGCCCTGTAGGAGCGACAGTCAAATATTTTATTACAACTTATGTAGATAACTTAAAACCCGCCTGCGGCGGGTTTTAAGTTTCTTTTTTGAAGGTTTGATCATGGTATTTTATCACTCTGTCATTCGCACTGATATTTTATTTCTCCGCCCACTATGGTCATAGCTACGGTGATGTCTTTAATCTTATCAGGTTCAGTACTGTAAATATCTTCGTTAAGGACTACCATATCCGCCAGCATGCCTTTTTCCAATGTTCCCTTTATGGACTCATCTCTGGACATGTAAGCTGAAGCTGTGGTGTATCCTTCGATTGCCTCATCTAGAGTTAATGCCTGTTCTTTATACCATCCGTCTTCAGGAATTCCGTCCAGGTCTTTTCTGGTAACGGCAGAATAAATATTAGCCAGAGGATTAAAACTTTCCACAGGGCAGTCTGTTCCCATGGACAGTATAATGCCCATATCCTTCATGTCCCGCCAGTTATAGCTTGTCTTGATTCTCTCACTTCCCACTCTGTCTTCTGCCATGTGAAGATCATATTCTATGAATATAGGCTGAATATATGCCATGATTTTTTCTCTTGCCATTCTCTCGCAAAGATCCCTGTTAAGAATCTGTGCATGAACAATTCCGTGGCGAGGCTGTTTGTCAGGATGTTTTGATGCCGCATATTCTATAGCCTCAATTCCCTGCTGTGTTGCCGCATCTCCTATGCAGTGCATGAGAGCCTCTCCTCCGCCTGCGGTTACTCTTTCTACAAGCTGGAAAAGGTCATTTTTATCACTGTATACACCGAATCCCCTGTTGCCGGGATCATCGGAATAATCATCAAGCATCCAGGCCGTTCTTGCACCCAGTGAACCGTCCAGATAAAGCTTTAGTGAGCCAAGTTTGAAGAACTTATTTCCTTCACCGATTTTGTACCCCAGTGACTCAAACGCATCGTATCTTTCCATATCGGTCAGGGCGCACTGCTCTGTAACTCTCAGGCTTAGCTGTCCTTCATCTATAAGTTCCTTATATGCATCAATAATCTTTGTGATATTTCTGCCAGGCAGTGCATCGAAATCATCAGTCTGAACGGATGTCAATCCGACTTTGTTTGCATCCGCACAGGCGCGTTTGAGCATGTCTTTGATATCTGACACTTCGGCTTCCTGCATCCGATTGTAAATAAAAGTCATCATCTCGGAAACAATTCCGGTAGGATCGCCGTTCTCGTCCACCTCGTAGTAGCCGTCTTTTGGCTGCGGAAGGTCCCTGTTGATTCCCACTTCCTCCAAAGCCTTAGTATTAAGGCAGCACACATGGCCGCATATCCTTAAAGCATAAATCGGGTGTTCAGTTGAGATCTCATCAAGCTCGAGTCTGTCAGGGATTGTGGTGTCCTCCCAGTTATCCTGATTCCAGCCCACCGCTTCAACCCAGTGACCGGCAGGAATCTTTTTCTCTTCGATAAAATCCTTTATCCTTTTTTTGAACTCATCGTGTGATCTGCATCCTTCCAGATCCACTATCGTTTTGTAGTATCCGTAGTTAAGGAAGTGCATATGGCTGTCATTAAAGCCGGGCAGCAATGTCTTGCCGCCAAGATCAGTTACTTCACCCTGTCCGATAAGTGCCAGAATCTCTTCATCTGTACCATAGGCCAGAACTTTATCATCCTCAACTGCAATGGCACTTGCTATGGTTTTATCCTTGTCCAGGATATGGCACTTGCCGTTTATGAATGCTTTTTTCATATTCATCTCGCCTCTTTTCGTCAAATCGTATAATAATCAATTATAATCTGCACAACATATAAAGCAATAATTATGCCAACGCAAAATGTTCCTAACTGCCTATTTTTATACCTTGAGAACAAGTCTCCGGTCCGTTCATACTTCATTTGCCGCAATAATTTTTTATAATCTGTAAATTTTTATTGTCAATTTATCTTTCTGTAGTTTTTTGTGCTATAATACTATAAAAAAGGAGTCTGCAATGAAACTTCGAGAACAGGCACAGGACATTCTCAATCTTTACAATTATTATACAGGTGCGATAATTACGGATGCAAATGGTACAATTGTGTATTATTATGGATCCATGCACGATTTAAACTCTCTAAGTCCAGACGAAGCAATTGGATGTAATGTTCTTGAAGTTTACCCAAATATAAAAAAAGAAGAAAGCAGTATATACAATGTCCTTAAAACAGGCATCCCTATGCTTGATGTAAACCAACAACTTGAAAATAAGAAAGGTGAAGTCTTCAATTCTGTCAATTCGACCTTCCCGATAAAGAACGGCGACGAAATCATAGGTGCCGTTGAAATATATTATTACAGAACGAGCACTGAAATTCAACAAGGGCTTAATTCTATTGTCCCTAAAGGAACTTTTTTTAATTTATATTCCGTGAATGACATCATATCCCTTTCTCCTTCTATGGAAGAACTAAAATCCAAAATAGTGAAAGCCTCTCATACAGATTCTACAGTACTTATATATGGTGAAACAGGTACGGGCAAAGAACTAGTTGCTCAGGCAATACATTCTGGCAGTCAGCGGAGGGATAAAAAATTCATATCACAGAATTGTGCAGCCATACCAGAAAACCTTTTGGAAAGTATATTATTCGGTACTGTAAAAGGAAGCTACACTGATGCTAAAGACAAACCAGGATTATTGGAAGCTGCAAACGGAGGTACACTTTTTCTCGATGAAATTCATGCGATGAACTGGAATGTTCAAGCTAAGTTGCTCAAAGCAATCGAAGAAAAAAGTTTTTACCGTGTGGGTGGAACAGAACCGATTCCAGTAGATATCAGAGTTATAACTGCAGTTAATATAGATCCCGCGGAGTGTGTCCTTCAGGGCAAACTCAGGCCAGATCTTTATTACAGGATTAATGTGGTCAGGTTAAATGTCCCTCCTTTACGTGATCGGAAGGAAGACCTCGACAAATTAACACAATATTACATTGATAAATTTAACGAGCAAATGAATATGCACATAACCGGTCTTTCAGATGACGTTTTTTCTTTTTTCCATAATTATAACTGGCCTGGTAATGTACGTGAGCTTAGAAATGTTATTGAATGCGCCTTTAATTTTGCTCAAGGAGAAAAAATAACTATAGAAGATATCGACTCATATGCTGACGAAATTCAGGCTGCAAAAGTTCATGAAAAAAATGATAATATCACTGTTTCTGACCTAAAAACATATATGAAAAATTATGAGAAGGAGCTTATACTTTTAGCTTTATCGGAATGTAAAACGCTTACAGAAGCCGCAGAAAAGCTAGGTATATCCAAACAATCCCTAAACAACAAGCTCAATCAGCTTGGCTTATCTAAAAAGGCAGGTGCTGTACAATGACACTTGAAGAGAGAATAAATGAGATATTAAATTTATACAACTATTTTAATATGGCTATTATTGTGGATGAGCAAGGAACAGTAGAATACTTTTTTAACAACCGGCCTGACATTAATTCTATTACCGAAAAGGATATTTTAGGTCATTGTGTGCTTGAATCATGCACAAATCTTACTGAAGATACAAGCACTCTCTTTTATGTTTTGAGGACTGGTAAGCCTGTTATCAATCTATATCAGGAACTGATAACTTCAAAAGGTGAAGTGATTTACAGTTACTGCTCCACTTTTCCCATTAAAGACGGTACCACCGTTATTGGAGCGGTAGAAATTGCAAAATACATAGACTCCAAAGGCGGAAACGTTCTAACCAGCAAGGATATTTCACTTACCAGCTTGAATCAGAAGAATTCAAAAGAGCTCTATAACTTGGACGATATCAAGGGCAAGAGTCCGGGAATTCTCAGAATAAAGGAAAAAATCCGCAAGGTTTCTCAAACAGATTCAACAGTTCTTATTTATGGAGAAACCGGTACTGGAAAAGAGCTGGTTGCAGAATCCATCCATTCTTCAGGAAAGCGCAAAAACAAAAAATTCGTCTCGCAGAACTGTGCAGCAATTCCTCCTGCTCTTCTTGAAAGTATCCTTTTTGGTACAGAAAAGGGCAGCTTTACCGGTGCAGAAAACAGAAAGGGGCTTATTGAAACTGCCATGGGAGGAACTCTGTTTCTAGATGAAATCAATACCATGGATATAGACACTCAATCAAAAATTCTTAAGGCGATTGATGAAAAAAAGATAATGCGTGTTGGTGGCACTGAATCTGTTCCTGTGGATATACGAATTATCGCAGCAGTTAATGTTCCCCCTAAAGAATGTCTCCAAAAGAAGATGCTTCGTGAAGATTTGTATTACAGATTGAGAGTAGTCGAGTTGAAAATTCCTCCTCTTCGCGACAGGAAAGAGGATATTCCTTTGTTGACAGATCATTTTATCGAATATTTTAATCATAAAATTGGTAAGTATATCTCCAATCTTTCAACCGAACTTCAAGACGCTTTCATGGAATATAATTGGCCAGGCAATGTTCGAGAACTTCGCAATTGCATTGAAAGCGGTTTCAATATGGCAGTTACACCTATAATTGATCTCCCAGATGTAAACCTTTCTATGCATAGAGCTTCGTCAAGCACCACTTGCACAAATGATAGTTGCTTTGTAAATCTCAAAGATTCACTAAGAAATAAAGAAAGGGAAATAATCCAACAAGCATATAACGCCTCAGGAAAAAATATCACCCAAGCGTCCAACGCTCTGAACATTTCCAGACAAGGTCTCACAAAAAAACTCGAAGAATATGGAATTTTAAGCAAATAATTTTTCGCTATTTTTGTTTACATAAAGTAAATAAAAATAGCGTTTTTTTGTTTTTTAAAAATTCCCAAACATATTTACTCTCACAAAACCGTTGATTTATTAACAAATTCTTTATACTCCCCAGCTTGGCACGAGACTTGCTTTTACGTGTATACAGTGATGTTTAACAAGGAGGCAAACCAATGAAATCAGTTTTAACAAACGGTCGTTGCTATACACTTGATAGCAATAGAACGATTGTAGAGTCCGTGTATATGGAGAACGGTCGCATCAAGGCGCTTGGCACAAATGCTGAAATGCTTAAGCTCGCCGGTTCTGACGCACAGATAATTGATGCTGCAGGAAAGACAGTTCTTCCTGGATTTTATGACAGCCATATTCACCTTCTGAGTTACGGCTACAGTTTAACCATGGCTTACCTTGACGATTGTAAAAGTATTGACGACGTCATAGCCACACTAAAAAAACACATCGAGGACAATCATATTCCGCCCGGAACATGGGTGGAAGGTCGAGGCTGGAACGAAACAGACTATCCAGAAGGCAGAGTGCCAAATCGCCACGATCTTGATAAAGTTTCAACAGAACATATGATTTCCATCGGCCGGTCTTGCAGTTTTATGTGTATCACCAATACCAAAGCTCTTGAAGAACTTGGTTTCATGGAAAAACTACCGGATATATCGTCAGGCACTATCGGCGTAGATGAGAATGGCGTTCCTACGGGTGTTTTCAGATCTGAAGCGAAGGAGGAAGTTTATTCGCGCCTTCCTAAACTCGGAGTCGAAAAAATCAAGCAAGCGATAGTTATGGCCTGCGAAAAGTACAAAACAGCAGGAATTACTACAGCTGAAACCGATGATTTCGAACTTACACGCGCAGGTGATTTCAACGATATTCTGCAGGCTTACAAAGAACTTGATGAAGCCGGAGAATTACCGATCAGAATAAACCTTATGCTCTATCTTCCGGAGGATGAACAGCAGCAGGAATTCTATAAATACGGATTAAAAACCGGTGACGGTTCTGACTTTTTCCGTATAGGCAAGTTCAAACTGCTTACAGACGGTCCTTTAGGTATCCGTGGAGCAGCTATGCTAGAGCCTTATTCCGACGATCCTTCCACCATGGGGGAAGCCGTTCTTTCGCAGGAGGCTTTAAACAGAAAGGTCAAGGATGCTTATGATCATGGGCTCATGACAGTCTGCGACGGCATGGGAGACCGTGGTATTTATATGGCACTTAAAGCTTATGAGCCAATAGTAAAGGCTCATCCGGATGAAGATCTCAGATTTGGTATTGACCACTCCCAGATAACTACAGAGGGTCTGATTGAAGAATATGCAAGACTCCATGTAACCGGCGGCTGTGAATTTGTTTTTGTAAAGTCAGACATTGAAATTGCAGAAGACAGAGTAGGCAGACATCGCGCTTCGCTTTCATACAACTGGAAACGCTTCTTTGACAACGGATGTGTTGTTGCTGCAGGTTCCGACAGCCCTGTTGAGGATTTCAATCCAATGCTTGGAATAGATGGAGCCGTGAACCGTCGCGACTGGGACAACCTCCCTGAAGAAGGATGGTTCCCTGAACAATGCACGAGCGTTGAGCAGGCAGTCAGTGCTTTCACTACCGGTGCCGCATACGCAAACTATGAAGAAGATATAAAGGGTTCACTGGAAGTAGGAAAATTTGCCGATATGGTAATCCTTTCTGATGATATCTTTACTGTAGATAAAAACAGTATTAAAGATATAAAAGTCGAGAAAACCATCCTCGACGGAAAAATAGTTTTTTCTATTTAATTATTTAATTCGAACTTATTTACTTGGAAGGAGAAAAAAATGAGTAAAGAAACAAAGTCAATGTTCAACATTGAAGAACTCACCGCTCCAAACCATGGTATGAAAAGAGACATGGGACTTTTCAGAGCCGTTGGTATGATGGCCGGCCTCATGATTGGTTCCGGTATTTTCTACGTTGGGGCTTTTGTACTTGATTATGTACATCTTTCAACCGGTATGGCATTGCTTGCATGGCTGCTTGCAGGCTTAATGTCACTCTGTGCAGGACTCTGTTATGCAGAAATGGGAACTGCTATGCCAAGATCCGGCGGATCTTACGTTTACGTTACCGAATCTTTCGGCCCGGTAGTTGGTTTTACCATGGGATGGTCTGACTTCTGGATTTGCCAGACAGGTTCAATTGCCGCTTTAGGACTCGGCTTCTCACAGTATCTTGGGTCACTCTTCGGAGGTTTTAGTTCAATTACAACTTCCCTTGTTGCTGTTGCGACAATTATCGTGCTTTCACTGGTTAATATGGCTGGTGTAAAGGAAGGAAGTACCCTTTCAACAGTTCTTCTTGTTATCAAAGTTGTAGTAATTGCCGTAGTTATTGTATCATGCTTTACATATAACGGCGGTGGCGGTTCAGAAATCGAATTTGGATTCGAAGGCGGAATAGGTGCCTTTGTTGGTGCTATTTCCATGGGTGTCATCGCTGCTTTATGGGCCTTTGACGGTTGGACTTCTATTTGTATGGTAGCTGAAGAAGTAAAGGAACCTCAAAAGAATATACCTAGAGCTTTAATTATAACTCTTGCAGGTCTTACCGTAATTTATCTTCTCTTCAACCTGGGCATAATGCGTGTTCTCCCTGCCGATGTATTTGCCACTGCGGACAATGCAACCTTCGTTGCTATGGAAACAATTTTCGGAACCGGAATAGCTGCAGCCCTCACAGTCGGCATTCTCATGTCTATTCTTGGTTCTGCAAACAGTGCTATATTGGCATATCCAAGAGAATACTACGCTATGGCAAGAGATAAGAGATGGTTCCCTATCTTCGGTAAAGTTGACAAAAAGAGCCGCACACCGAAAAATTCTCAGATTATTACTATGGTTTACGCATGTATTATCTGCTTTATCGCCGACTTCCAGTCGCTCATCGACATAGCAGTTCTTGCTACATGGGTTTACTATTCTCTCGCTGTTGCCTCATGTATCGTGCTCAGAAAGAAATATCCTAACATCGAAAGACCTTACAAAGTATGGGGATACCCTGTATTACCTATAGTTGTGGTAATTTTCGGTGTTATCATGCTGGCAGCAAACTTCCTTACCGACCCGCATACAATTCTTGGCTTGCTCATTCCACTTTCAGGCGTTCCTGCTTACTTTGTATTTAATAAATACTACGAAAAGCATGAATTCCCTGAATTCGAAGAGGCGGCAGATTTGGATGACTAACATGAGACTCATATTGTTCAACGGCAAAATAAGAATATCGGATAACAATTTTAAAAGTGCTGTCCTTATTGAGAACGATTTAATAAAGGCAGTAGGTTCCGATTCAGAAATCTTACATCTCCAAGATGCAGATACAGATCTTATTAACCTGGAGGGCAGACTTGCCCTTCCAGGTTTTAACGACAGTCACATGCATTTTTTAAATGTTGGCTACTATTATTCTCAACTTAATCTTGGTGTCACACAATCTATTGAGGAAGCATTAATTCTCGGGAGGCAATTTATCAAAGATAATTCAGTTGAACCGGGACAATGGATTCAGTGCTATGGGTGGAACGATGACAACTGGCAGGAAAAAAGGTTTATCAACAGATATGACCTTGATAGAATTTCTACAGATTATCCTATAGTTGCTGTAAGAGTTTGCACTCACGTCCTTTCCGCAAATTCAAAAGCGCTGGAGCTCCTTGGTGTCGAAAATGTGGCTCCAGATGGAATATTACGTGAATTTCTGCCACGTCTTTATGAATTTCTTCCAGAACCTACCATCCCGGAAATCAAAGAAATGATATTAAAGGTGGGAAATGTGGCTGCTTCAAAGGGCTTGACTTCAGTTCAAAGCGATGACTTGGAAAGTATTCCAGGAAACAACTACAGAAATATCATAAAAGCATATGCTGAACTTGCAGAAAAAGATGAACTTCCCGTAAGAGTATACGAACAATGTCGTTTATATAATGTCGACGATTTTGCTCGCTTTACAGAAGCCGGTTTTCACACAGGAATGGGTAAAGATATTTTTAGATTAGGCCCATTAAAAACATTTTGCGATGGTTCTCTTGGTGCAAGGACTGCATGGCTAAAAGAAGATTATTCTGACGATCCTGGCAATAGAGGGTTATGCATTTATGATAATTCCGCCACACTGAACGATCTGGTTATTGCTGCCCATAAAGCGGGAATGTCCGTCGCCATCCACTGTATCGGTGATGCTGCTGCCGAGCAAGCGATCTCAGCAATAGAGAACGCAATAAAAGAATTACCCGAGACAAAAACACGTCATGGTATTGTTCATGCACAAATACTAAGTGAAGACTTAATCAAAAGAATCAAAGCCGCAAACATTATTGCATATATTCAACCTGTTTTTCTTGAATATGATGCCAAAATTGCAGAATTACGCATAGGCCCTGAAAGATTAGAAAACAGCTATCACTATAGGAAAATGTATGATATGGGTATAGTTCTTCCTTTTGGCACAGACTCACCTGTAGAAGATTTTAACCCTATGAAGAATCTATACTGTGCAACTACAGGTAAAGACTTTGACGGCAAACCTAAAGACGGATGGCACAAGGAAAAACTCCTAACACTCGATGAAGCTATTTACTGTTACACTCAGTATTCTGCATATGCATCATTTGATGAAAATAAAAAGGGTAAGATTGCTCCTGGCTATCTTGCGGACATCACAGTCCTTGAAGAGGATGTTTTCGATATGTCTCCTGACTTATTAAAAGATGTTAGGGTTCATATGACAATTATGGGTGGTAAATTGCGGTACATAAATAAATAAAAAACTGCATGGTATTCAGATTATACGAATACCATGCAGTTTTTTATTAACCTTTTATTTTTTTATCTCCCTGAACTCTTCCTTTATCTTCTCCAGATGTGACGGATCAGTCATAAGTTTAATTCCTGTCATCACGAATCCCTCAATCACGAGCAGCGCTTTTTCCATGGCATATTCAGAAGCCGCACAGGCGGCGAATTCACGGGTATGAGCACCATAGCCCTTTCCGTCAGTAATATCATATGTGCACTGAACAGAAGGGCATACATAGCTGACATCACCCAGGTCAGAAGAACCCGGCATAACCTGATCTATCATTCTCGTCACCTGGAGCCCCAGTGCTTCCATGCTCTGGCTCTGGAGCTCGGCAAGATATGCGTTGGTGCAGGTATCCATGAAGTCCACCTCAGAAGGTACACATTCCATTCTGGTTCCTGTTCCAAGTGCTGCTCCTTTAGCACAGTCTATAACCTTCTCTGTCAGTTCTTCCAGATAAGCGCTCTTTTTTGCTCTGATATAAAATTCTGCTTCCGTATAGTCAGGAATGATATTCGGAGCTGTTCCTCCGTTGGTAATAACTCCGTGGATTCTGGCATCTTCTCTGGTCTGCTGGCGCAGTGCATTGACCATATTAAAGAAGTTGATCATGGCGTCCAGTGCGTTTTTACCTTCATAAGGAGTTGCCGCTGCATGGGCAGTCTGTCCGTAGAATGAGAAGCGTCTGCAGTTTATAGCCATTGAATTCATGGAGTCAAAAGTTCCGTTATACGGATGTGCCATCATAACAACATCGAAATCATCAAAAGCTCCTTTTTTAGTCATTTCGACTTTTGCACCGGCTGTTTCTTCGGCAGGAGTTCCTACTACCGCGATTTCTGCTCCGTAAATGTCGGCGTATTTTCTCATGGCTATACCGCTTCCCACACTTACCATGGCAATCATGTTATGACCGCATCCGTGGCCCAGCTCAGGCAAAGCATCATATTCTGCAAGCATGGCTATTTTAGGCCCGCTTTTAGCTCCCTTGTAAACTGCCTTATATGCTGTCTCAATGCCGCAGAAATTTTTCTCCACGGTAAAACCGTACTTTTCTAAAATCTCAGTCTGCGCTTTACATGCCTTGTATTCCTGTAAGCCAAGTTCCGGATTATCGTGAATAAACAGACTGAGCTCCTTTAATTCTTCTGCTATACCCATGACTTCCTGATGAATGTCATGTACATCAATCGAAACCTTTTCCATTTTATTCAAAACTCCTTTTTCAGATTATTTTTAGCCTATTCCGCCCAGCAGACTTCCCAGTATGAGTACCAGAAGAGTCAAGCCACAGAAAACATATTTGCTGGCCGGTTCGTACCACCTGCCGAGGGGACGTTTTGCCCCCATATCTATCTGCTTTCTCACGAACTCCTTTCCGCATACCCAGAAGAACATGATGCCTGCCAGCAGCGCGCCGATAGGGCAGATATAAATAGAACAGATATCCATCCAGCCTGAAACTATGCCTTCAATACATACAGATACCACAGTTCCGACGACTGCAACGGCTCCGACAGCTTTCTTTCTGGAAAATCCGAACTTTGTCTGCAGCGCTTCAACCGGTGTTTCAAAAAGATTGACTAGAGATGTCAGGCCTGCGAATCCCACCGCCAGGAAAAATACCACGATTACAACTCTGCCTTCCGGCATCTGTGCGAACACATTAGGCAGGAAAATAAACATGAGCCCCGGACCGCCGCCTGTAAGCTCCTGACCTGCCGTCGCCATGGCAGGAATAATGGTAACCGCCGCAACCAGAGCAGCCATTGTGTCCCAGAGAGCCACGTTTCTGGCGCTGTACGGAATGTCTACATCCTTCTTGAGGTAGGACCCGTAAACCAGTGTTCCTGAGCCGGCCAGAGACAGCGAGAAAAACGCCTGTCCTAAAGCGTAGATCCATGTCTTGCCCCTTGCCAGAAGAGACCAGTCAGGCTGAGTCAGATAACGATATCCGTCAGCTGCCCCCGGCAGAGTCGCTATGTAAATTGCCATTCCTACAAACATTACGAAGAAGAGGGGCATCATAATCTTATTGGCCCTCTCAATACCCGAGGCGATACCGTAAATCATAATTGCAAAGGTAATGGCCAGCGCCACCAGGTGCCATCCTACATTTCCGAAGGAGCCTGCCGTGGTATTAAAGGCATTGATATAACCGTCCACATCCTGCGCCTGAAATACAGAACCGGTAACAGAGCCCACCAGATACTTCAATATCCAGCCCACTACTACCGAATAACCTATAGCCAGAGCCAGACTTCCCAGTACAGGAATCAGAGAAAGAGCTTCTCCGAGTCCTCTTCCCTTTCCTGCTTTCTCCGTTGCGCTGCCGAATGCCCCCATAGGTCCTGCCCCCATGGCTCGTCCGAAGGCCATCTCGCCTACCACGCCTGTAAATCCGATGACTATAACACAAATAAAATAGGGGATCAGAAAGGCCGCACCGCCCAGTGCCGACACTCTGGCCGGAAACAGCCATATATTGCCCATTCCCACAGCCGAACCGATGCATGCGATAATAAATCCCGTTCTGCTTTTAAAACTATCTCTTTCCATACTTTTCTCCTAAACATATTACTGCCGGCAGTCCGCCGCCTGCAGCCCGATAACAATATAAGCATATTATATTTCCGGCAAAATTTCAAGCAAATCCCCTTCTAAACACGCTTCACCCCTTGAATTTATTCTGAAAGAGGGCTATAATTTACAAAGATTAATACAAAGGAGAAAAGAAAATGTACAAAGAAGCCTTAAGACCTGTCTGGGCAGAAATCAATTTGTCAAATCTTGACTATAACATTAAAAATATTAAGGCCAAAATCGGAGACCGCGAAATGATCGGTGTAATCAAAGCTGACGCCTATGGTCACGGCAGCGTGAAGGTTGCCGAGGTTCTCAGAGAAAACGGCTGCAAGACCTTTGCCATAGCCACTCTCCAGGAGGCTGTTACCCTGAGAAATGCCGGTGCAAAGGAAGAAATCATCATGCTGGGTCTCACTCCTGACATGTATGCCGACACCATCGTGAACTACGATATCACACCTGTTGTATGCGACTTTGCAAACGCAAAAGCATTTTCCGATGCTGCAGCAAAAGCAGGAAAGACTGTTTCCGGCCTTATCGCAGTAGATACAGGCATGGGCAGAATCGGCTATCTGGCAGACGAGCTTGACTATGCAGTAGAAGATGTAAAGAAAATCGCAGCACTGCCTAACTTCAAAATCAAGGGCATGTTCTCACACATGGCAACAGCCGATGCTTTTGATAAGACATACTCACACCAGCAGGAAGCCAAGTATAATAAATTCTACGAAACACTGACTGCCGCAGGAATAGAGATTCCTTTCAGAACTCTGGCAAACAGCGCTTCCATCATGGAGCTGCCTACAGTTCACTTTGACGCGTGCCGTCCGGGAATCATCCTTTACGGCTGCTACCCTTCAGATGAGGTTGATGTGAACCAGCTTTCCATCAAGCCTGTTATGTCCGTCAAGGCCAACATCGTTCACCTGAAGGACGTTCCTGCAGGATTTTCAGTAGGATACGGCCGCAAATACATATCCGAAAAGCCTTCAAAAATCGCAACAATCGCTCTGGGCTACGCAGACGGTTATCCTCGTCCTTACTCAGCTCAGGCCAAGGTTATCGTAAACGGTGTCATCGCTCCTATCGCAGGCAACATCTGCATGGACCAGTGCATGATCGACGTTACCGATGTCCCTGATGTAAAGGTGGGCGACGAGGTTATCGTAATGGGCAGCGACGGCAAGAACACAATTCTGGCTGATGATATTGCCAAGGCAACAGGCACCATCAACTACGAAATCACCTGTGCATTCGGACAGAGACTTCCTAAGGTTTACGTAAAGTAGTTAAACCTTAAGCCGGAGGTCTGGGGTAAATGGAACAACAAAAGAATTTCTTAGCAACAGAGCCGGTGGGAAAGCTTTTCCGCCGGCTCGCTTTGCCTGCTGTAGTTGCCCAGCTGGTAAATCTTTTATATAACATGGTGGACCGCATATATATCGGTCACTATGACCCTACAGGGCTTGCCCTCACAGGAGTAGGCGTCTGCATGCCGGTAATCATGACCGTCTCAGCCTTTGCATGCCTGGTGGGAATGGGCGGATCTCCCCGTGCTTCTATTCTCATGGGTAAACAGGATAACACCGGAGCCGAAAAAACTCTGGGGAACTGTTTTTCCCTGCTCATAATAATAAGCCTTGTTCTGACTGCTGTGCTTCAGCTCTGGGGCCGTCCTCTGCTTCTCGCTTTCGGTGCCAGCTCAAACACTATCGATGCAGCCATGGACTATCTCGGCATTTATTCTCTGGGCACCCTGGCAGTACAGATTTCTCTGGGCATGAACGCGTTTATATCGGCTCAAGGCTTTACTAAAATCAGTATGCTATCGGTCATGATCGGCGCGGTAATCAACATAGTGCTTGACCCCGTGTTCATATTTGGTTTCGATATGGGTGTAAAAGGCGCCGCTATTGCAACTGTAATAGCTCAGACTGTTTCGGCTGTCTGGATTATGGTCTTCCTCACAGGAAAGAAAACGATTCTCAGGCTTCGCCCGTCAGACATGCGTCTGCATACTTCTGTAGTCATTCCTTGCCTCGCTCTCGGTGTTTCGCCTTTCATCATGCAGTTTACTGAAAGCGTCCTGGGTATCTGCTTCAACACGTCCCTTCTTAAATACGGTGGTGATATAGCAGTCGGCAGCATGACTGTGCTTACTACGCTGACACAGCTTTGCCTACTTCCCATGACCGGCTTTACTCAAGGTGCTCAGCCTATTACAAGCTACAATTTCGGTGCAGGTAATTTTGAGCGCGTCAAAGCATCATTTTCGGTGCTCATAAAAAGCTGCCTGACGTACTCCGTTATCATCTGGGCTGCCGTTATGATTATGCCTGAGGCTTTTATCCGGCTGTTTAACAACGGCAATCCTGAGCTCATCGCTTACGCATCAGGAGCTCTCAGAGTGTTTGCTGCAATGCTTTTTCTTATGGGCGCGCAGCTTGCCTGTCAGCAGACCTTTATCGCCCTGGGCAACGCCAAGACATCCTTTTTCCTGGCATGCCTGCGCAAAATCATTCTGCTGATTCCGCTGATTTACATATTGCCGCTGTTTTTTGCGGACAAAGCTTTCGCCGTTTTCCTGGCAGAGCCGGTGGCCGACTTTATCGCTGTTATGACAACGGTGGTGCTGTTCAGGAAGCAGTTCAAGAGGGCTGTTGGGCAGAAATGATGTACGGTTTTCATCTGATGTTTTCCAAAACATTAAAAAAGTTTTCCAAAGGAAAACAAAATGGCCCTTTTGGAAAACTTTTTTGTATTTTTTGTTATTAATGTAATATTCTAAAATGCGTTTTCAGCCTATTTCACGTTTTTCAGTGAAAAAACAGACGATTTCACCTCAAAAGTTTTCCTAAACCGCCTGAAAGTTTTCAAAATGAAAACAAAACCGGCAAATTTGAAAACCTGTCATTGTGAATTTTTCCCATCCTCAATTTCATCCGCCCAATCATCACTGATGGCAGAGCAGCATCTGAGCTCGGCGATAGCCTCACCTACCACTTTGTAATTGAGCGCCGTCCCCTTCTTATCATTCTGATATTTTACCGCACGTCGCTCACGAATGCCCATTCTCCCGGCCTCTGCCTTAGCATCAATGTTGGCACCCAGGAAAAGAAACTCCCAGCCGTATTTTTCGGTCTGCCTTTTTATCATTTCCTGCACACGCCCATAGGTATAAGTTTTGCTGGCGTTTTCCATGCCGTCTGTAGTGATTACGAAGACGGTCTTTTCCGGTCTGTCCTCATCGCGTGCGTATTTATGCACATTGCCGATATGATGGATTGCCCCGCCTACCGCATCCAGCAGTGCAGTACATCCTCTGACGTAATATTCCTCTTCAGTCATCTCAGGCACTTCGGTCAAAGGTCTGCGGTCGCAGATGACGGTGCTTTCGTGGTCGAAGAGTACTGTGGATACCAGGGCCTCACCTTCCAGCGCCTTCTGCTTTTCCAGCATTGAATTGTATCCTCCGATTGTATCTTCCTCCAGCCCCGCCATGGAACCGCTTCTGTCCAAAATAAAAACCATTTCTGTTAAACCTTTTTTCATAATATTACCTCCCTTTCGTCAGGTATATTATAGGTTAAAAGAAATGGTCGCAGGTCGCCTGCAGAGCGACATTTTACGGAAAGACCCACAGGATCAATCGTCCAGGGTCGGCAGATTGTATTCGAATAAAATAATGTTTATTGAGTTCACGTCAAAAATCCCGTGGCTCAGACAGTACTGCATTATGATGTCCTGCTTGCTGGACGGCGAAAAAGCCATGCCGGCACTCACCAGCAGGTCTGCCGCTTCGTCCGCATTGAGTTTCAGCGCTGCCGCCAGAGCCAGAATAGTTTTTTTCTTAGGTATGTAGGTATCGCTGCAGCGGATTTTGGAAAACAGCTTCCGGTCAAGGTTCGCCGCCTTGTACACCGTCACGTCATCCATGCCTCGCTCATCTATGAGTCGGAAAAGCCTCTGACTGAAGCTCTCGCCCGCGTTGGAAATCAGTTCCTCCAGGGACAGAGACTTTGGCATATCATCTGAGGTCATAGCGACGCTTTCGCACAATTCAATCTTGTCCTCGTCGCCCCGATAATACGACCTTCTTTCTCTCCGAAGAAAACGCGGAGCCGTCTCAGCGTAGTTCTCGTCTATGAACTCATCTATGTCATCGGTTATTTTTTTAGACAGCCCAAAAGATTCCTTGTCGAAAACGCAAAGGTACACATACATCTCCGACTTCATGAGAAAGCTGTTTATAGAGTCCAGGGCGATTTTGAGCGCTTCTTCTTTAGGAAAACCGTAATTCCCCGATGAAAGCAGGGGGAAAGCAATACTTTTGCACTTCAGTTCCTCGGCCAGCTCAAGGCTTCGGCTGTATGCCGATTTAAGAAGTTCCCGCTCACCATGATTCCCGTCAGACCATGAAGTGCCTACAGCGTGTATTATGTACCTGGCAGGCAGATTAAAGCCCGATGTCACCGCCGCATCTCCACGTTTAATATCGCCGATTTTCTTCCGTTCTGCAAGCAGTTGCTCAAATCCCGCCGCCTCATATATTCTGCTGTCGACGCCATCTCCCACCTGCGGCCTTGGATTGGCCGTGTTGACAATGGCGTCTGTTTCCATCTTCGTAATATCGTTTCGTACTATCTTTAAAGGCATTGGGACCTCCTTATCCACTCCAGGACCTCGATGTCAGCCGGCAGCCAGTCCACGCTGTCAAGCTCGTCCTCTGCAAGCCACCTGGCTGCCTCATGCTCCTTGAGATTAAGGCTGCCGGACTTGATTGTGCACAGGAAACACTGCATGGACAGATGAAATGTGGGATAATCGTATTCTACAGTTCCCAGCAAATCACCGACCTCCACCTCTGTGTCCAGTTCCTCCTGAATCTCACGTACCAGAGCCTGCTGCGGTGTCTCCCCTTCTTCAATTTTACCGCCGGGAAATTCCCAGCCGTCCTTGAATTCGCCGTAACCTCTTTGGGTTGCAAAAATCCTGCCTTCCTGTGCAATTATAGCTGCAACAACTTTTACTACTTTCATCTTGTCACCTTATCCTACTAAATAATCGAATAAATCATCTCTGACCGGGGTTTCAAGAGCATAGGTGATTTCCACCGCACTCTTATCTGTATTAGGCATAGTAAACTCATGCGTCTCACCTGTCGCATTTATTCTGCCAAGATAATAAAACTCCTTCGAGATCTTATCATCCTTGTTTTTTCTGACGAACAGCTCCATGTTGATTCCCAGTTCCTCTGCATGAAGAGCGGTGTACACATCTTCAGACTCCACTGTCCTCCCCGACTTGGAGATGGCAACCAGTGACCCTTGATTCTCAAATCTGTCCTCATATCTTATAGTATCGGAAATGTCCTCAGTCTTATCGTAATTGATAAACACCGGATAAGTTTTCGTTTTTTTATCATATTTATATCCACCTATATTAAGGGCGACCTCGCCTTTCTCCCATTCTAGAAGTCTGCAGACATCCTCATAAGTGTACTTGGAGTAAAGCTTAAGAGACGTATCTTTATATGTACCGCTGTAATCTTTTTTGTTCCGATAGAGACCGAATTCAACTATTTCTTTCACCTGACGGCAGAATTCATAGTCTTTAAGCATCTCTTTAAAAGTTTCTGAAATCCTGCATTCGTTTTCCGTCTTTTCTATTATAGCACAATCTTTGTAAGTTTCTCTGGCAGACCCTGTTGCGAACTCATTGGTAAGTACATTTACCACATTGATTTCCGTACGTTTTGTCATGTTGATGCCATAACCATCTTTCAGGTCAGCACGAAGTTTTTCCATAACAGATTCCGTCCCTTCAAGAAGCTCTTTTATGACGAGCAGTTCATGTGGTCTCTTGCCGGAAGCAAATTTCTTCGAAATAAACTCCAGCATTTTTTCCTGCTTGCTGCTGAACTCGACCTTATATTCATCTTCATGTTTTTTGAGAAACATATGGTATGAGCCCAAAGTTTTATTATCAAAAATTCTAAGCACATCAATAGAGCCGTATGCTTCAAAATCCATCAGCGCAGGAATTCTGCCCAACTTAAATTTCAGCTGCTGATAGCATTCTTTTATCAGCTTTATATCGTTGAAGTTGGCGCTGTCAATGGACTGGAAAATGCGCTTTCTTGAGATCTCATCAAAATGAATTGTGGAATTACCCGGTATCACCCTTGACCCTTCTCTTACATATCTCCTGATCGTGTCCTTGTTATATGTTCTGTCTCCCGACAGTGCTATTGGAATCATAAAGTTGTTAGTATAATTTCCGATAAAGTCCAGGATTACAACATACTCTTTTCCTGGAGCTTTTCTCAAACCACGTCCCAGCTGCTGCACGAAGATAATCGGACTTTCCGTAGGTCTGAGCATAATCACCTGATTAATTTCGGGAATATCCACGCCTTCGTTGAAAATATCTACAGTGAATATATAATCCAGCTTGTCCGCTCTGGTGTCGCTGGTCAGCCTGTCAATGCAGTCTTCTCTCTTGCTCTGCGAGTCCTCACCGCAAATAAATTCAGTATTATATCCACGCTCATTGAATGCACGTGAAAGCTCACGCCCCTCTTCTTTCCGGCTGCAGAAGACCAGACCCTTTACCCTGTCGCCCGAGTAATCGTAATATTTTATTTTTTCTATAATATGCTCGACTCTGGCATCGCTTACTAATCTTGCAAAATTCCTCAGCCCACTGTTGTCATCAAAGGTCTCGCCGTTTATTTCAAGATCGGTCAATCCAAAATAGTGGAAAGGGCAGAGTAAATCTTCCTCCAGCGCCTGCTGCAATCTTATCTCGTATGCAATGTTATGGTCAAACAGGTTGTAAATGTCGAAACCGTCGGTTCTCTCCGGACTGGCAGTCATACCGAGCCACAGCTTTGGTTTAAAATACTCCATTATCTTCTGATAGCTGTCTGCACCCGCTCTGTGTACTTCATCCACTACAATTATATCGAATTCCTCCCTGGAAAACCTCTGTAGTGTTTCATCTTTACACATCATCTGCATAGTGGAAAACAGGAAATCAGAATCATAGTTCTTTTCATTTCCTGAAAGGAGTCCGAATGTCTTTATCCCTCCGAATACTCTCTTGTAGCTCTCCATTGCCTGCTTTGCGATCTGCTCTCTATGTACCACAAACAAAGCTCTTTTCGGCATATACTCTCTCAAAGCAAAGGCTGAAGCATAAGTCTTTCCTGTGCCTGTGGAACTGAGCAACAATGCCCTCTTTTCCCCTTTTTCAACAATCTTTTTTAAATTAGCAACGAAGGCAACCTGCATTTTGTTTGGTTTAAGAGAAAACTGCTTGTAGTCAACTACTTTCTGTCTGGTAGCTATAGCCTTCTGCTGACTTACAATTTTATATTTTGTTGTATAAGTCTCAATAAATTGCTCATATGGGAGGCTTCTTCTGTCATTCCAGAATGAATCGAATTCGCCTAACACTTCTTTTGCCATGGCGCCCTCTGCAGTAGACACAATCTTGGTGTTCCACTCTTTATTCTTGGTCATGGCATTCATCGTCAGATTAGAGCTCCCTATAATAATTCTGTAAATTTCCTCTTTTCTGAAAATATATCCCTTCGTGTGAAATCCACCTGTTTCATTATCAGTGCAAAACATTCTCAGCTCTACATTTTTAAGCTGACTTAGTTTTTCCAATGCTTTTGGTTCACTGAAGGTCAGATAATCTGTGGTAAGAATCTTCCCGGGAATACCTTTTTCTTCAAGTTCACGAAGTACCTGCAATAAAGGTGTTATTCCGCTCATAGTAATAAAAGCTACGCTGATGCAAAACTCATCGCAATTAGAAAGTTCAGCTTCTATTGAGGAAAGCACCTTTTTGCCCTGCCTGTGATCATTGGACAAAAACTCCGGCCTGTATGAAAAGCTTGCATTATATTCGCTGTCGATAAATGCCGCATGTGCGCCTCTTTTTATTTCGTCTGTCTTGGTAAGGGTATATCTGTTCATTTGTACCTCTTTCTGCTTTATATAGTTCAATTATAAATGATTTTATTAGAATTTCAACCTGTGATTGCTGTGCTCTGCTGTCGCCGTTTTCCAAAACACTAAAAAAGTTTTCCGTTTGAAAACAAAATGCCCCAATCGGAAAACCTTTTTACAAATATTATTTATAATGTAATATTTTTCATGACGGTTTCTGCCGATTTCACGGTTTTTAGCTTGAAAATGCCCCGTTGCACCTCAAAGGTTTTCAGAAACCCTCAGAAAGTTTTCAAAAAGAAAACCACGCAGCCTAAAACGAAAACCGGCGACTGTAAAAATTTTACGCTCCGAAGTCCATGGCAACTGCGACTACCATCAGCACCGCCTGAACGCCCACAAGTGCAAAGAATACAGGGAAAATGAATTTCCACCACTTTTCCAGCTTAACACCGGCAAGGCCAGCCATGATAGCTGCGAAAGCCGTAGGCCATACGATGTTGGAAAGTCCGTCACCGAACTGGTATGCCAGCACTGCCGTATCCCTGGTTATACCCAGCAGGTCAGCCATCGGTGCCATAATAGGCATGGAGACAGCAGCCTGCCCTGAGCCGGACGGGATAAAGAAATTGAGAATAGTCTGCATAATCAGCATTGCAATTGCGCTGAGCCATACCGGCAGATGTGAAAGCGGCAATGACAGACCGTATACAACCGTGTCTATGATATTACCGGACTGAAGGACTATCAATGTTGCCCGGGCAATACCTATCATCATTGCAGAAGTGCAGGCATCCTGGAAGCCCACTGCGAAAGTCTTTCCGATATCATCCAGGCTGTCACGCATTATGATTGCAGCTATTAAACCCATAACGAGCAGCACCGCAGAAATTTCCGCAAAGTACCATCCCATGGTTTTTACACCCCAGACGATTACGATGATTGCTGCCAGCAGGTCAAGAAGCACCAGCTTCTGCCTTATGCCGAACTCCTTTTCGCCGCCCGTTCCGTCAGCTGTCATGCCTCCCGCACCTAGCAGCGCGCTGAAATCGTCACCGTACACCAGACTCCTGGTCGGATCTGCCTTGACCTTAAGTGCATATCTCATTGTCAGACCGCCGCCTACGATTATCATAGCGATATGACATATAATACGGTAACCTGCTCCGGACATGTAGTCTACCTCTGCAATGCCCTGGGCTACGCCTACCGTAAACGGATTCATTACAGCTCCCGAATAACCTATTCCGGCACCCAGTGCAACCACAGCCAGTCCTACAATTGCGTCGTAACCCATACCTATGAATATGGCCGCAAAAATCGGGATGAACGGTACCCATTCCTCAAACATGCCGACTGTCGACGACCCCAGTCCGAACAATGCCATAAAAATCGGAATGATAATGACGCTGCTCTTACCTTTGAATATTTTCATCAGGAAAACAACCAGACCGTCAAAGGCACCGCTCCGTATTATAAAAGACACCGATGCAAAGGCTATAAATACGAAGAATACGATTTCTCCGGCGTTTACCATGCCATTAAAGAACGATTGAAAGAATTCAAAAGGTCCTACAGGCGATGTCTCCACACGGTGCCATGTTCCCGGCACTACGATCATTCTCCCCGACTCGTTTTCAATACGATCAAACTCACCGGCAGGTATAATCCATGTCAGGACAGCGCATACCAGCACTATGAAAAACAGGATGATAAAAATATGTGGAAGATTAAATTTTTTCTTCTCACCAAGCTTAGGCCCCTTGCTCATAATTAACCCCCTTTTTGATTCATCTGCAATATTGTTCACATATCATAAACTTATGCTCGTCCTTGTTTTTCTTTACAGTTTTTCATATCGTCCTTTCGACGGATTCTGACATTTCTGATAAAGCCAATTAAAAACTCCTGACTGTAATGCCAAGAGTTATTTCAAGTTAAAAACCCTCATAAAAAAACTGACGCATTGCGCGCCAGTTCTTTTATACATATTAATTAATCAGCTTTTCAAGCTATATCTGTTACCGATTATGCACCGAATCCTATAGCTACAGCTACTACCAGTAAGATAGCCTGTACAACTACGAGAACACCGAAAATCTTGAATGACAGCTTCCACCACTTGTCAAGAGGTACTCCTGCAAGACCTGCAACTACTGCAGCGAATCCTGTAGGCCAGATGATGTTGGATAAACCATCACCGAACTGGTAAGCAAGAACTGCTACGTCTCTTGAAAGTCCGAGAAGGTCTGCCATTGGAGCCATGATAGGCATTGAAACGGCTGCCTGTCCTGAACCTGACGGTATGAAGAAGTTGAGGATTGTCTGCATGATGAGCATTGCAACTGCTGACAGTGAAGCAGGTAAATGTGCCAGAGGAACTGTAAGAGCGTTTACAACTGTATCGATGATTCCGCCTTCAGTAAGTACTAACTTAACTCCACGAGCTACACCTACCATCATAGCTGCAAATGTTGCTTCGGTAAATCCTGCTGCAAACATTTCGCCAACTTTGTTGATGTTCCACTTCATAATGATAGCAGCGATTATAGCCATGATGATGAATATAGCACAGATCTGTGAGAAGTACCATCCTGCTTTGATTACGCCTACTACTATAACTATGATAGCTGCAACAAGGTCTAATAATACCAGCTTCTGCTGAATACCGAACTTCAGGTTTTCTACATCAGCAGCACCGTCGGATGTTGTAAGATCCTGAATTACTGTGCCGTAAATGTAGGAGTTCTTTTCATCGTCCTTAACCTTTGATGCATAACGCATGATGAATGCAGAACCGATTGCCCACATGATGATGTGGCAGATAAGACGATAGCCTACACCTGACATGTATGTAACTTCTGCGATACCCTGAGCTATACCTACGGTGAACGGGTTCATCATAGCACCGGAGTAACCTATGCCGGCACCAAATGCTACAACTGCCAGACCAACTAATGCATCATAGCCCATACCTGCATAAACTGCTGCAAATACAGGAATGAACGGTATCCATTCTTCGAACATACCGATTGTGGATGAACCTAAGCCGATGAGTGCCATGAAGATAGGAATAGTGATAAGGGAAGTCTTACCCTTGAATACCTTCAGAAGCACTGCTACAGCACCGTCAAAAGCACCCGATTTAATTACGAATGTTACAGATGCGAATGCTATGAATACGAGGAATGCAATGTCAGCTGCATTAACCATGCCTTCGTAAATGAGTTCGAACATTCTCAGTGGTCCTACCGGTGTAGGATCTACTTCGTGCCATGTTCCGGCAACTGCTACGTTTCTTCCTGTTTCAGCATTTTCTACATAATCAAATGTACCGGCAGGAATAATCCATGTGAGAATAGTACATAATACTATAATCGCGAATAAAATGATGAATACGTGAGGAACTTGGAATTTTTTCTTTTCCCCAATCTTTGGACCATTACTCATAGTAAACTCTCCTTTCATATAAACTTGTTTCCATTTGAATAATGTGTATAATAATAGGCTGAGCCTAAAATTACCATAAAATCACAAACTGCATTTTTAATAGACGTATTATACATCAAAAACCGAGCCTATGCAACAATTTTTGTATAAAAAAACAAGTTTTATTGTAAATTTTCATTTCAAAAAACATATTGTTGCATTTTTCAGTGCATAAATGCGTACAAGCAGACCCCTTACCTGCAGAGCAACTCTATCATCTCTTTATAGATCTGACTGGATTTCTCAAGGGATTCTGCAGAAATGTGCTCGTTTGCCTCGTGAGCTGTCATAGGTCCGGGACCTACAATCACCCTGTCGCCTTCAAAGAATGATGCCTCTGTAATCCCAAAGAAAGGCTGGCCCTTCTTACCGGTCTTTTCTTCGTATACTCCCACCAGAGGACTGTTGTTCTGGAATGAAGGTATGTCGTTTATAATCTCATAAGATCCGTCGAGGCCTTCAAGGGCCTTGTCGACAGTTTCTCTGATAAGCGGATATTCTCTCTCTGAATCGCAGATTCTGAAGTCAAGATATACTGTAGTCTTGTCAGGAACCTTGTTTATGGATGTTCCTCCATTCACAATACCGATATTCATGGTCGGATACGGCACTCCAAAGAACGGGCTTGGAGTCTTTCTCAGCTCTTCCTCAAAATCCATCATCTTATTAAGGAAGCGAACAGCATTTTTGTTTGAGCTCTTTCCGTCTATCGGAGTGCTGGAGTGAGTGGTTACGCCTGTGAATGTGAAGATGTATTCCAGCAGGCCCTTGGAACCGATCATCGGAATCAGATCAGTCGGTTCTGCTACAACCACATGAGGAGGAAAGCTTTCGCCGGAGTTCACCAGGTCTTTGATGCCGTCGAACATAATCTCTTCGTCGTAGGTGATGTATGCTCTGATTCCTTTTTTCAGGCTCTTCAGGTCAGTGTTTCCAATTGCAGCCATGAAAGCAGCCATGCCGCCCTTCATGTCACATGCGCCCAGACCGTAAAGCATGCCGTCCTTTTCGGTAAGCTCGTGAGGGTCAGTAACCCATCCCTCTGTAACGGCAACTGTGTCTGAGTGTCCCAGGAAGCCGATAGCAGGGTTTTCACCCCAGCTTGCCACTGTAACCTCTTTACCTGTTTCGGCGTTCTTTAATCTTTTAACGTCGAATCCCAGTTCTTTAAAGAATTTTTCTATGTAATCCATGTACTGATTGTTGTTTTTATCAGCTATTGTATCAATTGCCACAAGGTCTTTTAATATCTCTTTTGCAATCATATTAATACCCTCCGATTTATTCTGATCGCGCTTTTTCTTAACAGATTTTTAGTATACATTACTTTTCTGAAAATTTCAAGGCTTTGACGCCAAAATGCCTGTGTATTCATTTTGCTTTCCTTATTATTGTGTATTTTTCCAGAAACATGCCAGAATTCGTTGACTTTAAAAACACAAAGGACTAAAATATACAAAATGGGTGAATGTTAAAATTTCAACAATTTTCTACATAAACCATTTAGTGACTAAGATGTAATAGTACGTAAAAAAGGAGGCTAATAGTTATGAAAACCAATGGTTCCCCTGCAGCGGGGGATAACAACCTGGTCGCTTTTGTGGCTTGCGCCGGTTTTGCTGCCGGAAAAGCCAGAGCTTCCGAGTTTGAATCCTGCAAAGATTTAGTTGAAGCAGGCTCCAAGCGCGGCGAGTGTAAAAGTGGCTGCTGTGGTGTCGGTGACTGTGTCAAGGTCTGCAAGCAAGGCGCTATGAGACTTGAATACGGCAAAATCATTATCGATCCGGAAAAATGCGACGGCTGCGGTGACTGTGCAGCTGAAGGTGTATGCCCGAGACATCTGATTCGTATGATTCCTAAGGATGCAACAAACTTTATTCCTTGTTCCTCAACTGAAGAGGACGATGAACTCGTAAGGAAGACTTGCGGCTACGGCTGCATCGCCTGCGGAGAATGCGAAAGAGCATGCCCTGAAGGCGCAGTATCCATCGTGGACAACCACGCCGTTATTGACTACGATAAGTGTGTAGGATGCGTTGCCTGCATGGTAAAATGCAAAAAGAAAATAATTGTAGATACTCTCCACGACCTTACAGCATTAAAGAGCAATGTAGCTTTCGTAAAATGCTCCGGCGACGGAAGAGCTGCAAATAAGTATAAAGAAATGGGCATTCAGACATGTCAGGAAGCCGCAAAGCTTGACCCTAAGGCTCTGGGCCTCTGCTCAACAGGCTGCCTTGGACAGGGTGCATGTACAGCAGTATGCCGTTACGATGCCATCAAGGTTGTAGACGGAGTTGCCAAGGTTGACCCTGACAAGTGCGTCGGCTGCAAGGATTGTACATATGCATGTCCTAAGCACCTCATCACGATCGTTCCTTACAAGGGAATGAAGATGGTGGCATGCTCATCTGAAGACGATTGCGAAACCAAGGCACAGGTATGCAGCACAGGATGCTTATTCTGCAAAGACTGCAAGTCCAACTGCCCTAACCTTGCCATCTACGAGGACGGCACTCATACAGTAATCGACCCGGCAATCTGTGAAGACTGCCATGTATGTCAATACGTATGTCCTAGAGACGTTATCAAGCAGCAGGAAGTCCCTGAATACATTTTCCTGCAGCGTGAAGCCCTGGGCATCGAGGAAGGAGAATAAACATGAGAAAATTAAAAACTATGGACGGAAACGCCGCTGCTGCTCATGTTGCTTATGCGTTCTCTGAGGTTGCTGCAATTTACCCTATTACACCATCCTCACCTATGGCAGAAAACATGGACGAATGGGTTTCCCAGGACAGAACCAATATCTTTGGTGAAAAAGTAAAAATCGTAGAAATGCAGTCCGAAGCAGGTGCTGCAGGTGCAGTTCACGGTGCAATCGCTGCCGGTGCTCTCACTTCAACATTCACCGCTTCACAGGGTCTGCTCCTCATGATTCCTAATATGTACAAGCTGGCAGGCGAACAGACTCCTACAGTTTTCCATGTAGCAGCCCGCTGCGTTGCCACTCACGCACTTAACATTTTCGGTGACCATTCCGACGTTATGGGATGTCGTCAGACAGGTTTTGCAATGCTCTGCTCCAACAGCGTACAGCAGTCAATGGACCTTGCAGCAGTTGCACACCTTTCCGCTATCGGCGGACGTCTTCCTATGCTCCACTTCTTCGATGGATTCAGAACATCACACGAACAGCAGAAGATTGAAACATGGGATTACGAAGATTTAAAGGAAATGGTAGATTGGGATGCTCTCAAGGCATTCAAGGCTAATGCCCTTCATCCAAATCATCCTCATACAATGGGTTCCGCTGAACAGCCGGAAACTTTCTTCCAGCACAGAGAAGCCTGCAACCAGGCTTATGCTGACACACCTGATCTTGTTAACGCTTACATGGAAAAGGTTAACGCCAAGATCGGAACAGACTACAAGCCGTTCAATTACTACGGTGCGCCTGACGCTACAGAAGTTATCGTAGCTATGGGTTCAGTCTGCGAATGTGCTGAGGAAGTTATCGACTACCTTAACGCAAAGGGCCACAAAGTCGGCATTATCGAGGTTCACCTTTACAGACCTTGGTCAAACAAGTACCTCTTCAACGTTCTGCCTAAGACAGTAAAGAAAATCGCTGTTCTCGACAGAACCAAGGAACCTGGCGGACTTGGAGAGCCTTTATTCCTCGATATGGTTGCTGCAGTAAGAGGAACCGAATTCGAAGACTGTCTCATCTGCGGAGGCAGATACGGTCTTGGTTCCAAGGACGTACAGCCGGGAGACGTTCTCGCTGTATATGAAAACTTATGGTCAGAAAACCCTAAGAAGGAATTTACACTTTCCATCACAGACGACGTTACCAACCTTTCCATCGTCGGCTCAGAAAATCCTGACGTTGCTCCTAAAGGCACTAAGGCATGTAAGTTCTGGGGACTTGGTGCAGACGGTACTGTCGGCGCAAACAAGAACTCCGTTAAGATTATCGGTGACCACACTGACAAGAAAGCTCAGGCTTACTTCCAGTATGACTCCAAGAAATCCGGCGGTGTTACAATTTCCCACCTGAGATTCGGTGACGAGCCTATCAAGTCAACTTACTATGTAAAACAGGCTGACTTCGTAGCTTGCCACAACTCAGCTTACCTTTACAAATATGAAATGGTTCAGGACGTTAAACCGGGCGGATTCTTCCTTCTCAACTGCGTATGGAACGACGAAGAACTGGAAGAAAAGCTTCCTGGACAGGTTAAGAGATATATCGCACAGAACAACGTTCAGTTCTACACCTGCGACGCTGTTTCCCTGGCTAAGGAAATCGGCTTAGGCGCAAGAAGAACCAACTCAATTCTTCAGGCCGCATTCTTCAAGCTTGCCGACATCATTCCTATCGATGAAGCAGTAGGATACATGAAGGATGCTATCAAGAAGACCTACGGCAGAAAAGGCCAGAACATCGTAGACATGAACTGTGCCGCTGTAGATGCCGGTATCACTCACGTTCACAAGGTTGAAGTTCCTGAAAGCTGGAAGAACGCACCGGACGATGCTCCTGCTCCAGCACTGGTAGGACGCGATCAGCTCCACACAGATTTCCTCAACGACATTCTCGTTCCTACAGGAAATCTTACAGCAGACAACGTTCCTGTATCCAAGTTCTTATCAACTGTAAACGGCATGATGCCTGCAGGTACTGCTGCTTACGAAAAGCGCGGTATCGCAGCTGATTTACCTCACTGGAACCTGAAGAACTGTATGCAGTGTAACTGGTGTTCATACGTTTGTCCTCACGGCGTAGTAAGACCTTTCGTACTTACCAAGGAAGAGGCCGAAGGCGTAGCAGACACTGTAACAATGAAGGGCGACAAGAAGCATGACTTCACACTTGGCTGGTCACTTATGGACTGCACAGGCTGCGGTTCCTGCGCAGAAGTTTGCCCTGCAAGAAACAAAGCCATCACAATGGCTCCTGCAGAAGACGAATTCATGCATGCTCAGCAGGCTAAGTTCGACCACTTATATAAAGATATCGATGAAAAAGAAGTTCCGTTTAAGGAAGATACAGTTAAGGGATCCCAGTTCAAGACTCCTCTTATGGAATTCTCCGGCGCTTGCCCGGGCTGCGGCGAATCACCTTACGCTAAGCTGATAACTCAGCTCTTCGGTGACAGAATGTTCATCGCAAACGCAACAGGATGCTCATCCATCTGGGGTGCTTCCGCTCCTGCAACTCCTTACACTGTTAACAAGCAGGGCAGAGGTCCGGCATGGGCTAACTCACTGTTTGAAGACAATGCAGAGTTCGGTTTCGGTATGGCTACATCCATGAATGCAAGAAGAAACGAACTTAAGTCCGCAGTAGAGAGACTTTATGATGTAATCGGCGTTCCTGCCAAGGCATGGGTTGCTTCCATGGACGATGCCGAAAAGGCTGAAGTAACAGGAAACATCCTTCTTGCTGAAGCAGAAAAGATTGCAGATACAAATGAAGATGCTAAATACGTTGTAGAAAACAAAGACATGCTCATCAAGCCATCAATGTGGATCTTCGGCGGTGACGGTTGGGCATACGATATCGGTTACGGCGGCGTTGACCACGTTCTTGCTTCCGGCGAAAACGTAAACATCCTCGTATTCGATACAGAAGTTTACTCCAACACAGGCGGTCAGTCCTCCAAGGCAACTCCTATCGGTGCTGTAGCTAAATTCGCTGCTTCCGGTAAGGCTGTTAAGAAGAAAGACCTTGCTCAGATCGCTATGGCTTACGGCTACGTATATGTAGCACAGGTTGCTATGGGTGCAAACCCTGAACAGACTCTGAAAGCTTTCCGCGAAGCTGAAGCTTATAACGGTCCATCCCTCATCATCGCATATGCTCCTTGTATCAACCACGGTATCAAAGCCGGCATGAACAAGTCAATGCTTGAGATGAAGAAGGCCGTTCGTTCCGGATACTGGCAGCTTCTCAGATACAACCCTGCTCTGGCAGCTGAAGGCAAGAATCCGCTTTCCATCGACAGCGCTGCTCCTACAGAAAGCTACAGAGACTTCATCATGGGCGAAGTTCGTTACAACTCACTTGGTCTTAAGTTCCCAGAAAGAGCTGAACAGCTTTTCGAAGAAGGCGAAGAAATGGCTCTCGACAGATACAAGACCCTGAAGCACCGTCAGGACAGCTTTGATAAATAGAAAGGAGGATGATCAGCATGAAAAGGTTTGAAGTTACATACAAAAGAAGACTTAACGACAACATGGTATGGCTGAAGATCTATGCACCGCTTGTTGCTCGTAAAGCCAGACCTGGTCAGTTCATCATTCTTCGTACTGATGAATACGGTGAAAGAATTCCTCTCACCATGGCAGGCCACAATGAAGAAGATGGTACAATCGATTTAATATACGCTGCAGTAGGCAGAACTACAATGCTTATGGATCAGCTTGAGGTTGGCGACTGCTTCGCTGACATCGTAGGCCCTCTCGGCAAGCCGACTCATATGGACGGTCTAAAGAGTGTCTGCGTAGTAGGCGGAGGTACAGGTAATGCCCTGGCTTATCCTCTTGCTTCCGGTATGCATGCACACGGCGTTCGTACAACTATGATTGAAGGATTCAAGAACAAGGATCTCGTTATCCTTGAAGATGAGTTCAGAGAAAACGTTGACGAGCTCTATGTAGTAACAGACGACGGTTCCTACGGCGAAAAGATGTTCACTACTCAGAAGCTGGAAGAACTCATCCAGAAAGGTGAAAAGTTCGACGAGATCGTTGCGGTAGGTCCTCCTATCATGATGAAGCTCGTATGCCAGATTGCTGAGAAATACAACATTCCATCCGTTGCATCCCTTACCGCTTACATGATCGACGGTACAGGAATGTGCGGCGGCTGCAGATGCAAAATCGGCGGCGAAGATAAATTCGTTTGCGTAGACGGCCCTGAATTCGACGGTTCATTAGTAGACTGGGATGACCTTCTGAGAAGATCCAACTACTACAAGGAACAGGAAGCTGAAGACAGAGCTCACGTTTGCAGACTGACAGGAGGTGTTCGTTACCATGATTAATTTAGTAAACAAGCAAAATGCTATGCCTGAACAGGCTCCTGATATCAGAAACAAAAACTTTTTAGAAGTATGTACAGGTTATACTGAAGAAATGGCTGTCAGAGAAGCTATGCGCTGCCTGAGATGCCGCAAAAAACCTTGTGTTTCCGGATGTCCGGTAAATATCAAGATTCCTGATTTCATCGCAAAGGTTGCCGAAGGCGACTTCGAAGCAGCTTATGAAATCATTTCCGAGGACAGCTCACTTCCTGCAATCTGCGGTCGTGTATGCCCGCAGGAAAACCAGTGCCAGGGACAGTGCGTTCAGTGCTCTAAGGGCGAATCCGTTGCCATCGGTCGTCTGGAAAGATTCGTAGCAGACTGGCACGCTGCTAACTTCGGCGATGAAGAAATCGCTCCTGTAGAGGGCAACGGCCATAAGGTTGCTATCATCGGTGCAGGCCCTGCAGGACTTGCATGCGCAGGCGACCTTGTAAACAAGGGCTATGAAGTAACAGTATTCGAAGCACTCCACAAAACCGGCGGCGTTCTGGTTTACGGTATCCCGCAGTTCCGTCTTCCTAAGGAAATCGTAGCTGCTGAGGTTGCAAAGCTTGAAGCTAAAGGCGTAAAATTCGTAACTGACGCTATCGTCGGACGTGCTTTCACAGTTGATGAGCTCATGGACGAAGAAGGATTTGAATCCGTATTCATCGGAACCGGTGCAGGACTTCCTTCATTCATGAATATTCCTGGCGAAAACTTCATCGGTGTTTGCTCTGCAAACGAATACCTGACTCGTATCAACCTGATGAAGGCATATCGTCCTGAATACGATACTCCTATCATGCACGCTGACAAGATCGCCATCGTAGGCGGCGGCAACGTTGCTATGGACGCTGCTCGTTGTGCTAAGCGTATGGGTGCAAGCGAAGTATATATCATCTACCGTCGTAGTATGGATGAACTCCCTGCCAGAGCAGAAGAAGTTCACCACGCTATGGAAGAAGGTATCATCTTCAAGCTTCTCACCAACCCTGTTGAAATCAAGGGCGACGAAAACGGCGTTGTTACAGGTATCGAATGCGTAGAAATGCAGCTTGGCGAACCTGATGCTTCCGGAAGAAGAAAACCGGTTGTAGTTGAAGGTTCCAACCACGTAATCCCTGTAGACATGGTAATCATGTCCATCGGTACCAAGCTTAACACTCTCATTCTTGATACTACCAAGGACCTTGAAGCTAACAAGAAAGGCGGTATCGGAACTGACGATGCTGCTGCTACAAACCGTCCGGGAATCTTCGCCGGCGGCGACGCTGTAACAGGTGCCGCTACGGTTATCAAGGCTATGGGAGCAGGCAAGAAAGCTGCCGCAAGCATTGATGAATTCCTGAGCAAATAAAAAATCAATCTTATATTGCAAAAGAAGCACCTCTCGCGAAGTGCTTCTTTTGTATTGGTATAATATATTTCTAAGGAGAATGTAAAATTATGTATGGTACAATTATTTATCCTTCTTGATTCCGGCAATAGTTCTGGCAAGGTCTTTCTTGCCGTCGATATTGCCCTGTCTCTGTATCATTATCCTCTGCGCCTGCGGTGAGCCTGCACCGTGCATTGATTCTGTTCTGTAGCCTACAGCTGATGCTCCGAGACACAGATTCTCAAGCAGTCTCAGTACCCTTGCCCTGTCCTCTGTACTGCACGCAGGACTCGCTGCAAAGAACTTGTTGCATACATCACCTATGGTCTCACCATTTCTTCCTACCACTGTGTCTGACTTAAAGTCTTTCTCAGAAGGCATGGTTACCATAAGACCTCCTGCTATGTCTTCAGCCAGTCTCACAATCTCATAAGGGAAGCGAGTTACGTTCTGCTTGCATACATTGGCAAGTAGAAGATCTATCATGTATGAGCCGCATTTCGTAGGATGACCTTCTGCAGAGCATGCTATGCCGCAACTGTATAATGTCTCATTCAGATGGGTCATCTCTATGAGCTTGTCCTTGATATGGGATGCCTTATCTGCTCCGTTGTATTCTGCCGCCAGTGCTGCTGCTCCGATTACCACATCGCCTACTCCTGCCTTGCATCCGCCATAGGACTGTCTGTGGAAGCCTGCAAATCTTTCTACCAGCATTCCTGCGAATTCGTACTCGCCGTTCATGAATATGTACTCATTAGGGATGAATACGTCATCGAACACTACCAGTGCCTCCTGGCCTCCGAACTTCTTGTTCCCTAAATCGATGTCGGCTCCATCCTCAAGCTTTCTGGTATCGCATGACTGTCTGCCATATATCATGTACAGGCCTTCTGCGTCACTTGGACATGCAAAGCATACTGCGTAGTCCTTGTCGTCTTCTCTCATTGCCTGGGTTGGCATTACTATATGCCAGTGAGAGTTGACCGAGCCTGTCTGGTGGCATTTTGCTCCGCAAACCACGATTCCGTCAGGTCTTCTTTCCTTTATTCTGAGGAACATATCAGGGTCTTCCTGAGCATGTGGTGCCTTGGATCTGTCTCCCTTAGGGTCGGTCATGGCTCCGTCTACCACAAGGTCTTCATCCTGAACGTATATCAGGAACTTCTTGAAGTTCTCGTGATATGAGGTGCCGTATTTTTCATCGATTTCATAGGTAGTGGAATATACTGCGTTGAAAGCGTCCATTCCGACACATCTCTGAAAACAGCTGCCTGTCTTCTGACCGAGAAGTCTCTGCATCTTGACCTTGTTTTTAAGGTCTTCCGTTGATTGATGTATATGTGAGAATCGGTTTATTGTGTTTCCTGTAAGATGTGACTTTACGGTCATCAGGTCATTGTATTCAGGGTTCTGTGCCAGTTCGTAGGTCATTGCCACGCAGTTTATGGATGGTCTTATCATCGGATGGTCTACCCAGTTGTCGATTTTCTCACCGAACATATATACACGTGTGTTTAATTTTCTCAAGCTCTCTATGTACTGAGCTCCTGTCATTAGTGCCATGGTTTAATCCTTTCTTCAGAAACATTAAATCATTTCAATTATTACCGTAGTGCCCATTCCGCCTCCGGCGCACAGAGATGCCAGGCCGTATCTGCCGCCTCTCTTCTTAAGTTCATACATAAGAGTTACTACGAGTCTTGAACCTGTAGCGCCTACAGGATGTCCGAGAGAAATTCCACTTCCGTTTACGTTAAGCTTTTCCTCGTCTATACCCAGAGTCTTGGCGCATGCTATACACTGTGAAGCAAATGCTTCATTGATTTCAAATAAATCGATATCATCAATGGTAAGACCGGCCTTTTCCAGTGCCTTCTGTGATGAACTGATAGGTCCGATACCCATAACTTCCGGTCTTACACCTGTAGTTGCTGAGGAAACGATTCTGGCCATAATAGGAACATTAAGCTTCTTAGCCATTTCTTCTTCCATAAGAATTACACCGGAAGCTGCATCGTTCATACCTGAAGCATTGCCCGCTGTAACTCTGCCATCTTCCTTAAATGTTGGTTTAAGCTTGGACAGCTTTTCCATAGTAACGTCCCTCTTAGGGTATTCATCTGTATCATAAACCGTGTCACCCTTTTTTCCAGGTACTGTGACCGGAATAATTTCGTCTTTAAATCTGCCGCTGTCTACTGCCGCTACAGCACGCTGCTGCGAGCGAAGAGAATAAGCATCCATTTCTTCTCTTGTTACATTGTACTCGTCAGCAACATTTTCTGCTGTGATTCCCATTGCAGGACCTACACCCAGATTAGTCAATGAGTCCCACATAGAATCTCTAAGTTCCATGTGACCGTATTTCTGCCCGAATCTCGCACCAAATACCATATGTGGGGCCGTGCTCATGCTGTCTGCACCACCCGCCATTACACAGTCTGCTTCTCCTGCCTTAATCTGGTAATAACCAAGCTGGATTGATGACATCGAAGAAGTACAGTTTCTGTTGAGTGTTATACCCGGCACTGTAACAGGAAGGCCCGCCTTTACCAAGGCTACTCTTGCAAGGTTGTTTTCCTTATATGTTCTCTGATAGTTGCATCCCCAGAAAACTTCATCAATGATTTCAGGATTGATTTCTGCTCTTTTTACAAGGTTCTGCATTACTGGAATTGTCAGATCTGTCGCTGTTAATGTTTTAAACTGCCCGCCAAGTGCGCCAATAGGAGTTCTGCAGGCAGCAACTATTACTACGTTTCTCATAATACCGTATCCTTCCTTCAATAAACAAGAAACCCGGATAAAGGCAGGTTGTCCAAGCCTTTACCGGGGTTCCCATTTTTAGTTTTAACGTCTTTTTTAGATTCTATCAAGGGCTTTCGCTACTTTGATAAGTTTTACATTGAGCTGTTCGGTTGATTCTTTCATCTGCTCAGGAGTCCAATCCTGAATACCGTGTCCGCCTGTCTTGAATCCCAGTCTGCCTGCCTCGATGTTATCTGTAACAAGCTTCTGCACTTCATGTGTGTCTTCAATGTCAGGGAAAACGAATTCATGAATGGCCTTCGTCATGTCGAGTCCGCATGAATCCATTACCTCAAACGGTGCCATAATGCCCAGCCTCATTCCGAAACCGTATTTTATAGCTTCATCTACTGCTGCAGGTGAGGCGATGCCGTGTTCTACAATTGAAATCGCTTCTCTGAAGAGACAATGCTGAAGCCTGTTGGCAAGAAATCCCGGAACATCCTTTTCTACTATTACAGGATGCTTTCCTGCTTCCTTCAAGGCATTGTAGGTCCTGTTTACTGTTTCTTCATTTACATGAACAGTCTTTACTACTTCTACCAGCGGAATAAGATATGCCGGATTCCAGAAGTGTGTTCCTATAATTCTTTCCTTATGTACTGCCTTTTCACCGATCATGGTGATGCTCAGTGCTGATGTGTTTGATGCAAGCACCGTTTCAGGAGGACATATTTCATCAAGCTTTTTGAACATCTCCTGTTTTACCTGCATATTTTCAACGATAGCCTCAAATACGATATCAGCGAAATCTGCTATATCCTCAATATCAGGAGTATATGTCACTCTTCCCATGATAGCTGGGATATCTTCTTTTTTGATTACATCGTTTGATGCGAGGAAATTGAGGTTGGCCTCCATATTGATGGCCGAGTCACCTCTTTCCATGTCGTTGCCTACATAAACAATCTTTACTTCGTGTCCTTTGGTAGCAAAAAGCTGTCCGATACCTACACCCATTTTGCCGCCGCCGATGATTGCTATTTTTTCTTTACTCATTTGATATACCTTCTTTAATTCAGATTCACTGTCTTCACTACAGAATAATTCCAGGTACGATAGCGAATCCTAAGATTGTAAATATTGTCCAGAAGAACCATACGAATGCCATGATTCCCCATACATTCTTTAACTTTATATTGCACAGTGCAAGTGCAGGAATGATGTATAAAGGCTGAAGAAGGTTGGTTGCTTCATCGCCGTATACGAAAGCGTTGATTACTGTCATAACATCAGCTCCAAGCTGCTGTGCTGCATCTACCAGCAGAGGTCCCTGTACGATGAACTGTCCGCCCTGTGAAGGGATAAACAGATTTACTACGGATGCGGAAATGTATGCCCAGATTGGAAGTGACTTAGCTGTTGCAAATCCTACGATTGCTGTTACAACGATTGCAGCCAGTCCGGATTCTGACATGATTCCTGCGATTCCTGCATAGAATGGGAACTGAATCATTACCTCTGTTGCAAGGTGCATGCTGTCCTTGTGTGCTCCTACGAAAGCTGTCGGTGTAGGGTACAGGAAGCAGTTGAGAATCAGGAAGAAGAAGATTATGAAGTTAAGGCTGAGTGCTCCAAGGAATCCCTTAGTGATAAATTCATGAGCAATAGCAACAACACCTGCTGCTCCTACTAACCACATGATAATCTTGCTTGAGTTCATAACACCTGCAGGAGTTGATCTGTCTACCTTTTCCCATTCTGCTAATTCCTGAGCTGTGGTGGATTCGGAATCGATAGTCATGATGGAATCCTTTGGAGGTCTTGTGAATACTACTAAAAGAATAGTAACCAGAGCCAGTATTACCCAGATAGTAACGTTTACCGGATTGTAAACTGTAACATCCTGTGTTAATACTCCACCCAGAGTTTCCTGCATATAGTTGCCTTCTGTTGCAAGAAGAGCATAAACTGATGCTGTAGGTCCAAGGCACTGTCCGAGACAGGATGTGCAATATCCGCCTACCAGAAGAATAGGGAAACTTATTCCCTTATTTCTCTTTGAAAGTTCGATTGCAAGAACTGTACATGACATGGTACAGAATGCCCAGTTGATGAATGAAGCAACATAGCCCCAGATCATAAATACAACCAATGCCAGAACAGGGTGATTAAGAGCTCTGGCGAGAACGCCCATACCCTTGTTTACAGGTCTTGATTTAGCTGTTGCAGCACATACTACAACCATCATTGACATCTGCATTGAGAATGCAAGCATATCCCATGCATGATTGAACCAGTACAGACAAAGGGCTACAGGACCCTTATCAGTAAAAATAAGTGCAGCAAAGTAAACGATAAATGTTAAGATAAGACAGAATACCAGTGAATCAGGAATGATCTTATCTGCTGCAAACTGGAACTTCTGGCTGAATCTCCAGAGTAAAGTTCCTCTGTCTTTGTTTAATGTGTTTTCCATAGTTTCCTCCTAAAGAAAATGATAATTGCTGTCCCCCTGCTTATAGTAACCTCTCTTCCGTATGCCCCATTTATTTTCTAGGAGCAAGTCCTAAAATCTCTCTTGCCTCGTCCGGGGTTGCAACTTCATTTCCGAACTCTTTGATTACTCTTGCAGCTCTTTCAACAAACTGTCTGTTGCTTTCTGCAAGCTGTCCCTTAGCGTACATTACGTTATCTTCCATTCCTACTCTGATGTGTCCGCCCAAGGCAATAGCAGCATACATGATTTCCATTGCACTGTGTCCAACTCCGAATGTACTCCATGTTGATCCCGGGCAAAGCTGCTCCATAGTTTCTTTCATAAATACGAGATTCTTAATGCTGCCCGGTATGCCGTTTGCACATCCCATGCAGAACTGGAAGTGTACAGGAGTCTTTAAGATCCCTTTCTTTACGTAATATGCTGCATTTGCTATCATGCCCGGATCGAAAGCTTCTACCTCAGGTTTTACACCGATTTCCTGCATTGTTGTTCCAAGTTCTTCAAGGAACTGAGGGCTGTTTATAAACAGGCTGGAGTTTAGCCAGTTCATAGAACCGCAGTCATAGGTTCCCATTTCAGGTCTGAGTTCTTTAAGATGAAGCATTCTGGTTTCATCTGTTGCACTTGCATCTCCTGATGTTGTCATATTAAGGATGATGTCGCAGTCAGGATGGTTCTTTTCCAGAAGTTCTTTTGTTTCACGGAATTTATTGATATCCATGGTACCTTTGCCGTTATCATCTCTCATATGGAGATGGGCTATTGCTGCTCCTGCTTTCCAGCAGTCGTAAACATCTTCTGCAATCTCTGCAGGTGTCATCGGTACGTTAGGATTATTTGCCTTTGTAGGCCATGCGCCTGTTGTAGCTATAGTTATAATTGTTTTCTTTGCCATTTTTTATGTTCCTCCTATCTTTTATGCTTTATACTAACGCAAAATGTGTGCCAACGATTTCACAAACCCTTAAAGCATTGGAAAACAGCCATTTGTGTCGTTTTAACATATAATTAAGATTATTATTGTTGCGTTTCTGCAACAAATTTTGTCTTTATTCCGAAACCGCATTGCAAAAAAGCAACAATTGTGTTGCTTTTTTAAAATAGTCTGATATAATTTTTTTAAAAGGTAGATTTCTTTTCAAATTTGGAAGGCAGGTGGAGAAAAATGGTGAACCACAGAGTTACAATAAAAAGCATTTATTCTCGTCTAAATGAGGCTTTAAATAACGAACTTTATAATGACAGCGCTCGCATGAAGAAACTTCTGGAAGATGTGCTTAGCGATATTGATATTTACTCAGAAAACGGAATAGATTTCAAGGCTGTTGCTGACGCGCTGGATGACAGCCTTGTAATCGCTAACGGGGAAGGGCGCTACATTTATTCAAATCCAAGCTACACCAGAAATACCGGTATTTATCCTGAAATGATTATCGGAAGAACTGCGGCTGAAATCGAGGCGGAGGGCAAAATATTTACCCACGGAGCTGCTATCGAGGTCCTCGAAACAAAGAAGAAGGTTTTTCGTCTCTCCACGGTTCACGTTAACGATTCCCCTGAGTTAGGTTTTGTGGCAGGTGTACCTATTTTCGACGAAAACGGCATCCTTACTCATATTGCAATCAGCAGCAGACCTATTTTCACCCTCCGCGCACTGCAGGATGACTTTCAGCAATTTCTTACGGAGGCTAACTCTCTGGAGAACAGGCCTAACAATATACCTATACGCGAGCATGATAATGCCGATGACCTCAGTTCTGCACGTCTGATTGGAAATTCCCCTGCCCTCAAGAGCATCTGGGAAACAATCAAAAGAGCTTCTCCGACGGATGCTACCGTCCTGATCACAGGGGAATCAGGTGTTGGCAAAGAAATTGTTGCTGACGAAATCTACAGATTGAGCAATCGAAATAATAAGCCTTTTATTAAAGTTAACTGCGCTTCTATTCCGCCTAATCTTCTCGAATCTGAGCTTTTTGGCTATGAAAAAGGTGCCTTTTCCGGTGCAAATCCAAACGGGAAGCAGGGACTTTTTGAGTCTGCCAATGGCGGGACGCTCTTGCTGGACGAAATAGGTGATATGCCTATGGATTTGCAGGTCAAACTTCTGCGTGCCATTCAGAACAAAGAAATAACCCGTGTTGGAGGAACCCGGATTATCAAGCTGGACATACGTTTTATCGCTGCCACCAACAGTGATTTAAGAAAAAAAATTGCCGAGGGCACATTCAGACAGGATCTGTTTTATAGATTAAATGTAATACCTATCCATATGCCTGCGCTCAGGTGCAGAAAGGATGACATCCGTGTGGTTTGTGACCACTTTATAGATATGTATAATAAAAAGCATGGCCGTCATCTTCGCCTGACAGAGAAGCAATATCGTTTCCTTGAGAATTATCCATGGCCAGGTAATATACGTGAGCTTGAGAACGTTATAGAATACCTTGTAATCTGTGCCTCGGAAATCAATCCTGAAGTGAACGATTATATGCTTCGAGGAATCCTGGATCAGGATGCAGACGCTAATACGGAACTTAATGTAGCTATGGCAATGTCCATGAGCTCTCCTGATACACCTGCGGTCCTCTCCCCGGATGGATCTCTTTCAGATGCCCTGGAAGACTACGAAATATCTCTGATCAAATCCGTACTCGCAGAGTCACGGTCTCTGCGGGAAGCGGGTGCAAAGCTTGGCATAAATGCCTCAACCCTTTCCAGAAAAATAAAGCAATACGGCATAAATTATGAAAAATCAAGATAGAAAAATATCTAACGGAGAACACTATGAATTTTTTAGAAGAAAGAATATTAAAAGACGGAATAGTCAAGGAAGGCAACGTGCTTAAGGTTGACAGCTTTCTCAACCATCAGATGGATATTGACCTTTTTGATAAAATGGGCGCCGAATTTAAGAGAAGATTCGCAGACTGCCCTGTTAATAAAATACTGACCATAGAGGCTTCAGGCATCGGCATCGCCTGTATCGTGGCAAGACATTTCGGCGTGCCTGTAGTATTTGCCAAGAAATCAAAGAGCATCAACATAGAGGGTGAAATGTATGTGGCAGAGGTTGAGTCGTTTACCCATAAAAATGTCAATCAGGTCATAGTGGCAAAGAAATTCCTGGGGCCTGAAGACAAAGTCCTCATCATCGACGATTTCCTGGCCAACGGCTGTGCCCTGCAGGGACTCATTTCCATAGTGCAGCAGGCAGGCGGATCTGTCTCCGGCATCGGCATCGCCATAGAAAAAGGCTTCCAGGACGGAGGTAAAATCATCCGCAATCTAGGCTATAGACTGGAGTCGCTGGCCATCGTGGAAAGCATGAATGCCAGAACCGGAGAAATAATATTCAGAGAGAGGTAAACATGTTTACAGTTAATGGTACCGATTACACTCTGCCCGCAATCATTTTAATCTCTGTTATTGTGTTGTTTTCGATTCAATATCTGCTCTGCTTAAACGCAAAAAAAGCATGGCAGAAACTGCTGCCGCTTTTATATGTGGCTTTCCTGATTGCATGGGCAGTTTTCGTTGTGGCAACGGCCGACGGCAGCGGTTTTCTTGATTTTAGCGGCGTTCTCGCTGTATTCATATGTATCTATGCGGCTATATGCGCCGTCGCCATCGGAGCAGCGTGGATAGTGTATAAGATCAGAAAGCGAGCAATGTATAAATGAACACAAAGAGCTGCTCTCAGGCCATGCCCTCAAGCAGCTCTTTCATATAAAAGCAACAGGTTGTCTCTAAATTATAACTTTTCAATCTCTTCGGCAGGCAAGCCGGTAATCTCAGCAATTGCTTCTGTTTCCATGCCTTTTGCCTTCATGGCACGGGCCAACTCTAGCTTCATTTCCTGGCGTCCTGCGGCTTCGCCTTCAGTGCGGCCTTGCTCAAGTCCCAATTCCATGCCTTC
>JBJETB010000064.1:0-7446 GCA_051883095.1 Anaerovoracaceae bacterium
TCATGGCCATGCCCGTAAGATCGGGATCTCCCTTAAGCTGTGCCTTCTGCTTCGCATTTTCTGCCGTGTCATCACTTTCGGAGTAATAAAGGTTCCAGCCGCCGTCGTCAAGCTGGTTGCTGAGAATGTAGTTTATGAGCTTCTGACGGGTCGTAACATTTTCAATCCCCGAAACCTCAGGAATTTCGTAATTCCCCGCATCAAGGGCTCTCAGTGCCCAGATGGGGCCGTTGATTCCCTGCCATACCACACTGTCAAAATCGGCCAGCTTCTCCACCATGTTATATCCCGCAATGTCCGCCGGGTCAATACCCAGGGCGGCATATGCCACGATGACTCTGGAATACTCGGTGTATTTGCGGTCATGAAGCTGTCCGGGAACACCGCGGTAGCCTTCCTTTACTGCCTTTTCCACACTCGCCTGATATTTGGCGATGTATTCATCAGACATAGGATAGTCTGCCTGTGCAAGACCGTACATTACCCATTCGCCGCCGATGCTGCCGAATATGGGTTCAGTCACTGTCTCGTAGATATAGTCGCCGCAGTTTTCAAAGGCTTCTGTTATCTCACTCTGTGAAGCCGCTGCTGCAAAGCCTGATGCCCCGAAGGTCATTGTCAGAGCAAGGACCATAATCAGAAGCAGTGATGCTATTCTCTTTTTCATGCTGTTTTCTCTCCTCTCCTTAAAACTCTTTTCTTTATGCCATGGAATTATCGCCTACATCTTTTCCAAGGTCACAGGTGTATACCCATTCGATGACGTCTCCGTCGCTGAGATAATATGAGGAGCAGCCATAGTTCGGGAACCAGCCGTTGACCTTGTACATCCAGCCTGAAAGATTGCCTCCGTCAAATTCGTAGAGATAATTGATTCCTTCTATGTAGTAGGATTCATAGATAGGAGTATAGCTGAATTCCAGCTGTATGTCGTTGTTTCTGCAAAGGGTGTTAAGCGCATCGAAAACAGTGTTATCTGTAGTTCCCTTGTAAGTGGACTTCGCCAATATGGTTCCGTCCTCCGGTATATAGTCCTCAAGGGCCGGGTTCTCCAGTTTGCTCATGTCCGAGGAAAGGGTGTCGCAGCGGATTTCCAGAGTGACGGTTACAGGCTTCGGCTCTTTTGGCCTCAGGGCTGCATTGCCGCCGTTTGATGCGGTAAAGTCTTCGCTGTTATCCACCTTCACATCGGAAGGGTCGATTTTTTCCTTCTCTTCATCGGTCAGCTGAGAAAGCTCTTCCGCCTGTTTTTCTGCTTCCTTCTTCGCTTCACTTCCGGCTGTACTGCTGTCTGCACCCTTACCTGTGATGCTGTCTATGTCCTCACTTTTTTCTGTATCTGAATCCGGGACTGAATCTGCGTCTGAATGCATATCTTCCTGCTGGCCTGTTACTATGTTTCCCTGCCCGTCAGGCAGCTTGGCATCTTTTCCTTCTATGGAGATACCGACTACGGCAGATACGCAGATAAAGACTGCAAGTGCCGTAAGTATATATTTTCTGTACCGCTTGCTCTTAAGCCTCGCAGCCAGTTCTTTCTGTTCCTTTTCATCCATTTTGTCCTGTACATCCTTTCGCTGTCTGCGTCGATTTTACGCCAAAGCCTGCCGGAGTTTCTGGCTGCCGGCAGGCTGATTAGATTTAAAATTTTCAGTTTATTTAGCTGACCGGTTATTTGGTCCACTTTCTTGCAGCATATTTGCACTGTTTGAGCAGAGTCTGTGCCACAAGATTTCCATCCTTGTCGTATACCTGGATACGAGCTTTGTAGTAGTACTTGGTTCCCTTCTTGCCTGCAGTATTGGTAAATGACTTGGTTGTCTTGGTTATCCTTGCCTGATACTTGGAGGCCTTCTTTGTTGAACGATAGTACTTATACTTCACAGTGTAGCCCATGCTCTTAATTTCTTTTATGGCTGCCGAAGTGCTCTTATCCACAGTAAGAGTGACCTTGATGTTCTTCTTGGAAGTCTTTGATGAGCGTGCCTTAAGGTTCATGTCGGAAACGAGTTCCTTGATTTTTTCGATGTTGGCTTCCTCATCGTTTACTTCAAGTCCCAATTCATCAGTGTCTACCAGTGCAAAGGCTGAGAAGTGCGGTGTTTCGAAGGTGTAATAGTCCTTGCCGTCGATTTTTACGGTCTTTCCTGACATCTGTTCAATCTGACCGTCATCTGCGATGTAGATTGCAGCTACCTTCTTATCCTGAAGATTTGCAGGGATTTCAACGGTTACTGTTGCCTTGCCCTTGTTGAAGTCTGAAATAACCTTATTGCCCGACTTAACTATAAGCTGCAGCACCTGTCCGTTTGTTCCTGCTGCTTTTTTCTGTACCTCTGTTGGGTTGGTTACCTTTATTACTTCCAGAGTGATGGTTGTTCCCTTTGCCTCTGAAGCAATAGTGGTTAAGGCTTCACGGTCAAGGCTTACCTGTCCGTTTTCGGTCTTGATGGTTACGGAAGCTGATGTGTCGGCAACAACTGACTTCACAGTTGCAGTGTCAAGCTGAATCTTTACTGTTTCAGCGCCCTTTGTGTCAGATGCTGCTACGTTGAGCACGATTTCTGCTGACTTGTTTTCCTTAGCCTGCTTCAGAATCGCTTCTACATTTTCTTTCTTTACGCTTGCTGTAGCTGTAGTGCCGGAAACTGTTACCTCGGTAGGTGATTCTGTTACGGCTGATCCGGTTTTTCCGGTGGTTACAACTTCTGATTCAGGCATCTGTTCCACGCCCGCGATTGTAGACATATTGTACTTCTCAGCAAGCTCATTGAATTTCTCAACGTCAGCTTTCGTGATGTATTCCTTCTGCTCGTCGGAAAGCTTATTGTATGCTGCAAGAGCTGCCTGAACCTGACTGCTGCTGGATGTAGATGTCAGAGCATTCAGTTTGGTCTTGGCATCGTCGATTTCGGTGTAGAACTTAATCTGTTCTTCTGCTTCGGTCAGCTTCTTCAGAGTATCATCGGAAATTTTCGCTTTTACATCTTTGCTGAGTGCGTCGTATGCCGCTCTTGCTGATTCAATTGCTGCTTTCTGCGATTTGTAGTTTCCATAGGTTACGGATTTCAGATTGTTGATCATTTCTGTAACTGCATCAGCGCTGGAATTGCTTACTACTTCAATGATATACTTGCTTCCCTCGTAGGAAATTTCATATCCTGCATTGCTGTTCATGCTAGGCCAGCCTTTTTCACCTACGCCTATGTAGATGGTATCTCCCACCTTTACAGGCATGGTCTGCGTTCTCTTGTAGTAAGCCGCATCACTGTTATATTTATTCAGGAAAGACTTAACCAGGTAGTTTTTATTTGCTGCTGTCGGCGTAACCAGAAGATTTGCTGATTCTCCGGAAAGCATCAGTTTATATTCTTTCACATCAGGAGAGAATGCCGGGAACGGCGTTCCCTGTGAAAAAACGAGGGACTGCAGGCTTGTATCAGGATTGCCCCAGCCTCCGCCTATATCCTGGCCTAAGTTCATGGTGAAGAGAAGGCTGATGATATCTCCATCTTCTATTCCTCCTCCTGCAACGGTGAAGGAATTAAATCCAAGGTTTGTAAACCAGTCGTTCAAAAGACCCATCCAGCCGGACTGATTGCATCCGTCGAACTCTCCAAGGCTCTTTCCATTCTTCGAAATTTCAGAAAGATAGGTGATAGTGTATCCACTCGGATTTCCGTCCGTGTGCCCGGTTCCTTCCCAGGTATATCCCTGATCGCTGAGTGCTTTCAATACCAGTGTCATCATGCTGTCTTCGCTTGTGAAACCGATTCTGGTCGGTGCTACGAGATAACCTGTAAATGCCGGGGTGTCTCCTCCGGTCGGTGTGGTGAAGGTGTTGTTTTCCACCGACACTGTCACATACCCGAGGATGTCTTTCTGTTCTTCTGTCTGTCCATAGTTCTTTTTGTTGGCGGAATCGTCTGCTTGTGCAGCTATGGCAGCCAGTGCCGCAGATTTGGCGGCTTCAATTGCCTCTGCTGTTTCCGCCTTGTTTACACTGCTGATTCCTTCGTTCTGCGCTGTGATGATCTTCGTCCATCCCTCATCGGTATAATCTGTACGCGTGAGAGCTGTTACAGCCGCATCGATGTCCTGAAGCGCAGCAGTACGTACTTCTTCATATGGATCGACATCGTCTGTCTTCAGAGAAAGTGAAATGATAATGTCCGATGTGCCTGCATACAGCACTGCACCGTAGAAGCCGCGTTCCCTGTATTCCACTTTGGTTGGATTATCAGGGTCTATCTCCCAGTGATATACTCCGTTCTCCCACCATTCAATTTTATTTGGTACTGTTGCTTCATAGCTGAAATCATGCGGGCCATACTGGCTCGGCATGGAAGCATAATCAGGGTTGATCTGATTCAGGGAGGCGAAGGAGATTTTCGCCTCAGTATCTTCCATGTAGCTGCTGCAGCCTTTGAGCTCGGCAATGTAGGCTCCCGGCGCACTTAAGGCCTGCAGCACCGTAAGATTGCTTCTGAGCCATGCACTGCCGTTCAGGGTAATCTGCCAGCCGCGCTGAATATTAAATGTTCCTTCTGCAGAATCTCTGTATATATATTCCATTTTATATGGATCATATATGGTCACGGTGAGCCCCGTCCCGGCAGGGTCAACCTCACCAATGGTCAGCGTATAGGTTTCCGGTTCCACATTTTCCAGGCCATCTAAAGCTGCTATGGCGGCAGTAATCTTTTTGTCCTCCGCTACAGTAAGCAGTCCCTTCTGATAGTCACTGAGAGCCTCATAGCTTTCCTTTGCAGCAGTAACCGCATCCACATCGCGCTGATCCAGCTTGCTGGTGTCAGAGTATACAGCAGCAAGCTTCGTCCTGAAAGCTGCAAGTATGCCTTCATGATCTATACGCTCCACAGCATCCATAGCTGCTGCAGCTTCCTTCTGAGCACTGTCTGCAGCAAGAACTGTTGCAGCTTCCTCAATAGCACTGAGTCCATCCTGATATGCGTCTTTGAAAGTCTTCCAGTTCTCTTCCGTAAAGTCTGTATTAGAGAACTTTTCATACAGTGCCTTCAGTTCCGCCTTGTATCCGTCCTTCACGCCGTCAAGATTAGTGCTTTTCGTCACATGGACGATTATCGCGCTGCTGGCTGCGATCTGAGACGGTTGGTATGTGCTTGCCGATACTTTATGTACCAGGCGAACTGCGTAGTATCCTTCTTCCAAGAAAGACAAAGAGAAGCTGCCGTCTGAAGCCGTGGCCACTCCCGTATCTGTTGCGGCCGGTCCCAGGTTGTCAGCAGTTTCACTTACATCGCTGACATATACGTTGTAGCCTGAAGCCGGGTTGAATTTTCCGTCGTAGACAGAAAGATGGGTCAGATTCCACTGTGCTTTTACTTGAAGTGCAGCGCCTGCTTCCACCTCCATAGTGCTGACAGGCTGTCCGCTTTCGTCAGCAAACCGCACCAGTTTGACAAGTTTAACCCACTTTGCTGATTCATCATTTTGCGATCCCACACCTGAAGAATTCTGGCTGCCCGGTACGGGGATTCTCGCACAAACTGCCTTGTCTCCATCCTTGAGTACATAATTAAGGCCTCCAAGACCGACGTTTTCAAGCCGGTTAGGATGCATGGCGATACCATTGACCATCATTATGCGCGCATTTGACAAAGAATATGTTCCGAACGATATGTTCTTTATGACATCCTGTAAAGTGGTTCCTGCAGGTACTGTAAGAGCTTCATTATGCGTCCAGGATCGCGATCCGGTTTCCGTATTATCAACAGCAGATCCCAGACAGCTGTCCTCTACATACAATGATATAGTGACTGTATCTGTTTCGGGCGTCAGTGCGCCATAAGCCGTTAAAAGCGTCTCATAAATGCCAAGTCCGTTATTTCTGACAGGATCTCCACACAGAGCAAAGATTTCAGCGTAGTTGGAGCCGTCCTCCACTTCCACAGGCCGGGTATGGGTATTGTAAAAGTTCTGAGCTGTATCGAGGGCTTTCTTATATGCAGTCCATGTTCCCGCTGTAAAGTCCCCTTCGGAATAGTTCCGCTGGTTCAGCTGGTTCAGCAGCGTCGCCATACAATCCCAGTCCCACTGCGCCTTTTGCAGGTTCGCATTGTATGTGTTCTTGCTTACCAATACACCACCTCGTTTTACAGCATTCAGGTACTCTACGGCATCCGCAACTGCATTGACAGTTTCACCATTTAATACGTTGTTTATCTCTGTGGCATCGCCGATGGATTTACCTTCAGGGAGATTGTCGTCCTTCTGATAATACAGCGACTGCAACACAGTCTGAGCTTTCTCCATAATCTTGGAAAATTCAGTCCAGCTTGCTGTGGTGAAGGTTGATTCATCCTTTCCGCTTTGGTTTTGAATCAGTTCATATAGTTCCGTCGGATTGATCTGGGTGGTCGGGATCAGGTTTGCGATGGCGGCTTCCAGCAATGCAGCTGCAGCATCAACCTGTTTCTGGGTGACTCCATCTTTCAAGGTGCGGATTCCGTTTTCTAGTGGATAGATGGTATCTACCCTGCCCATTGCAGCTTTATATATGCTCCAGAAACTTGTGCAGTCAGTATTAAGTACCTTTAATGTGTCGCTATCTGCTTTAATTGTATCATTATTTTTCAGACTTGAAACCAAATCGGTGACCGTGGTCTTGCCATTGTAGCGGTCAGCAAAGGAGTAGAATTTATTCGGTTCCAATCCTTCTGACTCAGAAACAATCGCTGAAAGTGATTCTGTTTCAATAGGTTTTGATTCTTCTCCTTCTCCTAATTTTACTATTAAATACGCATCCAGAGAAGAAACTGCTCCCCTAGAATTTGTGAGTAATGTAAACATGAGATAAGGTTCATCTTTGCCTTTAGATATTCCAGTGTTCCAAATAATTTTATCATATGATTTTTTGAAAAAATCCTGTGCACTTATTCCATACTCGCTTTCCGTGGAAATTTCTTTGCCTAAAACAGAATGACCCCCTTGACTGCTTACAGAAGAACCCGTAGTAGCATCAATATCGGCACATCCACTATAATTTCTAAATTGGCTTACGGCTGTAGAGCCAGGTTTATAATAACTTACATTAGTATTTTTTATTATAATGCTGGTATATTTTTTCTCCAGCTCTATACAATATAAATTTTTATCATTATATTTTCCAACTAGTGTTCCATCTCCTTTTACGGGAAGTTGTTCTGGAGTCTGCGGAGTTCCACCATCTAAATCATCTAATGTTATACCTATAACATCATTTACAGTATAGCACGTTGCATCCGCCCACGCGTCTTCCAGTCCCCACTGTCCGATACCAAGCCCTGTGAACACCATCATAAATGCCAGCGTCAGCGCCAGTATCTTCTTTATGGAACCGTTTTTCTTTACCTTTTCCATTTCTTTTCTTCTTTTCCTGGTATATTGTAATTGACTCATTTAGCTAGCCACTTGCAATATACA
>JBJETB010000065.1:0-1666 GCA_051883095.1 Anaerovoracaceae bacterium
GGTGTGAAGTGGGGGAAAAGGTGGAGATAACATCAAAGCCTTACCTATCACTATAGATTTTAAGAGACACCGGAAGACTTCTTGAAGAGAGAGGTTACGAGGTCAGGGTTCTTGATTTAATAAATATGGAAAAAAGCCATTGTTACAACCCGTTTGTTTACCTTCAGGATGATAACGATGTACAGCGGCTTGTAACCAATTTATTTAAGAGCACAACGCCTAAAAATGCCCAATCTCAGGACCCTTTCTGGGATACAGCGGCTTCAATGCTGCTTCTGGCGCTGATTTTTTATCTCCGATATGAAGCCCCGGAGGGAGAACAGAACTTCCCCATGGTGATGGAAATGCTCAGGTACGGTGAGGTGAGGGAGGACGATGACAGTTATATCAGTCCACTAGACAGTCTGTTTTTTAATTTGGAAACGCGAGAACCTGATCACATCGCCGTCAAATACTATAAGAACTACAGAAGCGGTTCTGCCAAGACACTGAAATCCATACAGATTACGCTTGCTGCAAGACTGGAGAAGTTCAACCTTGAAAGTATAGCTTCATTAACGGCAACTGATGAGCTTGAAATTCCTTTACTTGGAGAGAAAAAGATGGCCCTGTTTGCATTGATACCGGATAATGACTCCAGCTTTAACTTTCTGGTATCAATACTTTATACGCAGCTTTTTCAGCAGCTTTTTTATGCCGCTGACCATCTCCATGGAGGCTCGCTTCCTGTTCACGTTCATTTCCTGATGGATGAATTTGCCAATGTTTCTTTGCCTGATGATTTCGACAAGATACTTTCCGTCATGCGTTCACGTGGTGTTTCAGTAAGCATCATATTACAGAATCTGGCGCAGCTGAAGGCACTGTTTGAAAAACAGTGGGAAAGCATCGTTGGGAATTGTGACAGTTTTTTATATCTTGGCGGAAATGAGCAGAGCACACATAAATATGTCAGCGAACTGCTCGGCAAAGACACAATAGACACCAACACCTATGGGAAGTCCAGCGGACGGGGAGGAAACTATTCGACGAACTATCAGATTACCGGAAGGGAATTGATGACGCCGGATGAGGTACGAAAGCTGGACAATAGATATGCACTGGCATTTATAAGGGGAGAAAGCCCAATAATGGATTTCAAATATGATATTCTGAAACACCCTGATATCAAAGCTTCAGCTGATGGAAAGGGTGGGCCTTATGAGCATGGAAAGGTTACAGCAGTCAAGGGCAGCATAAGCCTTTGCATGGATGGGTCATTTAATACGGCAATAGCCGCATACGATATTCATCCGGAACAATATGAGATGATGACAAGTGAGGAACTGGAAGAAAAATATGAATGGGAGGATTAAGAAAATGGAAGAGAAAAAAGGAAAAAAGAGCGAAAAAATTGCACTGAAAAAAGTTAAATGGGTACTCTATGTCTGCTATGGAATTGCTGCAGCAGTCCCCCAGACGGCATTTGGAACAGGGGGAGACCCATTAACCGTTGTAAATAACCTATCAGACTTCATTTTTGCTTTAATCAGAGCTATCGGCATTATATTGCTGGGACTTGGAATTATGCAGGTTGGCTTGTCTCTTAAGTCACATGATCCGTCTCAACGCGCCAATGTGCGCCCAGACTTGGGTGCTGTTAAAGTAGTCACATTATAGGAACTAC
>JBJETB010000066.1:0-43893 GCA_051883095.1 Anaerovoracaceae bacterium
CTTTGGGATTTGTTACAGGGTCACCAAACATCTCGACAAATCGGGCTTTGACGAGGTCATCCAGTTTCTGAAGTTCTCGTTTACGAAATTGAATAATCTTTGAAACTTTTTCAATGTCTTCAACTACACTTAATTGTTGTTCTAAGTCAGGAACATTAATTTCAATATCTGCTACAATCTTTTTAGAAATCTCTTTGAAAGTTGCTCCTCGCCCAAGAGAATTTAAGAAAGCAGTTTTACCTTTAAGGAACCAATACAAGTAACGATTATTTATTTTTTCAGAGCAAATCAGGTTCTTAAATCCCTGATTACAATACATTTCACATCCAGCTATGGCAACCTTTCCAATAGGAGCTCTAGATGATAAAATCACTGTTCCCTTTGGGAACGGAGAAAGACCAGTTTTCTTCGCACCCAATTCCGTGATTTTGCGAACGCTATCATTAATAACAAACGTTTCATCGTTCAATTCTGCCGGAGTAATCCATTTCAAATCACCATCCCAATATTCATCAATACTTGTTTGGGGCGTGCTCCCGGATACAATCTCGCAAATCTCTCCAAGTTTATATCTTTTCATCTTAAATCCCTACAAATCTCAATTTCAACTATAACTTCCAATTATCGCGCCGGACTACAGGCCCAGCATCTCCTCTAGCTCTGCCAGTCCCTTGGTTATCTCCATCTCCAGCTCGTGGAGCTCCGCCATTATCTCCTCTGTAGGCGGGTATTCCACCGGCACATACTCAACCTGCTTGTACTTGTTGATTGACAGGTCGTATCCGTTTTCCACTATCTCGGTCTTTGGCACCACGAAGGATTTCTCCGTACGCTTGCGCCCTGCCTCTGCATCACGATTATGAAATCTTGCAATGATGTCCGGTATGTCGTTTTCCGATACAGGTGTGCGCTTGTCATCCAGGCTGAAGCCGTCTGCAGTCATATCGTAGAACCACACGTTGTCAGTACCGCCATGGCCTGTTTTGGTAAATATGAGAATTCCCGTTGAAACGCCCGCATAAGGCTTGAACACTCCCGAAGGCATTGAAATCACAGCCTCCAGCCTGTTGCCCTCAACGATTTCCTTTCTTATGGCCTTGTGCGCACTTGATGAGCCGAAGAGCACACCGTCCGGTACTATGCAGGCACAGCGGCCTCCGATTTTAAGCATTCTGAGAAAGAGTGCCAGGAATAAGAGCTCCGTTTTCTTGGTCTTGCAGACCTTTAACAAATCAGCCGAAACGATATCTGCATCCAAACTGCCTTTGAAAGGCGGATTGGCCAGTATGAGTGAATACTTGTCCCGGTCCCCGTTCTGGTCCGAAAGGCTGTCCCTGTACTCGATAAAGGGATTGTCCACCCCGTGGGTCATCATGTTCATGGCTCCTATGCGCAGCATGGTTCTGTCCGTGTCATAGCCGTGGAACATATTGTTCATGTAATGAGCTTTCTTTTCTCTGTTAAAGAAAATCTCTTCCTTATATTTCTCTTTAAGATATTCTCCCGATGCCACCAGAAATCCGCTGGTGCCACAGGCGGGGTCACATATTACATCGTCCGGACCCGGTGCCATAAGTTCCACCATCATTTTAATTATGTGTCTAGGCGTCCTGAACTGTCCGTTTCTGCCGGACTGAGAAATCTTAGAAAGCAGATATTCATATACATCGCCTCTCATATCCATATCATCGGACTTTTCTATAAGCCGATAAATTTCGTCCAGCGCATCCACCACCTTAGAAAGCAGCAGAGGAGTAGGCAGCTTGAAAAGAGCGTCATCCATGTATTTGGAATATGCGCTGTCTTTGTCGCTGTGAAGATTCTTTATGAAAGGAAATACCCATTCCTGAACTATGGAGTACATTTTTCCCGCGTCCAGATCGTGGAAAACCGACCATTTAAGCTGACTGCCGTCAATCTTTCTGCCGCCTATTTCAACTTCACCGGCAAATATGCTCTCGTATGGCAGCCCCAGCATAGCACACTCCCTCTGGTGAAGGTTGTCCGATGCGTCCAGATCGCGGATAAACATCAGGTATGTTATCTGCTCTATTACATCAAGAGGGTTTACCAGACCGCCTGCAGCAAAGGTATCCCAAAGTCCGTCAATTTTGTTTTTAAGTTCTCCTGTTATCATCTCTTACTCCTTGTCTCTATTCCAAATATATTTCGTATATCTGCCGCCGCCAAGCTTCCTGATCTCTCCTGTTTTCTGAAGGTCGGCAAGGGCGCGCTGCACTGTAATTTCACTTACTCCGGCGCATTTATCAATGATTTCTCTTTTTGTAATCGGCTTCAGGCTGTCCTTTATTATTTCTCTCACCTGATCCGGTTTCCGGGCTCCCTCGGCTGTCAATATGGATGCCCTTTCATCAAAATCCCGGTACGCCTTTAAAATCACTCCAAGCATGTATCTGACAAAAGGCTCATAGTCGTTCTCATTTTCATGCCATCCAAAGGAGCTTTGCTTTAAGGCTTCATAGTATGTTTCCTTTGATTTTTCGATGATTCCCTCTATGCTCACATATTTTCCTACCATAAAACCTGCTCTGTAAAGGAGCAACAGGGTAAGCAGTCTGCTCATTCTGCCGTTTCCGTCGTTAAATGGGTGTATACAAAGGAAATCAAGTACAAACATAGCCGTAAGAATCAGCGGATCTGCACCTTCTTCTTTAAGGGCCCTGCCAAAGGAGCTGCATAGTTCTTCAACAGCCTGGGGTGTTTCCCATGCTTCTACCGGCTGGAATCTTACAAATTTATTTCCTTCGCTGTCCTGTTCGGAAATCACGTTATTGCTGTTCTTGTATCGCCCCCCGATTTCTCTGCCGCAGTACTTATATAGATTGCGGTGCATCTGCAATATAAATCCGGGACTCGGTTCAATAAACTCATAGCTTTCATGTATCATGGCAAGCACATCGCGGTATCCTGCAATTTCTCCCTCGCTGCGCGTTGATGGCGAAACCTTGTCCTGCAAGATTTTTTTCAATCTTTCACTGGAGGTGGAAATGCCTTCAATTTTATTGGATGCTTCTGTACTTTGTATCTTTGCTATTTCTACGAGATGGGTAAGTGTCTGCGCTTCAGTTGTAAGCAGCTGATTCTGCCTGCCCTTGTGCTCGTTTATCTGCGTAAGTAATGTTACTGTTTCCGGTGTGAGAAGTTTTTTCCAGCTTTTTTCATAACTATAGTCTCTCATTTAACTTCCTCATTCCTTATTTAATTATATCTTTTTTTGATTTTTGATATAATTAATTATATTATTATATTTTCTGTATGTCAATATAAAATAAATACTTCCGCTAAGCGACATGCAAAATATTGCAGTTTCCCCATAAAATCATTATAATTATATATATAACCAAGTATAATCCATCCGGAGGCCCATAATGGCAGATACCATATTGACACTTTTACCGCTGACATTCCTCATCGCAGCGGCTCTTATAACCAAGAAGATGGCAGAGTCCATGATTGCCGCAGCCCTGCTGGCCATGGTCATCCTCTACAGAGGAGATTTTGTCAACGGCACTATAGATTCACTGTACAATACCCTTTCCAACTCATCCTATCAGTTTGTAATATTCATTCTGGTGGGCTTCGGGGGAATGATCAAACTGCTTCAGGAATCCGGGGCACTGTCAGGCTTTAACGATATGGCGGCGAAGCTGGCATCGGGACCGCGCAAGCCGCTTCTGCTGGCTCTGGTCATGTCGGCCATAATGTTCGTCGACGAATATCTCAGCGTGCTGGCTGTAACCTTTGCTCTCAAGGGCACTACTGACCGGAACGGTATACCACGGGAGCATCTGGCTTTCCAGTCCAACGCTGTAGGCTGCTGTCTCTGCGTCCTGATACCTTTTTCAAGCTGGACAGCTTTTACCGTGGGACTGCTTTCCGAGTACGGACTGACTTTCGGTGATTACATCAGTGCACTCCCGTTTATGTTTTATCCCGTTCTGATAATTCTCCTGCTTCTCCTTCTTGCCCTCGGCGTTATACCTAAGGTGGGAACGCTGAAGGAGTCCTATGAAAGAGTTGCGTCAGGCGGTCCGGCTCTTCTGGATGAAGGATCAGAAAAATCGCTGGTAGATATAGAAATGCCCGACGAAAGCAAAACTTCTTCCGCCCTTAACGCTATAATCCCCATCGTAATCCTCGTTGCAGGCGTGCTGATTTTTGACAACGACCTGATTCACGGAATACTTCTGGCCGTGCTGGCTCAGTTTGTTTTATACATTGCACAGAGGCTCATGAGCATTTCAGAATTCTTCGGATATTTCTTTGAGGGTGCCAAGTCCATGACCTCTCTGGCTATAGTCATCTGCTTCGGGTTTATGCTCAGCAGTGCCAACCAGGAGCTGGGTCTGTTCGATCTTCTGATAGGTACCGTTGGTACGGCGGTTCCGAAATGGGTTCTGCCTGCTGTGGCTTTTGTCATGGTAGGTTTCACAACTTTTGCTACCGGCGGATGCTGGACCATGCAGATAATATCCATACCGATTTTTATTCCTGTGACTCTGGCTGCAGGTATTCCTGTAAAGCTTGTAATCGCTGCCATTATGAGCGCTGTCACTCTGGGATACAGCTGCTGCTTCTACGCCGATTCCGTGTTTATGACTTCAGCAGGAAGCGAAGTGTCCAATATGAGAATAATAAAAACAGCCATGCCATATGCGGCCGGCGTGGCGGTGATTACTCTGGTCGGGTATCTGGCTGCCGGCCTGTTGTTGACTTAGAAAAACATATATAATCATGACCACCCTTCAATAGGGAATGCCGATGTTGTAAAAAAATCAAAGAAACCACTATTTTTACAACATCGCACCTTTGCCAAAGCTTTTGGAGACTGTCTCATGAGTGTCATGTTGTACAAATCCTGAAGGCATAGTTATTTTTACAACGTGATTTAATTATATGTTGTAAAAATTCTGAGAAGTCAAAAAAAGTACAACATTCACGACTTTTCAACTACGGTTTAAAGGCTGATGTGAGTGTCATGTTGTAAAAAAAACAGTTTCAGGTCAAATTGTACAACGCCGATAAAAAAGACAGGCAAATCCAGAACACAGTTCATACTTTACCTGTCTTAAACTCAAAAACCGCCACGAATGTTAGAAAGTCGTTTTTTATCGGTTGTTCAAATGCAATATTTTATCTTATTAATGTTTCTTCACCCTTTGCAATCTCCAGTATTGCTCTGTGGTAAACTCTGAAGTCGGTAATCAGGTCTTCGATACGGATGTGCTCGTTTTCCTCGTGGCATGTATCCTCCATGCCCGGAAGAATCGGTCCCCAGGATACAATCCTTTTCATGGCCTTGGCATAGGAACCGCCATATGCCAGTGAAAATTCGTTTTTAAAAGGCGTCTCTTTTTCATAGGCTTCTGCCAGTACGGCCAGAAAGGGTTCGTCTCTGCTCACATAAACAGCCGGCTGCGAAACACAATTTATAACCGTGCCGCCTTCTTCCTGGCAGAATCTCTTTACAGCTTCCGTAATTTCCTCTCCTGAAGACTCGTAGGAAAACCTTATATTAATCGTAAGATCCAGATACCCGTCTCCCGTCCTGACGATTGTAGGTGAGATTACATTTCTGTGTATGTATTCCCCGTTGAAATATTCACTTTTGCTGTATATCCCTATTCCACTTCCGTAAACATCAGATAATCTGCGTCGGATCATTTCGATCCTCTCCATGAGAGAATTGGATGCAAGGTCCATTGAAAGCAGCTTATCTGCCATCATCAGAATGGCGTTTTCGCCCTTTTCCGGTCTGGACGAGTGAACTGCACGTCCATTGGCTTTAACTATGCTCCCATCAGATAAGACAGCTTCGCATTCTCCGGGCACGATGTTTGCAGCCGTACCTCCTCTTATCTCCTTTACCTGCAGGCCTCCAGTCTCATTCTCACCGGAGTCTGAAACAGGAAACCGGAGCACAGCATCTACACCGCCCTTTTCTATATTGCACATCGGGAACTCTCCGTCAGGAGTGAATCCGTAGTCAGGCAGAGGGTACTTTGTGACATATGCGTCCATGTCTGTCCACTCCACTTCTTCCTGAGTTCCTATAACCATCTGTACCTTTTTATGGAATGGTCGCTCATCCTCCATGACGGCCTTCATAGCATGGAGACATGCCAGCAGCGGGCCTTTGTCATCAACGGCTCCGCGCCCGTATATTTTCCCATCGATTACCTGTCCTTCGAAAGGATCGCAGATCCAGAGCTCACGATTGCCGGCATCTACCACATCCACGTGGGTCAGAATACCTAAGGTCTCATCACCCTGGCCGATCTCCACTATGCCAACCTGTCCGTCCAGTGCCCTGACCGTTCTCATGCCCATATCCGCAGCAAGGTTTAAAACATAATCAAGAGCGTCTCCAACTTTTTCCTTATCATCTGATACGCTGGCTATGGAAAGGCATCCGGTTATATCTTCAATAAGTTTATCTATGTTTTTTTCAATATATTCCAAACTGAACCTCCCAGCTGTTATTTTTCCGCTTTACATGCAAGGAACATTTTCTCTGCCATAGGCCCCATCGTGTAAACTTTAGTCTGATCATCTTTCTTAAGGAACCCGAATTCCTCCATGGACGTGAGATTGCGGTATATTGTCGTCCGGTTCATCCCTGTAAGCTCGGCAAGCTGGGCAACATCATATCTGTACGGCGGTTCGGCAAACAGACTCAGCAGATAAAGCCCTTTTTCCAGACTTGTCATAGAAGAATGCTTCTTCATTAATTGGCCGAAGGGACTGGCCATCTTAGCCAGATAGGTGGCATAAATCTGACTTGCGAGTATCATGGACTCGATGGAAAGTCTCTCGTTTTCCATATGTGCGCAGCTCGGTTCTGTCTCGAAAACCGGTCCCCAGCTTACAAAATGCTCCATGGATTTGGCATAAGATGTGCCTACTGCCGTCTGGAAAGATGATTTCAAGCCATAGCTTTCAAATACATCTGCCATAATCTGGAGAAACTCCTCATCCTCTGAGACCTCCATAGGGCCTAAGTAATCACGAAGCTTAAAGGTATAGCCATACTCCGATGCAAATTTTTGAAAGGATGTCTCCACCTTTTCCTTGGTAACATCAAACCAAAGACGCAGGTTGATGTTCAGTTTAACTCCCTCTTCAGTCAGTGTCAGTATGGTCGGAACGGCTATAGTCTTGTTCAGACTGTCATTTTCTGCCCATTTAGGGTCGTCTATTCCCAGCCGCGTTCCGTTATAGTCTTTGGACAGGAAGTCGCTGATGAATCTTACGAAGTTGAACTCCGTCCTGAAACCCTGGGATACAATCATTTTCTCTATAGCGTTGATTCCCATTCCCGGTACAGAACTGTGGCAGGATATGCCGTGGAAAGTCATTTCCTCCTGGTCTTTCAACTTAAACACTGCCTTGGAAGGAATCGAATTAGGGCTGTCCCCTGCTTCAACCTTTTCCAGCATATCCCTGCAGGGTTCCTTAAACAGCAGTTCCACATCGCAGTATCCTTTTTCCCTGTTGTATATAGGAAAGTCTCCATCCGGAGAGAATCCGTAGCCAGGCATTTCGAATTCTTCTTTGAAAGAGGCTATATCCGTCCACTCCGACTCCTCACTGGTTCCTACAATAAGCCAGATTCTTTTATTCAGGGGAATCTCCAGATCTTTAATGGCCTTTAATGCATACAGACACATAACTACCGGACCTTTGTCATCTACAGTACCTCGACCCCAGATATATCCTTTGGCGATTTTCCCTTCAAAAGGCGGATAGCTCCATTTTTCAATATCTCCTACGCCTACTACATCCACATGGGTCAGAATGCCGATGAGTTCCTTGCCCTGTCCGATTTCGATAATGCCTATATCCCCCTTTGAGGAAATCATGGTCTTCATGCCCATATTTTCTGCTCTGCGAAGAATATGGCTGAGGGCGCGTGTATTACCTTCCTTATCGCCGTTAACGCTCTCTATTCTTACCAGATCTATGATGTCCTTTATTATATTGGTCCTGTTTTCGACAATATAATTATCAATTTCTTTTTTTATTCTATCCATCTTCTAGTACCTGTGGCAATACACGAAATGCCCCTTCTCAATTTCCTTGTATTCCGGTTCTTTTTCTCTGCATATTTCCATTGCTTCAGGACATCTTCCGCAGAATTTGCAGCCTTTTATCTCCGTTGCCGCATTAGGGGTTTCTCCCTGAAGCAGCTGACGTTTTTCCGTGAGGACTTTGCCCGGTACCGGCATAACCGCAAGGAGAGCCTTGCTGTAAGGATGAAGCGAATGCTTTACAATCTGTTCTGCCGTTCCCAGTTCCATTATCTTTCCGAGATACATAATGGCAATTTTATCCGATATGAGCCAAGCCAGAGAAAGGTCGTGAGTGATAAACAGATATGCAACACCGTTACGATCTCTTTCCTCCATCATAAGCTTGATGATTCCTGTACGTATGCTTGCATCAAGCATGGAAACCGGCTCGTCTGCAACCACGAATTTAGGATGCATGATGAGGGAACTGGCAATAGCCGCCCTCTGTCTCTGTCCTCCCGAAAGCTCGTAAGGATGCCTGTACATGTAGTCATCTGCAGGTGTAAGACCCGCATTTTCCAGTGCCTGTTTTATTGCTGTTTCTCTTTCTTCTGTACTTGTCACAAGGTCGTTGACATCCAGGGGCTCTCCCACTATATCAGAAATATATTGTCTTGGATTTAAAGCCTGATAAGGATCCTGATAAATCATCTGTGCATTCATACGAAAGCTCTGCAGATCTTTTTTGCCGACAATCTGCTCTCCCTCGAAAATTATGCTTCCGCTGGTCACAGGCGCCAGCTGCAATATGGCTTTACCTGTGGTTGTCTTGCCTGAGCCCGATTCTCCTACCAGGGACAGAATCTCTCCTTCACCTATTTCAAAGCTGACACCGTCCACCGCCTTGAGAACCTTTGGCTTTTCGAAAAGGGATTGAGTAAACCCTTTTTTTACTTCAAAATAAACATGAAGATCTTCTACTTTTAACATTTTATCAGACATGGCACTCACCGCCTTTCAGGTGACATGAAACAAAGTGCTGTTCCCCAATCTGAATAAATTCCGGCTCCTCCTGAGAGCAGATTTCCGTTCTGCAGTCACATCTCGGACAGAATCTGCATCCTGCAGGCGGATCTATCAGATTAGGAGGATATCCCGGTATTCCGTCAGGGATTTCCCTTTTCTCACTGTTGATATTAGGAAAGCATGATAAAAGCTTTCTCGTATAAGGATGGGCAGGATGATTGAATATGTCATCTACTGTTCCAAGTTCCATAATCTTGCCGGCATACATAATCGCGATCTTGTCACAAGTCTCACTGAGAATAGACAGATCATGAGTGATCAGAATCATTCCCATATTGAGATCTTTTCGCAGGCTTTCCAGAAGTTCCAGTATCTGCGCCTGAATCATGACATCAAGAGCCGTGGTAGGCTCATCACCGATTATAAGCTTAGGGCTGCATGCAAGTGCCATAGCGATCATTGCACGCTGCTTCATTCCTCCGGAAAATTCATGAGGATACTGGGTTACTCTTTCCCTGGCAATTCCGACAACCTCAAACAGGTCTCCGGCTCTCTGCCATGCCTGCTCTTTAGTCATTCCGTCGTGGTGCATACATGCCTCTGCAATCTGCCAGCCTACCTTTTTTACCGGATTAAATGCATTCATGGCTCCCTGGAAAATGATCGATACATCCTTCCAGCGGTGCTTCTGAATCTCTTCCTCAGTGAGCTCTGCATAATTTACGCCTTCAAATAAGATTTCTCCGCCTTCAATTCTGCCTTCTTTAGGCAGAAGCTGACAGATAGACAGGGCTGTTGTGGTTTTGCCGCAGCCGGACTCTCCCACAAGGCCAAGACATTCTCCGTAATTCAGGTCGAAGGACACGCCGTCAACAGCCTTGGCTTGCCCTTTGGATGTATTAAAATATGTTTTCAGGTTTTTTACCTCCAAAAGTTTCATGGCTTATCCCTTTTACCTTTCTTTTAATTTAGGATTCAGAATTTCATCAAATGCGTATCCCATCAGTGTGAATCCCAGCGCAACCAGTATTACACATATTCCCGGTGTGATAAAATACCACCAGGCGCCAACAGTCATGGCTCCTGTAGAATATGCATCGTTCAGCATCATCCCCCAGCTCGGATTGGTCGGGTCGCCAAGGCCCAGGAAAGCCAGGGATGTTTCTGTAAGTATTGAGGAAGAAACGATAAGTATTGCCTCGGAAAAGACCAGAGGAAATACATTAGGTAAAATGTGTTTAAACATTATATGGCTCTTCTTCGCACCTATAGAAACAGTACGCTCAACATACTGCTGCTCTTTTACAGACAATGTCTGCGCACGTATTATTCTCGCCGTACTCGACCATCCCGTAAGGCCTATTACAAGTATGATATTCCAGATGCTGTTTCCTAATATTGCAGCCAGTACCATACAGAACGGCAGCCATGGCAGAACCAGAAAGAAATCCGTAATTCTCATAAGCAGATTATCTATCCAGCCTCCCAGATATCCCGATGCGATTCCTATGATGGTACCGAGAATCATGGAAATGATTGTCGCCGTAAGCCCTACCATGAGGGAACTTCTCGCTCCGTTTACCAGATATGCCAGCACATCTCTTCCCTGGTTATCTGTGCCCAGCAGATGCTGCAATGACGGAGCGTTAAATGCATCAGCCTTGGACGCCGCTATTTCAGTTGTCCTGAACGGCATTATCATCGGTCCGAAAACAGCCATGAGCACAAACACTGCGATGATGATGACCCCAACTCGTGCCATCTTGTTTGCCCATACTTCCTTAAAAAACTGTTTTGTCTTTATTATCTGCAGTTCTCGTTTTACTGCTGACTTCCTGTTTAATCTGATCATAGCAATTCCCCCTAATCCTTAACTCTCGGGTCGATAAAACCATAGAGTATGTCCATGATCACATTGACCAGAATCACTGCAACCGTTGAAATAAAGAAGCACCCCTGAAGCATAGGGTAATCTCGTCTGTTGAGGGCATCATACATAAGCTGTCCCAGGCCCTGCCAGCTGAACAGAGTCTCCAGCTGTATGGCTCCTCCCAGAATTACCGCTATGTTCAGTGCGATAATCGTAGCCATAGGAAGCATGGCATTAGGAATGGCATGCTTCAGCAGAATGTACTTTGATGAAAATCCTTTGGCACGGGCGGTATTGATGTAATCCTCCGTTAAAATATTTATCATGGTGCTTCGCATAGTTATGGCATAACATCCGATCATCAGCAGTCCCATACAAAGCATAGGAAGCATCATATGTTCAAGATAATCCATCACATGAGCCATCCCCTGATAGTTTGTCCCCGGAGTGGTAATTCCTCCTGTCGGGAAAATCCTCAGCTTGACGCTGAAAATAAAAATCAGGACCATGGCAAACCAGAAGGTCGGCATGGAATACAATACAAGGGATCCTGACAGCAGCCCCGTATCCAGCCGGGTTGTCCTCTTCTTAGCACAGATCACACCTATGGTTATGCCTAAAATTATAGCCAGAATTTCTGCACTCAGAAGAAGGATTACCGTATTAGGGATACGGCCGGCAATTACCGTGATTACATCCGAACTGCCGTCATAATTATAGAATGCCTGTCCGAAATCACCTGTACACAGCCCTTTGAAGTAGTTTATAAACTGTTCCCACAAAGGATCATTTAAACCGGCTTCTTCGATGATTCTCTCCTTTACGGCTTCCGACGTGGTAGCTTTTGCGATTATGCTGGTAAGATCGCCGGGCATAATTCTGAACAAGAAGAAATTAAAAGCAATAACAAACATGATGGTGATACATGCGAAAAAAAGCTTTTTAACAATTCTTTTTCCCATTATAAACCTCCTCACCTGTCTATAGAAAAAGGGCAGCCTACAGCTGCCCTCTCATCGTAGTTTTTATTCTGCAGGTGTTACATTGCAATAATTTGTATAGAGTCCGTTTCCGAAGTATCCCATGGAATTTGCTTCAATGTTCTTCCACTTGGAAGTATTGACAGCCTGAACTCTTTCGCTGAGGCAAAGGAAAGTATACGGGCAGTCCTCATAAAGGATTTCCTGACACTTTTCAATATACTCAGCACGCTTCTCTGTATCAACAGTGGTCTTTACAAGATTGTAATATTTATCAAACTCAGGATTTGCATAGGATACACCGGCATAGCCGTTTGTTTCCCAGTCCTCAAAGATGCACATGATGAATCCAGGGTCGGCGTCTCCTCCCCAGCCGTCGATACAGATCTGCCAGTCTTCGTTTCCATCATAGCAGGTATCCCACATGGTGGTCATTTCCATAGGATTCCACTTGATTTCAATTCCTGCCTTTTCGCAATCGCTGATCAGAATGTTTACTGTAGCCGACTGCCATGAGCTTCTCTCGGAAGCTGTTATAAGTTCGAAGCTGAGCGGTTTGCCGTTCTTCTCACGGATTCCGTCTCCGTTGGTATCAACATATCCTGCCTTATCAAGGAGTTTGTTTGCCTGATCGATGCTGAAGTCACGCTTTGCCGAAGGAGTGTAGATGAAGCCTTCGTTATTTACAGGGCCGTAAGCAATCTGTCCCAGACCGCTGTAGCTCATTTCAATAATACGCTCTTTATCAGTGCAGTAGTCCATAGCCTGTCTGATAGTCTTGTCTGACAGCAGCTCATCCAGCATGTTATATCCAATGTATTCAAAGTCAAAAGTATTGTAATTTCCTACTTCGATTCCCTCTGCATCAGCCAGAGTATCCATCTGCTCTTTCTGAAGCAGATAGCATCCGTCTACTTCGCCCAGCTTGATGGCCTGTGCCATAGCATCGCCGTTATCATATTCGGTAAATACCAGCACATCCACCTTCGGTGCCTCGCCCCAGTAATTCTCGTTCTTTACGAAGGCGATGCTTCCGTTGCCGCTTCTTTCTGCGCTGTAGATGAACGGACCTGAACCTACAAGATTTGTATCTTCATATGTAAAGATGTCTTCTGCATTTGCCCAGATGTGTTCCGGCAGAATAGGAATGGACTGATACAGCATATCTGCCTTGGCTTCTTCACATTTGAAAACAACAGTAAAATCATCCGGACATTCGATGGACTCGATTCCTCCGGCATGAGTTGAATACATATAGCTGTCTTCGGCATTTTCATATGTCCACTTTACGTCTGCAGAAGTCAGCTGCTCTCCGTCGCTGAAATAAATATCATCTCTCAGATGGAAAGTCCATGTCTTTCCGTCTTCAGAGCTTTCCCAGTCCTTTGCAGCTCTTGCAACCGCATTGTAGTCGCTGTCAAAGCCTATCAGTGAATCATAGCAGATATTCAGCCAGTCACTTACCATATCACTTTCTGTACTGAAAAAGTTCATTGTGTCATAGCCCTGAGTGGTCGCAATGTTAAAAATCGCATCACCGCCGCCGCTATCCTTTCCACCGCATGATGCGGAAGTGAAGACAAGTACCAGAACAGCCAGTACCACTAATACTTTTTTTACTCTTTTCATAGCAGTTTCCTTTCTTAAATTCAATATAATTATATTACGCCGCTTTCCAGCACGATAAAACGTTTTTCTCCGGCATCAAGCCTGCATCTGACGCCCATAGGAAGAGTAGCAAGGTCATCGGTATGACCGAGAGGAAGGCCGTAAAGGGCAGGTTTGCCCAAAGGCTTGAGGTAATAGTCCAGGACATCCTCCAGACTTGTGTCGCAGTAGTATCCCGGGTTATGCGCGAATGGCACGCAGTCCTTACACTCTCCAATGAGAAATCCTGCAGCATCATTCAGTTTCCCGGCATTTCTCAGATGGGACATCATATGGTCTATAGTCCATGGCTCCGTATCCAGTTCCTCCAGCATGAGAATCTTGCCTTTGCAGTCGATCTCATATGGTGTACCCAGACTTGCGCATACAAGAGTCATGTTTCCACCGATAATATCGCCTTCACAGACTCCCGGCACAATAGTATTAAGCCACTTTTTAGGATCGGCGGTTACAATCTCACCAACCGGTTCGGCAGATGCGACAGCTTTGAAGAACTGTTTTTTCGTATACTCTGTCAGATCTTCGGAATTGAATCTTGCCATTCCCGGACCATGGAAGGTGGTTACTCCGGAAAATTTCTGAATCGCAAGATGCAGGGATGTGATGTCACTGAAACCGGTGAAAATCTTCGGGTTCTTTGATATGGCTTCATAATCCAGCTTGTTTATAATCTGAGCGGAGCCATAGCCTCCCTGCGTTACAAATACCGCATCGATTTCATCGCTTTTGAACATGTAGTTCATGTCCTCCGCACGTTCGTCCTCAGTTGCTGCAACAAAGCCTTTCTGTTTGTTCACATTTTTTCCGATAACAACCTTATAGCCCATCTCTTCTAAAGTCTCCGTCGCTCTGACGATTTCACTTCTGTTTTCTGACGGACTGGCCGGAGAGACTACGCCAATTGTGTCACCTTTTTTTAGCATTCTGGGTTTAATCATCGATTGTTTCATCCCTCCTCTTTCTTTCGCCCGGCTGATTAACCGTTCTTTCAGTGTTCATATTATGAACATTTCGTTTCTTATCTTGAACTTTTTCTTTATTATACATACATTTGAAGAGCCCGTCAATATGGCTTGCTGAAAATTTCTCATTTAATTTAAAACAAAAGAGATGCCTCGCGATGAAGCATCTCTCTTTGTATCTTCGTTTTGAAGTTTTTGAAGTCTGTCTTCTGAAAGTGCGGAGCCCGCTGATTATCTCTTTGAGAACTGGCTTGCTCTTCTTGCTTTCTTTAAGCCGTACTTCTTTCTTTCCTTCATTCTTGGGTCTCTTGTCAAGAAGCCTGCTGCCTTAAGAGGAGCTCTGTAAGCTTCCTTGTCAGCTGCGCAGAGAGCTCTTGAAATACCGTGTCTTAAAGCACCTGCCTGACCTGTGAATCCGCCGCCTGTTACAGTAGCGATTACGTCAAACTTGCCTTCGCATCCGGCGATTTCGAAAGGTCTCTTAACCTCTCTCTTAACGATTTCCATTCCGAAGTAATCTTCTAAATCTTTCTTGTTAACAGTGATCTTTCCAGTTCCAGGGATTAATCTAACTCTAGCAACTGAACTTTTTCTTCTGCCTGTTCCTTGATACTGCATCTTTGCCATTGTCTATTCCTCCCTTTCCTTAGAATTCCCATGTTTCCGGTTTCTGTGCAGCATGAGCATGCTCAGGACCTGCATAAACCTTTAACTTCTTGAACATCTGTCTGCCAAGCTTTCCATCAGGAAGCATGCCTTTTACAGCGTGTCTGATGATTTCTTCCGGCTTCTTTGCCTGAAGTTTTTCGAAGGTGATCTCTCTTAATCCACCTGGATAACCAGTATGTCTCTTGTAGATCTTTTCTTTTCTCTTCTTTCCTGTAACCTCAACCTTTTCAGCGTTGATAACGATTACATAGTCACCACAGTCAACGTGAGGTGTGTAAGTCGGCTTCTTCTTTCCGCGAAGGATTGAAGCAACTTCTGATGCAAGTCTGCCTAAAGTCTTGCCTTCTGCATCGATAACGTACCACTTACGTTCTACTTCTGCAGGTTTTGCGATAAATGATTTCATTCTTTTTCCTTTCTACCTACTGGGTTTGCCCGGCACGCGCCCAACAAACTGTTTCGGCCTTGTCTACTGGGATTCAGCTGCTTGCGGACAGCGGAATCTGTTTCGATATACTAAAAACTTTTAGTTTCGGGTCCCGGACGGATTCCCATCCTGCGCCCGCCTGCGCACAAACGTGCGATAATATTATATAGCCTAAGCCTTGTAATTGCAAGGACTTTTTTGAAAAGCCGATGGATTTTTGTAATTTTTTGCTGTCTTAAACGAAAAATAATTATACTCCGGGATTTGAAGGGAAATGTCCCTCTGATCTGTTTGCAATCAATGCCATATTGTGTTATGATGAACGATATTGATTGATAGAATGATATAAATTTCGACCAGCAAGGAGGGCACCTATGAGAATCGTCATTAAAGTTGGAACATCTACCCTGGCCCATGTGGCCACGGGTCATTTGAATATACGTCATATGGAAAAGCTCTGTAATGTGCTGAGTGATATTAAAAACGCGGGGCACGAGGTGATTCTTGTTTCTTCAGGAGCCATCGGCATGGGAATGGGCAAACTGGGACTTTACCGCAGACCCGATACTCTCCCCGGCAAGCAGGCCGCGGCTGCTGTAGGCCAATGCGAGCTGATGTATACCTATGATAAACTGTTTTCAGAATATAACCACACTGTGGCCCAGCTTCTGCTGACCGCATCCGACATCAACGATGATGGTCGGCGAAAAAACTTCACCAACACCATGAATACGCTGCTGGAGCTCCATGCCATTCCTGTTGTCAATGAAAATGACACGGTTGCCACAGAGCAGATCGTTATCGGTGACAATGACACCTTAGGCGCAGTGGTGGCTCGGGAGGTAGATGCGGACCTTTATATCATTCTTTCCGATATCGACGGTCTGTACACGGCTGACCCGAATAAAAATCCGGATGCCAGGCTGATTCCTCTGGTTTCAGAGATTACAGAAGAACTAAAGGTAGCGGCCGGCGGAAGCAGCGGAAGTCTGGGTACCGGGGGAATGGTGACCAAGCTGGAGGCAGCGGAAATCGCCACAAGTGCAGGCTGTGACATGATCATTGCCAACGGACGGGATCCGTATATTCTATACGATATTATGGATGGAACACCGGTAGGAACCCGGTTTGCATCAAGAAGAAAGGATACGGCTAAGTGATGAAGACAACCCTTGAAATTATGCGCTCTGCAAAATCTGCAGCCCCTACAGTTTCTGCAGCACCTTCTGAGCGGAAAAATCAGGCACTGCTTTTGATGGCAGATTACCTGCAGGCTTTTTCGGAGAAAATTCTTAAGGAAAATGCATTGGATGTGAAAGAAGCCCGCGGCACAGTATCTGACGTGATGATTGACCGTCTTTCCTTGACGTCAGCGCGAATCGATGCCATGGCAGACGGCATCCGCGATGTAGTCAAATTGCCGGACCCTGTGGGACGTGTTCTGGATCGAATCCAGCGGCCTAACGGTCTGATTATAGAAAAAACGGCGGTGCCTCTCGGAGTCATCGCCATCATATACGAAAGCCGACCCAATGTAACCAGTGATGCGGCAGCCCTGGCTCTGAAGAGCGGGAACGCCAGCATTCTGCGCGCAGGGCGGCAGAGCTGGCGTTCGGCGGCGGCCATATGCCAGGCCCTGCAGGAAGGTCTTGCCGCCGCCGGGCTGCCTCGGGAAGCGGTGCAACTGGTGGAGGACACCTCCCGGGAGAGCGCACTGGAACTGATGCATGGTGTGGGTTACATCGACCTGCTGATTCCGCGGGGCGGCGCAGGTCTGATCCAGTCCTGCGTTGAAAACGCCAAGGTGCCGTGCATTCAGACCGGCACCGGAATATGCCACATTTATGTAGATGACAGTGCGGATCAGGATATGGCACTGGACATTATTGAGAATGCCAAGACAAGCCGTCCGTCGGTGTGCAATGCGGCTGAGGTGCTGCTGGTTCACCAGGCGTTGGCAGATGAATTCCTGCCGAAGCTGTCCGGCAGGCTGGTGGAAAATAGAGTTGCCGAAGGAAAAACGCCGGTAGAACTGCGCCTGGATCCGCAGGCAGCGAAAGTTATAGCAGGAGAAAAATCCGGGAGTGCGGATTTTGACACGGAATTTCTGGATTACAAAATGGGCGTGAAGGTAGTGAATTCGGTGGAAGAAGCCATTGCCCACATTGCAGAGCATTCCACCGGCCACAGCGAGGCCATCATTACGGAAACAAAAGCCCATGCTGACCTGTTTACTCGCATGGTAGACAGTGCCGCAGTTTATGTCAATGCTTCCACCCGGTTTACCGATGGCGGAGAATTCGGTTTGGGATGCGAAATGGGTATTTCTACCCAGAAGCTCCATGCCAGAGGCCCTATAGGACTGCAGGAGCTGACCACGTATAAATATATTATTCACGGCAGCGGGCAGATCCGATAAACGCTTTTGAAGCTTGAGACCGGGTATAATTAAGCACAAACGTATCAAAGGAGAAAAAAATTGAAACGTCTTTTGGAAATTTTTACAGTCTTCTTTAAAATCGGACTGTTTACAATAGGCGGTGGCTATGCCATGCTGCCCATAATACAAAAAGAAGTGGTGGATACTAAAGGCTGGATGGACGACGAGGAGTTTCTCGATGCTATTTCCCTTACCAATAGCCTTCCCGGCCCCCTTGCCATCAATGCAGCTACCTTTGTAGGTTACCGTGTCCGCGGAGTCAAGGGCGCTCTTTCAGCAGTTCTCGGTGCCGCTTCGCCGAGTGTTATAATTATACTTGCAGTGGCTATGGTTTTCAGCAATCTGACCGAATATCCGATAGTACAGTATATATTTGACGGTATACGCCCTGCCGTTGTAGCCCTGATTCTTTACGCTGTCATCAAACTGGCTAAATCGGCAAAAATCACGGTGTACTTCAACTGGCTCATCGCTCTTGCTGCTTTAGCTGCCATTGCAGTGTTCGGCCTGCACCCCATCGTTGTTATCCTTGCTTCCGCCCTCTACGGACTCTTCATACGCGGAACTGTAGTTAAAGCAGTTGATGCTCATAACGCTGGTGCCGACAAGGTTGAAAAAAAGATTGAAAAATCAGGAAAGGATGGTGAATAATATGCCGTATCTCCCGTTAAAAGTGGCCTTTGCCTTCCTTAAAATAGGCGCTTTTTCTTTTGGAGGAGGGTACGCCGTTCTTTCCTTTATTCAGCGTGAAATCGTAGAAGCAAACGGATGGATCTCGCCGGAGCAGTTCGTCGATATCGTTGCAATCGCCGAAATGACCCCAGGGCCTATCGCAGTGAATTCAGCTACTTTCGTAGGCTATAACATGTTCGGCATATGGGGCGGCATCATGTGCACCCTTTGCACTATTGCCATACCGGTTACGCTTTCACTTATTGTTTCGTTTTATTTCTCCAAATTCAAGGGGAACAGACATCTTCAGAATGCTCTTGCCGGCATCCGGCCCGCAGTTATAGGGCTCATTGCGGCTTCATGTCTTTCCGTAGCAGAAATCTCAATCACCAGTCTTTACAGCCTGCTGTTCTTCGGTATCGCTCTGCTGCTTGTATGGAAATTCAAGGTCAATCCGATTATTACACTGATAATCTGCGGTGCTCTGGGCGGCGTGTTCTACGGAGTAGTGCTGCCGATGGTTTAGATACCCCTGATGTTACCCATGATTTAAGAGATTAAGCGTCAATCCCCACTAAAAAGCAAAGAAAATGACGATTTGATGGGTGTTTTTTGAGATTTTTTGTAATTTTTAGAATAAATTTCGACAGAAAACGTCCCAAAACGCAAAAAATCCCCCATCAAAACGCACTTTTTTAACGTTTTTTGGGGGATTTGAATTCCATTTGAATTTGTTCTAATTCTTAGCTAGCACTAAAGTCTATAGTCTCGACACTAACTCGGTATTAGTTGCCATTAGTCCAGCTCAACCATCTGGAACTTCTTCTTGCCCTTCTGAATCAGCAGCTTGCCGTCTTCATCGAACATGTCCACTGTTACCTTGAGCTTGCCGTCTGTAACCTTGTTTCCGGCAACAGTCAGGCCGCCCTGCTCGATGGTTCTGAAGCCTTCACTGGTGTTAGGTACCAGGCCCAGTTCTTTAATCAAAGTAACAATTCCCTTACCTTCGCCTTCGAACTCGCTGCGAGGCATTTTCTTTGTCGGCACATTGTCCATGGAACCGCCGCCTGCAAATGCTGCACGAGCACCGTCAAGTGCCTTCTTCGCCTCTTCTTCGCCATGAACCAGCTTGGTAACCTCATAAGCCAGAATTTCCTTGGCCTTGTTGATTTCTGCACCTTCAAGGGCAGAAAGTCTTTCAACCTCATCCATAGGGAGGAAAGTGAGCATTCTCAGGCACTTGTTCACGTCTGCGTCTGCTACGTTTCTCCAGTACTGGAAGAACTCGTACGGGCTGGTCTTTTCAGGGCTTAGCCAGAGAGCTCCCTTGGCAGTCTTGCCCATCTTCTTGCCCTCTGAATTGGTCAGAAGGGAGAAGGTCATGCCGTAAACTTCTTTGCCGGTCTTCTTTCTTGTCAGATCCACGCCGCCGATAATGTTTGACCACTGGTCGTTGCCGCCGAACTGAATCTTAACGTCGAAGTCACGGGCCATTACCATGAAGTCGTATGACTGAAGAAGCATGTATCCAAGTTCAAGTATTGTAAGTCCGCCCTCGCGCTCCATTCTCTGCTTGAAGCACTCGGCTCTGAGCATGGTGTTCACGTTAAAGCATGAGCCGATTTCTCTCATGAAATCTATATAGCTGAGAGGTCTGATCCAGCGTGCATTGTTGACTGCAACAGCCTTACCCGGCTCAGGTTCCCTGTTCTGGTGCCCCGGTTCATAAACGCCGTTGTTTCCCTCATATTTCCATTCATCATCAAAATCCAGGAACTTATCAAAGAGTTTTTTGAACTGTTCGCAGTTATGTTCTATGGTTTCTACAGTCATCATCTGACGCATATCGCTTCTGCCGGAAGGGTCTCCAACCATGCCTGTACCGCCGCCGATGAGAACTACCGGTGTGTGTCCGAATTTCTGCATGTACATCATGATGATAACCTGCATGAAATGTCCCACATGGAGACAGTCAGCTGTCGGGTCGAAGCCGATGTAGAACTTTACCTTTTCATTCTGCAGCAGCTCACGAACCTTATCCTCATCAGTACACTGTTCTATAAATCCTCTTTCCTTAAGAACATCGTAAACATTGTCGTACTTGCTTACGGTATCCGGTATAAAATTAAAATCCATTTTATCTGTCCTCCGAATTGTCTTATTTAGTGCCGTATAATCTGTCACCGGCATCGCCCAGTCCCGGAACGATGTATGCGTTTTCATTGAGTTTTTCGTCCTTGGCTGCAATGTATATATCTACATCAGGGTGTGCGTTCTGAAGAGCCTCGATACCTTCAGGAGCAGCAATAAGGCACATGAAAACGATATCCCTTCCGCCTCTCTGCTTGATGAAATCTATGGCTGCCGCAGCACTTCCACCTGTAGCAAGCATAGGGTCAACTACGAAAATCTTTCTCTTCTCTATGTCAACAGGAAGCTTGCAGTAGTACTCTACCGGTTTATGTGTTTCAGGGTCTCTGTATAAGCCAACGTGACCAACCTTGGCATTAGGAACCAGTGCCAGCATTCCGTCTACGAAACCCAGTCCGGCTCTTAAAATAGGAACGATAGCAATGTCCTCGCCATCCAGCATCTTCATCTTGGTAGTACAGATAGGAGTTTCTATTTCCACCTCTTTGAGAGGCAGATTTCTTGTAGCCTCATAGCCCATGAGCATGGCCACTTCCTTCGCCAGCTCTCTGAACTCCTTGACGCTTGTGGATGTTTTTCTCATCAAAGCTGTCTTGTGCTGAATTAACGGATGATCAAATACGTGTACTTTGCCCATTTCACTTTCTCCTTATGTTTTTATATTAAATTAAAAATATCGACTACATCTGGTCCAGCATATCCACTCTGCGCTGGTGGCGCCCGCCTTCAAACTCTGTGTCCAGCCACTCATCAACTATTTTCAGAGCCAGTTCAGGTTCTGTGGTTCTGCCTCCCAGAGCCAGTATATTGGCATTGTTATGCTGCTTGGTCAGGTGTGCCATCTCCACAGATGTGCAGAGTCCGCATCTTACGCCTTTAACCTTGTTTGCTGCTATGGAAATGCCTATGCCTGTCCCGCATACCACTACGCCCAGATCAGCCTTTCCCGAAGCCACAGCCTCTCCGCAGGCTTTTCCGTAAGCAGGATAATCCACCGACTCCTCGGAATGGGTGCCCAGATCATCTACCTCAAAGCCTCTCTGCACCAGGTGCTCTTTTACCTTTTCTTTAAGTGTGAAACCGCCATGGTCGCTGGCTACTGCAATCTTTAACATTTTTACCTCCGGTCTGCAGGCATATGAGCCCGCATGTTCTTATACCTCTACTATATTATATCCCGCCGATTTGAACATTCTGTTCATCACAGCAAAGCCTACTCCGTCTTCCTTTAGAGCTGCCGCCAGAATCACATCTACGCCCGCCTTGTCACAGGCTCTCAGCTTGGCGAAAAACTCTCTGGCTGCCTTTTCGGGCTCCTCATCATCGTAGATGATTATTTCCACCTTCTGACCGCACTCCACTCTGCGAAGCTTTTCCTCGGCCATGGCCAGAGCCGCTTTTTCTCTGTCGCCCTTATATATTATCATCTCCGCCTTTGGAGCATAATGCTTGTATTTCATTCCCGGAGACTTCGGCTTGAAATCTCCATCGGTCTCCAGCAGTCCTTCTCCACGTCTTATTTCCGGTTTAGCCGTCAGCGCCGGATCCAGTTCAACGGTCTTTCCCAAAGCTGCAGCAAGCTGCTCACGTGTTATTATTCCCGGTCTCAGAACAGCAGGTACACTTCCTGTCATATCCACCACCGTGGACTCTATTCCCACCTGACAATCTCCGCCTTCTATGATGGCATCGATTCTTCCGTCAAGGTCATCGATGACGTGCCTTGCCGTAGTCGGGCTTGGTTTACCTGAAAGGTTTGCGCTGGGTGCAGCAATTGGAACCCCTGATGCCGTTATCAGAGATGCTGCAGTCAAATCCGACGGCATTCTTACTGCCACCGTATCCAGACCTCCCGTGGTGACCCTCGGCACTACAGGCCTTGCAGGTACTACCATGGTGAGAGGACCCGGCCAGAAAACATCTGCCAGCTTTTTCATATCCTCAGTGATTTCAAAGGTCAGACGGCTTAAATCGTCTTTAGACGATATGTGCACAATCATGGGATTGTCGGAGGGCCTGCCCTTGGCTGCATAGACCTTGCCTACCGCATCCGGATTAAGAGCGTCCGCCCCCAGCCCGTATACGGTTTCCGTAGGGAAAGCCACCAGGCCGCCTTCCTTTATTATCTCCGCCGCCTGCTGTATATCCTCTTCACTTGTACCAAAAATTCTTGTTTCCACTACTAAAAGCCTTTCATCTTTTCGGCCTGGTCGCTGGTGATGAGGCCGTCAACGATTTCGTCGATTTCTCCGTCAAGGAAGCTGTCCAGCTTGTAGATAGTCATGCCGATTCTGTGGTCGGTTACTCTTCCCTGAGGGAAATTATAGGTTCTGATACGTTCACTTCTGTCGCCTGAACCTACCTGGCTCTTTCTTTCAGAAGATATTTCCGCATTCTGCTCCTGCAGCTTCATGTCATAAAGTCTGGAACGCAGAACCTTGAATGCCTTTTCTTTATTCTTTATCTGTGATTTTTCGTCCTGGCAGGTTACGACCAGTCCTGTAGGAATATGTGTCAGTCTGACTGCAGAGTCAGTGGTGTTTACGCACTGTCCGCCGTTGCCCGACGAACGGTAAACGTCTACTCTGACATCGTTAGGATTGATTTCCACTTCTACATCGTCCACTTCAGGAAGCACGGCAACTGTAGCTGCTGATGTGTGGATTCTGCCGGAACTTTCTGTCTCAGGCACACGCTGAACTCTGTGAGTGCCGCTTTCGTACTTCATTCTGGAGTATGCGCCCTTACCCTTTATAAGAACGCTGACTTCCTTGATGCCGCCTATGTCTGTCTCGTTGACATCCATGATTTCAGCCTTCCAGCCGCGGCGTTCAGCATATCTCAAATACATTCTGAGAAGATCCTGAGCAAACAAAGCCGCTTCGTCGCCGCCTGTACCTGCTCTGACTTCCAGGATTACATTTTTTTCATCGTTAGGATCTTTTGGCAGAAGGAGAATCTTCAGCTCGTCTTCCATGGCCGGAATCTTATCTTCCAGCTCTGCAATCTCCATCTTGGCCAGCTCCTTCAGCTCATCATCGCCCATTTCAAGCATTTCCCTGGCCTCGGCAATGCTCTCCTTGGCTTTTTTATATTCTCTGTATTTGTTTACAATCGGCTCCATTTCGCCCATTTCTTTAATGTGCTTCTGCCAGAGGGGCTGATTGTTTATGATTTCCGGGTCCGATACTTTCAGGGAAAGCTCTTCGTATTTCTCAAGTATAAAATCCAGTTTGTCAAACATGTTTATATCCTCCGTTTTCTAAACTATTATTTTACCATAAATTCAGTCATAAAGAAAGCCGGAATTTTGATTCCGGCTCTGTTTTTCGCGATTATTTCGGATGTAATGATTAATCCATGTTGTATTTGTTCTTGAACTTTTCAACACGGCCGCCTCTGTTGATGAACTTCTGCTGACCAGTGAAGAACGGGTGACAAGCTGAGCATACGTCAAGTCTTAATTCTTCCTTAGTTGATCTAGTAACGAAAGTGTTACCACATGCGCAAGTTACTTTACATTCCTTATAATCAGGATGGATTCCTTCCTTCATGTTCGTTTCCTTTCCTGCTCAGGCCCGTGCCCGGCATAATTTAATATTCTGCCGCAAAATCCATTACAGCCCTTATACTATATCACAAGAAAATGCATAAATCAAGCGGTTTTTTAAGAATTTTTTGATAGTACTGCGCAGATAATCCGGTCCTTTCCCGTCAGATCCGTAAGTCCGACAATCTTTTCAAATCGTCCCGTTTCCTGCAACAGCCCCTTCACCGCTTCCTTCTGGTCGAAACCGATTTCCAGCATAAGCACTCCGCCTTTTTTAAGGTGCTCCGGTGCCTGCTCAGCGATTATGCGGTAAAAGTCCAGTCCGTCCTGCCCTCCGTCAAGAGCCATCATAGGCTCGTGGTCACGCACCTCCGGTTCAAGCCCTTCGATAACCGACGGCGGAATGTACGGCGGATTGGAAATTATCAGATTAAACTTTTTCTTCCCCAGCCTGCCGCAGAAAGCCGCAAACATATCGCTTTCCACGAATTTCACAGATTTGCATCCGTTAAGGCGGGCATTTCTCTCTGCCACCTCAAGGGCTTCTTTGCTCAGGTCGGAACATGTAACATGGGTACCCCTGGCCATCTTCGCTATGGAAACGCCTATGGCTCCGCTGCCGCAGCACAGGTCAAGGACATCACCGCCTTTTTTAAGGCCGTCGGTATATTCCTGTCCTCTGAGAGTTCCCTTTTCCATGAGCTCCAGAGCATCCTCCACCATGGTTTCCGTATCCTGCCTGGGTATCAGCACCTTTTCATTGACCTCAAAAGGAAGCCCCATGAACTCCTGTCTTCCGGTGATGTGCTGAAGCGGCACTCTGGAGGCACGTCGTTCAATCAGATCGAAATATGCCTCGCACTGGTTATCCTGCAAAACCTCCTGCCATCTGAGCATCAGCGCAGTCCTGTCCATGCCCTGCATATAACAGTAAAGCTCCTTCGCATCTATTTCAGCATCGTCAACTCCCGCGTCCCGGAGCTGTTTCGTCCCTATACTTATCAGTTCTTTAATTGGCAGGCTCATAATATTCAACCTCGCCTTCTACAGGTTTTCCCTCTTTATCACAGATGCCCTCAAAATAAGGCACATCGTCTCCGTCATTAAGCACGGCCTTGACTGAAGCAATGGCCACCCCCAGCTGTTCCAGAGTTGGCTCCTTGGTGGTCAGCTTCTGCAGATAGATTCCGGGAAGGCTGAGTGTCTTTACAAGCCAGTTGTCGCTTCTTCCCGCCCACTTGAGCAGTTCATAGGAAAGACCTGCAATTACAGGCAGCACCAGAATTCTTGTGATTATGCGAAGCCAAACGTTAGGCCATCCCATGAAAGCATGCACAAGCACCGCTATAAGCATTACGAATACCATAAAGCTGGTTCCGCAGCGAGGATGCAGCGTGTAGAAAGTCTGGGCGTTTTCCGGTGTCAGTTCCAGGTTGTTCTCGAAACAGTGTATAGTCTTATGCTCCGCTCCGTGATACTGGAACACCGTCTTTATATCCTTCATCATGGAAATCAGCCATATATAAAGCACGAAAATCAGGATTCGAGCCAGACCCTCTATCAGGTTCAGAAGCAGCACGCTGTCAGTAAGATGAGCCACCCATCCTACAACTACTGTAGGCAGCAGCATAAAAATGCCCACCGACATAACCAGAGCAAGCACCACGGAAAGCACCATGAGAATGTTCCAGGCCTTTTCCTTGCCCAGCTTTTCCTCTACCCATACGTCAAACTTGTCCTTTTCATATTCCTCCGGATAGTTGGCCTCAAGCACGTCAGCCGAGTACATGAGTACCTTGGTGCCGTATACCAGGGACGCCACGAAATTTACAACGCCTCTGATCAGCGGGATTTTACCCCATTTGCTGCCCTTAGGCGTAGGCTGGGTCTTCATGTGTATCTTGCCGTTAGGCAGTCTGATGGCTATGGCGGTACGTTTAGGGCCTCTCATCATGATTCCTTCCATTATGGCCTGTCCGCCTATTGATGTAGGGCATGCGCCCTTTAAGAAAATTCTGTTCAAATCCATATTCCGGTCCTCTTAGTCTTCTATTAAAACTTTTTTGATTATCTGTATAAAATCTTTATTGCTTCTGGTGTGAGCAAGATTCTCTATGATCTCTTCGGTAACGTCTGCCGGCGGTCTGTTAGCCATGGCACGGCGCATTGCCCAGATTGCTTCCAGTTCATCCTGATCCATGAGCAGATCCTCACGGCGTGTACCCGACTTGTTCAGGCTGATGGCAGGGAAAATTCTCTTTTCGGAAAGCTTCCTGTCAAGGTGAAGTTCCATGTTGCCCGTGCCCTTGAATTCTTCGAAAATAACTTCGTCCATACGGCTGCCTGTCTCCACCAGAGCCGTAGCCAGTATGGTGATGGAACCGCCTTCCTCCATCTTTCTGGCAGCGCCGAAGAACTTCTTAGGTCTGTGCAGTGCTCCCGGATCCAGACCTCCGGAAAGAGTTCTTCCCGATGCGGGCACAACCATGTTATATGCTCTTGCCAGCCTGGTTATGCTGTCAAGTAATATTACCACATCTTTGCCGTGTTCAACCAGCCTCTGCGCACGGGCCAGCACCATTTCCGCCACCTTTACATGGTGAGCCGGAAGCTCGTCAAAGGTGGAGTAGATTACTTCGCCCCCGATGAGTGAGCGTTTCATATCAGTGACCTCCTCAGGTCTTTCATCTACCAGAAGGACTATAAGCTCCACATCAGGGTAATTCTTCTCGATGGCATTTGCTATTTTTTTAAGGAGGACCGTCTTGCCCGCCTTTGGCGGCGCCACTATCAGGCCTCTCTGACCTTTGCCTATAGGAGCTACGATATCTATGAGTCTCATGGAAAGGTCTCTCGTGCCGTCCTCCAGTCTCAGCCTTTCATAAGGAAAAACAGGAGTCAGGTCGTCGAAATCCGGTCTTCTGATGGCACGTCCCGGCTCGTCTCCGTTTACTGTCAGCACGTAAAGCAGAGCGCCGAAGCGTTCACCCTCCTTAGGCAGTCTGGTTATGCATCTTATCTTATCGCCTGTCTTAAGGTTGAATCTTCTGATCTGTGTTGGCGAAACATAAATATCTTTATCACTTGTGAGGAAATTGGAAAATCTGAGGAAGCCGAAATTGTTTTCCTCCTGAATCTCAAGAATGCCCTCTACCTCGGGACGTTCCTGCTTCTGACGGCGTTCCGAAGGTTCTGCTTCTGCCTCCGGTACATTTTCCTGTTCAGTTTGAGTTTCTTCCATAATCTCCTCTGATGCTGTGTTCAGATTTTTTTCTTCCATAACATATTACCTTTGCGGCCAGACACGGGGCCGCACCTTTCTCAAGAAATTTTCAGAAATGATCAATTGCAGAAAATAATTCAAATTAGAATATTACAATCACATAGATATAATATACGTTTGCCGGAAAAAATGCAAGAAAAAAAGAGAGAGATGACCTCGTTATTCCTTGAATGTCACCAATCAGTGTGGTACACTAATAGTCAATCACATTTGGAGGTAAAAGAGAAAATGGATAGTTATGGTATCATCAGTCTGTTACCGGTTCTCGTGATTCTGGTAATAGCAGTAACAACAAAAAAGACACTCTTCGCCATGACATGCGGTCTGACCGTAGGTGCAGTAATTCTGGCCGGCGCAAACGACGGATTCGTCAACAGCTGGTTCAACTACATCTACGCATCCATGACCAACGAGAGCTTCCAGTGGATCGTTCTTGTTGTAGCCATGTTCGGCATGCTTATTGTTCTGTTTGAACGATCAAACGCAGTCAAGGACTTCGGCATCTGGGCGGGAAAATTTGTCAAAACCAAGAAACAATCTTTATTCGCAACAGCCATTCTGGGTATTATCATTTTCCTGGATGACTATCTGAACAATCTTGCCGTAGGCACTACCATGAAGGGAATCACCGACAGACTCGGTGTGCCGAGGACTCAGCTTGCCTATGTTGTAAATACAATGGCCGCTCCGGTCTGCCTGCTTATTCCGCTCTCTTCATGGGCAGCATACTTCGCCATGCTGATGGAAAACGAAGGCATAACTGTAAACGGCAGCGGAATGGGTGCATATCTGAAAGCATTGCCTTTCACATTCTATGCTTATCTTGCTGTAATCGTCTGCGTTCTGCAGATTATCGGAATCATTCCTAAGATGGGACAGATTAAAAAAGACTATGCGAGATACGAAGCAACAGGAGATGTGTTCCCGGAAGGAACAGAGCGTGAGCTCATCACTGAGGAATCACCTGAGGCAATCGCAGAGACTCAAAACGCACATCCTTGGAATTTCCTGATTCCGCTGGTTGTAATGATTGCGGTAACACTTTTGGCGGGAACCGAGGTACTGATTGGCTCCGCGGCAGGAGTAATAACCGCTCTGGTATTGTATCTTGTTGAAAAGAAGATGACGTTCACCGAGCTTTTAACTGCCTGCTACGACGGCGTGGTAAGCATGAGTTTCGTTATGATTCTCACAGTACTGGCATTTGCAGTACAGTCTGTAAACCTGGATCTCGGCCTGGCAGACTACGTTATCAGTATCACCGAACCGATTATGAAGGGTGCTTTCCTTCCGGCAGTGGTATTTGTCGTTTGCGGAATCTATGCATATGCCACCGGATGCTTCTGGGATCTGGCTGCAATCATTCTGCCTATCGTAATTCCTCTGGCACAGGCTATGGGTGTAGATCCGATTCTGGCTTCTGCAGCAGTATTCTCCGGAGCAGCCTTCGGAAGCAATACCTGCCTGTATGGTGACGGCGTTATCATGTGTTCACAGGGCTGCGAAATCAAGTCAATGGATCTGATGTTCGCGTCGCTGCCGTATGCTTCCATTGCGGCCGTAGGCTCGGTAATTCTATATCTGATATGCGGATTTGTAATGTAAATTAAAAGAATGTTTGAAGGGAGAAGATAATATGTCCAACAGCGCATTGCTGAATACATTAATCCATCTTGATAACGAATACGGTGTTTCCGGTGACGAAACAGCAGTTGCCGCCGTACTCCGTCAGGAGATGGAAGGCTTATATGATGAATATAAAGCCGACCCGATGGGAAATCAGTACTTCATCAAGTACGGAAAGAATCGTGATAAAAAAATCGTATTTTCTGCCCACATGGACGAAATCGGATTCATTATAAACTACATAGAACCTAATGGTCTGGCACGTTTTCTGCCGGTAGGCTACCACGATGACAGGACTGCAGTAAACCAGGATATGGTTGTAATCACCGACGACGGAAGCCGTGTTTACGGCGTGACCGGCTCCAAACCTGCACACATTATGACAGAGGAGGACCACGAAAAGGTAATAAAAATTGAAGACCTGTTCATTGACTTCGGAACGGACAGTGCCGAGGAAACCCGCGCTCTGGGCGTGGAGGTAGGCTGCTATATGACATATGCCAGAGAGGGCTATGTGCTTAACGGCGGAAAATACTACACCGGCAAGTCCATCGATAACCGGTCCGGCTGTGCCGTTATGGTTGAAACGCTCCGCAGACTTAAGGGTGTGGAAACAGAGTACACGGTAATCATGGTGGGTTCTACCCAGGAAGAGGTGGGCATCCGTGCCGGCGGTCCTATTGTGGCCAACACCGATCCTGACCTGTATATCGCACTTGACGTAACATTGACCGGAGGCACACCGGGCGTGGAAGAAAGCAAAATTTCATGCCTCATGGGCAAAGGTCCTGCGATAAAGTACTATGACTGGGATCCGATTCTTGGTGCGACAGGCAGCAATGTGCCTCGCAAGCTTACCAACAAGCTCATCGACGTAGCCAGAAAACACGGAATTCCTTTCCAGCGTGAAGTCATGACCGGAGGCGGCACAGACGCATGGTCGGCTGCCTTTGCCGGACGCAGCGTACTGGCAGGCGGTATTTCAATTCCGCAGCGTTACATGCATTCACCTGTAGGTACAGTAAACATGGACGACCTTGAAATGGTAGTCGAGCTGACTGTAAACTTTATTAAAGAATACGAAGCACTCTAAGAACGAAAAAGGGCTGCCGCACCGACATTATCTGCCGTAGGTGTGACAGCCCTTATGTACTGTTTGAGTTTTCTAATACATCTAACCTAATACATCCTTATTAGTAAATCATCTTATTTTGTGTAGTCGTAGAAGCCTACGCCTGTCTTTCTTCCCAGCTTGCCTGCTCTTACCATCTTCTTAAGCAGAACATGCGGTCTGTACTTAGGATCACCGTATTCTTCGTACAGGGTGTTCATGATAGCAAGGCAAACATCAAGTCCGATAAGATCTCCTAATTCCAAAGGTCCCATCGGGTGGTTAGCGCCGAGCTTCATAGCTGTGTCGATGCCCTTAACATCGGCTACACCGTCTGCAAGGATTCCAATTCCCTCATTGATCATAGGGAGTAAGATTCTGTTTACTACGAATCCAGGAGCTTCAGCAACTTCTACAGGAGTCTTGCCCAGAGCTGTTGTTAAAGCAAGTATAGTTTCCTTGGTTTCTTCGGAAGTAGTTAATCCCTTGATGATTTCAACCAGCTTCATTGCAGGAACCGGGTTGAAGAAGTGCATTCCGATAACCTTGTCAGGTCTGCCTGTTGCAGCAGCGATTTCAGTGATTGATAAGGATGATGTATTGGTCGCGATGATAGTCTCAGGCTTGCAGAGCTTATCTAATTCAGCAAATAATGCTTTCTTAGCTTCCATGTCCTCTGTAGCTGCTTCGATTACAAGGTCAGCGTCAGCGATGATGTTGATGTCTGTGGAGCCGTGGATCCTTGCAAATACTGCTTCTGCTTCTTCAGCTGTGATCTTTTCCTTGGCAACCATCTTGTCTAAGTTCTTCTTTACGGTTGCAAGACCCTTCTCAACTGAGGATTCTCTTCTGGCTCTCATAACTACTTCATAACCGTTCTGAGCTAAAACCTGAATAATTCCAGCACCCATAGTACCTGTTCCTAATACGCCAATTTTTTTCATTTTGAAATTGCCTCCTTTAGTATTTAAATCTTGTAGATTTACTAACGTATCTTTCGAAGCCGACCATTCTTGTTAAAAAATTAACTTTAGCTTCAGATACATTATACCACACTTTTCTGCAAATGTAACCCTTAAAATACACTGATTATTGTTTTTTTCTCAGTACTTGACAATCCTCCCGAAAATTGTTATTTTAAAACTGAAAGCGGCCGGTTCGTGTACGGGCCGGTGTGTGTTTATTTTAATTTAAGGAGGGTTTTCTTATGAAAAACAAAATTTTAGTTATGGTTCTTGTAATGCTTATGGTATTCAGCAGCGCAGCTGCCGCTTTCGCCGACGGTGGAATTCAGCCAAGGGAAACCGCTGGCGTTACCTATACAATTAGCAGAACAAGTGGAACCACCGCCGATGTAGAAGTGGACGTAGTCTTCTCAAGCACAGCGAATTCTTACAGCGTTGTAGTTTACTTGCAGAAATTAGTAAATGGAGTATGGAAGAATGATAGCACTAATCCAGACTATGTATTCTACAACAATGGATTCAATTCAAATCTGTGTGTTTTTGTACACGAATACACTTCTTTAACATATGGCACAAGCTACCGCTTAATGGTAGTAAGTCGCGACATACAAGGAAGTGACGAATATCGAACTACTACCTACTCGAATTTATTTTAATTTCCAATGAGGTCTTTTACTAAGGCCTCTATTTTTATTTGATGTTGTCCTTTTATTGAAACATAAAAAATAACATTATCAGATTGAAACGTGTACACGTCTCCCTTTTTGGTTTGCTCGATAAAGACCTCTACATTTTCAACGCTATATTTGGCTTCTGCTTCTGGCAATATTATTTTTTGACTCTGTCCAGCCAAAATATTTGATTGCTCGGTTATTTCTATCTGATTTTCTCTATTTACCCTATTGCTATAAAATAAAATATAGTGTTGCTTATTATTGGTACACATCACCTTCACCTTCTCCAGCTCAAACTCGTCGCTGTCCAGGAAGTGAATCTGTTCCCGCAGGTCTTCAGGGATGTCCTCGATGTCTGTATAGGTCTTAGTTGACACACCCACGTTCTGATCGTTTTCACTGACACCGCTGCCGATAACCACGCTGCCGCCCTGCTGCACGGTTTTGGTCTCGTCGTCCTTGCCCGCACTGGCACTTTCACGCATGCTCATTCCTGCAATGAAACCGCCGCAGACCAGACATATCGCCACACAGGCAGCGGCAAGGCCTATCATAGCTTTCTTGTGGTTCTTCTTTTTCTCCGCAGCCTCAATAAGCCGGTGAAAATCCTCACGGGACATTGCCGGCCCCTCATAGTCCTTCAGATACGCTTCCCTGAGCCTTCTGCCCAGTCTTTTCTCATAATCCTTATTATTTTCCACCCTTTTTCTCCTTCGCTGCGTATTTTTTCAGCTTTCTCATGGCTCTTGACGCTATAGTCCTCGTGTTGGCATATGTCTCTCCAACCAGCTTTGCTACCTCTGTAAGGGGCAGTTCGTGAATATACCGCAGGACTATGACCTGCCTTTCTTTATCGCTCAGCCTGTCGAGAAGCTCAGAAATCTTTTCGAGCTCCGTGTTCTCCATTGCGATGCAAAGGGCCTCGTCGGTCATTTCTGCTTCATCGCCATCCGGTATCTGTTCCACTCTCTCATCAAGCGATATTTCCCGGATTTCCCTGTATTTTTCTTTCTTCACATATGCCTTGCCTACATTGCTGGCTATTTTAAGCACCCACCACTTCATGCTCTGAGCATCACGCAGCTGACCTATATTTTTCCACGCTCTGAGCATGGTCTCCTGTACTGCATCATCAACCGTGCTGAGCGGTATATCAAAAGCACGCAGGTAAAGCCATATCTCCTTCTGAAGGCTCAAAAGTTCGTCCTCCAGCCTTTCCTTGTCTGTCAATCCATCCTTATTTAAACTGCTGCTCATAATATTTACTGTAGCTTTCCTCCTCAGGCATAAATATCTGCCCATGATTACCATATAACTATTGACAGAAAATCAGAATAAACCAGCAGTTTATTTTTTAATTCTTACAGGCAAAAATCATTTCAAAATTAAAAAAATTCGACTTTTTTACGCATCATTTGCCACATTTCAGATTTTTTTCGACTCTATTATATTGAAAGGTCTTTTTCGGGACATCTGCGCGTCTGTCCCCCTCTGACAAATCTAAAATGAAAGTGTGTGAAAATAGATTTAGTCGTGTCAAACAACCCAGACCTTAAAAGCGCGCAGACAACAAAAAGGCCGCTGTTTCGATTCCTGCAGCGGCTCTTTTCATTTTATCAATTATGATTAAAGCTCAAAGATGATTGTTGTTTTACAACGCGAACAATGCAGCAACCGGCATCATACATCAGTACCAGCCTTATTCGGCCTTTTTCCCGGCGCTTGCCCTTCCAGACAGCATCCTCTCCAGCAGCTGGTCGTAAATCGGCACACCGCCCAGAATCTCAGCCGTTATGTGAGCTACCAGAGAAACGATAGCCAGAGGCAGCAGGTTGGAGAAGATGCCCGTCATCTCGCTTATGAGAATTATGCCCGTAATCGGAGCCCTGACGATAGCGGCAAAGTATCCCGCCATTCCCAGAATCACGAAGTATGAAGAATAAGCATTGGCATATCCCACCAGCGGGCTTACAATCTCTGTGAACAATCCGCCCGTTACAGCACCCAGCACCAGCAGCGGCAGGAAAATTCCACCCGGAGCCCCCGTACCGAAGCTGAAAATCGAGAAAATAAACTTGATCACGAGGAGAATCAGCAGCGCCTTGACACCTGCACCGCCTTCTCCTGCCAATGACACAAGGTCATGGCCGCTGCCCAGAACGCGTGGATAAAACACTGCCAGAAGGACTATAGCCGCAAATGGCAGCACCGCCTTTAACCAGGCAGGCCTGAGCATAGCAAAAAAGTCCTGAGACAGAGCTATACATCTGTTATAAAGCACTCCAAACGCTCCCATTATCACGCCCAGAATAAGCACCATCCAGTAATGGGAAAGAGGCAGGCTGTTGGAAATGGTCAGTGAAAACACAGGTCTTAAACCGAATATGTACGATGCCACCCAGTCGGAAGTAATGGCAGCCGCCATAGTCGACAGCAGCACATCAGCACTGAAGGTTTTGTGCAGTTCCTCCAGAGTGAATACCACTCCTGCCAGAGGTGCACTGAAGGCGGCGGCAAGGCCTGCACCGGCACCGCATGTCATCAGAAGCCTTTCCTCAGTGCGAAGCCGTCCGCTGAGCCTGGAAAAACCTTTCCCCACCATGGCACCCAGCTGAATACTGGGGCCCTCGCGTCCCAGTGAAAGCCCGCCTCCTACAGCCATAATTCCGCCTATAAATTTTGCTATTATAACGCTGAGCCAGTTTGTCTTTATCTTTCCGTCCAGTTCACCTTTTACCTGAGGAATGCCGCTTCCTGTACAAAGAGGCTCTCTGGTTACAATAAATGAAACGCAGACTGTAAAGAAGAAAAGCAGCAGCAGGCAGCAGACCACCAGAGAAACCTTGGTCTGAGCCCCTTCAAGCAGCACATTTCTGATTTCATCCACCTTTGTCAGCGACAGACGGAAAGCCGAAACCAGGATTCCCGCCAGAAGTCCTACGCCGATGCCTTCGATGATGAGCCTGTATTTCATGTTCCCCAGCACGCGCAGATACCGTGGCATGGCCTCTGCCGAGTTGTTTTTTCTCATTCGTTCTGTTTTTCTGCTCATAATATAATCTTAAATGTAAAATCTCCTGTTCAAGTTTGTTCGAAGTTATGCAAATTATGCAAAGTATAAGTTGGTTGTCAGATATTCAGGGTCACAGGTTACATCTATGCCCATGGCTCTCAGGGTCTGCTCATCTCTCTCGCTGAGAATAGCTGTACAGTGAGCTCTGCAGCCACGCAGCTGTTCCAGAATCTTAACAGCCTTTTCTGCGCAGGAATTGCTTTCTGCCGAAATGGAGAGAGCCGTCAGTATCTCTTCAAGGTTGAGACTGGTTCTGTCGTGATGAAGCACACCGCCCTTCAGTTCCTGTATGCTCTTGAAAACATTAGGTGCAATGAGGTAAAGGTCGTCAGGGATTCCCGCCAGCTTTTTAACTGCGTTAAGCACTGCCGCTCCTGCTGCCACCATTCTTCTGCTGCTGCGTCCCGTCACAATTGTTCCGTCCAGCATCTGGATAGCCATGACAACAACGTTTACATATTTCTTATCGCAGTTACGTTTATATTCGGCGTATTCACGGGCAGGGATTACCACAGCTCTGTCCTCCTCTGCAGCTCCTACTTCCTTCATCAGAAGCTCAGAGCGCTCAAGGGCATCCTCGGTGATTTTACCCTTCTTGTAGTCGCACTTTGCTATCATAAAGCGCCTGATGATTTCCTGAACGGCAGCTTCCTTAACCACCTCATCATCAGTGATGCAGAGGCCTATACGGTTTACGCCCATATCCGTAGGCGACTGATACTCAGATTCACCTGTAATCTTTTCAATAATTCTCTTTACTACAGGGAAAACCTCCAGGTCACGGTTGTAGTTTACGGCCATTTCTCCGTAAGCTTCCAGATGGAAAGAGTCCAGCATGTTGACATCGCGCAGGTCTGCGGTTGCAGCCTCATAGGCGATGTTGACAGGGTGTTTCAAAGGAAGGTTCCATATAGGGAAGGTCTCGAACTTGGCATACCGAACCTTGTTTCCTCTTTTATATTCGTGATAAAGCTGGGACAGGCAGGTTGCCAGCTTGCCGCTTCCGCCGCCGGGACCCGTTACAACCACCAGAGGCTTGGTTACCTCTATGTAAGGATTGGCGCCGTAGCCTTCCTCGCTTACTATAGTATCCACATCTGTAGGATAACCTTTTGTATAGAAATGCTTATAGGTTTTGATATCGCGTCTTTCAAGCTTGTTGATAAACATATTGACAGCCGGCGCATCTTCGTATCTGGTCACCACCACGCTGTTTATCTTCAGATCATACTTTCTGAAAATATCGATAAGTCTGAGGACTTCCAGGTCGTAGGTAATTCCGAAATCCTGGCGTGTTTTGCTGTTTATGATATCGCCTGAATATATGCAGATTATGATTTCCGCCTGATCCTTCATCTTCTGAAGCAGCTTGATCTTGGCATTTTCATCGAAGCCGGGAAGCACTCTCATGGCGTGCTTGTCATGAACCAGCTTTCCTCCGAACTCCAGATAAAGCCTTTCACTGTTTCCGTGATTTATCCTTTCCAGGATATATTTCGATTGCTCTTCAATGTACTTTTCTGCGTCAAAACCTATCTTTTGCATTTTTCTCTCCTTTTACATTACATCTATGGTCAGCTTGTTGCGTCCCTCGGCCATGCCCTCAAGGCTCACATTGTATTCTATATCGATGTTGCCCTTAAGTTCATCCATGTTAAGATTGTTTTCCACCCTGCTGGTCAGAACCTCTATATCCATAGGCCCGTACGGCGTGTTGTATGTGCTGCTGAAGCGTTTACCTTCCTCAAAGTAAAGCTCCGCACCGAATCCTACTTTCCCGACCCGGCGCATCTTAACGGAGTCTCCCTTGACCTTCAGTGTCGTCTTGCAGCCAACCATGCCGGAAACCTCACTTTCATCGTAAATCACATACACCGAGTCGTCCCGCACGAAAAGCTGTCCGTCGGTGATGAATTCCATCTGATCCTCTTCTTTATTGTCAAAGCACTGTTTTCCTATTATTTTTAGCGTAATATCTCTCATATCCCAGTTCTATAATCCTTTCAATGGTTTCATGATACTTTACGCCGGCCGCCTCCCAAAGCAGCGGGAACATGCTGTACTTGGTGAATCCGGGTATCGTATTTATCTCGTTCAGATATATGCTGTCCGTCTTTTTATCTATGAAAAAGTCCACCCTGGCATAGCCTTCTCCGTCGATAGCCGAATAGGCTTTCACTGCCATTTGGCGTATCCGTTCTGTGGCTTCTTCGGAAATCTCCGCAGGTATGCAGAGCTTCGACGCTCCACCGTCGCAGTATTTGGCATTATAAGTGTAAAACTCTGCCGAAGGGAGGATTTCTCCTACCGCTGCAGCCTCCGGTACATCGTTTCCAAGGACTGCCGTCTCTAGCTCCCTGCAGTCTATGAACTCCTCGACTACTATACGCTTATCATACTCAAGGGCCAGTCTTAGAGCTTCTTTCAGCTGCTGCCGGTCCGATGCTTTGCTGATTCCCACGCTTGAGCCCATGTTCGCCGGCTTCACGAAACAAGGGTAGCCAAGGCTCTTTTCAACACGTTCAGCAGCCTTATCCATACCTTCCTTCACTTCAGATCTTGTGACAAGCTCCCACCGGCACACAGGAAGGCCTGCTCTTTCGAATATCTCCTTGGATACAGCCTTATCCATGGCCGCTGCAGATGCAAGCACCCCGCATCCGCCGTATGGTATGTCAAGCATCTCAAAGAGCCCCTGAATTTTGCCGTCCTCGCAGTAAGGGCCGTGCATCACAGGCAAAGCAAAATCTACATACTTCTTCAAGTCTCCCGGATTAATCTCTGTGCCCACTTTTTCCCAGGAACCGTTTTCAACTATATCGGCTGTAATATCCATGTCGCCGTCAATATCTCTGCCAAAAACGCGAGGCACGGCCATCCATCTGCCCTCACGTGTGATTCCTATGTAAAACAGATCAAATTTGTCCTTATCTATGGCCCTTATGACCGAAGCCGCCGAAAGCAGAGAAACCTCATGTTCTCCCGACTTGCCTCCAAAGATTATTCCTATCCTTCTATTCCCCATATTCCTTAGCACCTCCACTTCATTATATTTTCCTTACGCTTGCCAGAATTCTTTCCAGATGCGCTTTGTCGAAGTGATATTTTTTGCAGCAGAACTGGCACACCAGTTCTGCCTCTCCGTCTTCCTCTATGATATCCTCAAGATCCTTCGCCCCTATGGTCATGAGCACCTGCTCAAGTCTTTCCTCAGAGCAGTCGCATTCCCATCTCAGCGTCTTGTATTCAAGGCCTTCCACTCTGAAATCATCCGGCATGCTGCCGAAGATTCTTTCCATCATTGCAGACGGCGTCTTTTCCTCCTCAACCAGGGTAGTTATCGGCGGCAGATCCGCCAGCATTGCCTCAAGTGCATCTATGGCTTCCTCCCGGGCATCAGGAAGCATCTGGATTATCATGCCTCCCGCAGCCATTACAGAACAGTCGGTATCCACTTTTACACCCAGAGAAATGGCCGTGTTCTGCTGTTCGGAAATATAATAATATGCAGTCAGGTCATCGGCAATTTCTCCGTCAACCAGAGCGATGGTTCCTACATAAGGCTCCTTCAGTCCCAGGTCTTTGATGACGGTCAGTTCGCCGATTCCAAGGGAGCCGCCCACATCCAGCTTGCCGGCTTCATTGAGAGGCAGGTCTACGTCGGGGTTTGCAATGTACCCTTTCACTCTGCCGTCAGCAAAGGCCGTGGCCAGAATCTGTCTGGCAGGCCCGTCGCCTTTAAAGAGCACTGTAAGCTTGTCCGACTCATTTTTAAGCATGAGCCCCATCAGTCCCGCTCCCGTCAGCACTCTTCCCAGTCCGGCTGTGGCCACAGGTGTGGTGTCGTGTATTTTTCTGGCTTCCTCCACCAGCTCCGTTGTTACCGCCAGATAAACTCTGTAAGAACCGCTTCTATCTATTCCTGTATATACGTTATTCATCTCTTTCCTCCAATGCTTGTCTCACCAGAGAGCATAGCCGGGCAGCGCTGTCAATGGCCTCATCCCTGGTTCTGCCTCCTGCAAAAATATATATTTTGAGCTTGAGCTCTGTTCCCGAAGGCCTTATTATCACCCGATGACCGCCTTCAAGATCTGCGCAGTACATGTTCTGCTGCCGGTAGCAGAACTCCTTTTTTATGGAGTCTCCCAGACCGGGACAGGATTTAAGTCTGCCGTCGAACAGTGATTTTACTATCAGCTCCATACGCCTGCGGTCTCTTTCCTGATGGAACATAAGGGCTGTAGTTATAGACTCTGTGTATCCGTACTGACTGTATATTTCCTCAAGTCTGTCAAGGAGTGTCTTGCCTCTTGCTTTCTGTTCCGACGCCATAAGGCACAGCATCTGGCAGGCCATGATTCCGTCTTTATCCCTCGTATAGTCACCGTAAAGGTATCCCAGGCTTTCCTCGAAGCCGAAGAGAAAATCTCCTGCTCTTCCGGACTTCTTCAGCTTCTCCATTTCCAGGGCAATATTTTTAAAGCCAGTAAAAACGTTTTTTACCTTGACTCCGTAATCCCTTCCTATCCTTTCTGTGAGAGGTGAGCTTACAAAGCTCTTGAAAACGGTCATTCCCTCCCTCAGTTCTCTGCCGCAGACGTTTTCGCTGTGGCATCTGAGTATATAGTCAAGCATCAGTTCTCCCACCTGATTGCCGCTGAGCTTGCAGTATCCTTCGCCGTCAAAAACAGCCGCGCCCATTCTGTCGCTGTCCGGGTCCGTAGCCAGAATCACATCATACCGGCTGCCTTCTGCACGACACAGCTTAAGGGCCTCTGCAAATGCGGCCTCGTTCTCAGGATTAGGTGAGGGGCACGTAGGAAAGCTTCCGTCCGGTTCCTTCTGGGATGGTACTACCTGAACCGCTCCCACGCCTAAATGATCAAGCACTTCAGTTACATACCCCAGACCGCTGCCGTTGAGCGGTGTATAGCATACCTTCAGCTCCGACAACGCTTTGCGGCAGTTCTCCGGCTCCTCCCACCAGAGAATATTCGCTTTTATGGTATCAATATAGGCTTCCCTGACGCTTCCGTCCAGCAGATGGACTCTTCCGGTGCCGGCGCTGTTTTCTCCGTATGACAAACCCGTGCTGAAAGGATCTTCCTTCTTTATATATTCCTCTGCAAGTCGCGCTTTATGTTCATCTATCTGGTTGCCGCAATGATCGTATACCTTATATCCGTTATACTCTCTCGTATTATGGCTTGCGGTTATCATTACACCACCGTTCAGGCCGAGGTGACGCACAGCAAAAGACACCACCGGCACAGGAGTTGCCTCGCCGAAAATATAGGCGTCCACACCCATCTCCGCGAAAACTCCGGCAACCGAGGCTGCATATTCTTTTGAATTGATTCTTGTATCAAAGCCGATAACTATCCCCGGCGTCTCATATCGGTCGGTGAGGTATCGGGCTATGCCCATGGTGGCCTTTCTCAGCATCACCGAATTGATTCGGTTGGTTCCGGCTCCCATCCTGCCCCGAAGTCCCGATGTTCCGAAGGCAATATCCCTGCAGAAGCGGTCGTATATCTCGTCCTCATCACCCTCAATGGCAGTAAGCTCTGCCGCCAGATCCTCCGGCAGCGCGGCCTCTCTCCACCTTGTATATTCTATAAAGCATCTTTCCATAATATTTATATCCTCAACAAGTTATTTTATCATATTTCACATCTTTTTTACACAGAAAATACACAAAATCCGACTATAATTTGGGTAAATTCAGAAAAGAAATAAGACAAGGAGGCCGTATTATGGACGATTGGGATAAATTTCAGTACGAAGAAGATAAAACCGTGTATACCGACACGGCTGAAGCTCCTAAAAGAGCTCCAAAAGAGAAAAAAGAACCGGTGTATGTGACCAGAAAGGCCTTCGCCGTTACGCTGATAATCTGCATGGTTATTTCGGCGGCTGTGGGGGCAGGCGCCTATGCTCTGGCTATGAGTCATTTCGGAGGAGCCACCGTAGACAAAACCATCACCACTACCAACTACAATCTGGCACAGGCTACAGGCAGCGAGCTTTCCGTTCAGGAAATTATAGCCAAAAACGAAAATTCCGTGGTTGCAATTTCCACCGAATCTGTGGCAACAGATTCCTGGCTGCGTCAGTATGTCACCCAGGGGGCAGGCAGCGGAGTGATATACAGTGAAGACGGCTACATCATAACCAACAATCACGTTATCGAAGATGCAAGTACCATCAAGGTTACTTTGTACGACGGTTCTTCATACGATGCCACACTGGTTGCCACAGACGAGCAGACAGATCTGGCAGTTATCAAGATAGACCAGAAAGGACTTACACCTGTCACCATAGGCACTATGGATAAACTTAACGTAGGTGACCTGGTGGTTGCAATAGGCAACCCTCTCGGCACTCTTTCAGGTACAGCCACAGAGGGTATTATCAGTGCGCTTGAGAGAGAAATCACCCTTGACGGCAAAACTATGACTCTGATTCAGACCAGCGCTTCAATCAACCCGGGCAACTCCGGCGGCGGACTTTTCGATCAGTACGGAAACCTTATCGGTATCGTAGTGGCAAAGTCATCCGGTTCTGACGTTGAGGGACTCGGCTTCGCTATCCCTTGCGATAAGGTTTCAACCGTTGTAAAATCACTGATTGAAAACGGATATGTGGAAGGACGTCCGGCTGCAGGCATCACCATAGTCGATCTGACTTCGGCTCAGAAAGCAATGCAGTACGGTGTATCCATCACAGGCGTATATATTCAGGAGGTTACAGGCGAGAACGCCAAGAAGGCCGGCCTGAAAGCAGGCGATTTGATCTACTATGTAGATGATGTGAAGATTACCGACTCTTCCACCCTTCTGAACACTATTCAGAGCCATCAGGTGGGAGACACAGTTGAGTTCACTATCGTAAGAGACAATGAGATAAAAAAAATCAATGTCAAGCTGCAGGACTCTCAGGAAGCCTCAGGCAAAAACAATTAAGGGAATAAGAAAAGGCATGAAAGCTAATTCTTTTTCATATACTTCTCCAAACACATAATAAAGACACAAGAAAAATGCCGCAAAGGAATCAATCCTCTGCGGTATTTTTCTTTTTAGCCCTTTATTCATATACAGAAATATAATAAAAACACTATGGTCAGTATGACGACAGGCATGTTCAATTCTTTCCATTTGCCTGCAGCCAGTTTACATATCAGATGAAATATAAAACCTGCGGCAATTCCTGTGGTAATTGAGTATGTCATAGGCATTGCCACTATGGTTATAAATGCAGGAACAGCATCATCCATGTGAGTGAAGTCCACCTTTTTTACTTCCATCAGCAGATACATCCCTACTATTATCAGTGCCGGAGCTGTAACTGCGCTTGTCATCACTGTCGTCAGCGGCGAGAATACTACAGCCAGCAGGAAACACAGTGCAGCTGTTACAGATGTCAGGCCTGTCTTTCCTCCGGCGGCAATTCCGGCAACAGATTCCGCATAACATGTAACTGTAGATGTTCCAAACAAAGCACCCATTACCGAACCTGCCGAATCTGCTATGAGAACCGGCCCCGCACCCGGCATGTTTCCATCCTCGTCAATCATCCCTGCTCTGGAACTGGTCCCGATTAAAAATCCCAGGGTATCGAACATGTCAACCATGGTTATTGAAATGATAAGCGTCACTAAGGAAATCACGCCTGCCAGTCCTGTTTCTCCAAGAGTCAGATTGGAAAAGTCAAGCTTGAAAGCCACTTCCCTGATTGCCGCCGGAAGCTGGGCAAAATGATCAGGCAGAGCGGTCTGTCCTGCAGCAATGCTGAGAATAATGGTTATTATCATACCTATAATCAGGCTTCCGTTTATCTTAAGTACGACCAGTATCGCTGTCACTGCCAGACCTGCCAGCGCAATCATAACCGCAGGCGAAGATAAATCTCCCAGTGCGGGCAATCCGCTGTTCATAGACACAATGCCTGTATCCAGCAGCCCGATCAGTGCGATAAAAAGCCCTACACCGGCACTTATGGCATACTTCAGATTAGCAGGTACCGCATCAATAATCTTATCTCTCAGCGGCGATACAACTATAAGTAAAAAAAGCACCCCGGAAATAAAGGTCAGTGCCAGAGCCTGCTGCCATGTATAGCCGCAAGCTCCGCATAAAGTATATGCAAAAAAGGCGTTCATACCCATGCCGGGAGCCATGGCAAAAGGCTTGTTGCTCATAAAAGCACAAAGCAGAGTGCCGGCCGCAGCCGACAGACATGTGGCTGCCATAACACCGCCGGGATTCATACCTGTAGATGACAGGAATACCGGATTGAGGAAGATGATATACGCCATTGCAAAAAAAGTAGTCAAGCCGGCGCGAATCTCCTGTTTGACTGTTGTGTGGTTTTCTTCGAGTTTAAAGAATTTTTTCATTAGTGCCCTCCATATAAAAAAACAACGCATCCGGCAAAGATACTTTAGCATCATATCTTCCCAATGCGTCTTAAGTGCACTTACCAGCTGGTGTTCTGACTCCAGCATCATGGTCTGTCTTCGCCTTCCCGGTTTCCCAGTGACATAATGAAGCAGACTCCTCTGTTACAGCGTTGGCGGCGTACAGGAATTTCACCTGTTTTCCTTTAAACCCTTACGGGTACTGGCAAGCTTTATTCAATTTTCGTATATACATAATTATATCCGATGGGAGCAGAATTGCAAGGTTATTTTTTTATTCCACCCTGCCGC
>JBJETB010000067.1:0-7108 GCA_051883095.1 Anaerovoracaceae bacterium
TTTTTCTTTGCCTGTGACTTGGGAAGAGGTCTTCTCAGGAAGGATGGGTTAGCCTATGACAGTTGAAGAAATGAAGGCAGTAGATATTAGAACTGTTGACAGAGAAACGCTTATTGATATCAGGGATGTGAAAATAGATAGATCATTGCCGCTTGAAGAACGTGTGAGAAGTTTTGTAGAGCAGATTAAGAATCCGTATTGCTTTAGATGCGGTGAAGCTGTTGTGAAAACTTCTTTCCTGGATACAGATGTGACATTGGAGGATTGTGTGGAAAGTTATCTTAGGAATCTGTGATTTGCCATATTTCAGATGTCATGGAAGTATAGATGCTCAGTGTGTTAAGATGAACTTGGTCAAATATTTAGGCACTAAGTGCTGAGATGCCTTGCTTCTTGCTGAGCATATCAGGAAGGAGATTCAAGGTTATGAGTAATAAAATCTACAACGCTTGTATTTATGCAAGACTGTCACGTGATGACGGCGATAAGCTGGAAAGTGATAGTATTACAAATCAGAAAGCCCTGATCAGGGACTTTTTATCGAAACATCCGGAAATCCATGTGGTTTCAGAGAAAACAGATGATGGATATTCCGGTGTCAATTTTGACAGACCAGCATTCCAGGAGATGATGGATGAGATCCGATCCGGCAAGGTGAATTGCGTGGTTGTCAAAGATTTGTCCCGTTTTGGAAGAAATTATATTGAAGCCGGTAACTACATTGAGAGAGTATTTCCGTTTATGGGAGTGCGTTTTATTGCAATCAATGACAGTTACGACAGTCTGGATAAGAACCAGTCGGATTCTCTTATTATTCCTTTTAAGAATCTGATTAACGATGCCTATTGTAAGGATATTTCTGTGAAAATCAGATCTCAGCTGGAGATTAAAAGGAAAAAGGGGCAGTTCATTGGTGCTTTTGCCGTGTATGGATATCTGAAAGATGAAGAAGACCATAATAAGCTTGTGGTTGATACTTATGCATCTGAAGTGGTAAGGGCAATCTTCAAGTGGAAGCTTGAAGGGATGAGCCAGGGGCGTATTGCAGATAAGTTAAATATGCAGGGAGTTTTGTGTCCGATGGAGTATAAGATTTCCCTTGGAATGAAAGTGCAGACCAATTTCAGGGTGCATAAAAAGGCTATGTGGTCACCTGTATCAGTTACAAGAATTCTTACCAATGAGATTTACACAGGAGTTCTTGTGCAGGGGAAGAGTGGTACTCCGAACTACAAGGTCAAAAAGGTTATGCCTAAGGATGAAGAGGAATGGATCCGTGTAGAGGATTCCCATCCGGCTATTGTTGCGAAGAGAAATTTTGATACCGTGCAGAAAATTATGCAGAGGGATATTCGCATCGCTCCTGCAGAGGAAACAGTTTATCCGTTTTCGGGTTATTTGAAATGTGCTGATTGTGGACAGAGCATGGTTCGCAAGCATTATACAGTTGGGGGCAAGGAATATACGTACTTTATCTGTTCTACACGCAAGGCTAAAAAGGGCTGCAGTACACACAGCATAGATGAAAAAACTCTTATGGACAGTGTACTGAATGCAATAAAAAGCCATATTGATATGGTTCTAGAGGCGGAGCAGCTGCTCGAAATGGTGGAATCACTGCCAGAGAATCAGCAGAATGTCTTTAATTATGATGCACAGATCGTAAAGCTGAAGGAAGAGATTGAGAGAAATAAGAACTTCAAGTTGAAATTATATGAGAATCTGCAGGAAGGCATGATTGGTCAGGATGAATATTTCCTGTTTAAGAAAAGCTATGCGATGAAAATACAGGAAGCGGAACATGCCATTGCTGCCATAGAGGCTGAACGTGAGCAGATGGTCAATAATAATCGGGAACAGCTGTCATGGACGAAAGTGTTTAAGCAGTACCAGAACATTACGGAGGTTACCAGAAATGTAGTTGTGAATCTGATAGACCATATTGAGATTCTGGAAGGTAAGGGTATTCATGTTATATTCAGATACCATGATAACTGGGATAAGCTGATAGCGGCTATTTCCAATATTCCTGCAGATATGAAATCTCGGATGGCGGTGTAGGAGGTACGGTATGGCAAGAAAAAGCAGAAAAAACACTGGTGCTGAAATCGAAATACCAGCACAGACAAGTAGTTATTTTTCCACGGCAATTTATGTTCGCCTGTCCATTGAGAATAGCGGTAAAGATGATGACGGTGATTCTATTGCCAATCAGATCAGCTTTTGTAAAGCATATCTGGCAGAGCATACAGATTTGAAACTTTACGACACCTATGAGGATAACGGTGAAAAGGGGACAAACTTTGACCGCCCAGAGTTCAAGCGGATGATGGATGATATCAGACGCGGCAAAGTAAAGTGCGTTCTTGTAAAAGATTTGAGCCGTTTCGGCAGAGATTATATTGAAGCTGGTGAATATCTGGAAAAGATATTTCCGTTCATGGGCATCAGATTTATATCCATTACAGATGGTTATGACAGCCTGACCTGTGATGATGCCGAAGGTGCCTTGATGATACCGTTAAAAAATATGATTAACGATGTGTATGCCAAGGATATTTCAAGAAAAATCATCACATCCTTCAGGGCAAGACAGGAGAAAGGCGAGTTCCTTCCGGCATTTGCTCCTTATGGATATGTGAAATCCAAGGAAGTGGCATACAGATATGAGGTGGATCAGGAAACAGCACCTTATGTAAGGATGATATTTGAATGGAAGGCTGAGGGCGTTTCCCATAATGAAATCTGTAAAAGACTCAATGATATGGGAGCGGTAACGCCTGCCAGACGCAAGGTTGACCTTGGAATCTGGAGAGCAGAGAAGTATAAGCACACGGTATGGCATGGACGCACTATCATTGATATTATGAAGAATCCTACATATACCGGCTGTATTGTTTATGGTAGAATTCCGAAATCATTATACGAGGGAATCAAGATGCATCGTGCTCCAGAGGAAGAATGGAGATATGTGTTGGATGCACATGAGCCGATTATCAGCCAGGAATTATTCGATAAGGTACAGAAGATGTTTGCTGACCGTGCGGAAAAGTTTAAGGCAAAGATGGATGAGAATGCTCCGCTCAGGGGACTTGTGACGAATCAATTTAAGGGTAAGATTTATTGTGGTGACTGTGGGAAGAGAATGCGATTTATCAAGCCTACAGATAAAAGATATCCTGTAGATCAGGATCATGCGATATATGTTTGTGGCGGATATCTCGATAGTGGTTATTCAAGATGTTCAAGACATTCCATCAGGTATCTGGTTGTGGCTGATGCGGTTCTGGCTGCAATTAATATTCAGTTGGAATTGGCATTGAAGCAGGAGAAGCTTATCAGACAGATGCGTGGCTCTGTAAAGGAAACGAATCTGATTGATAAATATGTTGGTCAGATAAACTATCTGTCACAGGAACTGAAAAAGATTAACAGTAAGCGAGAGGCTTTGTTTGAGAATTTTGTGGAAGGTATTTTGGATGAGGCTGAGTATCAGTTTGCCAAGATGAAATATGATGATGAAGCCGCAGAAATTGAAAAGAGGCTTGCTGCAGAAAAAGCAAAGAAATCTCAACTGGACGATGTTTTGTCGCTGAGTAATGAGTGGTTCAGCGTAATTCATCAGGCTGAGAATGTTACTGAGATTGACTCTGACTTAGTGAAACACCTGGTCAGCTCTGTAAAGATTTTTGAAGATAATCGAGTCGAAGTGGAACTGAACTTTGGAGATCAGAGAAATATCTTTAACAGGATAATTGCTGAAATGGCAGGTGAAGCAAATGAGTAAATGGGTTATTGGCAAATATATCCGACTGTCCCTGGCTGATCAGGATTTGATGAAAAAAGAGAACAAATCAGAGAGTGAGAGTATATCCCACCAGAAGGCTCTGATTCAGAATTTCATCAACTGCAATGCAGAACTGAATGATTCAGAGCAGCATGAGTTTTTTGATGATGGGTATTCCGGCACGAATTTCCAGCGGCCTTCCTTTGAGCGACTGCTGGAGAAGATAAAAAAGGGTGAGATTAACTGTGTTATCGTAAAAGACTTCTCACGATTCGGAAGAGATTATATCGAACTGGGTGATTACCTGGAAAGAATCTTTCCTTTTATGGGTGTGAGGTTCATTTCCATAAATGACCATTATGACAGTGCTGATTACAAAGGTACTACCGGCGGTCTTGATGTTGTTATGAAGAATATCGTTTACGATTACTATAGTAAGGATCTGTCGGTAAAAGTAAAAACTGCAAAGTACCAGAAGATGAAGCAGGGAAAATACCTTGGCGGTCATGTGCCTTATGGTCTTATGAAGGATTCGAAGGATAAGCATAAGCTGATAATTGATCCTGAGGCAGCAGCAGTTGTAAGAGAGATATTTGATATGGCTATTGCCGGGATGCGTCTGATTGATATGGCACGTACTCTGAATGAGAGAGGGATTGAAACTCCAGGACAGTATTACAGAAGAAAGCATCCGGGAACGAAGAAATTTGCAGATGCTTCTGAAATGGTTTGCTGGAATCATAATAATATCAGAAACATACTTCAACAGGAAATGTATTACGGTGCAATCGTTGGTCATAAAAGACAGGGGCTAGGTGTGGGATGTAAGCATACAGCAACTGTGCCGAAGGAAGAACAGTTTATTGTGGAAGGCAGACATGAAGGGATTGTTACAAAGGAAGAGTTTCTGAGAGCACAGGAGATATTTTATAAGCAAAGAAAGACGAAGAAGGTCATACCAAAGACTTATCCGCTTTACCGGAAGGTTAAGTGTGGTACCTGCGGAAGGGCGATGACTTATAAGACTTATTCTTTCCGTGGAGAGGATTATAAGTATTTTGGATGCTCTCATTCCAATGAGCAGGTCGGTGATGATGGATGCTGCAAAAGATATATTACTGAGGATAAGCTGAATGCTATTGTTTGGTCGGCGGTAAGCCAGCTGCTTGATATGACAGACGCATTTAAGAAAAAACTGGACAAGCAGAACAGTATTAGCAGACAGGATAATCTGATTCTGGTTGAGAAACTTTCCAGACTGCATCAGGAAAAGGAAAAATGTGAATCAGACAGATTTGCAAATGTAGATCAGTTTATGGCAGGTATGCTTGATAAGGAAGTGTACCAGAGAAGAAGAGCAGACCTTGCCAGGCTTGCTGAAAGGCTTGAAGCTGATATTACAGAACTGGAGCAGAAGCTTAAGGCAGCGGAAACTGCTAAGGATGACAGTTTATCACAGGCATTTGGAGTGATGAAAAAATATTCCAAGGCAGATGAACTGACACAGGCAATGGTGCAGGAACTGGTTGAGAAGGTTGTTGTTACGGATCCGGAGCATGTGGAGATTGTCTGGAATTTCAAGGATGAGGTTAGGAAGTTTATAGGAATGTAAGAGTGAAGCCGGTTGGATGATGAGTCTGACGGGCTTCTTTTTTGATTGAAAAAACGCAGCTTCTATGGTACGATAAGTTATCTGTTTTGTGAAACTTGATATTAGAGGATTTATTATGGTTAAGAACAATATTGAAGTTGATGTAAAAGTAAAATGTATAGAAAATGGAACTACCCAGGCACAGATTGCTGAGGATATTCAGACCACAAAGTCATACGTGAATCGTGTGATTAAGAAGCCGAATGGCGTGGTGAATAATACCTTTGTGCAGATGATGGAGGCACTGGGGTACGATATAGAATTGACGTATGTGAAGAGGGAAGGATAACAGATTGCGATGAAAAAACTTCTCGACAGAATAAAACAACTGAGGAGAAAAAGAAAAATGGCTTATGATACAACAGGAATGACTTACAATTGGGTCAGCGATATTATTAGAGTAAAAACAGAACCAAGGGTGATGCAAAAAGACTTTATTTCGCCGAAAACAATAAAAGATGCCAATTTGTATAAGGATAGTCTTCTTACATGGATGGAGAATTTGGAAAAAGAATTTATAGCTAATTCAGCAGATTCACAATATGTAAGCGTAATAAAGGACTTAAGAAATGACATTGATGAAATTTTAGAAAAGTATCGTGCAGGAAATGTGGGTGCGGCTTATGAAAAAATGAAGAGCATTGTATCTGTGTTGATGAGTGAAACAACAGGAATTGCTGTTTCTTCAGTACAGAATAGCGTAGCGTTTAATGACATAGAGAATGTGCTTAGTGGCTCAATTGGTGATAGCCAAATAGAGTTTTTTAGAGCGAGAACCTCAGAAAAACATTGTGTATTTTCGCGTGAAGAAATGTTACACATTCCTTTTGACATGAGATCCATAGTTTCAAGTGCAAGATTTAGTATTCCTGGACTTCCATGTTTATACTTGGCAACAACGACATATTGTTGTTGGTTGGAATTGAGAACTCCACCGGATCATCAATTTAATGTTTCTCCTGTTAGAATAAATCAGAAGAGCAAAATTTTGAATTTAACAATGACAGCAGATATGTTTGAACAAATAGTGCAGTACACAGAGATAAAGAAGATTGCAAACAAGCATACATTGGAAGCACTTAAGCTTTGGATGCTTTCATATGCGTCGTCGTATAAGGTGAATGCTGACAATAGATCTTTTAAGGAAGAATATATTATTCCACAATTAATAATGCTAGTCAGTAGAGACTTAGGACTTGAAGGAGTATCGTACTATTCAAAGCAAGTTGAAGATGATAGGTTTGCACATATGTTATCTGTTAATTTGGCTTTGTTTGCAAAATATAATGGGGAGAAGAAATTCTCGGAAATCTGTAGAGATGTAGAGATAGCGCCTTCATATAATTATGCTATGTTTAAGCAACTTGGATATAGCGAGAAATATAAAAGTCAGAGTGTTGAGTTGCATATAAAGAATACGAGATATCCTAAAATGATAGGAGGATTCTCCAGACAGAATGAATATCAGTTTACGGAATTCTATGATTTTGACAGATACCTATTTTCTCACATTGCACCAGAAATGAAAAAGGTTGATTTAGCAGAGGCAAATAAGTGATTTTCTGCCATCTAAAAAATGGCAGAAAAAATTGTTAGACCTATCTTGACATACGCTGATGAATGTCATCACTGCGGCTCGGCTACGTCAGTGGAGGTGATGCAGAAGATTA
>JBJETB010000068.1:0-6968 GCA_051883095.1 Anaerovoracaceae bacterium
AATTTCCGGGTGCGAAGCAGATTGCTTCCGCTCATCTGACACGGCTGACAAATCTTCTGCATGAGGCATCCAAGGGCCGCTATGGCCGCGAAAAAGCCACCCAGATTCGGGACGCTGCCAGAAATTCTATTGGCTCAGCCATGCCTGCCAAGTCTCTGGAACTGAAGCATACCATTGCGCTCATTGGGGAATTGGATGCGGAGATTGAGGAAATCGAGAAAGGAATCAATTCCATAATGGACGCAGTCCATTCACCTATTACCACAATTCCAGGTATCGGCAACCGTATGGGCGCCATGATCCTGGCAGAAGTCGGCGACTTCTCTAACTTTGATTCCCCGGACAAGATTTTGGCCTATGCCGGTCTGTCACCCTCAACCTACCAGTCGGGGCAGCTGACCAGCGGCTATTCCCACATGGAGAAACGAGGCTCCAGATACTTGCGCTATGCAATTTTCAATGCAACAAAATATGTCTGCCAGTGGGATCCAAACTTTGCGACTTACCTGGCCAAGAAGCGTGCCGAGGGCAAGCATTACAATGTTGCCATATCCCATGCTGCCAAGAAGCTTGTGCGTCTAATCTACGCTATGGAGAAGACACAGCAATCATACAAGCCAGCAGCATAACCAATTTCATAACTTTTTTCAGAGCGCCGTCACTGACGCTCTACTTGCTATACCGTTTTTGCAGTAGTAACTTTTTCTGAACCATCCTCAAATTGGGGCTTGACTTTTAATAGTTAGTCTTTCTTATTAATCAGAAAAATAAACACTACGGCGGATACTGCCATGAGCATCGGATAGAACACATACGGTATGATCGCATATGTCGTTATCCCTGCTGCAGCAGCCGCATAAAGCAGCTGTGCTCCGTAAGGTATGAGACCCTGCACCACCGATGCGAAAATGTCAAGGAGTGAAGCAGTTCTGCGCGGGTCTATATCGTATTCAGTGCTGATTTCCTTTGCGATAGGTCCGGCAAGTACGATAGCGATGGTGTTATTTGCCGTAGCCAGATCGACTCCGGCAACCAGGGCAGCTATGCTGACCTGGGCACCTTTCTGGGTCTTGGTATTCTTATGTATGAAATGAAGAATTGCATCTATTCCGCCGAATTCTCTTACCAGAGCCGCAATAGCCGCTACGGTGATTGAAATCACAGTAATATCGTACATGGAAGTAACACCTTCACCGATGCTTGTAAATATCTCTCCCATAGCCATAGTTCCGGTAGCTACGCCGGCGATTACAGAGGTCACAGTTCCCACAATGAGCACCACGAAAACGTTGATTCCGGCGATTGCTCCTGCCAGAACCAGTATATAAGGAATCACCTGCCATATATTATATTCTCCCAGTTGAACCTGCGATGAACCGTGCATGGTCAGAACGAAATAAATAACTGCGCTGACCACAGCTGCCGGAAGAACGATTTTAAAGTTCATTTTGAACTTGTCGCTCATTTCACACCCCTGAGTGCGGACAGCAGCTATGGTTGTATCTGATATCATGGAAAGGTTATCTCCAAACATGGCTCCCGAAACTACTGCACCGAGACACAGCGGCAGTGCAAAGTCAGTTGCCTCGCTTATACCAACGGCGATAGGCGCCAGAGCAACGATTGTTCCCACAGATGTTCCCATGGAAATAGAGATAAAGCATCCGATGAGGAAAAGTCCAAGCACTGCAAACTGGCTCGGAATCAGTGAAAGGCCGAGATAAACCGTACTGTCAGCACCTCCTGCAGCCGTAACCGCACCGCTGAAAGCGCCCGCTGTAAGGAATATAAGGCACATTGTAACCACGTTGTCATCGCCCACACCTCTGGTGCACACACTTATTTTTTCATTGAAGCTGAGCTGCGGATTCTGTATGAATGCCACCGCAAGGGCTATGAGAAAGGCCACAATAGTAGGCATGGCATAAAAATCCTTTGCGATGATTCCGCTTCCTATAAACAGAACCAGAAACACGATAATCGGCAGCAGTGCTGCAAAATTCCCTTTTTTTTCTTCCCGGACAGCTTCCTGTCTCTCCTTCTCATTCATCATCTGTAAATTTCTCCTTTTCCGGCCTGCACTGCTTTATCAGCTGTGTGAACTACTTGAGCAGTGAACCTGTAAACACCATTTTTTCTTTTGCGAAATTATTTACGCTGTACACAAGCAGCACTCTGTCATAGTCCTCAGCAAGCCGGGAAATATCTCCGCGGTAAAACCTTGTGTCTACCATGGTTATTTCCGAAAAATCATCCTGAAGAAAAGGCACCATGGAGTTAGCAAAGGAATCCTTTATTATAAGGAGCTTTTCCTTTGATGTCTGCCCGTCTTCTGCAGCGCCTGTCATAATGTCCACTTCAGCATAGTTTCCGCCGAAGTAAACCGCGTATTTATCTTTTTTACCCAGGTATTCATCGAAGTAAAGTGAATTGTACTCTTTTCCCTCGATTTCCACCTTTATATCGGCATTCCTCGCATCAGCCGACGTTTCTATAATATCAGTTCCTATTGTTTTTAGCAATACTTTTGAATATAAAGTGCCTCTGAACTCCGAGGAAAGCGTCTCCAGCCCGCAGTTTGCGGTTCTGTATGCACCTGAGTTCTCTCCTGCTGCTTTAAGAAATTCCACTGCCCCGATCCGTGCTCCGCGACCCGTCCAGTGATGATCTGTTTTAAAGAAAACATCTTCCTTTTGTTTCGCCGCAATTAAGCTGTTTCTTATGTCAATAAGGCCGTCGCCGAGGATTTCCTCTGCCTGTCTGAAAGCCTCGTCCTCATTGAAGGTCAGAGCATTATCCGGCAGTCTGTCAGCATATACATAGGCAGCTGTGGGAACCAGCATGGTATTGACACTTATCCCCTGTTCTTTACATATATCAGCAAGTTCCGCAGCCTGTGTGAGATTTTTAAGATAGTTTTTCTGATCAAAATCCGTCTCTGTCACTCTCTCCACAGCGCGACCTCCGATGCACAGATAAACACCGTTGATATCGTTTATACCTGCCGACGCCTCTGTCAGGCTCTTAAGTTCCACCCATTTCTGCCGTCCTATTATCTGGTCAGAAAGATATTCCTCACTTGCGCTCTCAAAGCTGCCGTCAAGCAGATTATTTACACTTAAAGCAGGTTTCTGTGTCAGGTACCGGTTCTCGTCGGGAGAAAATTCAACATCGGGTTTAATCAGCGTTCCTATACTCAGAATCAGAAGGAAAGCCGCTGCAGCTGATATTAAAATCAAACTTCTTCGTTTCATCTCATTTTTCCTCCCCTTCTAAAATCTGAAATACAGGAACGGATTATATGATCCGCTTACCAGAAATGCAATAGCCAATGCAAATATTCCCATCATAAGTGCGGTTTCAAGAACGCTCAGTAAAATCTCCCTGTCTGCCAGTTTTTCGGCTAAAGCGCTGCAAACCAGCTTCGGAAGAGGAGTTGAACCGATAACGCATGCAATGAGGAGCCACACTCTGCTCTGTATAAAGTAGAGAAAAGCATCGTCTGTGAAACATCCTGAACTTCCGAACATCATGCCGATGTATGAGACCACCTCTCCCATGTCATCTATGGCAAAAATCACCCAGCCTATGACTATGAGAACCAGGCTGTAAAGCTGACCGACAACAGAAGGACACTTCTTAAGTACGTTAAGGAGTCCCAGTTTTTCCACAATCAGGATGATGCCGTAATACACACCCCACATGACGAAATTCCAGCTGGCTCCATGCCATAACCCTGTCAGAATCCATACGATGGATATATTAACCAGCTGGCGTGCAATACCTTTTCTGTTTCCGCCGAGAGGGATATACACATATTCCTTGAACCATGAACTTAGGGACATATGCCATCTGCGCCAGAATTCCGTTATGCTCCGCGAAATATATGGATAATTGAAGTTTTCAAGATAGTCAAATCCAAAAATCTTACCCAGACCTATGGCCATATCCGAATATCCTGAAAAGTCAAAATAAATCTGGAAAGTGAATGCCACAGCTCCCAGCCATGCCGCTGCCACACTGAGATTTTCCATAGAGGAAAGCTCCATCCATACTACATAAATCTGGTTTGCCAGCAGCACTTTCTTGCCGAAGCCTATAATAAATCTGCGTACCCCCTCAGCTGCCTGTTCCAGGTTGGTCTTTCGTCCCGCCAGCATTACCGCTACATCTGAATATCTCACGATAGGTCCTGCAATAAGCTGAGGGAACAGAGCTACGTATGCTCCGAAGGTTATCAGATTCTTTTGCGGCTCCACTTTGCCTCTATAAACGTCTATAATATAGGACATGGTCTGGAAAGTATAAAATGAAATTCCGATAGGCAGTGCTATGCCCGGCAGCGTAAGTCCTGCTGCTGTCAGCCTGTTGACCGTATCCAGCACAAAATCGGTGTACTTGAATATGCCCAGCAGAGCCAGATTTCCCAAAACGCATAAAACAAGCATAGGTTTTGCCCTGTGCTTATTGTCATTACCTGTATATCTGCCGATAATGAGTCCCGATACATAGTTAAATAATATGGAAAAAATCATTATGACAATGTATTTAGGCTCGCCCCAGCCGTAAAATACAAGGCTGGAGGCAAGCAATACGGCATTTCTGACCTTTACCATGCGGGCAGGCACAATGAAATATGCCAGCAAAGTCAGTGGCAGGAATGCCATTAAAAATACAGAACTGCTGAAAACCATTTATTTATAACCTCTCGTCAATTCGTATGTATCTTCTTCATGATCTGTACCATAATCTGAGCCCCAGTTAAGCTCATTTATGATTTCCGTAAGCTTTTCAGACACTTCAGGCGGTATTTCTCCGCTGCCTTCATTCCATCTGCTTATCTCGAACTTATAGACAATCTTGCCGCCCAGAGAATATGCACCGCTGAAATATACTCCTCCGTTTTCCATGTACATGGAGTTGGTTATAAAGTCAGCCACAGACCGGTTGAAGCCGGTTCTGTCCTTAAGTATCACAGCTGCGAAGCCTGCACCGTCATCCATAGCCGTCTTTATAGCCTCAGGTATGCCGTAGAGGTCATCGCATTCTGTCGCATTGGTAAGCATGTAGCAGTATTTCGTTCCGTTTGCTGCAGGAATCTCTGAATGATCCCATGGCCAGTTTCCGTCGTCCTTGACACTGTCCGGAACGTTGAAGTATGCATATCCCGGCTTGGATCCGCTGCCGCCGTCAAAGGTGACGTCCACATGGTACCATTCGCCGTCCAGCTGAACCAGATCCCACGCATGTTCACCCTGTTCTGTGGAGTGTATTATCTTACATGGAATATCAAGTGCATCCATGAAGAGTTTAAAAGTCGTGGCATTGCCCACGCAGATTGCATTGTGTGAACGCAGCACCCCGTAAGGAGTATAGTTGTCTGCCGATGCCGATATTGGATTCAGACCCTCATCGCTGTATGTAATCCATGCGCGCTGCCAGTCATATACTGCCTTTTCTTTTTCATAATCGCTCATGCCGTCGGTTATTATTTCGTCTATAACTTCTGTCATCGTATCCAGTACGAAAGCATCTTCTGCATTAAGGCCGCTTCCATCGCCTTTTTTGTATGCAGCTATAACCTTGCTGTCGTCATAGATCTCATGGATGCTTCCTTCTGCCTGATTTAAAATCTTGTTCATGCTGTCTATCATTCTGCTGTTCTGCACAAAAATCGCACCTATGAGGACCACTGCAGCCAGACATGCTATGAGGATGCCCTTCCCTTTTAATCTGTTCTTTGCCTCCTCAAAAAATTCGCGTGTATGTGTCTTTCTGATTTCAATTCTTTCCTTGAAAGGAATCTTTTCACCTTTATCAATCATTTTCTCCTGCTCCTTCTTTTACTATTCAGCACCTTCGCTTATTATTTTTCTGATTTCTGCCTCAAAGCCTTCGTTGTCATCACTTATGATGAGTGCGGCATAGTTTCCCTGGATGATTACAATTGCATTATCCAATTTATAAACCTCCTCCGGTTTGTATCCGGCGAAAGTATTTCGTCTTTCCTCTATCCTTTCCTGCAGCTTCTGCTTAGCCACCTGCACATCATTGTTGTCTTTCATGCACACTATGGAAATCTCATCGGCCAGTCCTCCGCTCTCGGTGTACAGTATGGCTCCGTCGCTTATGTCCTTAAACTGGATGCCATAAAGATTATCGAAACTGTCATCATATAGTTCTTCGCCGTAGCTTACAAGCGTGTCAAAACTCCCTTCCCGTGCTATTTTTCTGCACCCGTCGAGAATATCACGGCAGCTTGCCCCGCTGTCGTCTGAGCTGCACCCTGTAATTATGATGAAAGATGCCGCAAGCATAACAATCATAACAAGTGCTGTAATTATTTTTTTGTTTCTTTCTCTACCCATATGCTTCCCCTTTCTGTTCTCCTTTTTATATTACATTATATAGACGCTTTTGAATACACAAAAGTTGTAAAAAATATAAAAAAAAATTGCCCTTCGGACTAAGTCAGCAAAAGGCAATCTTTCATAATAATTGGTGCCCAGACTCGGAATCGAACCAAGGACACGGGGATTTTCAGTCCCCTGCTCTACCTACTGAGCTATCTGGGCAAACAATCAAAATATAAACTTTTCAAATGGTGGGCCTTCAGGGACTTGAACCCGGGACCTGCCGGTTATGAGCCGGATGCTCTGACCAACTGAGCTAAAGGCCCACGTCAGCTTTTGAAAATGGTCGGGGTGGCAGGATTTGAACCCGCGGCCCACTGGTCCCAAACCAGTTGCGCTACCAAACTGCGCTACACCCCGATATTAAGTTTTAAAAGATGGCAGGGGCAGTAGGAATCGAACCCACGGCACGCGGTTTTGGAGACCGCTGCTCTACCAGCTGAGCTATACCCCTATATGGCGGAGAAGATGGGATTCGAACCCATGCGGCCCTTAACGAACCCTAACGGTTTAGCAAACCGTCCTCTTCAGCCTACTTGAGTACTTCTCCAGGCT
>JBJETB010000069.1:0-42780 GCA_051883095.1 Anaerovoracaceae bacterium
GCCGATGATACTTGGTGGGAAGCTGCCTGGGAAAGTAGGACGTTGCCGGTTTTTTAATAAGGCTCCATGGTCAAGCGGTCAAGACACCGCCCTTTCACGGCGGTAACTCGGGTTCGATTCCCGATGGAGTCACCAAATCGTTTTCAAAGGAATCCGAATCCTCGTGATTCCTTTTTTTACAATCTATGAATGCTTGTAGCCTGGAGCCTGAAAACAAGTTAATAGGGATATGCGCGATTGGCGGAATTGGCAGACGCACTAGACTTAGGATCTAGCGGGCGACCGTGGGGGTTCAAGTCCCTCATCGCGCACCACGTCGCAGCGGACTTCGCTGTTTTCAAAAACCGGTTTTTTCAACCGGTTTTTTACATGCGCTTCGTCGCTGCTCCTTTCCCCAAAAAGCTATCGCTTTCCGGGGAACCCATTATGTGTTTGGTCGCATATGACTGAAGGGACTTGAATCCCAGAGAACGTTGTAAACTTTTGATAAATACTGATGATTTTACAACATTGACTATAAAAATCATTCTACACAGGCGTGCATAGAAGCAAAATGTTGTTTTTTTCTTCAGATCTGCTGAATCTTACAACGGTAAATCATTTTATGTTGTAGAAAATCTTCATTTCTGGCTTTTTCAGCAGCATTTACTCCAATATCTGTATTGCCATCAGCCTTCATAGGGTGTAATGTTGTTTATCCGACGGATTATGCACATTTTCTACAACATTTTGGCAGTGCAGCATTCAGGCATCAAATGAAAGTTTAGAAGACAGGCAATGCAGCGTTTACTCCAATTTCATGACTTTTTATGTTAAATCCACTAGATTTAAAGTAATAAATAATTATTTTTGTATAATAATTCAAAAAAAGCTTGCATTCACTGCTGTAACGTAGTAAAATACCACCATCGGTAATACATCATATTGCTTGCTCAGTTTAGAGCGTGAGCAGTGTGAAATGACTTACTCTCTGGAGAGCACCGGAACGGTCGCCGAAGGTTTAAGCAGACGGATATGAGCAGTCCGCCTGTGATATCTCAGGCACAAGGGACAGAGCAAAGTTAGTGAAATCTAAAATAGCTTATGTCATCTCTCTAGGAAGTCGAAGGAAAACCCTCGGCTTTTTTATTTTTATTATTTTTTTATCTAGGAGGAGATGTAGAAAATGACTTTCATGGACTTTTTAACAAAGTTGGATGACATTGCATGGGGCGTCCCTATGCTATGTCTCATCATGGGCGGCGGTCTGCTGCTCACAATCAGACTTAAGGGAATGCAGTTTAAAAAAATCGGACTTGCTCTTAAGTACATGTTACAGAATGAAGAAGACGGTGAAGGTGAAGTTACAAGCTTCGGGGCTTTATGTACAGCACTTTCTGCTACAGTTGGTACAGGTAACATCGTTGGTGTTGCTACAGCCATATTAGTGGGCGGTCCCGGAGCCTTATTCTGGATGTTTGTTGCAGCATGCATAGGAATGGCAACGAAATATGCAGAAGGTTTACTTTCAATTAAATACAGAGTAATCGATAAAGACGGACATGCACTTGGCGGACCTTTCTACTATATCGAAAGAGGAATGGGAAAGAAATGGACGTGGCTTGCAAAATTATTTGCAATCTTTGGATGTCTGGCAGGCCTTATGGGTATCGGTACAATTACCCAGGTTAATGGTGTTGCAAGTGCAGTTCAGACTTTCATAGATCCACAGGCACAGCACATTGCCATCACAATCGGTGAAAACGATTATACATGGGCTACAACAGTTACTGCAGTTGTGGTTGCGGTTGCAGTGGCACTCGTAGTAATCGGTGGAATCAAGAGAATATCAAAAGTTTCCGAAACAATCGTACCTTTCATGATTGTAATCTATATTGCAATTACAGCAGCTATTCTTATTTTCAATATTAAGGAAATCCCTGCCGCATTCGTTTCTGTAATCAAAGGCGCGTTCGGTCTTGATGCAGCAGCAGGCGGAGTGCTTGGAGCAATCTTCATCGCAATGCAGAAAGGTGTTGCTCGCGGTGTATTCTCCAACGAGGCGGGTTTAGGTTCTGCGCCTATCGCAGCAGCAGCAGCCAAGACAAATGAACCGGTAAGACAGGGTCTTGTTACAATGACAGGTACTTTCATCGATACAATTATCGTATGTATGATGACAGGATTCTCAATCCTCGTTACCGGATCAAACAGCGTGGAAGGTCTTCAGGGCGCAGCAGTTACAGCTCATGCTTTCGGAGTAGGTCTTCCTTGGGCTGAACAGGTAGGTTCATTCTTCCTGATGCTCTGCCTGGCACTTTTCGCATTCACCACTATACTTGGCTGGGACTATTATGCAGAAAGATGTCTGGAGTATCTGCTTGGCGGCAAGAAGAACAGCATGATTCTGACAATGTTCAGATGGTTATACATCCTTGCAGTTCTCATCGGACCTTTCCTCACTGTATCCGCTGTTTGGACAATCGCCGATATCTTCAACGGATTCATGGCTGTTCCGAACCTTATCGCTCTCATCGCTTTAAGCGGTATAGTTGCAAAGGAAACAAAGGAATACTTTGACAGACTGGGAAAAGACAGATTATAATACATAACTGAAAGAAGCCATCCGTGTTTAATATGCGGATGGCTTTTTAAAGTTTGATATAATCACGACATGGTCAGATAATGCATACCATAAGACAGGAGGTATGTGTTATGCTGAAAAACAAAAAAAGAATGGGCGGAATATCGGAAGTGTGTGAAAGGATGAAGCAGAGGCCATGCGCTGTAGCCAGAATTGCCGGCAGCTGCAAATATCCGGAAATCAGAGGATGTATATGGTTTTACACCACAGAAATGGGAGTGCTCGTGGCAGCCGAAGTTTACGGGCTTCCTGAGGCTGCTGACAGATGCAGTACTCCTTTTTTCGGATTTCATATTCATGAAGGACATTGCTGTACAGGAAATGCGGAGAATCCTTTTGCTGATGCGGGAGGCCATTTTAATCCGGAATGCTGTCCTCACCCTGAACATGCGGGAGATATGCCGCCACTTATGGCAAATGACGGATATTCTCTGCAGATGTTTCTCATGAACAAATACTGTGTAGACGAGATCATAGGCAGGACAGTAATCGTACATGCAAAACCTGATGACTTTACTACACAGCCATCAGGTAATTCAGGAGAAATGATTGCCTGCGGAGAGATAAAACGGTTTTTATGCTGAAAGAGTGGAAAATTAAAAAAACTACTTGAAAAAAATTAAAAGTATAGTATAATAAGAGAGGAATATGGCTCTATGGTCAAGCGGTTAAGACTCCGCCCTCTCACGGCGGCTACTCGGGTTCGAATCCCGATAGAGTCACCACACCGAAAAAAGGCAGGTCTGTGCACCTGCCTTTTTCATACCCTAAAAAAGGAGAAGGAACGAAAATGGTTAAGCACATTATTATATGGAAGCTGAAAGAAATGCCTGAAGCTGAAAAAGCAGAAAGAGTCCGGAAAATAAAGGAGGGTCTGGAAGGGCTGGCAGGAAAAATCCCCGGCATGACAGACATACATGTCATAACAGATAAACTTAACACATCCACGGCAGACGCCATGCTGGACTCCACCTTTGAGTCTGAAGAAGCCCTTAAGGTATACAGCAGTCATCCTGACCACGTGGCCGTTGCAGATACATTTATAAGACCATATATTGAAATCAGATCATGCATTGATTACGAAATCTGAAGAGGCTATTTACAAATGGAACAAAGGATACTTAAAATTCTTACAGAACTTACTGCACTGAAAAGCAGAAGCGGCACTGCCGATGAGAATCTGGCCTCAGACTATATATACGAGTATATCAAGGGACTGGATTATTTCCGGAAGCACAGAGAAGACTGCAATCTGATTGCCATAGAGGAAGACCCTGCGGGCAGGCATATTCCATATGGACTTATCCGAGGCAGATCTGGAAATACTGTGATTCTCAGCGGACATTTTGATGTGGTGGATGAATTCGACTACGGAGAGGCTAAACCTCTTGCTTTCACCATAGGAAAAGAACTGGAGGAAGCACTTAAAAGGAATCCTATGAACCGGGAACAGAAAGAGGATATGGATTCCGGGGAATGGATCTGGGCCAAGGGAGCAGCTGACATGAAAGGCGGACTGGCAATACACATGGCTCTTCTGGAAGAATTTTCGCAGCAGGCTCTTAAAGGCGAACTGGATGGAAGCATACTGTTTATAGCAGTTCCTGATGAAGAATCATATTCCCGCGGAATGAGAGCTGCAGCAGAACTGATGGCAGACATAAAAGAAAAAAACAAACTGGATTATAAGCTGCTCATAAATCCGGAGCCGACGGATCTGGTAGATGAGAACCAGGTAATGTTCATGGGGACTGTAGGCAAGATCATGCCGGTCGTCATGGTACAGGGAATAAGCAGTCACATAGGGCACTGTTTTGACGGTTTCAATCCATTGAGTATGCTTACAGGCATTTACCAGCAGACCAACGGTTCACTGGTTTTTGCAGACAGATATAAGGACGAAGCTACAATGCCCCCTACATGGCTCAAAATGCGGGATTTAAAAGATGTTTACGACGTTTCCATACCTCTGAGGGCTGCGGGGTACTTTACTGTTCTCAGCCTGACTTCAGGCCCCGGAGATATATTGAATAAACTGACAGCTATCTGCAGCTATGTGGCCGAAGAGGAGGTGCACAAGCTGGAGCAGACTTATGCTCAATATAAAAAAATAAACAGATTTGAGACCAAATCAGAGCTGGGTATCCATCCGAGAGTATACAGTTTCAATGAACTCAGGGATGAGCTTACCGAAAAAGATGGTCAACGATTTACAGAATTCTATAACAACGCATATGAGCAGATCGATGAGGAAATAGCCTCAGGCCGTACAAACTATCCTGACGGAACTATCATGCTCATGGAGAAGGTTCTGGATTTCGCCGGATTCACGGACCCTGTCGTTGTTATAGCATTTGCGCCGCCGTATTATCCGGCCGTTAACGGCAACATGGTAAGCGGCAAGGAATTCTTTGCGAAAAAGGCATATGACATCGTATCCGGGCTTTCGGCTGAGGACGGTCAGCAGGTTTCCTGTCAGAACTTCTTTATGGGCATTTCCGATAACAGCTATACGGCGGTTACAGGAGATGAAAGCGGAAACCGTGATTTTGCAGCGGCAGCACCTTTGTGGGGTCATGCATACAATATCAACTTTGACGCAGTGAAAAAAATAAATGTTCCTGCTGTAATTTACGGTCCCATCGGCAAGGAATATCACAAATGGTCGGAAAGGGTCAATAAAAAAAGCCTGCTGTGCACGGTTCCGCGGGTAACCCGTGAACTCATAAAGCAGGCATGGTATTTTGAATAGTAATTCCACCGGAAAATTAGATATAGGTCATTTCACCCATGAATTCAAGGAGAAGCTCTCTGGCAAGCATGTTGATTTCCAGAGGGTTTCTTTTATTTTCGCTGCATAGAATGAGGAAACCGTTTACATGGCCGCCCAGCATTTCCAGAGAAGAAGTATCAGACAGAAGCTCTCTGATGTTTACGAATAAATTGCCCTTGTATTTTTCCACGGTGACGGCAAGCTCGAACTCTCCCTCATCGCTTATATTCATTTCATAAGGCTGCAGAGGAGAGGCAAAGCAGGTATATGCGCAGCATCGCTCAGGAATTATGCCTGATATTATAAGGTTCCTGGAGGTAAGTTTTATTTTGCTTATGTTCATGTTCGGCCAGCAGTTTTGCCCTTTTACCGGGAATCCGAGAGAGTACATGGCACTGTGCATATCGGTCTGTCTGATTACCGGCAGTATACGGTAAAGCTGCACCAGGTCGTCGTGATTGTGGAGAAGAATCTTATCCATAAGGGAAGCTTTGAGGGTCGGGTCAGTACAGTCAAGGTATTTATAATACAGTTCTACACTTTCCTTGCCTGAGATTTCATCAAGACGGCCTGTGGAAAGTCCCATATATTCTTCCACAGAACTCTGGCTCAGACTTTTCAGTGTATGACGGAAAGGACTGTGACCGTTGACGATGAGGTAAAGGTCAAGGTTGTATGGTTTGACTGAGAAATTGTTAAGCCCGCAGCGGGCGGCTCTTTTTTTTATGAAAGGCACGTCGAAGTGTCGGCCGTTATATGTGAGGATACAGTCAAAACGATTAAGATAGTCCTCAAGAATAACCAGAAGTTCCTTTTCATCATCAGGAGTTTCAGCAAAATACTGAGTGAGGAGAAAACTTCCGTCTGATTCGGCTGTCATTACGCCTGCCAGCACGACAGGGCAGAATGCAGGATTAAGTCCTAATGTTTCTATATCAAAGACACAAAAACTCATCCCTTCGAAGTATCGTTCCATCAGACCCGAAGAAAAGTGTTCCAGATTATGTCTGTATTCGATTATTTTCATCATGAGCCTCCATTCGAAAAAACAAAATAGACTGCAGGGGAGCAGTCTACTTTGTTCAAAAGGGGTATTTTGGATTTGAGATTATGAGGTTATCAGGGGGGATAACCACGGTTTTATTGTACAAGATATTTTCAAGAAAAGCAAGTGTTTATGTGAAAAAAAGTGAAAAATTTTAGAAAAAATTAGTTTTTTGTCCGAAATTGTCGTGAAAAAGTTGTAATTTTGCCCATATGGACAGGCTATAATGTATATAGCCTAACCAAAAGGGTTGTGTGCGTATCATTATTTCTATTTTATTAATTGATAACAGGAGGAACATTAATGGAAATTTTAAAGGTATCAGCAAAATCTAATCCCAATTCAGTAGCAGGAGCACTGGCAGGTGTTTTGAGAGAAAAAGGGGGAGCTGAAATTCAGGCCATAGGGGCAGGTGCGTTAAATCAGGCTATAAAGTCCATCGCAATTGCGAGAGGCTTCGTGGCGCCGGGAGGAATAGATCTGGTTTGCGTTCCCGCATTTACCGATATTGAAATCGAAGGTGAGGAAAGGACGGCAATAAAACTGATCGTAGAACCTCGGTAAAAGCATTAAGAGGCAATAAATTAATATCGATACATAAAGCGGCGCAAATGCCGCTTTATTTTATGAGAAAAGATTTATAAGTGGCATGAATTTTGCTAGTTTTTTATGTGCAGAGGGCTTTAATTGCCCGGAACATTTTTTATGGAGGTACATTAAATGAGATTTAGCGAAATGATTGAAACGGTTGATACCCATACTGCGGGAGAACCGACCAGAATAATTCTGAGCGGAATTCCTAAATTAGAGGGAAACACCGTCAGAGAGAAGAGAGATTATTTCAGAGAAAAATATGATTACATCAGGAAAAGACTGACATATGAACCAAGAGGTCACGCAGGAATGCTCTGCGCTGCCGTTATTCCGCCATGTGCTCCTGAGGCAGACTTTGGAATATTCTATATGGATGACGTACAGTATCTTGATATGTGCGGGCATGCATCTATCGGTGTCGGTACTGCACTTCAGGAAATCGGCCTTGTACCGCTTGAACATAAGGATATGTACATAATTGAGACACCTGCAGGACTGGTAAAAATAAAAAATAATTTTAAAGATAATTATGTTGAAAGCACTACTGTAAGAAATGTAAACAGCTATGTTGTGGAGAACGAAATCAGAATAGATGTGGATGATATCAAAGATGTACCTGTAAATATTGCTTACGGTGGAAACATGTTCGCAATTGTACCTGCAGATCCTTTTGGAGTGAAAATAGAACCTCCTTATGTAAATAAGATAAAGGAATACTCCGCCAGAATACGAGAAGTGTGCAAGGAAAAGGGATTTGACGTCAACCTTGTTCAATGGTATTCTAAACCTAAGGCTGCTGACGCTGACTTGAGAGTTATGCACAGCTCCGGTTCAGGACTTCCTGACAGATCACCGGGAGGCACAGGAACCAGTGCTAAAGTGGCCTGGCTGTACGAAAACGGCAAACTGGGACTGGATGAACCTTTTGTACATGAAGGCATAGTAGATGCTAATTTCATAGGTACAGTCAAAGGTGTAGAACAGAAAAACGGAAGGACAGAATACATTACAGAAATCACGGGACGTGCGAGAATTACAGGCTTCCATAAGTTTGTATTTGACGATACCGATGAATTAAAGGATGGATTCTTCTTTGAATAGCAAAAAAGGAAGAAGGTATTATGAGTAAACGCAATGATTCTATACGATGGCTGCTGGAAAATTTTAATTACATCGACTCTGTGACAATGGTTGACGATAAGGGCAGAGTGGTGGTCAAACAGAGATTTAATCCGCGCTACACTGACAAGGAGAATGAAATACATAACAAGTGGTGTATAGGCAAAAACCTTCTTGAGGTTTTTCCCTCACTTAATCATAAAGACAGTTCTCTCCTGCAGGCCCTGACAAAGGGAAAAATAGTGCATTATGAAGCCCAGCGGGTTATAAACTACGAAGGCAAACTATCTGTGACAAATAATATTACTTTTCCGGTAATAATCAGAGGAAAAATTGTAGGTGCCGTTGAGCTGTCCAGGGATATCACGAATTTTGAGAAAAATATGAAGACTGGACCTGTTGAAACCGGTACAGAGAAGCCACGTGCTGCAAAGGATGCACAGTATTCAGTCAGTGACATTGTTGGCGAGAATATCAGGATGCAGGACATAAAGCGCACCATCCTCAAAATTGCAGACAGTACTTCATCAGTAATGGTTTATGGTGAGACCGGTACGGGTAAAGAACTGGTGGTATCAGCTATTCATAATGCCGGTGAGAGGCGTGACAAACCATTCATTGCTATAAACTGTGCAGCACTTCCGGAGAGCATTCTCGAAGGCCTGCTTTTCGGGTCGCGCAAAGGTGCCTTTACCGGTGCTGAAAATAAGAAAGGTATGTTTGAAGAGGCTAATGGAGGAACAATTTATCTTGATGAGATAAATTCCATGCCGGTTATGCTTCAGGCAAAATTACTGAGAGTTCTTCAGGAAAAGGCAGTTACACCTCTGGGATCATCTCAGCCTGTTAAGCTGGATGTGAGGATAATTGCGTCCACAAACAAACCGTTGAGCGAGATTGTAAGTTCAGGGCAGATGAGAGAAGATATACTTTATAGGCTGAATACCATAAACATTGATATACCGCCTCTCAGGGAACGTCTCGATGACATGCGGCTTCTGGCTGATCATTTTATTGAAAAGTATAATAGTGAGTTTAATAAGAGCGTAAAGGGAATTTCGGATGAGGTACATAAGTTTTTCCTGAACAGAAGCTGGAAGGGAAATGTACGTGAACTCGAACATGTAATCGAGTCAGCCATGAATATTGCAGAGGATGAGGGCTATATTACACTGGGCGATTTACCGGCATATCTGGCAGAACCCGAGACTTCAGTAGAAATCGTTCCGGTAAAGAATGATACAATAGGAACATCTCTTACAGAAGCACTTGAAACATATGAAAAAAAGCTCATTCTTGATGCTCTCAGGGTTAACAACTGGAAGATTGTTGATGCCGCCAAGGCGCTGAAAATACCAAGAACGAGCCTTCAGTACAAAATGGAAAAATACGGTATAAAGAAAAGATAGGAGTCTTATTATGGATGGACTAAAAATTACTGATGTTAAGACCTATATTGTACCTACAGTTCCTGCACATGAAGTGACTTACAACTGGAGCGGAACCAAACAGTTTCTCATTGTAAAAATAGAAACGAATGGTGGAATAGAAGGATGGGGTGAATGCTATACTCTTGCTGACAGGGAGCGTGCAACAGCTATGCATATCGAGGAGATGAAATCCTATCTTGTAGGCTCAGATCCGACCAGAATAAGCTATTTCCGTTATTGGGGGTACAATTTGCTCGGCGAGCGCCGGGCAGGTATTGATTTATATTGTGCTATAAGCGGCATTGAAATTGCCATGTGGGATATCCTGGGTAAAATGTTGAATGCACCCGTCTATACTTTGCTGGGAGGGACTGTACATAAAAAGCTCAAAGCCTATGCCAATATCGGGCCTGATGGGGTAAAAACACCGCAGGAAGAAATTGATATGGCCTTGGAACTGGCGCATGAATACGGTTACACAGCATTCAAGCTATATCCATTTGCAAATGACGAAACTGAGGATCAGATGGTTGAACGTATTGCAAAATTCAGAGAAGGCATAGGAAATGAGTATGAGGTAATGATTGATGCGTGGAGACCTGTGGATAAACGACAGTGTCTGAATGTGGCTCAAAGAATAGAAAAATACAATATTTCATGGTTTGAGGAACCCGTTGCTCCTGACAATATAGATGCGTTGACTGATTTTAAAAAGAGGACTGAACTTCCGCTGGTAGCCGGTGAGGCTATGTTCGGCAGACGTTGGTTTAATGAAGTATGCAAGAGGAACTGCGTTGATTTCATAAATCCTGATATATGCGTAGTAGGCGGAATAGCAGAAATGTTGGACATTGCTGCTATTGCAGATGCAAACTATATAAAGGTCGGCCCTCATAACTGTAACAGTTCAACGGTAGCTTTGTCGGCTACGGTTCATGCATCATGTGCTATGCCTAATCTCTACAGCATTGAGACATTCCCATGGCATGAGGGAATAGGGGATAAGATGGCATTTAACCAGTTAAAAGTAAAGGATGGGTACCTTGTACCTTCCGATGAGCCCGGGCTTGGGATAGAAATGAATGAAGATTTTCTGGCTTCGCTGAAGTATGAACCCCGTCCTCCAAAGAAATGGAAAGACCTTATAAACGTATAAATTTCAGCTAAAAAAAGACGGTAATTTGTCAAAAAAGACGGATTACCGTCTTTTTTGACGCTAAAATGAATAAATGTCTCTTCAAAACGGCATTTCATGAGTCCTTATTCGTTAAAAAAATGACGGTTATTCGTCTTTTGACAATTAATTACAATGAAATATGAAGTTTCGCCTTGCTTTTTTGCTTATTATTTGAGTTGATTTCTGTCCGAATATGATAATAAACGTGCGGAAAAGGGAAAATGAAATGGCACAGGATTTGCAATTTTAAGTTAGTGAATTTATAAATCTCAATACTTTATTAGGAGGAAGAAAAATGGAAGAAGTTGTTTACTACGGAATACTATCTTTAATCCCTGCTATTTTAGCGGTAGTACTCGCATTCTGGACAAAGAACGTAATCGTTTCTCTGGCCATCAGCTTATTCAGCGGTTGTCTTATTATCGCAAACTGGAATCCTTGGATTGCTATGCAGGACATGTTCAGTGCTCATTTGTTTGTTGACTTTACCGGTTCATCAAATGCACAGACAATTATCATGATGTCCTTCGTAGGTGGATTCGTTGCACTTATGGATCAGTCAGGAGGAGCGAAGGCTTTTGCCGGAGCAATAGCTAAGAAAGTAAAGAGCAGAGCAGCTGCACAGGTTGCAACATGGGCAGGCGGCCTTGCAATTTTCTTCTCTGACTCAGGAAACAGTTTGATTCTCGGACCTATCTTCAAGCCTGTATATGACAGACTGAAAGTCTCCAGAGCTAAGCTGGCTTACATCCTCGACTCAACATCATCACCTGTATGTATTCTTATCCCTGTAACCGGATGGGGCGTATACATCATGAGTATTATCGCTGCAGAATTTGAGAATCTTGGAATTCAGGCTTCAGATTCAACCACTTTCCTGCAGGCAATACCTTATCAGTTCTATGCAATCCTTGCCCTGCTGCTGGTACCGCTTGTAGCAAGCAGCAATCGTGACTTCGGTCCAATGCTTAAATCAGAAAGATATACACTTGAAAACGGACCTAAGGGATCAGAACTTGCAGAAGAAACAATTACTGTTGAGAGCAGTGACAATGCAACTGCATGGCATATGATCGTACCTCTCATTGTATTGTTTGCAACAATATTCATCATGTTCATCAGCTGGGGATTCCCTACTCAGAACGTTCCAGGTTCAAAGATCAGAATCGCTCTTACATCAGGATACCTTCTCGCTTCAATCGTCATGGGTGCGATGATTATACGTTCCAAGATTATGAACTTCACTGAGGTTGTTGACTGCTTTATCAGCGGTGTCAAGAAAATGGCCGGAATCCTTGTAATAATTATCCTTGCATGGGGCGTTGGCTCAGTATGCTCAATGATGGGAACTTCACAGTTCATCGTTGATAAGACTATCGGTTTCCTGTCACCTGCACTTGTACCTGCATTACTGTTTATAATCGGTGCAGTCGTTTCATTTGCAACAGGTACATCCTGGGGTACTATGGCCATCCTGCTTCCTCTTGGAATCAATATGGCGTACAGCTTCGAAGTTTCAGAAGTTATCACAATCGCAGCAGTTCTTTCTGGTTCATTATTCGGCGACCACTGCGCACCTATTTCAGATACGACAGTTATGTCTTCAATGGCAGCAGGATGTAACCACATCGAGCACGTAAGAACACAGATCCCTTACGCAGTGCTTGCTGCAGTTGCCGCTTTCATCGGATATCTGATTATTGGAGTTACACAGTCCAGCGCTGTTATAGCATTACCTATTGCAATTGTTATTCTGGTTGTTCTGTACTTCGGTGCAGTTAAGCTGTTCGGAAAGAAAGCAGAAGAATAGACAAAGACATAAATTATTATAACTAAAAATGGAGATTGAAATGGATAAGGAATATTATAAGGCATACGAGGGAAGGGATGAACTCATTCTGAACAAGCATGCCGAGGATACAATAAAAGAAGATATCCAGTCCTTTGAATGCCAGCTTGAAAATCACTTCGCACATGTTATCATGCTTACAGAGCAGGGTATAATCAGCAAAGAAGATGGCGCAGACATTATCCGTTCACTCATGGAATTAAAGGAATTAGGCCCGGAAAACATTGAGTTTAAGCCGGGCCTTACCGACCTTTACTCTAACATTGAGGAATGGCTTATCGCCAAGCTTGGTATTGAGAAGGGCGGAAAGGTACATACCGGACGTTCTCGTAATGATATGAACTCAACAATAGAGAGAGCACATACGAGAGACACGATTCTGGATTTGTGTGAAGCGATGACATTGCTTTTAAAGACGCTTCTTGTAAAAGCTGAAGAACATAAGGAAACTGTAATTCCTGCATATACACATCATTCTCAGCAGGCTCAGCCTGTTACATTGGGACATTTTTATACCAGCTGCTTCCAGATGTTTTCACGTGATATGGAACGTATTCTGGAAAGCTATGCCAGAGTTAATAAGTCTACCATGGGCGGTGCGGCGGTGGCAACAACAGGCTTTAATATCAGCCGTGAAAGAACCGCAGAACTTCTTGGCTTCGACGGTTTTCTTGAAAACTCAATGGATGCATGTGCATCTCTGGACTTTGCATATGAACCGGCAGCAGCCATGGCTATTTACGCAAATAACATCGGAAGAATGTCAGAAAGTCTTCTGCTGTGGAATATGAACGAGGTAGGTATATCCAGACTTGCGCTTAAATATTGCTCATACAGCACTATTATGCCGCAGAAGAGAAATCCGGTTTCTCTTGAAACATTAAGATATTCAGGAGAATGGACATACGGTGCTCTGATGACAATGTTCGCCACTATGAAGGCATATCCTCAGGGAAACGGACGCGAACCGGGCTTTGTTGTAAGTCAGTATTACGGAATTGTTGAACGGATGATTGAGAGCACATACCTCCTTGAAGGTATTGTCAGAACTCTTGAAGTGGACAAAAAACGTGCCCTTGAGGTTACCGCTGAAGGTTTTTCCACTGTTACAGATCTGGCGGATGAAATGGTTAAATCCTGCGGACTTTCATTCTCTGCAGCAAAGAAGATTGTAGGCAGAGTGGTTGTAATAGCTCATGATGAGAATATCGGTGTAAGGGATATCGATTCTGCCTTAATTGCAAGGGCGGCAAAAGAAACCCTGGGAATTGATTTTACGATGGATGAGAATCTTATCAAGCATGCACTTGATCCGGTTGAAAATGTAATGAGACGCCACGTTATAGGCGGACCGAGCCCGGACAGAGTACAGGAAATGATTGATAAAGGATATAAACTTATAGACAAATTTGAAGGCGACTGGAGAACAAAAAAGGCTGCTCTCGAGGCGGCAAGAAAGAATCTGTATGAAACAGCAGAAAAACTTGTAAAGGAGAACTAAAATGACTCTTAGCGAAAAGATTGCGCATTTTGTCATTAATCCGGCGCCATTTACTGATAAAGCTGTTTATTTGGCCGTAAGGTCAATTATAGACACAATGGGCGCCATGGTAATCGGCAGCAGCACTTCTGCAGTAGAGATGGCAGAGGAAACAGTGCCTCAAGGAGGAAACTGCACGGTAATAGGAAACGGGAGAAAAGTACTGAACAGAGATGCTGCTTTTATTAACGGCATATCAGGTCATGAACTGGAGCTTGATGATACATCCTCATCAAACCTGGGGCATCCTACTGTAGCGGTGCTTCCGTCTCTTCTGGCCATAGGCGAGGAAAGGGGATGCTCAGGCAGAAAGCTAATAGAGGCTTTTCTGGTTGCAACCGAGGTAGAATGCAAAATCGGACGTATCTGTGCAAGGAAACTGCATGAAAAAGGATGGCATGCAAGCAGTATTACAGGCGTGATTGGCGCGGCAGCAGGCAGTGCCTATGTCATGGAATTAGATGAAGAAAAAACGCGTAATGCCATAGGTATTGCTGCATCAATGGCATCTGGTGTCAGGGACAATTTCGGTACTTTGACTAAGTCCATCCATATAGGAAAGACTGCTGAAGATGGATTGAGAGCTGCCTTGCTTGCGGAGAAAGGCTTTACCTCATCTTCAACTGCCCTTGAAGGGAAGGAAGGGTATATATTCGAATATGCCGGAATCAGAGATAAAAGTGGCGAATTTGATGAAATAATAGATTCCATGGGTCATGACTGGGATATTTGTTCACCTGGCTTTACACTGAAGAGATACCCGTCATGCAGCAGTACTCACCGACCGGTAGATGCACTAATAGATCTGATTGATGAAAATAACATTAAGGCAGATGATGTAGAACGGATTGATGTTGGTTTGAGTGAGTCCGCATTGAGAGAGCTGGTTACCCCTTATCCAAAGGATGGCGAGGAGGCCAAGTTCAGTGTCGGGTTCCAGACAGCACTTCATCTTGCCGGCATGGAAAATATGCCGTATAATTATGTGGCAGAAGTCATAGCAGAGATTGACATTCAGAACATAATCAGGAGAACATTCATGTATGAAGAAGAGAAATATAATAATCTGCCTTCTGACATGGGTGTAGGGCCTGCATTTGTCACAATAAGGCTAAGGGATGGCAGAACATTCAGTAAGGAAAGAAAATTCCCGGTGGGACACCTTACCGATCCTATTTCTGACGAAGATCTTAAGGCTAAGTTCTTCACCTGTGCCAATCCGATACTGGGAGAGACCAAATCGGAAAAATTATACGAAAATCTGCTGAATCTGAACGGTGTCAGCAACATAAAAGAAACCATATTCATGACATATTAAGAGAGTGCGGCCGTTCTGTGTTTTTTGCATGACGGCTGCACTCGATTTTTATTGACAGAACCTTTAGAAAAGGAGTAAGATGAATTATTATGGAAAACAAACAGAATCTTAGCAAAAAAGAATATGCTCTCATGAAGCATAAAGAGTGGCAGGGAAAGCTTTCCGTAGAAGTAAAAGCCCCGATAACAAATAAGGAGGAACTGGCAGTGGCTTATACTCCCGGAGTTGCAGAACCTTGTCTGGAAATTGAAAAAGACGAAAGTCTGGCATACGTTTATACAGGAAAAGGAAATACAGTAGCGGTGATTACAGATGGCACAGCGGTTCTGGGACTGGGAGATATAGGGCCTTCTGCAGGAATGCCTGTAATGGAGGGCAAGTGCGCTCTTTTTAAGACCTTTGCCGGAATTGATGCAGTTCCAATCTGTGTTGATTCCAAGGACCCTGAGGTTATCATAAACACAATCTATAATATTTCCAAAAGTTTTGGCGGCATCAATCTGGAGGATATAAGTGCCCCGAGATGCTTTGAAATTGAACAGAGACTTATAGAAATGTGCGATATACCTGTATTTCACGATGACCAGCACGGAACAGCGATCATTACCTGTGCGGGCCTGCTTAACGCGGTAAAACTCACAGGCAGAGAAATGGGTACTATGAAGATTGCCATAAGCGGAGCAGGCGCTGCAGGTATATCAATTGCAAAAATGGTTATGCGGCTGGGATTTGGTGACGTTATTCTTTGCGGCAGCAAAGGCACTATCTATGACGGCGCACCGTACAATAATCCGGAGCAGCAGAAAATGGCCAAGGTAACAAATAAGGATTGTATCCAGGGAAGTCTTGCAGATGCCATGAAGGGCGCAGATATATTAATTGGCGTGTCCAAACCGGGCATTGTCACTCAGGAAATGATAAGGTCTATGGCAAAGGACCCTATAGTATTTGTGATGGCAAACCCTGTGCCTGAGATTATGCCTGATCTTGCCAAAGAAGCAGGTGCTGCTGTGGTTGGAACAGGACGTTCGGATTTTCCTAATCAGGTAAACAACGTTCTTGCATTCCCGGGAATCTTCAGAGGGGCGCTTGATGCCAGAGTTTCTAAAATAACAGAGGAAATGAAAGAGGCTGCAGCGAGGGCTATTGCAGGTGTTATTTCTGATGATGAATTAAGCGCAGATTATGTGCTTCCTGATGCATTCAACAAAGCTGTTGTTGACAGCGTTGCAAAAGCAGTAATGGCTGAAGCTGCAAAGGCGGTGAAATAGATGGAATACAGAGTAGAGCATGATACTATGGGTGAGGTCAGAGTGCCTGCTGACAAGTACTGGGGAGCACAGACAGAAAGAAGCTTCGAAAATTTTAAAATAGGGAATGACAGAATGCCCGATGAGATAATAAAGGCATTTGCAGTACTGAAAAAGGCGGCAGCAGCGGCCAATTTCAAACTGGGTGTTCTTGATGAAAAAAGGGCTTCAATTATCGAAAAGGTATGTGACGAAATATATGAAGGTAAGCTGGATGGAAATTTCCCTCTTGTTGTTTACCAGACCGGAAGCGGAACTCAATCCAACATGAATGTAAATGAAGTCGCAGCCAACAGAGGTAATGAAATTGCCGGTGAAAAACTGCTTCATCCAAATGACCATATAAACAAATCACAGAGCTCTAACGATACTTTTCCTACAGCGATGCATATTGCTGCGGTGACGGTGATTGAAGATAAACTGATTCCGGCTCTGGACGTCATGACAGCTACTTTAAAAAAGCTGGAAGATGAGAATATGGATATAGTAAAAACAGGACGTACCCATCTGCAGGATGCTGTACCTCTTACATTAGGTCAGGAAATAAGCGGCTGGACTTCAATGCTTGAACACAGCAGAGAAATGATAGCCGCATCACTTAAGCCTTTAAGAGAACTGGCCCTTGGAGGAACCGCTGTGGGAACGGGACTTAATGCGCCGGAAGGCTTTGATGAAGTCGTAGCAGAAGAAATAAGCAACATAACGGGAAAAGAATTTATGACTGCACCAAATAAATTCCACAGTCTGACGTCAAAGGACGGTATAGTTTTCTGCCATGGAGCTATGAAGGCTCTTGCGGCGGACCTGATGAAGATTGCCAATGACGTAAGGTGGCTTGCTTCAGGACCGAGGTGCGGTATAGGCGAAATCATTATTCCTGAAAATGAGCCGGGCAGTTCAATAATGCCGGGAAAGGTCAATCCTACTCAGTGCGAGGCTGTGACCATGGTAAGCGTTCAGGTTATGGGTAATGACGCCGCTATAGGATTTGCCGCTTCGCAGGGTAACTTCCAGCTTAATGTATTCATGCCTGTGATTATAAATAATTTCATCCAGTCAGCAAATCTTCTTGCCGATGCAATGGTATCTTTTGAGAAGAACTGCCTGAGGGGAATAGTACCTGACAGTAAAAAAATATCAGAGAACATGGAAAAATCACTTATGCTCGTTACGGCTCTGAACCCGTATATCGGTTATGAAAATGCTGCTAAAATTGCAAAAAAGGCATATAAAGAAAACATGACGCTGAAACAGGCAGCTTCTGAACTGGGACTTGTTTCAGAAGATGATTTCGACAAATACGTAGACCCGAAAAGGATGGTGTAAAAAGATAAAATGATTGGCTATGGCATTGGCTATATCGGACAAGGAAGTTCATATAATTTCATGTCAGCATATTTCGTGCTGTTTCTGACAAACTGCGTAGGACTCAATGCGGCGGTTGCCAGCGGAATTTCGTCGGCGGCCCTTCTGGTTGAAGTCGTCATGGGCATGATTGTCGGAAACCTTTCGGATAACTGCACATCAAAGATGGGAAGGAGAAGGCCGTTTATGGTAATGGCAGCCTGTGGTGTGCCTCCGGTTCTGATTCTGATTACGACGGCAATAAAAGCATCACCTGCTGTGACTATAATTTATTATCTTGTGCTGGCAATTCTGTTCAGAGTATTCTTTACATGCTTTGAAATCCCTAATAACGCCTTCGGTGCCGAGATAGCATCGGGATATGACGAGAGAACTAAGCTGAGAACAGTTACCAGAGCCATTTCCATCATCGGAAACGCCATAGGATATATAGCTCCGCTTATCCTGTTCGAGATATTTAAGGAAAACAATGTTCTCGGATGGAGAATGTCCGGACTTGTCATGGCTGTCACATCAGGAGGATGCTGGCTGATTGCGGTATATATGACACGGGGAAAGAGCATAATACTGGACAAAAGCCAGATAGAAAAAAAGAAGAATCTCCTCAAGAGCATCGTTCTTAATTACATAGAACTCTGCAAGCTTAAGGCTATGCGCATTCTGATAATATATAAGGCAGGATTCGCCTGTGCCTTCGCTTTATATAACGTAGGTACTCTTTATTACCTGCAGAACTGTCTCGGACTGGGAAATAAATATTCGTCCTATATGTATGCTTTTCAGATAACCATTTTCGCTCTGATGACGCCTGTAATAAACAAGATGGCCCTGAAGATGGGAAAAGCCCGTCAGCAGATGTTTTCCATGCTGGCAGGAGGAATCGTAGGTGTGCTGATCTTCCTCATTGCGCCTAACAACGTAATAGGCGGTGTGATCTACATAGGCTTGTTCTCTGTAGTGCAGACCAGCTTCTGGCAGATGAGCAGTTCTATTTTCTATGATGTGGTTGAAGTGGATGAGTATGTAAACAATCAGCGCAGAGAAGGCGATATAATGTCGCTTGTGTCCGTGCTGGGGACTCTGATTACGGCTATAATGGTTCAGGTATTCGGAATCACTCTGGATATGGCAGGCTTTGACGCTTCAATGGAGGTTCAATCCAATGCGGTAATCACAGTTCTTGACTGCATGTACATACTGGTACCGAGCCTCTGTTTCCTGGCAGCAGCGCTGTCCCTTAAAATTTTCCCGATTAACAAAAAATCATTTGCTGCTCTGCAGAATGTTTTAAAACTTCGCAGAGAGGGTAAAGATTACAGTATGTATCTTGAAGATATTGAGAAAGTTATAAAATAAAGGGAGATAACAATGACGTTTGAGGAAAAGACGCTTAAGTCCGAAAAAATATATGATGGCGCCATCATTAACCTGAGGCGTGACAAGGTTACAGTGCAGGGAGGCACATCCTACAGAGAAATCATAGAACATAACGGAGGCGCTGTCATAGCAGCTCTGACGGAGGACAGGAAGCTGGTTATGGTAAGACAGTACCGAAAGCCGGCAGGAAAGGTCATGCTGGAGGTTCCGGCAGGAAAAATAGATCCCGGCGAAAAGCCTCTTGAGGCGGCAGTGCGTGAGCTTAAGGAGGAGACCGGATATACCGCATCCAAGGTGGAGTTCCTGACAGAGTTTTATCCTTCTGTAGGATATTCTGAGGAAAAGCTTTACCTTTACCTTTGTACGGGACTTACTCCGGGGGAAACCTGTTTCGATGAAAACGAAGCTATCGACATTGAAGAGATTGAGCTGGAGAAACTTTTTAAAATGGCCATGTCCGGAGAACTGGATGATGCCAAAACAATCATAGCTATCCTTATGGTGAATTCTATGTTGTGAGAAAGGCTTCAAGGAGGCAGGAAAGGGTAATGATGCCGAAGCCTGCTGAAAATATAAGGAAATAACGCCTTGCATCTATGTGCATGGCGTTTCTTTTTCGCCCGGAGATCTGCCTGATGCGCTGTATCCCTGTATGAAGAGACAGGGTGGCAAGAAAGCAGTAAACCGGCAGCTGTATCAGGTTCTGAGGCAGTATAGCGGTAATAATATATATTATTCCTTTCAGTCCGGCGACCTCGAGAGTCATGGCTGCAGAGAATCCGAAGGCTATGCCGCGAAGAAGGATAAAGACAGGCAGCACAGGCAGAGTTACAAAAACTGCAGGTGCAATACAGGCCATGATAAGAACGAGAAGGTTTTTGAAGAAAAGACTGATGAAACAGCGGCCAAAAGAGAGAGCCGGGCCGGAACAATCACCGGTATCTCCATCTGATTGAAGAAGATTTCCTAAAAGACTCTCCAGTTCATCCTTGCCTTGTCCGGTCATGGATACCTCAAAAAATGAGCCTGCACATATGCTGACAGCAAGCGCAAAAAGCAGTACTACCATAAGTCTGTAATTCGTTTTCATGATTTATCCTCCCGGAAAGAAACACAAAAGTTTTCACAAAAACAGTATATTTCTTATGAGGGCGTATCATTTTGCAAAAAAGTTTACATAATTCGACTTTTAATTGTATTTTTCGATTGATTATTTTCATAAAAAGGACTATACTGAATAGACCGATATGCAGAAAATATTGTTTAAGGAGTCGCTGTTATGAGCATTGAGCAGTTTGAGGCTTATTTAATAAACGAAAGGAAAATGTCTGCCAATACTGTGCAGGCCTATGTCCGGGACGTAAGACATTTTGATGATTTCGTCAGGTCAAGAGGACTTACGGATGTGTCGGAGGCATCCAATGCGGAGGTTGTGGCTTTTCTGATGAATCTGAAGACGGCCGGACGCTCCAGGTCTACCGTAAACAGGAAGCTGGCTTCAATAAGAACCTTTTTTGATTATCTGCAGAAGTCGGGAAATGTAAAGGATAACCCTACAGGAGACATAAAATCACCTAAAATAGAAAAAAGAGAGATAGAATTCCTTTCCATAGAGGAGATAGAACGGCTCTTGTCCCTGCCCGATGATACTCATAAAGGCATAAGGGACAGAGCCATTCTGGAACTTTTATACGCCACAGGAATCAGAGCTACTGAGCTGATCCAGATGAAGGCTTCCGATGTCAATCTGAGAATGGGCTTCGTCAAATGTGACGGCCCCCACAGCAAAGCCAGGATTATTCCTATGGGCAGACTTTGCCGCAAAGCCATGGAGGACTACATGCTGGATGTACGTGAGAAGATGCTGCGCGGCAAGGAAAGTGACGTGCTGTTTGTCAATTACATGGGAGAACCTCTGACCAGACAGGGTCTGTGGAAGGTCATGAAGGAGTACGGCGAGGCGGCAGAGCTGAATATCAGCCTGACTCCTCAGATTATCAGAAATTCATTTGCGGTCCACATGCTTCAGAACGGTGCAGATGTGAAGTCATTGCAGGAACTCATGGGACATGAAGACATAGCTGCGACCCAGGCTTATCTGGCGGTGACGAAGAACAGAATCAAGGATGTGTACGACAAGGCGCATCCACGGGCGTAAGCACCCGGAAAAAGTCAAAAATAAGTGAAAATATCACAAAAAAGTTCTTGCCAAAAGAGGGCTTGGGTGATAAAATATTAGAGGTTATTACGGGCGGTCCTCTGGCACAGCTTCGCCACGAACGTCTTGGAGGGAAGGAGGAACAGATAATGGATTTAATGAAATCAATTACTCAGGAATATGAGAAGAATGATATCCCTGCGTTTGGTGTGGGTGACACTGTAAAGGTACACATCAAAATCAAAGAAGGTAACAGAGAAAGAATTCAGGTTTTCGAAGGCTTCGTTTTAAAGAGACAGAACGGCGGAGTAAGCGAGACTTTCACTGTTAGAAAAATTTCATCCGGTGTAGGCGTTGAAAAGACTTTCCCGCTTCATTCACCTAAGATTGAAAAGATTGAAGTAGTAAGACGCGGCGATGTAAGAAGAGCTAAGCTGAACTACATGAGAGAAAGAACAGGTAAGGCTGCTAAGATCAAGACTAAAGAAGAAAAATAAGTCGAATAAGACGAACAATGAAGCCCTTGGAATTCCAAGGGTTTTTTTGTGCTATTATGTAGTTTTGGTGATAAATATAACAGTAATATTGACCAGGTGGTCTATTTATGCTAGAATAATATAAAATAGACCATACGGTCGATTTTTTATTGAGGTGAAAATATGAAGCGGGAAGAAAAAAATCAGATGATGAGGCGCAGGATTATGGACAGCGCCTTGGCTGAATTCGCCGGACAGGGATACGGAGGCAGTTCTGTCAATTCCATATGCACCAATCAAGGCATTTCAAAGGGTATCATTTACCATTATTTCAGAAGCAAGGATGATTTATATCTGGCCTGTGTAGAGGAGTGTTTTCAGCTGCTGACTCAGCATATCAGCTTATGTTTAGCGGACGAACACGGTTCCGCTGAAGATCAGCTTGAGAAATATTTTGTAGTGCGTATGAACTTTTTCCGTGAAAACCCTGTATATCAGCCGATTTTCTGCGAGGCTTCCATTTCTCCGCCGGATCATTTGAATAACGAAATTCAGGAACGAAAACGGGATTTCGATAAACTTAACGTAGGTATCCTGGAAAAACTTCTTCAGAATCTTCCGCTGCAGCCTGATATAACAAAGGAAGAGGTGGTGGATACATTCAGGCAGTATCAGGATTTTATCAATGCAAAATTCAAGACAGCCGGAATACGCAGTCAGGAATTTGAAAAGCATGAAGAAAGCTGCCGAAAGGCACTTAATATTTTACTTTACGGAATAATAAAAAGAGAGGGATGATTAAATGTCTGATGAAATACAAAATTCACAGTCTGTTCTGGGGGAAACGAAGCCGTCGAAGGCTATTGTGAAACTGGCTGTACCCGCCACTCTGGCTCTTCTGGCCAAAGCCGTCTATAATATCGTAGATACTGCCTATATCGGAATGCTGAATTCGGATATAGCCCTTACGGCGGTAGGTGTGACCATACCGCTGCTGCTCATAATGGTTTCTGTTGAAAACATATTTGCGGCAGGTGCCGCCGTGCTGGCCGGACGTCAGCTTGGTGCGGGAGACAATGAGGGTGCCAGCCGTACCGTTACTACAATAATAGGATTTTCCATTGCCATAGGTATAGTATTATGTGTGGGCGGTATTGTATTTATCGAACCGCTGCTGCGTTCTTTTGGAGCTTCTGATGCATCTCTGCCCCTTGCCAAAGATTACGCTTTCTGGATGTTTATTGCAGCTCTGGCCAATCTGCCGGCTCAGAGCATGAACTGTGCAGCTCGTGCTGAGTCATCAGTCAAGATCTCATCTGTTGCGGTTATTACCGGAGCCCTTCTTAATGTGGTACTCGATCCTGTTTTCATGTTCGGCTGGGGTCTTGATATGGGTGTGGAAGGAGCATCCATGGCCACTACGGTGTCTCAGTTTGTTACCTTTGGCATTCTGACATGGTTCTACCTCAGCGGTCGTTCTGTCATCAAGATTAAGGTGAAGGCCTTCCATCTCAGCTGGGACCTTATTAAAACCGTGGCGGCCATAGGTATTCCCACAGCTGTTATACAGATATGTCTTTCTGTAGCTTCTTCCCTCACAAACATTGTGGCAGCACCTTTGCCTGGTGCAGATGATATTATCGCTGCTTATGGTGTGGTTCAGAGACTGATACTGATAGGATGCTATGTGGTCATGGGATTTATGCAGGGCTATCAGCCGGTGGCATCCTATGCCTTCGGAGCTAAGAACGAAGAGCGTTTTCATGAGTCAGTTCGTTTCGCACTGAAAGGCGCCATTTTACTGACAATTGTTGTTGAAACTGTTTATATACTGCTCTCAGAACCTCTGATTATGCTGTTTAACCGCAATCCGGTTATTATTGAGTACGGTAAATACCTGTTAATATCGCAGGTCGCGCTTTATCCGGCATTCGGATTGTGCTACATGATGACCATTACCTTCCAGACCATAGGCGCATCGGGATACGGACTTTTCCTTTCCATGATAAGACAAGGTCTGTTCTATGCGCCTTTTATTCTGATTCTGCCGAAGTTTCTGGGTGTGACCGGAATTTACCTGGCCCAGCCAGCAGCGGACATTCTGACTCTTCTTGTATGTATATTCTCCGTCAGATCAATGAAACACATTGCGTCGGACAACATGCTTGGAAATGGAAATAACGATAAAAAGTAAAAGATAGTAAAACAAAACCCTTGGACTTCTCAGAGTGTGAAGTTCCAAGGGCTTTTTGATGATGCCGAGAAGTGCGGCAGGTGATTGCGGTGACAATAGGCTTGACGGGCACAGCAAAAGTGTTTTATGCAAAAAAGTAACGCCAAACCCGCAAACCTTGAAATTAAACCGCCCAAATTACTCAAAGGATAAATGACCACAGCAATAGGACACATTAACTTCAATATTTAACCATTCATTACCATATATGTGTACTATTCTTTAGGCCAAATGGTTTAATAGTGCGATTCGTGATTGTACTGTTTAACCGCTGCGTAATTTTTTATTATTTTTATGCGACATTGAGCGTTTCAGATTACAAAAATGTATAAAAAGCATTGCAGACCTGTCGCGGTATAGCTCTATTGCATATCTTCTGATACTTTATCGATAATTATATTGCTTTCCACGCTCAGCCCATCCTCCGACTCGGAACTGGAAACGGATAGGTCACCTTCCATGTCACCAATCTGTGCTTCAGAAGACCATCCGTCGCTTTGTATTTCAACTTTATCCCCTTCCTGTACCTGCACAGTATAAGTGCCGTTTTCATCAACGGTAACCTTACCTTCTCCGGCAGGCTGACCGTTTATCCATACCATGATGCTGTCCAGTACTGCCCCGTCAGTAGCCGCATAGCTTATACCTGCCATGGCCAGCATCAACGTCATAATGATGGCGGTTACCAGAATGCGCCGGGTAAAGCGCAGTCCTGTCATATTTTTATTTCTCTGCATTTTCATTTTCACTCCTTCCGGATCCAGGGTATGGTCCGTGTGAAGGTGGGAAAAAGTCTGCTTATAAAGTTCCCTGTTACTCATCTTTCCATACCTCCAGTAAATCCTGTTTTAATTTTTCGCGTCCGCGGAGCAGGCGGGTTGTTACAGCAGTCCGGCTGATTCCGAGTATGTCTGCTATTTCCGCTGTACAGCAGTCTTCATAGTAGTAGAGGTGAATTACCTGCCGGTATTTTTTCGGCAGGCTCATGACGGCGGTGAAAAGCCGGCTTTCCTCGCTGGTCTCAAAATCTATCTGACCGGTGTATTCCTCCAGGCTGGCTTTTTTCTTTACCCAGGATGAAAGGCTTACTCTCTTGCACTCATTGACCGCTACGCGGATAAGCCAGTTTCGAAGGTGTTCTTCGTTTTCGAAGTCTTTGCCCGAGCGGGCCAGCTTGAGAAAGGTCTCCTGAACCACGTCATCTGCCTCTATGGAGTTTTTGAAATAGTTGAAACCGATGGCGAAAATATTGTCTTTATATTTTTCGTAGACCGGTTCCAGACTGTTCATGTCTATGATCATGTTCTGCTCCTGTTGTGCTCCTCTTTGCATGAAACTGAAATGCATTTCACCTATTATACATCTGAGATGGGGGAAATGTCACAGGAAGGGGTAAGTTTTTTAGCAATTTTTTTATTGACAAGTTACACCTTTATTTTGTAAAATAAGGAGAGGTTAACGCGGAACCGGATGAGCGGTTAAGTGCAGAAACGGAAACATTGCGATGACAAGAACTAAAGTAATTAAAACACTGCATAAAAAGAGTGATAATTGCTTAATAATAGCTTTTGACAGGGAATCGTGCCGATTCCCCTTTTTTATACTAAAGCGGTAGAGATGCCTTTGCATCATTGCTTGAATATTAATAAACCTTTTACAACATTCTGAAGCCGTAGGACGATAAGTACAAATTATAGAGTTAAACCGGCAGATTAAAAATAAAAAAAGGAGGTGGCACACGGTGATTGAAAACATCAACTGGTACCCGGGACATATGAAAAAGACGAGAGAACTCATACAGGAAAACCTAAAGATGGTCGACCTGGTAATTGAGGTGATTGACGCCAGAATCCCGGTTTCAAGCCGCAACCCCATTATAGATGATCTGGTGAAGAGCAAACAGAGAATAATCGTGCTGAATAAGAGTGACCTTTCCGACGACGCAGCCAACAGAGACTGGGCCGACGAGTTCAGAAAGGACGGCAGCATAGTCATTCAGATGAACTGCATGAGCGGTCAGGGAGTAAATCAGCTTTTCAAGACGCTGACCAGACTCCAGGACGAAAAGAACCAAGAGCAGATAAGAAAAAAACCTTTGAGAATGATGATAGTGGGAGTGCCTAACGTAGGAAAGTCGTCGCTGATAAACCGGATGACAGGCAAAAAAAGCGCCAAGACAGGGGACAGACCGGGAGTTACCAAAGGCAAGCAGTGGCTGGCCCTGGAAAACGGTATGCAGCTTCTGGACACACCGGGAATTCTGTGGCCTAAATTCGAGGACCCGGAGGTCGGACTTAACCTTGCTTTCTGCGGGTCCATAAAGGATGAGATTCTCGATATGGCCACCCTGGCGCTGGAGCTAATCAAGGTACTTGCGGCAGATTACCCTGAGCTGCTCATGAAGAGATACAAACTGGATAGTCTCAGTGAGGACGGTCTGGAAAACATGGAGGCAATAGCCCTGAAAAGAGGATTTATCCTGCCTGGCAAGAGAATAGATTACGAAAGATGTGCCAAGACGGTTCTGGACGAGTTCAGAGGTGGCAAGATAGGGCGCATCACTCTAGAAAAGGCGGCACACAATGACTAAGGCAGAACGACAGAAACTCCTTGAGGAAAAGCTCATAACCATGCAGACCTATGAGCGTGACCTGAGAGAAAAAGGAGTCACATATATAGGCGGGGTAGACGAGGTTGGACGAGGACCTTTGGCCGGGCCTGTTACGGCAGCCTGCGTGGTGCTTCCGCAGGACTTCGATGTGCTTGGCGTAGACGACTCCAAAAAGCTTTCCGAAAAGAAGAGAGAGGAGCTTTTTGAACGTATAAAGGAAAAAGCACTGGCATGGGGCATAGGAATGTGCGATAATAACGTTATTGACGAGATAAACATTCTGGAAGCCACAAAAAAAGCTATGGCAGAAGCTGTCGCAGAGGCAGACAGGCAGCTTAAGGAAAAAGGGCTGACAGGAGTGGAACATCTTCTCATAGATGCAGTAACCCTGAAAGACGTGGATATCCCACAGACCTCGATTATAAAAGGTGATGCGAAGAGTCTTTCCATAGCAGCAGCATCCATAATCGCCAAGGTCACCAGAGACAGGCTTATGGCAGAATATCACGAACAATATCCTTTCTACGGCTTTGACAGCAATAAAGGCTACGGAACCAAAGCCCACTACGAAGGTATTGATAAATACGGCATTACGCCGATTCACAGAAAATCATTTCTGAAAAACATTTTATAAACTGTAAATCAAGGAATTTTGAGGAGGAAAATGCGAAAATGGAATTCAAAACCGACATTCAGATTGCACAGGAGTCAGTGATGACTAACATCAGTGAAATCGCTGAAAAAGCTGGTATCGATGAAAAGTATATCGAGCAGTACGGCAAGTATAAGGCCAAAATCGACTACAATCTGCTCAAGGACAAGCAGAATGAACCTGACGGCAAGCTGGTTCTGGTTACCGCTATTTCACCTACACCAGCAGGCGAGGGCAAGACAACAACCACCGTTGGTCTGGCAGATGCACTCCATAGAATGGGAAAAAATGTATTCGCCGCATTGAGAGAACCATCACTTGGCCCTGTTTTCGGAGTAAAGGGCGGAGCTGCAGGCGGCGGATATGCACAGGTAGTTCCTATGGAAGACATTAACCTTCATTTTACAGGAGACATGCACGCAATCGGCATCGCCAACAACCTTATAGCTGCATGTCTTGATAATCACATTCAGCAGGGCAATCAGCTTGGCATAGATGTAAAGAAAATCACATGGAAGAGAGTAGTTGACATGAATGACCGTCAGCTGAGAAACGTAGTAGACGGTCTCGGCGGCAGAATGCAGGGTGTTCCGAGAGAAGACGGCTTCGAAATCACGGTGGCGTCCGAAATCATGGCTATTCTCTGCCTCTCAAAGGATATTACAGACCTTAAGGAAAAGGTTGCAAGCATAATCGTAGGCTATACATATGATGACAAGCCGGTTACAGTAAGAGATCTCAAGATTCAGGGTGCTGTAGCAGCAGTCCTCAAGGATGCGCTGAAACCTAATCTGGTACAGACTCTGGAGCACACTCCGGCATTCATCCACGGCGGACCTTTTGCCAACATCGCTCACGGATGCAACTCAATAATGGCTACAAGAATGGCTCTTAAGCTGGCAGATATCGTTGTAACTGAGGCAGGCTTTGCTGCTGACCTGGGTGCAGAAAAATTCGTAGACATCAAGTGCAGAAAAGCAGGTCTTCACCCATCCGCTGCAGTGGTAGTTGCTACAGTAAGAGCACTTAAATACCACGGCGGCGTTCCTAAGGCAGACCTTAACAACGAAAACCTTGAAGCTTTGGAAAAGGGTATTCCAAACCTGCTTCAGCATGTTGAAAATGTTACTCAGCACTACGGACTTCCTTGTGTAGTTGCAATCAACAGATTCCCGACCGATACTGAAGCCGAGCTTGAGATGGTAAGAGAAAAATGTAAGGAACTCGGCGTTAATGTTGCTCTTTCGGAAGTATGGGGCAAGGGCGGAGAAGGCGGCCTTGAGCTTGCAGAGGAAGTATTAAGACTTGTGGAAGGCGAAAACAATTTCCATTTCGTATATGAAGACGAGCTTTCAATCGAAGAAAAGATTAAAGCTGTTGCAGCAAAGATTTACAGAGCCGACGGAGTTGTATTTACTGCTAATGCAAAGAAGCAGCTTGCTACCATCGAAGGACTTGGTCTTGGAAACCTTCCTGTATGCATGGCCAAGACTCAATTCAGCTTCTCCGATGATCCGTCACTTCTCGGCGCTCCTCGCGGATTTGAAATCACCATCAAGGACGTCAAGGCATGTGCAGGCGCGGGCTTCATCGTAGCTAAGACAGGCGACATTATGACTATGCCGGGACTTCCTAAGGTTCCGGCAGCCGAAAAAATCGATATCGACGAAAACGGCGTGATTACCGGATTGTTCTAACCGTCGCTTCGATTATAAAGCGGCGTTGCCGCAAGGAAGCGACGCTTGCGAAAACAGCATAGCTGTTTTCTGAAATCTCCGCAGGCATCAGGGCACTAAAATGCTCCGGTGCCTGTTTTTTTATGCAAATGTTAAGAATATTTAACATTCCATGTTAGAAACAGTCGCTTTATTTCCCCTGTAAATAGTAATATAATGAAAAACACAGAGGAGGTATGAAAAGTATGATTGATATGAATATAAAACATTTTCGCAAACGCTGCGGGCTTACCCAGGAACAGCTTGCGGAGAAGCTTTCCGTGACGCGCCAGACACTGGCCAAGTGGGAAAACGGCGAAGCTTCTCCTACAATAGATGACTGCATCAGAATGGCGGATATCTTTGATATTACTGTAAACGATCTGGCTGCAGATATGAAAGAGGATGAACTGGACTTTGTTTCACCCAAGGGAAAGCATATTTTCGGCTTGGTAACGGTGGGTGAGAGAGGGCAGATTGTAATTCCGAAGGATGCCAGGGAGATATTTGCAATCAATCCGGGAGACAAGCTGCTCGTTATGGGAGATGAGCAGCAGGGTTTAGCCATAGTCAAAACAGATGCTTTACAAAGCTTCGCCTCCTTCATTCTGGAAGCTATGAAGAAGAAAGGGGAGCTGTAGATATGAATGCAATCGAAATAAAAGAACTGCACAAAAGCTTCGGTACAAAGGAAGCTGTAAAGGGTCTCAACCTTGACATAAGAAATCACGAGCTCTTCGGGCTGCTGGGAGTAAACGGAGCAGGTAAAACCACCACCATCAGGATGATATGCTGCCTGCTGAAACCTACATCCGGTGATATACTGGTGGAGGGAAAGAACGTCCTTACTGACGAGGCTCAGGTAAAGAAGCTGATAAACCTGTCACCACAGGAGACTACAGTTGCTGAAGGGCTGACGGTAAAGGAAAACCTGCAGCTGATGGCAGGGCTTTACGGCCTTGAACCGGAAAGAGCCGCTTCAAATGTGGAACGAATCATAAAAGATTTTAACCTGGAGGAAATTGCCGGTGACAAGGCAAAGACACTGTCAGGCGGCTGGCAGAGAAGGCTGAGCATTGCCATGGCGCTGGTAACAGAGCCTGAAATTCTTTTCCTGGATGAACCGACTCTGGGACTAGATGTAATAGCAAGACGCGAACTTTGGGAAACCATCAGAAAGCTCAAATCTTCCATGACCATAGTTCTGACAACACACTATCTGGAGGAAGCTGAGGCATTATGTGACAGAATCGCCGTTATGAGCAAAGGAAAGCTTATGGCTCTGGGCACAGCAGAAGAGCTTAAAGCACAGGCAGGATGTGAAAACTTTGAGGATGCTTTCGTGAAACTGGCAGGTGGAAAGGAGCGTGAGCAGGATGTCTAAGATAAAGGTGTTTGCAGTGAGAAACGTTAAGGAAATATTGAGAGATCCTCTCAGCTACATATTTGCCCTGGGATTCCCTGTAGTGATGCTCATAATAATGACCATTGTAAACAAAAGCATTCCTGCAGAGGCCGGCATGGATATATTTGAACTGAGGAATCTGGCCCCGGGAGTGGTACTCTTCGGATTTACCTTTGTGATGCTGTTTACAGCCATTCTCATGGCAAAGGACCGCTGCGGAAGCTTTCTGGAAAGACTCTATGCGGCACCTGTAACGGCCGCTCAGTTCATAACGGGATATATTGCGCCGATTATGGTACTGGGAGTTCTTCAGTGCATAATAACCTACGCTGCGTCTATGATTATCGGACTTGTCACCGGAGATAGCCTCAGTCTGGGCGGAATGATGTTTTCCATAGTGCTGCTTCTTCCGTGCCTGCTGATGTTTATAAGCCTGGGTCTGTTATTTGGGGGTATTTTTAATGATAAAGCAGCTCCGGGAATATGCTCCATACTCATTACAGTGGGTACAATTATGGGTGGCGTGTGGATGGATATAAAGACTGTAGGAGGCGGACTGTTCAAGATAGCCGAAATCCTTCCTTTCTATCCTGCTGTGGATCTGGCAAGAGGTGCGGTAAACGGATACAGCGACGGACGCGTAATGGGTCTTGCTGTAACGTTGGCATATGCGGCAGCTGCTTTGCTTGGTGCAGTGCTGATTTTCAGGAAAAATATGCGAAAAATCTAGTATACATCGGGCAGTTGTGGTAAAATGGTCTCTGTTAACAATAAAAAAGGAGACAAAATCGAGAATGGAACTTTTAAAAGGAAAACCCGCTGCGGATAAAATAAATGAGCGTACTGCCGCTATGGCGCAGGAACTGCTGTCTAAGGACATCGTGCCTACTCTGGCTATTCTGAGAGTGGGAAGCAATCCCAGCGATATAGCATACGAGGAAAATGCAGTTAAAAAGGCAAAGAGCCTTGGCATACATGTAGAGAAATATATTATGGATATCAAGTCGGATGAGTCAGACGTGCTTGATGTGCTGAAGATTATCAATGACGATGAAAACATTCACGGTGTCCTCATGTTCAGACCGCTGCCTAAGAGCATGGACGAGGAAAGGGTGAGAAATCATCTGTCACCGGCTAAAGATGTGGACGGTATTACTGATGCAGCCTTAGGCGGTTTATTTACAGGTAATATGAGAGGATTTCCTCCTTGTACTGCAGAGGCTGCCATGACCATACTGAAGTTTTACGGCATTGAGCTCGCCGGCAAAAAGGCGGTGGTTATAGGCAGGAGTCTGGTTGTAGGAAAGCCTGTTGCCATGATGCTGATGGCCGAAAACGCCACTGTGACAGTCTGTCACAGCAGAACCCCTAAGGAAGACCTTCAGGCAGCCTGTCTTGATGCGGATATAATAATCTGTGCGACAGGAAAATTGAATACTCTTACAGAAGACTGTGTAAACGGAAAACAGGTTGTCATCGATGTGGGTATCAATTTCGATGAAGAGGGCAAGATGTGCGGCGACGCTGACTTCGAAGCAGTCAAGGAAAAGGTAAAGGCCATCACTCCGGTTCCCGGCGGCGTCGGCGGTGTTACAACTGCTCTGCTGATGCATCATACTGTTGCAGCGGCAAAAGCAAGTCATAACGCATATCAAGTACAAAAATCATCTGCAACTTCAGGTTGACAGTTTTCCAACATACATTGGTGGACTGCAAAGCTTCCATTATGGTATACTTGTTCCAGATAAAAGACAGGAGGAACATGCATGAATACTGATGTGAATTTCAGTGAGAGTCTGTCAAAGTACAGAAAAGCCGCAGGGATTTCTCAGGAAAAGCTGGCGGATATGCTGGGCGTTTCACGCCAGGCGGTATCCAAATGGGAGACAGGCGATACTCAGCCGGAAATGGCAAATCTTCTGGCAATCTGCAAAATACTCAAAGTAACCCCTGATGAACTTCTGGGATATGAGAGTACAGAACGTGACGAAAAGGTTAGCGAGGGAAAAGATATTTGGAAGAATAAGAAGGCTGCAGTGGCTTTTATTGCTGTTCTTATGGCTTTAATTCTGCTGATTACAGGAATAAGAAGCCTTAAAACGATGAATAGCAGCCAGCCGAGTCCTCTGGAAGGCAGGGACAGGCTGGAGATCACAGGCTTTGATTATGAGTTTACAGGTAGCAGCGAAGGAAATCTCATACTTACCTTTGTACCTGGACTTTCTTCGGAGAAATTAAAATATGAGGTAGTCCGGACGGATGGATCCGGTAATACTGAAGTATTTGATGCAGATTATAAAGAGGGTGTGTGCACATGCAGCGTAAGGACCATACCTTATGAAAAAGTGACCTTCACCGCGAAAATCAGCGATGGAGACATAACCTTGAGCCAGGCGCTTTTTTCTGTGACTGATGAAGGTGACAACTTCTATACCCATGAGGAACTGTGGAACAGCAATAAAAGCAGTTGATTTTACATTATACATATGCTAGAATGATAACGCTTGAGGGAGTATGGTACTGTGTATGTCTGCGGACATACACGGTTTTTTTGCGTAAATGCTATAAGAAATCAGTTCTGAACGGAGGCAGTTTAATGGAGACTTTTTTGATGTATTTACTGTTCGCAATCGGCATTGTTCTTATCGTCAGAGGAGGCGACTGGTTTGTTGACGGAGCCGCATGGCTGGCGGAAGTAACAGGTATACCTAAATTCATAGTCGGTGCGACGATTATCAGTATTGCAACAACTTTACCTGAAATTATAGTATCATCTATGGCGGCAATGGAAGGCCACAAAATACTGATATCAGGCATAGGAAATTACATTGTTGAGTCTCAGGAAAAGGTTGGAATGGCCATAGGTAACGGCATAGGCTCTGTTATCTGCAACACCGCTCTCGTCATGGCAATCAGCCTTATTTTCCTTCCGATAAAAATCGAGAGAAAAGATTTTGTACCTAAGGCATTATTACTTATCTGTTCCGTCATGGCGCTGTTTCTTCTTTCATTAAATGGAGCCCTTACTGTTTCAGGCGCAGTGGTTCTGCTTGTGATTTTAGCAGTTTACATTTTTGAAAACATAAAAAGTGCAAGGAACAATATTTCCAACTGCGATGAGGAGCCTGTAAAAGCTGACAGAAGATCTGTTGCAAGGCATTTGATGCTCATTGTTGTAGGTGCCGCCTGCATAGTGCTGGGTTCCAGACTTCTTGTGGACAACGGGGGAGAAATAGCGAGAAACTGGGGAGTGTCAGAAGCAATTATCGGTGTTACCATAGTTGCTATCGGAACTTCACTTCCTGAACTTGTGACCGCTGTTGCGGCTGTGGTGAAGAGGCATCCGTCCATGTCCATAGGAAATGTAATAGGCGCCAACATAATAGACACCACTCTTATTCTGTCAGTGTGTTCATTTATTTATGGGGGCAATCTTCCGGTTTCAGTGCAGAACATACATCTTGACTTCCCGGTTGCAATTTTAGTTTCGCTTATTGCAGTTGTTCCGACGATTATTCAGAAAAAATTCAGCCGCTGGCAGGGTATTGTAATGGTTGTAATTTACATTGCCTACCTCATCATGGTAACTACAGAGCCTGAATGGATTTTTGGCTATTGACAATTACACATAATATGAGATAATTGTACCAGAGTGTAATTTTGTACTCTGGTACATTTTTTTATGTCGGAGTACATCAACCAGCAGACAAGACAAGGAGACTATCCATGAACGAACAACAGAACACTCCTGACCATAAACTCAGCAAAAAAGAAAACACCATGCAGGTGATAAAATTCGCCTTGTTTTCCGTGTCGGCAGGAATTATCCAGACCCTTTCCTTCACACTGTTGAACGAGATTTTCAAGTGGCCATACACGCCATGTTACCTCATAGCACTTACTCTTTCGGTGCTGTGGAACTTTACCCTAAACAGAGAATTCACCTTTAAGTCGGCAAATAATGTGCCTGTGGCCATGGCCAAGGTAGCAGCATTTTACTGCGTGTTCACACCGCTTTCCACCTGGTGGGGTGCGGCACTTACAGGCGCAGGATGGAACGAATATATCGTGCTTTTCGGAACTATGGCTGTTAATCTGACCACTGAATTCCTCTACGACAGATTCTTTGTTTTCAGAGGCACCATGAATACCAACAAGCGTGCACAGAAGGAAAGAGATAAGGAGGCATAGAATGCAGCCCGAGAGAAATATGTCCAAAAAAGAAAAAAGCCGCATGAAGATCATGCACGCGGCAAAGGGACTATTTGAAAAGTACGGAATCGACGATGTCACCTTTACGCAGATAGCAAAGGAAGCAGATGTATGCAGAACCACGGTTTTTAACCATTTTGCCGGTACGAAAGAGCTGCTTCTGGCTATTTTTGCCCAGGAGACAGAGGACCTGAAGGAGTATGCAGAGAACACAGGCCTTGTGGGAATGCCGCTGATTTTTGCGCTGTTCGACAGGCTTATCGAGGACACTGCCAATTACCCGACTCTTTCCATGAGACTAATAACCAATGCCATAATGAGCCGTGATGAAGGAAACCCTGTTGCTTTGATTGAGGATATGGTGAGAAGCAGTCTGACTGCAGAAGCCCCGGAAGATACAGAACTAAAGGTAATATCAATAACGGGTGCATATTACGGATTAATAAATCACTATCACATTAACAAGCTTAATTTCCAGGCGGAAACCATGAAATCTGAGTTCCGCCGTATTATGGACGAGATTATAAAATAAGGAGGACAAAGACTATGAACAATTGCGGAATTTCAAGATGGGATGACCCGAAGGAGATAAATGCCAGACTTAAAGCTCTTACCGATCAGCCGATCTGGGAAGTAAATGATGACTATTACGAAAACGAAGTTTTAAAATATTATGATGAAAAATGCACTAAGTCGAAGGCAATATATGAGGAAGCCAAGAACTACATACCCGGCGGCGTACAGCACAACCTGGCCTTCAACAAGCCTTTCCCTGTGGCCTTTGAGAAGGCAGAGGGTGCATACCTATACGACAAGGACGGCAATCAGTATATCGACTTCCTTCAGGCAGGCGGACCTACAATTCTGGGGAGCAATTACGAACCTGTGCGCAAGGCGGTAGAAGAGCTTCTGGAAACCTGCGGCCCTGTGACAGGACTTCTTCATGAGGCAGAGCTTCTGATAGCCAAGGAAATAAACAAGCATATGCCTAATGTGGAAATGTTCAGAATGCTTGGCAGCGGCACCGAATCCGTAATGGCGGCTCTGAGAATTGCAAGAATCGCTACAGGCCACAAACGGATAATTAAAATAGGCGGCGCATACCACGGATGGAGCGATCAGATGGTTTACGGCCTCAAGATTCCGGGAAGCCGTGCACTCCTTGAATCCCATGGCATTCCGGGAGGCGCCTATGCCAAAACCGACGAAGTAAGACCTAACGACCTCAACATGCTGGAAAGCATGCTCAGAAAGAATAAATTAAAAGGCGGTACAGCAGCTGTAATTGTAGAACCTGTAGGACCGGAAAGCGGCACCAGACCTGTATCAAAAGACTACAACAAGGGTGTAAGAGAGCTTTGTGACAGGTACGGCGCGCTGATGATATTCGATGAGGTTGTAACAGGATTCCGTGTAGGTCTGGGTGGAGCTCAGGAATATTTCGATGTGGTTCCTGACCTTACTATCTTTGGTAAGATAGTTGCAGGCGGCTATCCTTCGGCAGGCGGCGTAGGCGGCAAGAAAGAGTATGCACAGCTTATGGCGGCAGGCCTGGCAACAGGAAAACATAGGGCATACGTAGGTGGCACTCTGGCGGCAAATCCGCTTTCCGCACTGGCGGGATATACCGCAATTAAGGAAATCGCCCGCACCAATGCCTGTGAAATTGCAGGAAGAGCAGGAGACAGACTTTGTGACGGCCTAAAGGAGCTCATCGAAAGATATGGACTGCCTTTTGTGGCATATAACCAGGGCAGCATTGTCCACCTTGAATGTACGGGAGCCATGAGCTATGACTTCTCATCACACTCCTTCGTCAAGTCAGCGCTGAGCATTCTGAAAAAGAAAGAGATGATTTATGAGAGAAAGGATTCCATGGAGAGAATGGGCGCAGCCTATATGGCCAACGGCATCGTGACCCTGGCAGGCAGCAGACTTTACACTTCCATGGCAGATACAGATGAAATCATTGACGAAGCACTCAACAGATTTGAACACGTCTTCAAGCAGGTTGTAAAAACAGAAAAGTGTGCAGGCAGATAGATCAGGAGGCACCTATGGCAAAATATATAATGGCTCACGACATGGGCACAAGCTCCGACAAAGCGGTACTGGTGGATTTCGGTGGAAACATAATCGCTACAGCGGTGGAGCCTTACCCGACATTTTACCCAAACCCGGCATGGGTTGAGCAGAATCCGGAGGATTACTGGCAGGCAGTGTGCAAGGCCAGCAGCAGAATTATAAATGAAAACGGCATCAATGCAGAAGATGTGAAGGGCGTGGTATTTTCCACTCAGGCTCAGGGAATCATTCCTGTGGACGAGTCGGGAAAGGTCCTTTACAACAACATCACCTGGGTAGATGGCAGAGCCGAAAAACAGGCTCAGAGCATCATGAAAAAGCTGGGCGGAAAGAAGATTTTTACCCTTGCTGCAGGAACACCGATTATGGGCAAGGACTGCATTCCAAAAATCGTATGGCTCAAGGAAGAACGGCCTGACATCTACAGACAGACCTACAGAATCCTCGACGTAAACGGTTATCTGAAATATAAATGTACAGGAAAGATGGTAACTGAGCTCTCCGGAGCCTCATCCTACGGCCTGGATCTTAAGAAGAAGGAATGGCTTGGAGTGATGAAGCTTACCGGCGTGGATATGGAAAAACTGCCACCTTTGGTGTGCAGTACAGACATAGTAGGGGGACTGCTTCCTGAAGCGGCACAGGCCATGGCATTGCGCCCTGAAACTCCCGTCTTTGGCGGTTGTGACGATGTACAGGCTGCAGCTGTTGGCTCTGGAATGTGCGGAGATGGAGATCTGCATATTTATTTAGGAACATCGGCCTGGGTTGCAGCAGCCAGCAGAACGGCAGACAAGTTTATGCACGGTGCGGCGGCAATTCAGAGTGCTGACAGAGAGATGAACCTCATCGCGGGCATTACAGAATCAGCAGGAGCCAACATACAGTGGCTATGCGATGAATTCTTTTCCAGAGAAAAGGAAGAATACGGCGACGGTATATATCAGTATATGGATGATGTAATCAGAACAATTCCTCCGGGAAGTGACCATCTGGTATGCACACCTTGGATGCTTGGAGAACGCTGTCCTGTGTCGTCTACAACTACCAGAGCCACACTTTTTAATATCAATATGGTTCATACCAGAGAGCACCTGATGAGAGCCGTTTATGAGGGCATAGGATATAACCTGAGATGGATTCTTGAGAACTACAAACAGGATTATGGCTTTACATGTGACAATTTCAGAATAATCGGAGGCGGAGCACTGGATGACGGATGGATGCAGATAATTGCAGACATAACAGGCAAACATTTCGCTGTAGTTAAGGATCCGAGAAACGCAGGGGCGGTAGGAGTCGCCGTGGTTGCACTCATAGGTCTGGGTGAGCTGCCTGGGTTCGAAGCTGCCAAGGATTTTGTACAGATAGAGAAGAGGTATAAACCGAATCCGGAAAACAAAGCTATATATGACGATTTATTCGAGGATTATAAGAACATTTACAAATCTCTGGAAAAAGCGTATATTATAGCTAACGGACGAAGATTTACAGGGGAGGAACAGTAATGCAGAATGCATATTACGAACTTTTAAAAAAATACGCAAAGATGATGACTGAACAGGAATATCCTGTTGGAGAGGCGGCCAAGCTCCTGGTTGAGACTGCAGAGGGTGTCTATGCAACAAAGGACGGAGCAGACCTTTCAGAACTTAAAGAAGAAGATGTGGAAAAGCTTGCTGTAGAGCATCTGCCTCTGGCACGTAAGGGAATGAGCGCCATGGTGTTTTCACAGACCCCATATTGCCAGGAATGTCTCCGTGATGCAAGACCTTTTAAGGCATCCCTTGACGATATGGCACAGATAATAGGGCCTGCAGCATATATAGCCGACGGACGCAGTTCCAATGATAAAGCAGGTAAATCTATGGCGAAGGCATTTAAGAAGAGCACCGGAGCAATGGTGCTTCGCGGTGTGGATAAAGACGGAAACGGCATAGGCTACACTATAACAGGAGGCAGAACTCCTTACGAAGCTGTTGTCGGTATGACCGTTCTGGAAAAGTCAGCTGAGATAACCGTTCTGGCAGACAGAATTGGAGGAGCCAAGGAGATAAACAAGTTTGAGGCCCAGCTGATGCATAAAATATATCAGAAAAAGTACTCAAAGGCGGAGGCAGGTGTAAAGAAAAACGAAGCGGTGTCAGGAAAGACAGAGCCGCCGGCACAGCCATGCACTTCTGATAATACAGAGGTTAAATGCGAAACACACGAATGGGAGCTGAGAGAGAAGCTTTGCGAGTACGGCAAAAAGCTTGTTGCGACAGGCCTTGTACAGGGAACCTGGGGCAACCTTTCCATCAGACTTGATGACACATACATGCTGGTAACACCTTCAGGTCTTGACTATACAAGGCTGACACCGGCAGATATGGTCAAAGTAAACATCGGTACTCTCGAATACGAGGGCAGCCTGAAACCCACATCGGAAAAAGGTCTTCATGCAGAGGTGTATAAACAGCGACCTGATGCAGGAGCTGTAATCCATACACATTCTAAATATTGCTGCGTATTCGCGGCAGCGGAAAAGGATATGCCTGTTACAGATCATGAGATGCAGAAGATATTCGGAAGCCAGGTTAATCTGGCTGCATATGCACTTCCGGGGACAAAAAAACTTATGGCAAACACAGTAAAGGCTCTTGGACAGAACTCTGGCTGCATTATGAGCCATCACGGTATGGCGGCCTGCGGAGCAGACATTGAAACCGCTTTTGATAACTGTGTCAAGCTGGAAGAGTGCGGCAGGATGGCACTGGGAATATAGGTAACAGGTGGTGAAGATAATGATAAAAGCAGTATTATTTGATGCTGACGGGACTCTGATGGAATCTATAACGTCATGGAGAAAAGCGCTTACAATTGTTCTTTCGCGCAGAGGCTATCCCTACAGCGAAGATGACTTTCAGAATCTTATACCTCTGACAACCAAAGAGGGAGGAGCATACCTTAAGGAGAAGTATGGTTTTACTGAAACCGGAGATGAAATAGCAGCCGAATACCTGGGGCTGGTGGAAAGCTTCTACGGTACCGAGGTAGCCCTTAAGAAGGGTGCTCGCCAGGTATTGGAGTATTACGACTCAAAGGGCATACCTATGGCAATCGTTACTTCCAGTGAAAGAATTTTAATCGAAGCAGCATGTAAGCGTCATGGAATCAGTCAGTATTTTCAGGGACTGTACATCTGTTCCGAATTGGGAACAAGCAAGCGACAGCCTGATATTTTCGTCAATACCGCTAAGATTCTCGGCGCTGAACCTGCAGAAACTCTTGTTTACGAGGATTCAGACTACGCCATAGAGACTGCTGTCAATGCGGGATTCAAAGTAACAAAGGTCATAGACGAACTGAAGACAGTTGAGACAGAAACGGAAAGATAGAGTATAGAGTATGAGAAGATGTGTGATTGTAGGCGGAGCATCCATAGGTGATTACAAGACTGTTGGTGCAATGCTCAGACCGGACGACTATTTGATTTACTGTGACTGCGGGCTCAGACACATGGATGGGCTTGGGGCTGAGCCGGATCTTATCGTAGGGGATTTTGATTCCTGTTCCAATCCGGAAATGGAGACAGAGACCATAGTTCTGCCCTGTGAAAAAGATGATACGGATACGGTTTTCGCAGTTAAAGAAGCTCTCAGGCGGGGATTTGAAGATTTCCTTATGATTGGTGTTGTCGGTGAAAGGCTGGACCATACTCTCGGGAATGTTTCAATACTGCTTATGCTGGATTCGGAAGGCAAGAAAGGAACCATAATCGATGACTATTCTGAAATGGAGATAGTGTCTGACCGTTGCGGAAAGCCTTGCATTATCGATAATTCTTATATATACTTTTCATTAATAAATATATCGGGCACAGCTCGTGGCGTAACCATACGTGGAGCAAAGTACCCGCTGGAAGGTGCCGAGATAACGTGCGAGTACCAGTATGGGGTAAGTAATGAGGTACTTCCGGGCTGCACTGCTGAGGTGAGTGTGAGCGAAGGGAGGCTGCTGTTGGTGAAGGTGAGATAGGAGGAATATCATGGCAGAGGTTTTGGGATTTATTGCTGACAAGATGGGAATTGTGTTTGGAGTTCTCTTCGGATTGATTGCAGCGCTGGCAGTTATAAGGAGTGTGATAAAGGTGCGTAAGGGAAAAACCATATATAGAGCCCCTGTGGGTATCTTCAAGGATTTGCCGAGCAGTATTACGGGTATGAACGATTATAAGGAAGACAAAAGATCGTAATAAGAAGCAAAAAGTTAAGAAAACCTCTGTTTATGGATGGGAAAGAACAGACCCTACCCAAACAGAGGTTTTTTGATGAGTTGATATCAGTATCTGTTGACATCGCAGTAACAAGTTACTATAATTATAAGCGGGAACTTGTTACTGAAGATACTGGAGGTAAATTAGATGAAAATGAATGAATTGTTTGAAGCGTATGATTGTGATACACAGCATAGGATACAGGCTATATTTTCAAGCATTTTTGTCTTGCAAAATCGTACGCAGACGGCAGGCGAAAAACTGCAAACCCAAATATCCATGAAACAATGGCTATTACTTGCAATGACCGCTTGCTGTCCAGAACCGAGAACATTAACAAATATAGGGATCCTTATGGGTTGTTCAAGACAGAATATCAAAAAATTAGCACTAACTCTTGAAAAAAAAGGATTTGTCCGTTTGGCGTCAGGGGGAAATAATTCAGTTCATATAGAATTAACTGATAAAGTCAATCAATATAATGGAGAAATGAGAGAACGAAATTCACAGTTTTTAGAATTGCTGTTTGCGGATTTCAGTGAGAAAGAAATAGAGCAACTTTTCCATCTTTACTCTAAATTATATGCAGGTATGGAACGGGTGGAAAAATATGCGGAGGAATTAGTGTGATGAAGAAAGTGAGGAAAAGGAAAATGTTTATTGCAATAGGTGTATCGTTTGTTCTTATTGGAGCATTGATGATATGGCTTAACATACCTTATTCGCCTGTCAAAAAACAATTCCAAAACGATATATCTGCACTTATGACAGAAAATCAGTTGTCAGTTGATAATGAAGATTTTACGGATAGGGACTTTTCTTGTCTGCCGGTTGCCATTCAAAAATACATAGCAAATTGCGGTTATATCGGAACTCCTAAAATGTCATATCTGAAAATGGAATATAACAATGTTGATTTTTCACAGGGCAGAAATGGTCCTGTTTTAACAATTGACTATACACAATATAATTTTATCAATGAACCTTGCAGAATGGCACTCATTGACAGCAGTATGTTTGGAATTCCTTTCGAGGGCTACGACTACTATCAAAACGGTACAGGCGGTATGAAAGGCGTGATTGCAAAAACTATTACATTGTTTGATCAAACAGGAGCAGATATGGACAAAGCTTGCCTTGCTACTTTTCTTGCAGAAAGCTTATTCGCTCCCACCATTTTATTGCAGGATTATATTTTCTTTGAAGAAATAAGTGATTATGAAGTGAGAGCAACAATAACTTATGGAGAACAAACGGCAAGCGGCATATTTACCTTCAATGAACAGTATGAAATGACTTCTTTTACCACAAATGACAGAGCAGTTACAGGAACTGATGGGAGTATGGAGTGTATACCTTGGTCTGCAATTTGTAGCGATTATAAGCTTTCTGAAAGCGGCATTAAACACCCAACAAAGTTTCAGGCTGTTTGGAATTATCCCGATGAAGATTTTG
>JBJETB010000070.1:0-1576 GCA_051883095.1 Anaerovoracaceae bacterium
TCAGTTCATATCTGCCATCCTGCTTCAGTCTTAGAATCGCCGGAACCAGTATCCCGTGTTCAATTACGCTTTCCACCAGATGCATCATATCCTCGTCATCCTTCACCTTAAATGGATGGTCCGGGAAATCATCAATCATTTCCAATGGAATATCTCTGATTTTGCTTAAGGATTCCTCCTCCCTCGATTCCTGACTTGAAAACAAATCATCTAGCTTCGGCAGTGTAATCTCTGGTCTTTTTCCTTTCGCCATCTTCCATCACCTCCTTGGTCAGCTGCATATATGCTTTAGCCGCTGCGCTTTTTGCATCGTAGGAAAAAATACTTTCACCTGCTGCTGTCGTTTCCGCAGCCTTTACCGCCACAGGTATTTCTGTTTTAAAAACCCTGCACATACTCCCGTAGTTTTCTCTGACTGTATCAGAAATCTCTGCAGCAAAGTTTGTCCTCCTGTCCAGCAGGGTCATAAGTATACCTTCAATCTCCAGTCCCGGGTTGATATATTTCTTGACACGGGTTATGGACTGGAGAAGCTGTGTCATGCCCTTAGCCGGAAGGTAATGAGCCTGCACAGGTATAATCACACTGTCCGCAGCAGCCAGTGCATTGACCGTAATCATTCCCAGAGAAGGCATACAGTCTATCAGTACATAATCGTAGCCGTCTTTGACAGAGTCCACATACTCCTTCATGATTTTCTCCCTGTTCATTACGTTGACAAGTTGTATTTCCATAGCTGACAATTCCAGATTTGAAGGCATAAGGTCTATACCTTCTTTGTGATGAAGAATTCCATTTTCCGGCTGGAACTCTTTTTCACTGATTATGCTCTGCATAACCGAAGCCAGAGTCCAGTCACAGCTTTCAGCATCATTGTAACCGAGGCTCACAGTCAGATCTCCCTGAGGGTCTGCATCGATGAGTAAAACCCTTTTACCCTGGGTTGCCAGCCCGGCTCCAAGGTTTAAGGTCGTTGTGGTCTTTCCCACACCGCCCTTCTGATTTACAATTGCAATAACTTTCGCTTTCTTCATTTTCAACCTCCTCGTAAATCGTGATTAACCTCTGCTGTATAATAGTGATTCATTGTTACCGGTGCGTTATATAGCGCCGTCAGCAGATACTGATGAATGTTATGTATCTTTCCGGAGCCTTCCTTCATGCATCCTATGACATAAAGAATGTGCTCCGAATTAAGTCTGAGAAACCTTTCCCTCACAACCTCTGTGGGTATCTTGCTTCCGCCTACCCTTACAAAAGGTTCATTTACGCAGACTGCATCCGACATCAGTTCAACAAGCTCGTCCACTTCTTCTGCTGCGGTCGGTGATTCCTCAGCCAGAGTTTTGTAGCAGATATTTTTTTTTATCAGATTTTTAAACAAATTCCTTTCCATCACCATCTTATCCGCATCCGCCTGTTTCCCTGATTGATTTGATTGGTAATTGTTTTTATCAGTTATTTCTCTTTCAGTATTTATTTCTTCTTTATTTATTTGTGCAGGAGTTTCCGTACACGGTGTCTCCGTTAACGGAATCACCGTATCCGGTTTTACCGTGTCTGGTTTTACCGTGTA
>JBJETB010000071.1:0-1553 GCA_051883095.1 Anaerovoracaceae bacterium
TGATCAGCCCCTTGTCAAGTAGACAAGCAAAATATTTAAAATGAATTTCTAAATGTATCCGCCATATCTGATTGGATGTGGCGGATATTTATGTTGGTGGAGCATTTCTTCCACGGTCATCCTGACAACGGACCTGTGTGGGCGTGTTTGAGGGCAGTAAAGGGCGCACCCCCCGATAGTTGCTTGTAAAGCTGCTTTCACGGCATAAATGCCATTTGGCGTCACGCACACCATTTAGATTTGTATGCTTTAATCCGTTTGTTTTCAGCAATTGGATATTGGACTGGTTCTTTTGCCGATAATGCATCTTTCCTTACTTCTGACGGAGTTTTACAGCAAAATCTGTCCTGAGGTCTCTCCTCGGCATAAAACTTCATGTATCCGTCAATTGCTGAACGAAGGGACTGTTCATCTGTTATCTGGTACATACAGTACATTTCCGATTTTATGATTCCCCACAAACCCTCCGTAGGACCGTTATCTATGCAATGTCCCACTCTGGACATGGATTGTTCCATGCCCTGACTCTGGAGCTTTGCTTGGAACACTTTGCTGGTGTACTGATATCCTCTGTCACTATGAAAAATTGGTTTTACATCCGGATTTTCCATAAGGGCTTTATCATAAGTATCAAATACGAGTTTGTTGTCATTTCTTCTACTTACAACATATGCAACCGGAAAACGGTCATATAAATCAAAGATGGCGCTAAGGTATAACTTCTTTCCTGTTTCAGGAATCTTGAATTCCGTGACATCGGTAGCCCATTTCTCGTTAGGTTTTGTGGCATTGAAATCCCTTTTTAGCTTATTTTCCGCTGTCGTCTCCGGTTTGGACGGCTGGTATTTCTTCTTCTTTCTACGGATAACGGAGTGGATCCCCAGCTTCTTCATGATTCTGTGCACCCTGTTCTTGCTGTAGCTGGTGTGATTAAAATGGTTGATCCAACTTGTCATCCGTCTGTATCCCAGGATATGCCCGAACCGCTCATCATACTCCTTTATCAGTTCTGCCAGTTTTATATTTTCAGATTCCTGCTCCGGAACCGGCCGGTGCAGCCATTTGTAGTAAGCAGCGTGCGATATACCCAGCTGTTTGCACATCCAGTTGATACTCCATTGCTTTTCTTCATAAAAATATTTTATTGCCAGATATTTTGATTCAAACCGTAGTTTTCCAAGCCTCACATCCCTTCGAATTCCTTCACTTTTTTTAACAGTTCCACCACCATGTCTTTTTCTTCAAGCTGGCGCTTTAGCCGCAGATTCTCCCGGCGCAGCCGTTCCAACTCATCGACTTCGTCATCCGTTTTATGACGCCCTCGTTTATCGGACAGGCCCTCTTCACCGCCAGTATCATATTTTCTTACCCATGAATACACCTGCCCATAAGAAACATCATACAGGGAAGCTGTTCCTTTATAATCCCGGTTATGAGCAATACAGTGTTCAACGATTTCTTTGCGTTCGGTTTGCGTTGTCTTTCTTCGTGCTTCTGCCATATAGACCTCCCTCTTAGGATCATAATCCCTAAGTTCTCTATTGGCATTATAC
>JBJETB010000072.1:0-6662 GCA_051883095.1 Anaerovoracaceae bacterium
TTATCTCAAAAAAGCGAGGCCCTGAGAAGAACGTATGTGGTTTACCGTTTACGAAGCAGAAGCGCTGCAGAAAAATGCAGAACGCACCTGCCTTACAGAAGCGGCATTTGTAAGGCTTCTGATTAAAGGCTTTATGCCTAAGGAAAGACCCGATGAGCAGTTCTATAAGGAAATGAAGCAGCTTGCTGCCATTGGAAACAATATAAACCAGATTGCGGCAAAGGTTAACTCTACCGGAGAAATAGACGGAGAACGGTTAAAAACAGAAGTGGAAGCACTAAAAGCTTTCAGGCTTGCACTTATGAAAAAATATCTGGAACCGGATGAAGCGGAATGGCTGTAACTAGAATATGGGAGGTACGTGGCCGGATAGAGCAGCCTATCGAGTATATTAAAAATCCGGAAAAGACAGACAAGAGCCTTTGGAATGGGGAGACTGCCATGGGAGAGGTACTGCAATATGCAACGAACCCACAGAAGACAGAACAGCAGCTTTATGTGAGCGGTATAAACTGTCAGCCTGAGAGCGCATCGGAGGAATTCGGTTTTGTCAAGAAGCAGTTCGGAAAGGAAGGAGGGATTATATGCTATCATGGCTATCAGTCATTTGCAGAAGGAGAGGTTACTCCGGAGCAGGCACACGCTATAGGGGTGGAATTTGCCCAAAGAGTGTGGGGCGAGGACTATCAAATTGTGGTTTCCACGCATCTGAATACAGACAACATCCATAATCATTTCATAGTCAATTCGGTTTCTTTTAAGCATGGAAGAAGGTGCAGGAAGACCACATGGCGAAAGATTCATCAGATTTCCGATGAAATATGCAGAGAGCAAAAGCTGTCAACCATAGCTGAACCGAAGGGAAAACGACTTCCGTACATGATTGCAAAAGCAGAAAGCGAAGGAAAACCCAGTCGTCTACTGCTGGCTAAAGAAACCCTGGATGAGGCAATTCTAAAAAGCTGCAGCCTGAGAGAACTGGAGCAGCGGTTAAAGGAGGAGGGCTATTACTGCCGGTTTGACCCATCGAGGAAATACTGGACTATCAGACAGAAAGACTGGAAGAAATCAATCAGAATTATCCATATGGGTGAGGAATATTCCAACGATAAAATAAAGGAACGACTCTTGGCAAACCAATACAATATGAAGCTGGGGATGAAAACAATTCATAAAAGGAAGGGCGGGAAGCGAAAAAAGCATAAAACACCTCATAGTAAAGCATACAGAAAAATTGGAGGACTTAGAGGACGGTATCTGCACTACTGCTATAAGCTGGGTGCATTTCATAAACCACAGAGCGGAAAGAAAATATATTACCTATACCGTGATGATCTTTTAAAACTGAAAAATATAACGGACGAAACGAGGCTCCTTTGCATGAACAAAATCGAAAGCACAGAGGAGCTTTTTTCGTACCGAAAGGAACTGGAAAAGGAGGTGGAAAGACTGTGCAGGCAGCGTCAAAACATATATAACGCAGGACGCAGACTTGGAGTGACACAGCAGCAAAAGGAGAAATATGAAAGCCAGCGTGAGTGTATAACAGCGGAGCTGAGAAGAGTTCGCCGAAATATTCACCTGTGTGACGGTATAATAGGACGCTCGGAAGTAATAAAACAAAAAATGAAAACAGAACAAGAGGAGGTCAAAAAGATGAACTGCAGACAAGCAAACAAAGAAAGGAGAGATGACAGATGAACTATGGCGGAGACGCAGCAGAACAGATTGTGCGTTTTTCTCTGGAAGGTATGGAAGCGCTGCTGCGCATTACCGGGCAGGGAACAAGAGAACTGGCCATACTCATTGCAGCAGCACTTAAAGCTGAACAGAAGACTGCCGGAAAGGGCAGACTTACAAATATGCTGAAGTCCGGCAAGGAACTGACGGTGTTTTCACTGCCGCAGAAGGATTTAAAGAAGTTTGTAAAGGAAGCAAAGAAGTATGGCGTGCTATATTCCGTAATCAAGGAAAAGAACAGCAAAGATGAAAACGGGATTGTTGACATCATTACAAGGGCGGAGGATGCACCGAAGATTAACAGGGTTGTAGAACGCTTCAAACTGGCGTCTGTAGACAAGGCACAGATTGTCCGGGCAGCGGAAAAGAGCAGAGAGACTAATGACTATATGGATAAGATTGATAAGCTGCTGGACGAGGTGACTTCGGTCCCCGGTTCAGCCCGCAGGGAAGTAAGCAATCAGTCAGAGTTATTCTCAGACGGGCAAAAGAAAGCGAAGAATATTACTGATTCCCATGTGAAAAAGGCAAGGAAACCTTCAGTCAGAGCCGAGCTTAAAGATATAAAAGAAAAGCTTGAAAAAAGTACGGCGATTGCGAGAGCAAGGACTGAAAAACAAATTGGAAAGGAAAGGTAGAAAAGATGACAAATGATATGTACAGTTTTATTGAAAATCTCGGTAAAAGCGGAGAAACGAACACACCGGAAATGAAGACCTTTGACCCTGACGAATACAGGCAGAAAAAAGAACAGGAGCGCCGTGAAACCTTTGACCTTCTGGATTCAGCAACAGTGGAGGCAGTATCCAGCAATGAAGATTTCAGCCAGTATATCAGACTGCAGGCCAGACTCAATTATACTGTAGCCAATACGCTGCTTGTTTTTAAACAGAAGCCTGATGCCGTGCAGTTAAAGGAATTCGACGACTGGAAAGCTGACGGAGTAAGCATTAAAAAGAACTCCAAAGCAATCCGCATTCTTGAGCCTACTTCCGCAAGAACCAGAGAAGGAGAAGCCTTTACTGGATTCAATGTGAAGAAGGTTCTTGACATATCACAGACTAACGCCCTGCCTGTAAATCAAAAGAGGGAAATCCCTGATAAAAGAACGGTTATGTATGCTGTTTCAAGTATTGTGAACGTTGAGCTGGGTGTGACAGACCAATTGCCGGATAACAGGGATGCTATGTACGGCAGAGAGCAGCGGACAATTTATCTTAGGAGAGGGCTGAATGATCTGGAAGTAGTTAGAGGTGTAATCACTGAGGCTATCAGAGCAAACATAGTATGTGAGCAACCTGAAATACAGGAAGATATTTTAGATTTTCAGACAATGTGCGGGGCATATCTTGTGGAAAAGGACCACGGCATGGCAGAAAAAGATGTGCATATAGCTGTGCCGGATGCAGTAAAGAAAATGAAGCCAAAGGAAATCAGAAGAATATTAAATAAGCCTGTGAAACTGAGAAATCAGATCAGGGAGGCGGAACGCCAGATTTTACAAAGAGCAGCAGAAAAACCGTCTCCCATCAGAGAAGAACGGTAGGTGCGGTTATGAGAGAGAAGAGATACCACCTGGCACTTGATGATAACGAGCATGGAATAATGCTCAATGCCCTTAATGAGTTTCGCAACGATTTGATTGAAGAAGAGCGTACTACTGATGCTGTGGATGATTTAATTATCAAAACAGCATACGCGCCGGAAAAAAGAGTCAAGGTAGTTGAGAGGATAAAGGAAAGATGAAGCAGGAAGAAAAAAGAACTGAAATGCTGGCAGCTTTTCTCCTTTCCATTCCGGTAATCTATCTTGCACTTTGCGCAGCGCCGTATATAGAAAACGGGCTTTTAGGCATAATTGAAGGCATAACCGCAGGAATAGAAAATCCTCAATCCATCAGAATGTGTGAGGACAGCCCCAAAACTGTCCTCGTTTTTTTAGCAGTTTACGCAGCGGCAATAGCCGTCTACATATCTGCAAAAAAGAACTACCGAAAAGAAGAAGAACACGGCTCCGCAAAATGGGGTGATGTGAAGGCTGTAAACAAGCGATACGAGCAGACACCGGCTGCTGCAAATAAAATATTGACTCAGAACCTCAGGATAGGACTGGATGGAAGAAAGCACAGACGTAATCTGAATATACTTGTCATAGGCGGCAGCGGAGCGGGGAAAACTCGCTTTTTTTGTAAGCCTAACATTATGCAGGCAAATACCTCATTCGTGGTCTTGGACCCTAAAGGAGGTGCGATACGTTCGTGCATGAAAAGTGCACGCGCACAATTAAATAATTAACGTTTAATGTGTAGAACTGAATACACGATAAGTCAAATGATAAGGTAACGCTTTGAAGGGCTACCCTAATACTCCGATTGGCGCAGATTTGAGCAAACAATGACGCGTCAAAAGCTCGGTGAAGTCGGCAGAGAGGTATCGAAACATTGAGTTGTCGAAAACTGCTTAGAGGTAAGTGGCATACCCTATATGCCGGGGGTCTATAAAATATCTATGGTTAGAATGTGGAAACTGACAAGTTCACTGACGAAATTTCGAATGTACGGGTCTATATCGGGACTCGGTAGAAATGCCGAGTAGCACAATAGGTGCTGTTGCTTGTGGTTGAGTAAGACTCCGCCTTTATGAAAGACCATTCATTATTACAGGTAATGATAAAGTAACAGGCTCATAGAAATGACCTAAGGATATATGTAACAGATAGTGTATTTGGAACGTAGTAAGCTAACAACGTGGAGAATTTGCTTTCGATGAAACGTCACTGGCGAAAATGAAACGCTCATATAAGTCAGTCTTATGTTAGTGAAAGTGGTGGCACAGTACCAGTGAAGTTATGGAAACATAATGGAGGGATAGCCACTAGTCAAATTAAGGAATCAGTTAGTAAGTAGTATGGGTATGGGTTCGAGTAAGACTAAGAGATGTATTACTCTAGCCATCAGGAAGGAGGATACAGACCATACAAGAGAAAGCAAAGAAGAAAAACAAACTAAGAAACAATGAATATTATGATATGCAGAAAGTCTTTGATGAACTGTATGCAAGCAGTAAGAACGGCAACAATTTCTATAAACTCTATGAACTAATCATCTCAAAAGAGAATATACTGCTGGCTTATCGCAATATCAAAACCAACAACGGCAGCCATACAGCTGGCGTGGACGGGAAGACAATTGACGATATAAGCAGACTCACAGATGAAGAAGTAATAAATAGAGTCAGAAACAAGCTGATGGACTACAAGCCTCAGGCGGTCAGGAGAGTATATATTCCAAAACGTGGTAGCGACAAGAAGCGACCATTAGGAATACCAACCATATGGGACAGACTCATTCAGCAATGTATTTTACAAGTGTTAGAGCCAGTATGCGAACCTAAATTCCATAATCACTCATATGGATTCAGAGCCAACCGCTCTTGCGAACACGCCATATCTAGAGCTATTACACTGGTAAACCTGGCAAATCATCATTACTGCGTTGATGTGGACATCAAAGGTTTCTTTGATAATGTAAACCACGGAAAACTGCTGAAACAGATGTGGACGTTAGGAATAAGAGATAAGAGAGTAATATCAATCATCTCTAAAATGTTAAAGGCTGAAATTGCAGGAGAGGGTATTCCGTCTAAAGGAACACCGCAAGGCGGACTCATCAGCCCATTACTATCGCTGATAGTACTCAATGAATTGGACTGGTGGGTCAGCAGTCAATGGGAAACCTTTAAACCAGAGAGATTTAACACTAAAAATCACTCTGGCTGGTTCTCATATGCCAGAAAATACACAAGACTAAAAGATGGGTTCATCGTTCGATATGCCGACGACTTCAAAATTATGTGTCGGACATATGCAGAAGCCAAGAGATACTACTATGCAACAATAGACTTTCTCAAATGCCGCTTGGGTCTTGAGATAAGTGAAGAAAAGTCAAAGGTAGTAAACCTCAAGAAAAACTCTTCGAACTTTCTTGGTTTCAAAATGAAATCGGTAAAGAAAGGCAAAACGAAGAATGGCTATGTTGTCAAAACTGATATGAGCAACAAAGCAATCGAAGCATCAAAGCAGACTCTTAAACATTGTATCTTAGATATCAAGAAGGATATCCCAGACAAGGGCATAAACAAATTTAATGCCACGGTAATGGGAATCCAAAACTATTACTGTATTGCAACCAATATTTACAACAATTTAACTGAAGTAAACTATGCAATCTTACCTTCGTTAAAAATCCTAACCAAAGGATATGGAAAGAAGATAGAATTCCGTAATACTCCGAGCGAGTTCAAGGATAAAACTTATGGAATAAGACCTGATACTAAAATATTCTGCATTGGGAACAAGCCCTTGCTCCCAGTAACAGGTGTGAAAAGGTTCAACCCGATGAATTTCTCTCAGACAGTCTGTGATTTTACAGAAGAAGGACGGAAGAAAATTCACGAAAATCTCAAGCACCTGCATAGCCGTGATTTTGAAATGCTGTACAGAGTGAGAGATAGTCAGAAAACCATCGATTTCAATGATAACCTCATTTCCGCATATGTAATGCAAGATGGTCTATGCTATTTCACACATAAGAGATTAAACCTTGATAACAGTATAGCAATTTACAAGAATCCAAAAGCTGTTGAACTGAATGCACACACAAATATTTGTATCATCGATAAATCATTTCATAAAACACTATCTTTTACCAAGGAAAAATTAACAGAATGGATTGCAGAACATCAGTTAAGTACCAAAACACAGCTAAGTTTATGGCGAATATACAATCTATACAACTCTTAAAGTACTAACTTAATAAACTGATTTACTAATTTGATGGAACGCCGTATGAAGCGAAAGTTTCACGTACGGTGTGAAGTGGGGGAAAAGGTGGAGATAACATCAAAGCCTTACCTATCACTATA
>JBJETB010000073.1:0-6591 GCA_051883095.1 Anaerovoracaceae bacterium
ATGACTTTATGCAAATTCTCAAATTTCACTTGACTTTTATATAGTTAGCTTTCTTTAAATAAATAATTTAACGGATTAAAATCGATTTTCGATGCCGGCCATCTTTATCACTATATTTTGCAACTACCGTGCCAAATTAATTTTACGCTAATTTTTCCCGGCATTAAGTCTTTTAAGCTAAAAATCACATACTTTTTTGTTCAAAAACCAAGTACCCCCTATTGACTATAATCCATTTCCGGATTATTATTAACCCATAACTGGATTACAATCCAATTTTGAGAGGAGATATGAGATGATTAATCCAAAAGCTGAAGAAATTCTTAATAACCTGAACACAGGGGTTTATGTTGTTGATAAAAGTGGCGAATATATTTTTCTCAACGATACAATGCAGGAAATAACAGGAGCTTCTCGCGAAGAGGTTCTACATACCAATGTAATGCAACAATTAGAAAACGACAGTTTTGAATATAGTATTTCTTTGAGGGCTGCCCGGGAAAAACGTCCACTCAGTTTAATTCAACTGGTCAAAACTCCTTATAAAACATATCGCCAGCTTGTCTATGCAAAACCTGTTTTCGACAAAAACGGAGAGGTTGAGTATGTAACCGTGGAGGTAAATCCTGCAGATAATCTACAGCAATGCTATCAGAGAGCCATAATGGGTGAATCGACATCGTCTCTGGATGCGTTCAACCGTTATGATGACTTGGACGCAGATGACATAATCAGTGTAAGCCAAAGCATGAAGGATATTTTTGCCATTGCTACAAAGATTGCTCCATCAGATACATCTGTTTTAATTACCGGGGAAACAGGCACGGGTAAAAATCGCCTCGCATCTTTTATACATGAGCATAGCAACCGTTCTCATAACAAAATGGTAAGTGTGAACTGTGCTGCGCTTCCAAGTAATTTGCTTGAGTCAGAGCTTTTTGGGTACGCAAAAGGTGCCTTTACCGGTGCAAATCCAGGCGGCAAGCGCGGACTTTTTGACGAGGCAAATGGTGGTACTTTGCTTTTAGATGAAATAAACTCCATGCCTCTTGAACTTCAGGGCAAATTGCTTCATGTACTTGAAACCCATAAATACCTCCCTCTAGGTTCAAACGTAGAGAAAAATTCCGATTTCAGACTCATCTGTCTGAGCAACTCTTCCCTAAAGGAGTGTGTTAAGGAAGGAACCTTCAGAGGGGATCTGTACTATAGGATAAATGTTCTACCTCTCCACGTGCCTTCATTATCAGAAAGGCGCGAGGATATAGTGCCCCTGTCAATCTACTACTGCTCGTACTATTCAAATAAAAATAACACTATCAAAGTACTTTCTTCAGGTATGTGCAAGTTATTGGAAGAGCATCCTTGGCCGGGAAATGTGAGACAGCTGAAAAACGCTATTGAGAGGCTTGTAATTATGTCTCCATCAGACAAAATAGAAATTGAAGAATCGATGTTTTCATTATTAAGCGACTCCTTTGAGTTTGGTCTCCCCGAAGTAACCTCTGTGCCCTATGTCCCTAACATTGCTGCTTTGTCCGGACTTCCATCCGACCTTCCGACTTTTCCCCTGCAAGGAAGCCTGAAGGATATTATGGATGACTATGAAAGAACAATATTAAAAGAGGCTTTTGCAAGGTACAAAAGTACTTATAAGGTCGCCCAGGCATTGAATACACCGCAGTCAACCATAGCCCGTAAAAAGGGTTTGTACGGGCTATAAGCTGATAATCGTACAGTTTTTTGTCAAACAAAAGAGCCGCAATACGTTATTCGGTATTGCGGCATGATACTTTAAAGGTTCTTTACGAATACAGATATTAGCAAGGATAAACTATACTTGACCATATTACAAAATACAGTGCGAGGAATGTCGTAATGCCTACGGTTCCAATGAAGTGATACTTCCAGCCTGTTTTTACGCTTAAGCCAAAGTAAGCACAGAATTTGTAGCAGCTTGAAGTCCATGGCATAGATTCAATAGTGCATGCTGTAGCACAAATTACACGATGTAAAGCCGGAAGACTGATCCCCGGTATCTGCATAAAGCGCTCTGCCATAGTAGATAAGAACATCTGCATTCCTGCGATTCCATCAGATGTTATAAAACAAATAGCTGCAACAACTATAAAGCAGAGAAGATATGGACTTGCCTTGAGCCCGAGTGCCCACTCGATACCAGGTTCATACCAGCTCATAGTTGCAATTACGCCACCCATTCCGCCGATAAATGCAGTATTAATAATCATCGGGAATACATTTAGAATTGTTTCACCAAACTCCATTAGCTTACTGTCGACAGGCATGGTCTTGTGCCACTGTTTTCCACGAGTGATAACAAGAAAAACAGTTGTGAAAACCTGAGCTATAACAGCGGAAGGTGTACTTCCAACTCCCAGATTGCTAAGGAGAAGCGAGCCCCCAATCATAAATAACAGCGGAAGAAGTGAAAACCAAAAGCCCGGAAGCTGTTCAGAAGGAATGGCATCAGGAGTAGGCATAACATTTACTTCTGGAGTAACTTCAAATCCATGATTTCTCTTTTTTTCACTCTTATAAAATGCAAGGCAAATTAAATAAAGTAAAACTTCAGCAATAATGCAGCCGGTAATAGACATAAGCGAGGACTCGTATATTGTAATTCCAAGAACCTCAGCCGGCATCAGCTGCGGGAACGCAGGTATTCCGATAAGGCTGAACTGGATAATCTGCACCTGTGAGATATATGCTAAAAGTGCGATACCACGGGACATATTGCAACGACGGCAAACCGCAAGTGCAATAGGTAATACGATAAACTGATGTCCCAGCGCACCAGATGCACATACCAGGGCTGAAGAAACTACGATAACTAAAACGCCTCGGTTTTCCCCGAGCTTGTTCATAACAGTTTCAGCAATTTTATTTGCACAGCCGGAAGCCGCCATAGCGCAGCCGACTACTGCACCAGACATGGTAGCTGCCAAATAAGTCTTAAACACATCCGCCGTAGAATCAACCAATGTGCCGAATATTGTTCCTATAATAGAATTCGGAACACCGAGAGACATAACAAGAACAGCTATTAAAACGCTGAATATTGGCGGCATCTTTGTAAAACAAAGATAAACAAATATGCCCAGCCCAAGGGCAAAGCATAATATAGACATAGTGATAGAACTAAATAACATATTTACCTTCCTTTCTTACACGATAAGTCCAGCAAGAATAATAACTATTAAAATATTGAAGCTTCCTGATCATTAATGTGGCTGAATTCTTCTCGAATATCTGCCAGTATATGCGGATCAGACATAATATCAATGGCTGCTAAAGTCATGCCCTTAATGAAATTTAAACCGCCGTTCACGCCATAATCGGACCCTGCAGCTTCTACCATTTCAGGAGTATGTCCTCCGCTAAATAAACTGAAGCAATCACCTATTTTAAAGAACGGCTGAATTGATGGTGCCTCATAACTTACATTGCCCATGTCAGTCGAACCCGGCAGAACTGCACAGTTTGTTCTTAAAATCGGTGCCGTTGCAAACTCTTCGTAGTGATCTGCAACCAGATTATTAAGTACGTGATTAGAATGCATATCCTTGAATACATCACCTTGTGGTTCCATTTTCCATGTACATCCTGTTCCTAAAGCGGCGGCTTCTACACAGTGTCTGAGGCGTTCAGTAAGTTCTTTTATATCAGCAACTCGATTACACCGCACATCATATTCTGCCGCAGTATATTCCGGAATAGCATTATGTGCTTGTCCGCCATTGGTTATAATGCCGTGAAGACGCACATCCGGTTTAACCTGCTGACGCATTGCATTGACAAGAGTAAAGAAATTAATCATCGCATCAAGAGCATTAATTCCTTCATGTGGCGTAGCCCCCGCATGTGCAGATTTACCAAAGAACTCGATTTTAAATCCCTGGCAGGCATTTGAGTTGGTTGAATCAGCATTTGAAAAAGACGGATGACCCATCAGTACAACATCACAATCTTTGAATGCACCTCTCTTACTCATCATAACCTTTGAACCCATGGTTTCCTCTGCCGGCGTTCCAATAACACGAATTTCAGCATCGTATTCATCGGCAAATTCACGGCAGGCAATGCCGCACCCACATGCTACCATTGCTATAAGGTTATGGCCGCACCCATGTCCCAGGTCCTTGAGCGCATCATATTCTGAAAGAAATGCTATTACCGGACCTGATTTCCCCTTGTTATAAACAGCTTTATACGCTGTAGGCAGACCGCAAAAATTTTCTTCAACTTCAAAACCGTATTTTGTCAGAATATCTTTTTGCCAGGCACAAGCCTTAAACTCCTGCATCCCAAGCTCTGGATTGTCATGAATATCAAGTGCCAACCGCTCCAATTCTGGTTCCAAAGAATCAACGATTGCTACTACTCTTTCTTTATTATCCACGTTTACAATCTCCTTTCCTTTATCTTTAAGCGCTTATAAAATTAACATGTTACGCGTAATTATAAAGACATGCAACATTTTTTCTGTGTATTTCGTTTGTTTTTTCTGTGTGGTTTCTCGAGTCAGAGATGTTTGACAAAAAACATCCGCTGATGTATATTGAGGAATGCAGAGGCATGTTTTTGTCATTTGACAATCACAACTTTTAGGAGGATTAATTGTGTATTCTGTTTTAATTATTGATAAAGAACCTCTATTTCGTGATCTTCTGGGTCTATATTTTGGTGTTGATTATTCTGTAATAAAAGAATCAAATCAGGAAGATGCTATAGAAAATCTGAGCAAACAAAAGATAGACTTAATCATAATGTCAATACATGATGCATGGGATGAGGGATTAGAAACATGTAAAAAAATCCGGCTCTTATCCGATGCTCCTGTTATAGTTCTTATGGACATCATGCAAGATGAGCTCATTTTAGAGTTCTACAATGTGGATGTCGATGACTGCTTGCCGCATAATTCGGATCCAAAAATCATTCTGGCCAAATCTAAAAGGATTTTAGAGCGTCTAGTTCCCGAAAACAGTGTACTCCGTTTTTCGGACGTAGTAATAGATCGTGAACGAGCCATTGTCACCGCAGGTGGTAATGAAATTAAATTAACAAATAAAGAATTTAAAATTCTATTACTCCTTGCCAGAAATCCCAAAATTGTTTTTCCTCGTGAATTCATAATCGAGTCATTGTGGGGTTATGAGTACTTGGGTAATACAAGGATAGTCGATACACATGTAAAAAACTTACGAAGAAAACTTGGAGATAGAGGATCAATGATTAAAACTGTCATTCCTGTAGGCTATAAGCTGGAATACTGAGTATTCAAGCAAAATGAGTTTTTCGTGCATTTTGTCCTTTATTGTGCTAAAATCAAACCATACAATACAAGAGCGTCAGGCTCAAAGAAAAAAAGCAACTGCAAGGAGGTACACCTATGCTGCATGAAGTAACTTTTAAATCATTTAACGAACGCGACACCGTTTACGGCTGGATCTATGTTCCCGCTGCACAGCCAAAGGGCATAGTACAGCTCATTCACGGCTTCGGCGAACACTCAAGACGTTATTTCCATATGATTGTAAGATATCTGGAGGCAGGCTACATTGTAGCTGCAGATGACCATGTGGGCCACGGCAAGACCGCCCTCGAAAACGACACATGGGGCAACTGGGGCGAAAAAGGCTGCCACACCATGATGGAAGACGAACACACACTCAAGGAGTTAGTATGCAAAATGTATCCGGATCTTCCGTATTTTCTGTTCGGACACAGCATGGGTTCAATGATCGCCCGTGATTTTATGGCCAAATACGGAAATGAGCTTGCAGGAGCAACCATCTGCGGTACCATGGGAGTTTTCCCTGTTGACGATGCTCTTCTTGCCAAAATGGAAGGCCTTGTGGCAGACGGACACGGAGACGAATGTGATCCGACACTGGGTGGAGACCTCCTTGGCTGGATGTGTGAACGCTGCGGTGAAATAAAGCTGGGCAACGAGTGGATCTGTCATGATGTAAATGTTCAGAATGACCATGCTGCTGATCCTTTCGATGCCTTCACCAAGCCAACCTCTAACCGGGCAATGCTTGACTTCGTATACATGTTTAAGGTAATCGAAGGCAAAGAATGGGCATCAAAGGTTCCTACCGCTCTTCCTATATACAACATCGCAGGAGATGAAGATCCTGTAGGCATGTATGGCGAAGGAGTTTATCAGGTTTCAAACTGGCTTATTTCAACCGGTCACAATGTAAAAACAAAACTTTATTCCGGTTACCGCCACGAGATCCACAACTATGCCGCAATAAAGGATCAGGTTTCAGACGGAATTATCGCCTTTATGGACAGTATTGTCAGATAAACTGCAGATAACCGCAGATAAACCGCAGACAATCCGCAAAAACGAAATAACCAAAATCAAAAAATCAGAAGAGCGGCAATCCCCCATTGCCGCTCTTCCTTTTGCTTCAAAATGTGACCGTAAAGTTGTATATTTTCATTCCCTTAAACTCAGTTACTATTGTTTTTCGGATATTAACACATTACAAAATGAACTGTCGTAAATGGTAAACCACATACGTGGTCTAAAAAAAGTGCCGCCCTTGCAGGCGG
>JBJETB010000074.1:0-38922 GCA_051883095.1 Anaerovoracaceae bacterium
TCTCTTTCACTGTGAAATTAGTTTTACATCGTGAAGTTACTTTTTCAAGTCACCTCGTTTTTTGGAATTATTATTTTAACTTCAAGGAATTCCCCTCTGTCGCTCTCTATAAATTTTGCGTTTTTCTCAACGTCTTTTACCTGATTAAAAGCTTTTCTTATGGTGTTCAGATAAATCTTATAGCTTATGTAATTTATCTTCCGTTTGTCCCTTTCGGCCTTTTCCTTGTTCTGAATGATATCATCAATAAGCTTTTCTGTCTGTTTAACATTGAGATTGTTTGCGGATACTCTTTCAATTACTCTCCTCCGGTCGTCCTGTGCACTGAGCTTGAGAAGTGCTCTGGCATGTCTTTCGGTCAATCCGTTCTGAATAATAGCCTCCTGAACATCATCAGGCAGGGAAAGAATTCTGATCTTATTTGAAATCGTAGATTGCTGTTTGCTCACTCTTCTGGCAATCTCCCCCTGAGTAAGATTGAAATCCTCCATGAGCTTTTTATATGCCCTTGCCTCTTCAAGAAAGTTAAGATTTTCTCTCTGAACATTTTCTACCAGAGCAATCAGCGCGGCTTCTTTATCCTGCAGCTCTCTGACTATGGCAGGAACTGTCTTTAATCCTGCAAGCCCGGCTGCCCTCAGTCGTCTTTCCCCTGCTACAAGAATAAATCGTCTTCCCTCCGCCCGCTTGACAATAAGCGGCTGAAGAACTCCGTATTCCGATATCGATTTGGTTAATTCTTCCAGCTCATCATCTCTGAAAACCTTTCTGGGCTGCTCAGGATTGGCTGCTATCATTGAAACAGGAATCTGCACAACTTTCACATTATCACCCCTTTCTGGGGAAATAATAACATTTCCTGAAATCAATATGCAGAATTTCGTACACTAAAAAACCCCTAAGTGCGCTATTTTAGGGGCTCTTTCGCCGGTGTTCCCGCTTTTCTCGGGTATTTCGACGGGGTGTTTTTTATTTTTTTTATGATGACAACTTTATGATCTATGCCGAATTCTTTAAGATTACCATCACGTATTTCCTCAACCCTGCCGCCAAGAAGATAAAGGGCTTTTTCAGCTTCATTAACCTCTGCCGCTGCATCAGGACCCTTGTATGCCATAAGGTATCCTCCCATCCTTATAAAAGGCAGACAGTATTCCGCCAGTACAGCCATATTGGCTACTGCCCTGGAAACACAGAGGTCATACTGCTCGCGATGAGCCTTATCCCTGGCCAGTTCTTCTGCACGCGCATGAATTGTACTAACATTTTTTATATCATTTTCTGTACAGAGTGCATCGATAATCTTAAGTCTCTTGTTGAGAGAATCCATCAGATAGAAATTTTTTTCAGGTGAAACTATAGCAAGAGGAACACCGGGGAATCCGGCTCCGGTGCCTACATCTATTATCCGGTCAGCTTCCGCATATTCGGGGTAATCAGCACATATAACGGAATCAATAAAATGTTTTAACACGAATTCTTCTCGGTCGGTTATAGTGGTAAGATTTACCTTTTCATTCCATTTCAGTACACCGTTCATGTACCCGGTAAATTTTTTTATAAGAGCATCATCTGTTTCTATACCCATTGTCTGAAGAGCTTTCTTTAAAGCATCTGTAGCTTCCATAATCAGTTTCCTCTTTTTCTTTTTTCAAGATAAACAAGCAGCACGTTTATATCCGCAGGCGAAACCCCGGAAATTCTGGACGCCTGTCCAACTGACGCCGGCTTGATCTGGTTAAGCTTCTGCACAGCCTCAAGGCGAAGACCTTCTATCTGTGAATAGTCAAATTCCTCTGAGAGCCTGCGATTTTCAAGCTTTTTAAACCTGGCTATCTGCTGCAGCTGTTTAGCTATATATCCTTCATATTTTATCTGAACCTCCAGCTGAGTCACCTCATGATACGAGAGTTCTGGCCTTGTCTCATCATCTATTTCTTTCAGTTCTTCATATGTAATCTGAGGACGTTTCAGAAGCTCCGCAAAAGACACTCTCCCGTTCACAGGAGAAGTTCCATGAGCCTCAAGGAAAGCATTAACCTCTGAAGGTGACAATGTTTTTTCTGCAAGACGTGTCATCTCTTTTTCAACAGCTTCCTTCTTAGCCTTATATCTTCTGTATCTTTCCTCATCAGCAAGGCCTATCTCATGTGATTTTTCAGTAAGCCTCTGGTCCGCATTGTCCTGACGCAGCACAAGGCGGTATTCAGCCCTTGAAGTCATGATACGATAAGGTTCGTTAGTACCTTTAGTCACTAAATCGTCAATAAGAACGCCGATATAAGCCTCATCTCTTCCAAGAATGAAAGGCTCACGGCCCGAAATCTTAAGAACTGCGTTAATTCCGGCCATAAGACCTTGTGCCGCAGCTTCCTCATAACCGGAACTTCCGTTAAACTGTCCTGCGCAGAAAAGGTTTTCGATAGATCTGTATTCCAGATTAAGTTTAAGATCCTGAGGATCTATGCAGTCATATTCTATAGCATATGCAGGGCGTACTATCCTTATATTTTCAAGCCCGGCAATAGTCTTATAAAATGCCTGCTGCACATCCTCAGGGAGACTTGAGCTCATACCCTGAATATACATTTCATCTGTATCAAGACCTTCCGGCTCTATAAAAAGCTGATGTCTTTTTTTATCAGCAAAACGGTTTACCTTATCTTCTATAGACGGGCAGTACCTCGGACCTATGCCCTCAATCTGCCCTCCGAACAATGCTGATCTATGAAAATTTTCTCTGATTACCTTGTGCGTTTCTTCGTTAGTATATGTAAGCCAGCAAAGTCCCTTGTTATCTCCGATGTCATCATTCATAAACGAGAAAGGCACTGTTTTTTCGTCACCTCTCTGCTCTTCCATCTTAGAATAGTCCAGACTGCTGCCCAGGCATCTTGCAGGAGTCCCCGTCTTAAAACGACGCAGATTCATACCGTGTTTCTTAAGATTTTCTGCAAGCTCATTGGAAGGCGCCAGGCCGTTAGGACCGCTTGCAAATGCACTGTCTCCTATAAAAATCTTTCCGGCCAGGAAAGTTCCCGTAGCCAGAATTACAGCCTCTGCTTTGTACCATGTATGGGTCTTTGTCTCAACACCGCAGACCTTTCCATCCTCAACTATTATATCAGTAACCTCGCCCTGTCTCATATCAAGGTTCGGTGTGTTTTCTATAGTTCTCTTCATTTCGATGTGATATTTATTCTTATCAGCCTGGGCACGGAGAGAATGAACAGCCGGACCTTTGGCGGTGTTTAGCATCTTGCTCTGGATAAAAGTCTTGTCGATATTTTTACCCATCTCCCCGCCGAGAGCATCGATTTCTCTTACCAGATGGCCCTTGCCGGTTCCTCCTATGGAAGGATTGCATGGCATCATAGCCACAGCTTCAAGATTTATGGAAAACATGAGAGTCTTTTTGCCCATACGTGCAGAAGCCAGAGCTGCCTCACATCCGGCGTGTCCTGCTCCTACAACTATAACATCATATTCACCCATTAAGATATGTTCCATTTTTTCTAACCTACTTTCCCAAACAGAATCTGGCGAAGACTTCGTTTATTATATCATCACTCACAGCTTCACCGATTATCTCACCGAGAACTTCATATGTCCTGTTAACGTCAATTTCAAGGAATTCCAATGCCTCTCCTGCTTCCGCCATTGCATATGCATCACCAAGGGAAGAAGAAGCTTCTTCAAGCAGCGCTTTATGGCGCACATTTGTCACCATAAGACTTTCCTGCTGCTTTACCTGTCCTCCGTACACCAGATTTTCTATTTCATCTTCAATCCTGTCTATACCTTCATTATTTGCTACAGACGCTTCTATAAATATTCCTCCCGGAAGCTTATGTCTGATTTCTTCAATATCAAGCATTCCTTCAAGATCTGTTTTATTTATTATAACGATGACTTTTCTGTCACCTATATATTTTATTATCTCTCTGTCCTCATCATCAAGAGGTCTGCCGTTATCAACCATAAAGATCACAAGGTCAGCCTTGTTAAAAGACTCTTTGCTTTTCTCAATGCCTATTTTTTCTATCACATCATCTGTATGACGTATTCCTGCGGTATCTGTCAGCCTGACAGGAATATTTCTGATAGTAACCGCTTCCTCTATGGTATCACGGGTAGTACCAGGAATTTCGGTGACTATAGCCCTGGTTTCTTTAAGAAGAGCATTCATAAGCGAGGATTTGCCTACGTTAGGTTTGCCTATGATTGCCACATTCAGACCTTCCCTCAGTATACGTCCCGTATCAGCTGTAGCAAGCATATTGTCTACTTTTGCCTTGACAGCTCCAAGTCCTGAAAGCAGGTTTTCATAGGTGATAACTTCTATATCCTCATCTGGATAATCTATATTGACTGTAATATTCACCAGAATATCTACAAGTTCTGCTCTTATTTCTTTAATCTTTTTCGAAAAACTGCCCTCCAATTGGCTTAATGCCACGTCGAAGGTTTTATCCGATTTTGCTCTTATTAAATCTATGACAGCCTCTGCCTGAGAAAGGTCAAGTCTGCCGTTAAGAAAAGCTCTCTTGGTGAACTCACCCGGTTCAGCCAGACGTGCTCCGTTTTTCAATACAAGTGCTAGAATCTTGCGAAGGGATACGATGCTTCCGTGACATTGAATTTCAACTACATCCTCCGCAGTATATGAGTGAGGAGATTGCATGTAGACAGCCATAACTTCATCTATTTTTTCCCCTGTAAAGTTATCTTTTACGAAACCGTAAGTAAGTTTTCTGTTTTCTATCGGCTGCTTTTTTACACCGCAAAAAACCTTGTTCAGTATTTCCAAGGAATTTTCACCGCTTATTCTTATTATGCCTATTCCTCCTTCGCCCATGGCGGTTGCCACAGCGGCAATGGTATCATCGTACATATAAATCTCCTTTAAAACAATCATAGCCCGTCTAAAATGACGGGCTACTAAAATAAAGCTACTTCAATTCAATTATAACCCTTCTGTATGGATCTTGACCCTCGCTTCTTGTAGTTACCTGAGGGTGGTTTTGAAGAGTTGCATGAATTACCTTTCTTTCGTAAGGGTTCATCGGCTCAAGCTTTACGCTTCTCTTTGTTCTGACAACCTTGCCTGCAAGTCTTAAGGCAAGTTTCTCAAGAGTTTTTTCTCTCTTGGCTCTGTAGTTTTCTGCATCTACTACTACTCTGGTGTAGTTCTGATTTTCCTTATTCACTACAAGGCTTGTGAGATACTGAATGGCATCGAGAGTCTGTCCTCTCTTACCTATAATTGTTCCGGAATCTTTTCCCTGAATATCGATATACAGTGAATCTTCTCCAGTCTTCGCTGTAATATCAAGTTCCAGACCCATTTCTCTGGTCACCTCTTCAAGGAATGTCAATGCCGGATGTTCTTCGCATACAGTAAGCTTCTCATCAGGAACCTTTTCTATTACAGGTTCTATAGGTTCTCTGTCTTTTCTGTTATTGTGCTTTTTGTTATGCTTTTCTTTTTTATTTTTAGGTGCTTCTGTTCTTTCAGTTTTTTCTGTTTTTTCAGCCTTAGGGGCTTTTTCTGACTGAACCTTCTCAGGCTGAACTTTTACAGGCTTCTCTTTCTTTTCCGGTGCAGGTGCAGGTTCCGGCTTAGCAGGTTTTTTCTTTTCAACTCTTACTAAGGCCAGTTTTGAACCTATTCCGAAAAATCCGCGGGAAGGCTCTTCAAGAACAGTAACATCAACTTCATCTATGGTGAGTTTGAGATCAGCGAGAGCAAGCTGCACCGCTGTGTCTACATCCGTTCCCCATTTCTCAGAAAAATCCATATAATTTTTTCCTCCAATGTTTTATGCTCTTGCTTTTTTCTTAGATGCCTTTGCTCTCTTCTCAGCACTTGCCTTTCTCATTTTAGCAAATCTGATGTTATAGAATATCTGTATAAGCTGGCTTCCGAACCAGTAAATAGCAAGACCTGCAGGATAACTTCTCGCCATCCAGAGAATCATGATAGGGAAGAAATACTTCATCATGCTGTTCATCATCTTCGCCTGCTGTGCGTTAGCACCTGCATTGGCGTTCTGAGACATCAATGTTGCAATAAAAGTTGCAACTGCAGCCATAATAGGAAGAATCCACTTATCCGGCTGCGCCAGGTCCTGAATCCAAAGGAAAGGTTCGTGTATTGCATAAAGCATACTGTCTGAATCAATATATGCCATAGGATTTCTGAGCAAAGCAAACAGACCCATGATTACAATCATCTGAACTACCATAGGCAGACATCCGCCGTACATGCTGACGCCTTCTTCTTTGTAAAGCTCAGTGAGCTTTTCGTTCATGAGTTCTCTATCCCTGGCATATTTCTGCTGTATTTCCTGGACCTTAGGCTGAACCTCAGTCATCCTCATAGTTGACTTGATGGACTTTGCATACACAGGATAAAGGCAGAGCTTAACTATAACAGTAACAATAATCAGAGCAATGCCGTAATTTCCTATGATATCATAGAGCCAGGAAAGCAGCAAACCTAATGGTTTTGCTAATATTCCCATTAATTTCCTCCATTATTTTAAAGGATCATACCCGCCTTCATGCCACGGGTGACACTTTAAAATTCTTCTAATTCCTAAGTAACTACCTTTAAAAACTCCGTACTTCTCCAATGCCTGAATGAAATATGTGGAGCAGGTAGGATAAAACCGGCAGGTAGGCGGAAATAAAGGAGAAATAAACTTCTGATAAAATCTGATGATTAAAATAAGCAGTTTTTTCATTATTTCTTTAGTACTCCGGTTCTTCTGAAGGCGGAAACAAGAGACTTCTCCACCTCGTTACATTTCTTGTCGTTAATAGTGTTTCTGGCGATAATAATAAAATCATATCCTGAAGGAAGCTTTTCCTCAATAAACCTATAGCTTTCACGCATAAGTCTTCTCGCTCTGTTTCTCTTGACACTGTTTCCGACTTTTTTACTTGCCAAAAAGCCTGTCCTGTTGTAGGGAAGATTATTTTTGCGGTAAAAAAGCACAATATATCTGTCCCCTACTGATTTTCCCTTATTGTAAATTGTAGAAAAATCACTTTTTTTTCTTAAAACATTTTTTTTCAGCATGTTGCAATTATTAAGCAGTGAGTTTCTTTCTGCCTCTTGCTCTTCTTCTCTTTAAAACGTTTCTGCCGTTCTTAGTGGACATTCTCTTTCTGAAGCCGTGCTCCTTCATTCTCTGTCTCTTTTTTGGCTGATAAGTCATTTTCATAGTGCGAAGTCTCCTTTCTGAATTGATTTATTGTGCCGATCTAAATTCCAATGGGCACATACGCTCAAGTATTATACTTTAAAAACATCAATTTGTCAATATTATGATAACTTTATCCTAAGCCTGTGGATAAATCTGCGGAAAGATTATTTTTCAATATTTTTTTATTATCCACAACTTTCTCTTGCCTGTGGATAACTTTTTATATAAAATAGAGTAACAGATAAAAATAAAAGAGGGAATGATTATGACGAGCTACGATAAGATATGGGACAGTGTTCTTGAAATAATAAAAGAAAACACTACACCTATCAGTTTTGAAACCTGGTTCAAACCTTTAAAAATAAGGAAAATAGACAACAGTCTCAATATAGTTTACATAGAAGTAAATTCAGATAAGGGTAAAGAATTTATAATTTCAACCATAAAAAACAGATATCTTACATATCTTCAGAATGCGTTTAAAACAGTTCTTAATGACGAATATCGTGTTGTTCTGAAGGACTCTGATGAATATGACAAAGAAGAAGAAAAAGATGCGCCTGTTAAAATCAGCCCTCAGAAGAAAGCTCTTAATAAACAGAAGATTTTTAATCCGAAGTTTAATTTTGATAATTTCGTAGTGGGAGGAAGTAACAAATATGCACATGCAGCAGCTCTTGCAGTAGCAGAATCTCCTTCTGAGGCATATAATCCCCTTTTTATTTACGGGGGTTCAGGTCTGGGTAAGACTCATCTTATGCATGCTATAGGTATTTATCTTCTTGAGAAAAATCCGAATATGAATGTACTTTATGTTTCATCTGAGATGTTCACAAATGAACTTATTAAAGCTCTTCAGGAACAGAAGATGAACGAATTTAAATCAAAATACAGAAAAGCCGATGTACTTTTAATAGATGATATTCAGTTCATAGAAGGAAAAGAAAGCACTCAGGAGGAATTTTTCTATACATTTAATACGCTGTATGATTCAAACAGACAGATTATTATTTCCAGCGACAGAGCACCTAATAAACTTGTAAATCTTGACGACAGACTTAAATCAAGATTTCAGTGGAATCTTATTGCTGATATCCAGCCTCCTGATTACGAGACAAGGGTAGCTATACTGATGAAAAAAGCAGAAAACATGAATATAGAAGTTGATGATGATCTATATGATGTAATATGCATGATTGCTGAAAAGATAAAGGATAACATAAGAGAGCTTGAAGGTGCTTTTACAAGAATAGTTTCTTTCTCACATCTTCTGAATGAAAAAGCTGACAAAGCCTTCGCAAAGAGAATTCTTAAAGATATAATTACGAACAATGAAATTTCGATAACACCTGAAAAAATAAAAAAGAAGGTTGCAAATTATTACAACATAAAGGTAAGCGATCTGGAATCATCAAAAAAAACAAGCAATATAGCCTTTCCAAGACAAGTGGCAATGTACCTTATAAGAGAATTGACAGACAGCTCGCTTCCTCAGATAGGAAGATATTTCGGTAATCGTCATCATACCACTGTAAAATATGCATGTGAAAAAATTGAGGATGATATTAAAGCAGATGAAACTCTGAGAAACGTAATAGAATCTCTTAAAGAAGAAATCAAAGAATAAATTATCCTAATGAATATTAAAAATAAAAGGATAAAAAATAAAACATTTCCACAGATTTTAAACAATAATTTTCACTGTGAATTCAATTAAAACATGAGTTATCCACAGTTTCCACAGGACCTACTACTACTATTACTATAAAAATAATATAATTATTAAAAACCGGAGGTATTTTTATGAAATTTTCCTGCAGCCAGCAAACATTATCAAAATCTTTAAACATAGTTTCAAAAGCGGTAACTGCCAGAACAACAATTCCTATTCTTAAAGGGATACTATTGAAGGTAAATTCAGACGGAACTCTCACTATGTCTGCATCAGATCTTGATCTTGGAATAGAAAAGACTTTTGAAGTTGAAAATTCAGAGGAAGGAGAAATAGTAGTACAGGCAAAGCTTTTCGGAGATATCATAAGAAAACTTCCAAACGATATTATAACCATAGAGGATATTGAAGGAAATGTCGTTATAAAATGCTCAAATTCTGAATTCAATATTGTTGGCTCACCTTCTGATGAATTCCCGAAGCTTACCCCATCAGAAAATGAAGGAAGCAGAATTGTTTTCGAAAAGGAAACCCTGAAGGATATGATAAGAAAGACATCATTTGCAGCCAGCATAGATGAATCAAGAGGAGTAATAACAGGAATACTTGTTGAAATAAAAGAAAATTCATTAAATATGGTAGCCCTCGACGGTTTCAGAATGGCTGTTGCGAGACAATCAATGAAAAACGGAAAAGAAGAGAATATTATTATTCCGGCTAAAATATTTAATGAAATAGCTAAGATAATATCAGAAACTGAAGGAGATAATGAAACAGCAGATCTTTATATGAACGAAAAGAAAGCTGTATTTATAATAGATGATACCAAAGTTGTATTGAGACTTCTGGATGGAGAATTCGTAAAATATGAAGATATTCTTCCTAAAGAAAGTCAGACAAGAGTAATCCTTAACAGAAATGATTTTCTGGAAAGCATAGAGAGAGCATCTCTTCTTGCAAAGGTTGGAAAGAATAATCTGATTAAGCTTGATATAAAATCAGGCAATATTGAAATAACATCTAAATCTGAAGAAGGAAACGTTAAAGAAGATGTTATCATCTCAAAGGAAGGAAATGATCTGGTAATAGGATTTAACTCAAAATATCTCATTGATGCTTTAAAGGTAATTGATGATGAAGAAATAAATCTTTTATTTAACAGCAGCGTAAGTCCTTGCCTTATCAGACCTGTTTCCGGAGATGAATATGAATATTTAGTTCTTCCTGTAAGAATTACAAATAACTAAAAATGTATATAAAGAATATTAAAATTAAAGATTTCAGAAATTACAATGAACTTGAGCTGGATTTTAACAGTAAAGTAAATTTTATTCTGGGTCAGAATGCTCAGGGAAAGACTAATCTGCTTGAATCAATATACATAACATCTATGGGAAAATCATTCAGAACAAGCCGTGACACTGAAATGATAGGCTTTGGAAAAGATTTTGCCAGAGTATATTGTGAAATATCAAGAAATGATATGGATGGTTCCGTTGAAATAATAATAGACAGAGCAGGAAAAAAGTTTGTTAAGCTTGACGGAGTCAAGATAAAAAGAGCATCTGAGCTTCTTAAAAATGTTTACATTGTAATTTTTTCACCTGAAGACCTTAAGATTGTAAAGGACGAGCCTGAAAAAAGAAGAAAATTCATAGACAGAGAGCTTTGTCAGATTAAACCTTCATACTATGACAGTCTTTCTAATTATAAGAAAGTTCTTCTTCAGAGAAATACCTATCTTAAAGAGGAGATTGTTGACCCTTCCATACTTGATATATGGGATATGCAGCTTGCAGAATACGGTAAAAGGGTTATGAGGCACAGGAGTGAATTTATAGAAAAACTGGATTTTATAAGTTCAGAGATTCACGGCAAAATTACCGACGGAAGAGAAAATCTTAATATTAAATACGCTCCTAATGTTGATTTTAAAGAAGACCTTTATGAAATTTTAAAAAAATCGTGTGATAATGACCTAAGGCAGAGAACTACAACAAGAGGACCTCATAAGGACGACCTGGAATTCTATATTGACGGAATAAATGTGAGAAACTTCGGGTCCCAGGGACAACAGAGAACCTGCGCACTTTCACTTAAGCTTGCAGAAATAAGCATCATAGAAGATGAGACAGGAGAAAAGCCTGTACTTCTTCTTGATGATGTAATGAGTGAACTGGATTCTATGCGGCAGAAATTTCTGATAAAATCTCTTGAAGATGTACAGCTTTTTATAACCACTACAGAAATGTCAGAAAGTCTTCTTGGGGAATTTAATGAAAAAAACATATTTATCGTAATAAATGGAAATGTAGAAAGTAATTAAAAAGGAGAATATCATGAATAAGATTTATGAAAAATTATTGAGATGTTATGAAAGTGTGCAGAAAAGATTTGATTTTACAAAGTTCAGACCTGAAGTAGCCATAGTTCTCGGTTCAGGTCTTGGTGATTATGCTGAAGATATAGAAGTTGTAGGAGAAGTTGATTATCATGATATTGAAGGTTTCCCTGTTTCAACTGTTCCCGGACATGCCGGAAAATTTATATTCGGATATGTGGGCGATGTTCCGGTTGTATGTATGAAAGGAAGAGTTCACTATTATGAAGGATATCCTGTAACAGATGTTGTTCTTCCAACCAGACTGATGAAGCTTATGGGAGCTAAAATTCTCTTTCTTACAAACGCCTGCGGAGGATTAAATCCTGAATTTAAAGCAGGAGATTTCATGATGATAACTGACCAGATAAGCGTTTTCGTGCCTAATCCTTTAATAGGAGAAAATATAGATGAGCTCGGAACACGTTTTCCTGATATGAGTCACGTTTATGATCCTGAGCTTCAGGATATAATCAGACAGGCTGCAAAAGAAAATAATATAGATCTTAAAGAAGGAGTTTACTGCCAATTCACCGGACCTGCCTTCGAATCCCCTGCAGAAATAAGAATGGCAGGAAGAATTGGAGCTGATGTTGTAGGTATGTCTACGGCAGTTGAAGCTACTGCTGCAAATCATATGGGAATGAAAATATGCGGCATATCTTTTGTGAGCAATCTGGCAGCAGGAATCAGCAAAACACCTCTCACTCATGAAGAGGTTCAGGAGGCTGCAAATATAGCTGCACCTAAGTTTAAAAAGCTTATAACTTCTTCTGTAGAAAATTTTAAGAAAATACTGTAAAAAACAACATATATATCTCATAGAATTTTTATATTGAAATTCAGACTAAAATCGCCCCTTAGGGCGATTTTTTTTATAATTTTGATATAAATCTCTTTTTTATGGTTTACTATTGAATTTTGACCCAAAAAGTGGTACACTAAAAGCATCTATATGCAAGAAAAGAAAGGTGAAAAAATGAGTCTGGAAGAAAAAACAAACGGACAGTATGACGCGGCGCAGATACAGGTTCTCGAGGGACTTGAAGCTGTACGAAAAAGACCGGGTATGTATATAGGAAGTACAGGTCCTAAGGGACTTCATCATCTGGTATATGAAATTGTGGACAACAGTATTGACGAAGCTCTGGCCGGATACTGTAAGACCATAAATGTTACGATTCAGAAGGATAACTCCATAATGGTAGAAGATGATGGAAGAGGAATGCCTGTAGACAATCACCCTAAGATGGGAATACCTGCAGTTGAGGTTATTCACACTGTTCTCCATGCCGGAGGTAAATTCGGCGGCGGGGGATATAAGGTATCCGGAGGTCTGCACGGGGTAGGAGCATCTGTAGTAAATGCTCTTTCTACCCATATGGAAGTTGAAATAAAGAGAAACGGCAAGATATACAAGCAATGTTATGAAAAGGGCAAGTCTGTGACTAAGCTTGAGGTAATAGGCGAGTCAAAGAAAACAGGATCCAAGACAACCTTCTGGCCTGACCCTGAAATATTTACCGAGACTACCGTATTTGATTATGATACTCTTGAACATCGTCTGAGAGAAATGGCTTTCCTGAATAAGGGAATAAAAATTGTCTTCAAGGATGAAAGAGAAGGAAAAAAGAAGAGTGAAACCTATCATTATGAAGGCGGTATAAAAGAATTTGTCAAATTTCTTAATAAAAATAAAGACGCTATTCATGAAGAAGTTATTTATTTCGAAATAATCAAGGAAACCTGTGAAGTTGAGGTTGCCATGCAGTACACAGACAGCTACAGCGAGCTGGTTCTGGGATATGCAAACAACATCAACACCACTGACGGAGGTACACATATTGTCGGATTCAAGAGTGCCCTTACAAGGGTTTTCAATGATTACGGCAAGAAGAGCAAGATTCTTAAGGAAAATGATACTCTCAGCGGAGATGATGTAAGAGAAGGTCTTACCGCTATCGTTTCAGTAAAACTTGCCGAGCCTCAGTTTGAGGGACAGACTAAAGCCAAGCTTGGAAACTCTGAAATAAGAGGATTTGTTGAAACTTCAACAAACGAGAATCTGACTGCTTTCCTGGAGGAAAACCCTGCTCAGGCAAAGACTATTCTTGAAAAATGCATAAGAGCGGCCCGTGCCCGTGAAGCTGCCAGAAAGGCCAGAGACCTCACCAGAAGAAAAGGCGCACTTGAAAGCTTTTCACTTCCGGGCAAGCTTGCCGACTGTTCAGAGAAGGACCCTGCTCTTTCGGAAATTTTCCTCGTCGAGGGTGATTCAGCCGGCGGCTCCGCCAAAGACGGCAGAGACAGAAAACGCCAGGCCATACTCCCTCTCAGAGGTAAGATTCTCAACGTAGAAAAAGCACGACTTGATAAGATACTCAATTCTGAAGAAATAAAGAACATGATTACAGCCTTCGGCTGCGGCATAGGAGATGAATTCAATATTGAGAAACTCAGATATCACAAGATAATCATCATGACCGATGCCGATGTAGACGGAGCACACATCAGAACTCTGCTCCTCACCTTCTTTTACAGATATATGAAGCCTCTTATAGAGGGAGGCTATGTTTACGCTGCACAGCCGCCTCTTTTCAAAGTTAAAAAGGGCAAGGAAGAATGGTACACCTACAGTGATATTGAACAGGAAAGACTTCTCGCTTCAATTGCGGACAAGCCCGGCAAGGCAGATATACAGAGATACAAAGGTCTGGGAGAAATGGACGCCGAGCAGCTGTGGGAGACAACAATGGACTATAACCACAGAACTCTGGTTCAGATAACACTTGAAGACAGCGCTGCTGCAGATGAAATCTTCACAACCCTTATGGGCGATAAGGTTCCGCCTCGTAAGAAGTTTATAGAAGAAAACGCTCAGTACGCTACAATAGACGCATAGGAAGGAGGGCGAATAAATGACAACATTATTAGAAGATAATAAAATGCTGCAGCATGAGATACATGATGAGATGAAAAAGTCATATATCGACTATGCCATGAGCGTAATCGTAAGCCGTGCCCTTCCTGATGCCAGGGACGGTCTGAAACCGGTACACAGAAGAATTCTTTACGGAATGAGCGAACTGGGAGTAACCCCGGACAAGCCTCATAAGAAATCAGCCCGTATCGTCGGTGAAGTAATGGGTAAATATCACCCTCACGGTGACTCTTCCATATACGATGCAATGGTAAGACTGGCACAGCCGTTCAATATCAGGTATACACTGGTAGACGGACACGGAAACTTCGGTTCTGTAGACGGAGACGGAGCTGCCGCAATGCGATATACGGAAGCCAGAATGACACCGCTGGCACTTCAGATGCTCAGAGATCTGGACAAGGAGACGGTGGATTTCATACCAAACTTTGACGGTGAGGAAAAGGAGCCTACAGTGCTTCCGTCAAGATTTCCGAATCTACTGGTAAACGGCTCCAACGGTATAGCCGTAGGTATGGCCACATCCATACCTCCTCACAATCTGGGAGAAACTATAGATGCAGCAGTTAAAATAATCGATGAGCCGGAGTGCACCATCGATGACCTCTGCAAGATAATAAAGGGACCTGATTTTCCTACAGGTGCTATCATCATGGGCAAGAACAATGCCAGAGAAGCCTACAGGACAGGTCAGGGAAAGGTAATAGTAAGAGCTGTAACTGAAATCGAAGAGACATCCCGAGGCAGACAGCAGATTGTAGTCACAGAGATTCCTTATCAGGTAAACAAAGCCAGACTCATCGAAAAGATGGCAGACCTTGTCAAGGAAAAAAGACTTGAAGGCATTTCAGAAATCCGTGACGAATCCAGCCGTAAGGGAATGCGTATCGTAATAGAGCTTAAGAAGGATGCAAATCCGCAGATTATCCTCAACAGACTCTTCAAGCATACACAGATGCAGGAAAGCATCTCCATGATAATGCTGGCCATTGTTGACGGCAGACCTAAGATTCTCAACCTCAGAGAAATCCTCGATGTTTATCTAAAGCATCAGAAGGAAGTCGTAACAAGAAGAACCATCTTTGATAAGAAAAAGGCAGAAGCCAGAGCTCATATCCTGGAAGGCTACAGAATCGCACTTGACAATATCGATGAAATCATAAAGATAATCAGAAGCAGCTATAACGATGCCAAGGAAAGGCTCATTGAGCGTTTCGGGTTTTCGGAAATTCAGGCTCAGGCAATTCTTGACATGCAGCTGAGAAGACTGCAGGGTCTGGAAAAAGAGAAGATTGAAAACGAATATCAGGAACTGATGAAAAAAATCGCATACTACAACGAGCTCCTTGCAGACGAGCACAAGCTCATGGGCGTAGTAAAGGACGAACTTCTGGAAATCAAGGAAAAGTGGGGCGATAAGAGAAGAACCAAGATAAAGGCAGACGCTACTGAAATTGATGAGGAAGACCTTATCGAAGAAGAAAACGTATGCATCACTCTTACCCACCTGGGATATATAAAGAGAGTTCCGGTAGACACCTATAAGTCGCAGAAGAGAGGCGGCAAGGGTGTAACCGGCATAACCACCAGGGAAAACGACTTCGTAAAGAACCTTATAATGACATCAACTCATGATTACCTCATGTTCTTTACCAATACAGGAAAGGCTCATAAGATCAAAGCCTACGAAATCCCTGAAGCTGCAAGAACCGCCAAAGGAACACCTGTGGTCAACTTCCTCAGCCTCATGCAGAGAGAGCGCGTGACAGCAGTAATTCCTATCAAGGAGTTTGCTGAGGACAAGTTCCTTATAGCAGTGACTAAAGACGGTATCATAAAGAAGACCGCTCTTTCAAACTTCGATACGAACAGGAAAACGGGCCTCATCGCCATGAATCTCAAGGAAGGCGACGAGCTCATCGGAATCAAACAGACAACAGGCACCAATAATGTAATAATCGTAACCAAGCAGGGCAAGTGCATCTGCTTCTCCGAAGACGATGTTCGCCCTATGGGCAGAATCGCCGGCGGTGTAAGAGCTATCAAGCTGGATAAGGACGATGAAGTTGTGGCTATGGAACTGGTTGAACCTAATCAGGAACTTCTGGTTGTAACAAAGAAGGGCTTCGGCAAGAGAACCAAGGCTTCCGACTACAAGATTCAGGTAAGAGGCGGCAAGGGACTTCTCACCTATGATAAGGCCAAGTTCAAGAAGACCGGCGAGCTGGTAGGAGCCATGGTGGTAGATGAGGAAGATGATGTGCTTCTCATCAACTCAAGTGGCGTAATCATCAGAATTCCTGCCAAGGAGATTTCCAGACTGGGCCGTGCTACTCAGGGCGTCAAGATAATGAACGTGGGAGAGGATGTAAATATCATAGCTCTTGCCAAGGTTATCAAGGAAGATGAACTTGATGCGGATGACAAAGCAGGCGGAGACGATGATAATCAGCAGTCTGATGACGGCCAGGAGCAGATGAAGCTCTGAAAATGAGGAAGGAAGTGTCATAAAAATGGCAGACAAAATTAAATTTATAATTCCGGGCAAGCCGGAATATCTGACCATGGTCAGACTGGCTATCGGTTCTGTGGCAGGCGTGGCTGATTTTAATCTGGATGAGATTGAAGATGTCAAAACTGCAGTAGGCGAAGCATGCAAGAACATTTCCTGTCACGGCTCCGACGGTTTTGCGGAAGAGTATACTCTTGAATGCATTGCAGAAAACGGGTGCCTGGAGATATACGTTACCGATACCAGTGCAGGACATAAGATAAAAAAACTTTCAAAGATTTGTGCTGACTGTCCTAATGAGGGAGATTTAGGCATTTTCGTAATTAAATCGCTGATGAACGAGGTGGAGCTTCTTGACAATCCGGAAGGAAAGAAGACCATCAGAATGGTAAAGAGGAAATGACACCACAGGAAATACAGGAGTTTAAGGAGTACGCAATCCATCCGACTACCGAACTCAGGAATAAAATTGTAGAAGAAAACCTCTACATTGTGGACATTTTAATAAGAAAATACCTGGGCAAGGGCGTTGATTATGATGATCTTTATCAGGTCGGCGCCATAGCTCTGGTTTCCGCTGTGGAAAGATTTGATCCGAGCCGTGGGTACGAGTTTCGGAGTTTTGCCACGCCTACAATTCTGGGAGAGATAAAAAAGTATTTCCGTGACAAGGAGTGGAGTCTTAAAGTTCCCCGCCGTATGAAAGAAATAGCAGGAAAGGTTCAGGAAACCAAGGACAGGCTTACGTCGGAACTGGGCAGAGTGCCAAGTATAGACGAGGTATCGGAAGCCACAGGCTTTACGTCTGAACAGATAATGCAGGCGATGGAAAGCGCCAAGGCATACGGGACCTACTCCCTTGAGAGTGCGGCAGCCGGAACCGATGAAGATGAAGCAGGAAGTGTTCTCGAAAAGTACATCGGCTTCGAGGATTCGGGTTACGAGAGAGTGGAACTGGGAGAGATAATAAACTCCGTGCTGGCAGGATTCAGTGATACCTACAGGTATATTTTCAAACAGCGATTTATAGAAAACAAATCTCAGGCGGAGATAGCTCAGAAGCTGGGAGTTTCTCAGATGACCATTTCCAGATCCGAAAAAGCCATAGTTGAAAGCTTCAGGCGTGAACTGAACAGACATTAGCTTAACAGATATTAGATTTTATGCGTCTCCGGGCGCGTCATATATGGAGGCAAAGAAAAAATGAAAAGAGTATTTTCCGGCGTTCAGCCGACAGGAAACATACATTTAGGCAATTATCTTGGAGCTCTGAAGCAGTTTGTCGAGCTTCAGGACGATCACGAATGCATCTACTGTATAGTGGATATGCATGCCATCACTGTTCCTCAGGATCCAAAGGAGCTGAGAGAGCATATTCTGGATGTGGCGGCTCTTTATCTTGCAGTAGGTGTTGACCCTAAAAAGTCTATAGTTTTCGTACAGTCCGATGTACCGGGCCATGCTGAGCTTTCGTGGATTCTCACCTGCAACTCATACACGGGAGAACTTTCCAGAATGACTCAGTTCAAGGATAAGAGCAAAAACAAGGAGTCTGCACCTACAGGACTTTTCTCATATCCTGTACTGATGGCTGCCGATATCCTGCTTTACGATACAGACATCGTGCCGGTAGGAAACGACCAGAAACAGCATATTGAGCTCTGCCGCGACATTGCAATCAGAATCAATAATAAATACAAGAAGACCTTCGTAGTGCCGGACGGAAGATTCCTTAAAGAGGGTGCACGCATCATGGCACTTGATGACCCGACCAAGAAGATGAGCAAGAGCGCAGAAAATATTCACTCACGTATTTCTCTTTTGGACGAGCCTTCCAAGATTAAAAAATCCATCATGAAGGCCACTACCGACTCCGACGGAGTGGTAAGATTCGACGTCGAAAACAAGCCGGGCATCAGCAATCTGCTTAACATCTACAGCGTGCTTTCCGGCATGACCATTCCTGAGCTGGAGGCTAAATATGAGGGTAAAGGCTACGGTGACTTCAAGAAAGATCTGGTTGAGGTTGTAGTTGAAGCACTGGCTCCGATAAAGGAAAGATACGAGGGAATCAGACATTCCGATGAACTCATTGAGATTCTCAAGGATGGAGCTGTCCGAGCAGATGTTATCGCACAGAAGACCATGAAGAGAGTCAAGGAAAATTTTGGACTGGGAATTGAATAGGAAATTGAATAGGAAATAAACAGGGGGCTTCTGAATTATATTTGTTCAGAGGCTCTTGTTTTAGAACGACAGATGATAAGAGAGGCTTTCATGAAGCAGGAGAGAAAAAAGAATTTATGGCTGCGGTTTCGACACCGGATAGCCACTAATATTGCTCGTGCTGTGCTTTATCCTTGGGCGCGGCTTAAATTCGGAGCCCGAATAGAACCTTTTAAGCAGCAGGGAGACAGGCAGTATCTGATTGTATATAACCACCAGACGGTGTTTGATCAGTTTTTCGTTGGCATGTCTTTTCACGGGCCGGTTTATTATCTGGCCACTGAGGATCTGTTTTCCAACGGCTGGATTTCCAGGGTGATACAATATCTGGTAGCGCCCATACCCATCAAAAAGCAGGTGACAGATGTTCAGGCAGTGAAAAAATGCCTGCGGGTAGCTAAGGAAGGTGGCACCATTGCACTGGCGCCGGAAGGTAACCGTACATACAGCGGCAGAACCGGGTACATAAATCCCGCCGTGGTTAAGCTGGCCAGAGCGCTGAAGCTGCCGGTGGCCATTTATCGTATCGAGGGAGGTTACGGCGTCCAGCCCAGATGGAGTGATGTCATCCGGAAGGGGGCTATGCGTGCCTATGTATACAGGGTTGTGGAGCCAGAGGAGTACCAGACCATGACAGACGATGAATTTTTTGCATTAATCCGGAAGGATATTTTTGTGGATGAGGCGGAGGTCAGCGGGACCTTTTTCCACAGGCGGAGTGCCGAATATCTGGAGCGGGTCATGTACGTCTGCCCGGACTGTGGACTTACTACCTTTGAAAGCCGGGGAAATACCATTCTTTGCAAGGGCTGCAGCAGAAAGGTTCGATACCTGCCTACCAAGGAGCTGGAAGGTGTAGAGGAGCCATTCCCCTTTCGTTTTGTGGCCGACTGGTATGATGCCCAGTGCAGCTTTGTAAACCGGTTGGACCCATCACAATACAGAGAAGAGCCGGCATACCGTGATATAGCCGACTTGTCGGAAGTGATTTTGTACCAAAAAAAGCGACCTATCCAGAAGGATGCAGAAATTGCCCTTTATGGGGATCGTATAGAAATTCGTGAAGAGGGAAATTTTCCTTTTGATGAAATTTCTGCGGTCACAGTGCTTGGACGCAACAAGCTGAATTTTTACCACCACGGCAGAGTATATCAGCTGAAGGGTGGAAAACGCTTTAATGCAGTAAAATATGTAAATTTTTTCTATCACTACAAGAATATAAGCGAGGATTTTAAATATGGAACATTTCTGGGATTATAGTGTATGGGGAAGTTTTAACCTCTTTGGAGTTCTGCTGATCAGTCTGCTGGCTGCAAATGCTTTGAAACAGCTGATCCGGCCGCTGCGGGCGTCTTTGATTCCCACTTCCGTGCTGGGAGGCGGGATGCTTCTGGTTATTGCGGCGATTTTTAGGGGCATAACCGGGCAGGTATTGTTTGATACCCAATTTTTCGGTGGAAACGGCTCGAATAACCTTGAGATACTTACATATCACACTCTGGCTCTGGGATTTATTGCTTCGGCACTGAAAAGCACCGGCGGAAAATTCAGCAGAAAGCGTTCCGTTGAGATATTTAATACAGGTGTAAACACGGTGTCGACCTATCTGCTTCAGGGCATTCTGGGCCTGTGCATCACTATGATTGCGGCACGGCTTGTTGCCGGGTTTTTCCCTGCAGCCGGCATTCTGCTGCCATTTGGCTATGGACAGGGTACAGGGCAGGCGCTGAACTACGGCGGAATATATGAGAGCCAATATGGTTTCTCCGGTGGAAAAAGCTTCGGGCTGACCATTGCTGCGCTGGGATTTCTGAGTGCCAGCATTGGCGGCGTAATTCATCTGAACCTTTTAAAACGGCGTGGCAGGATCGTCCTGACAGGAGAAGAGAAACAAGTTCTGCACTCTGAGGAGATTCAGGCGGACAATGAGATTCCTATGCAGGGAAGTATGGATAAAATGACAGTGCAGATTGCATTGATTGCTGTGGGGTATTTCCTCGCTTATCTGCTGATGCTGGCGCTGGGTGCCATTCTGCCCGGACTTCGTTCTGTGGTTTATGGCTTTAACTTCCTGCTGGGAGTTATGGCTGCCACACTGATAAAAGCAGTGATGCAGCTGCTAAAGAAAATGGGAGCTGTCAAACGCCAATATACCAACAATTTTCTACTGACCCGTGCAAGCAACTTTTTCTTTGATATTATGGTAGTGGCAGGAATTGCAGCCATACGTCTGAGTATTCTTAAACAGTACTGGGGCATCATCTTTATTCTGGGAATATCAGGCCTTTTGGCCACATATGCCTACAATCGTATAACCGCCAGAACGCTGTTTCCTGACTATGCGGAGGAACAGTTCCTGACCATGTTCGGTATGCTTACCGGAACGGCCAGCACCGGTGTTATCCTTCTGCGTGAAATCGACGGAAGTTTCAGGACACCGGCTGCAGACAATCTGGTCTATCAGAATTTCCCGGCCATCGTGTTCGGATTCCCTATGATGCTTCTTGCAGCATTAGCACCGGAAAAGCCGTTGCTCACACTGGGAATTCTGGTGGTATTCTTTGCAGCGATGAACCTCATTCTGTTTCGCTCAAAGATATTCCGTAAAGAGAGACGGAACTCCAACATTTAGATGTAGATAACGCCCCACCTGAAAAATAGTACGGATGGGGCGTTGTACAATTTGACCTGATACGAACTTTTTTACAACATGATACTCACATCGGCCCTTAAATCGTAGCTGAAAAGTCGTGAATGTTGTACTCTTTTATGATTTTTCAGAATTCTTACAACATAAAATCAAATCACGTTGCAAAAATAACTCGACCTTTAGGATTAGTACAACATTACACTCATGAGACGGTCTCCAAAAGCCTTGGAAAAGGTGCGATGTTGTAAAAATAGTGGCTTCTTTGATTTTTTTACAACATCGGCATGATGTTGAATTGCCTTTTGAAGGGGGCGTTGTTTGTTACCTTACCCTGAATTTCACACCCAGCTGTTCCTCTGCAATCTGTCTGCAGATTTCCACGTCTTCTTGTGGGATAGTTCCTCCAACCACAGACATAGTCACATCGGGTACATATTGTTTGACATTTTCAGTGAACTTCAGAATGGCAGGCCAGGATTCAAGGCCGAACTTCGGATGGCAGAGAGCATCGTATTTTTCGGCGCTGGCCGCATTGAGGCTGATAGAAATGGCATCCACCAGACCTTCAAGCTCCGGTGCAGTTTCCCGTCCGTGGAGCAGGTCAGACAGACCGTTGGTATTGATTCTTGTTTTAAGATTAGTGGTCTCTTTTATATATCTGCAGAGAGTCAGAACATCATCTAACCTTTCCATAGGTTCTCCGTAACCGCAGAATACCAGTTCAGTGTATCTGGACAGATTCCATTGCTTCAGTAATTCTTTAACCTCATCAACTGAAGGCTCACGCTTCAGCCACAGACTGTCCGCATCTCCCAGTGAATCAACCATAGTACGGATACAGAACTCACATCTGCAGGGACAGCGGTTTGTCAGGTTGGCATACAGCCCGCTGGCGTAATCATAAAGTACATCTCCGATATATTCCATTTAAAACCCTTCTTTCTCATGTATAGATGTATTCTACCACATATCTATATGAAATGGAACACAGAAAAAACGGAAATAAAATGGAAATATTATTGCAATTCAAGAAATGATATGGTAATATAGTGGCAAGAAAGTATAGATGCCGGAAGGATGGTTAGTATGACTATATCAGAAATGAAAGAACGTAAGACTCAGCTTGGCTATACCAATGAGATGATTTCAGAACTTTCCGGGGTGCCGTTGAGTACTGTACAGAAGATATTTGCAGGTGTAACAGAGAAGCCCAGATTTGAGACTTTGCGGGCCATTGAGAGGGTATTAAGCGCAGCTCCGGGAGGAGCCGGCAGGGTATGCGAGGAAGCCTTCTCCTATATGACGAAAAAGCAGGGAGAGTACACTGTAGAGGATTATTTTAAGATACCTGACGAGAGGCGAGTGGAACTTATCGACGGGGTGATTTACGATATGACTGCGCCCTTATCTGTGCATCAGATGATTCAGGGTGAAATATATTTTACAATTTCTGCTTTCATAAAGAAAAACGGTAGCAGGTGTATCGCCGGTATTCCGCCTTTTGATGTGCTTCTGGATGCCGGCCGACCCGATGAAAACAGAACCATGGTACAGCCTGATATTATTGTGGTATGTGACCGCAGCAAGGTGACAAGGGACAGGATTGAGGGAGCGCCGGACTTCGTGGTTGAAATCCTGTCACCGGCAACTAGGAAGAAGGATGCATTTATCAAACTCCACAAGTATGAGGATGCAGGGGTTCGGGAGTACTGGATGGTCGACCCTGATAAAAAGAAGATTATAACATATGTATTTGAACGTGAAGAGGATGATATATATCCGACAATTTACGGATTCGGTGACAAGGTGCCTGTGGCCATATTTGATAATAAATGCGAGGTGGATTTTGCCGGGATATATGAAGAGATAAAATTCCTGTACGAGGATGATGGACAATAATAAGAATGCTGTATGTTTCGCGAGTCACACTGCGAAAAACATACAGCATCTGTTTTAAAGGTTTAAGTTTACTCGGTTTCAGCATATTTTCCTGCCAGGATTTCTTCTAATCCGCCGCGGACGATAGCCTCCACCTTTTCCGGAAGCTCGGCAAGTTCCTGACGGGACAGACCGGCAGTTTCGATGGCCGGGTGAACCATGAAGTCAATATGGGCACCTTTGGTCATCACACCGTGCTCTTCGAAGGTCTTATATCCACCGTCTATAGTAACCGGCACGATAGGAACGTGTGCCTTTGTGGCAAGCTTAAAGCTGCCCGGCTTGAATTCAGCCATATTGGACGAATGGCTTCTGGTTCCCTCAGGGAAAATAATCAGCGAAAAGCCCTGCTTAAGGTATTCCACACCCTGGTTTATGGTCTGAAGTGAAGCTCTGGCATCGCCGCGGTGGATGTAAATTCCTCGGGTTTTGGTTACCCAGCTTCCGAAGAGAGGAATTTTACTGAGAGCATCCTTGGCGATGAAGCTTGCCTGATGTTTCCTGATTACATAAAAGAACGTGAGAATGTCAGCATAGGACTGGTGGTTGCAGATGTAGACAACCGGACCGTGGTCAGGCATGTTTTCGGGATTGATGATGTTTACATCAGCCTCAAAATACTTCACTACTTTGGAGCCCCATTCATTGGTGGCCTTGATGATTTCTTCCCTTTCCTTTTCAAAATCTCCGGCCTCTCTGGCTGCATCGATGGTCTTGCGGTATTTTCCTACAGATAAAACCGCACCGGCTATGGCATTAAAACCTGCTATATTATCAATTAATTTCAAATCTAGTTCCTCCAAATTTATTTATCCAAGGGCATTGTACCACAAAACAGGTGGTCTTTTCCACAGGAAAAGTGTATAATGAGTAAAAAGAAAAGAAAAAGGAGAAGGAATGTGGGAAAAAGAATGATTTCAAAGAAGGGATGCAGAATAATGCTGGCTGCCGCAGCTGTGCTGGCAGTAATGGCCGCATTTATCACATATCAGGTGGGAGTTGTTTACGGTACGGAGCCCCTGCCGCTGGATCTGGCTGTTCAGAAAGCTTTTTTTTCTCTGAGAAGTCAGATACTGAATCCTGTCATAATTTTAATTACACATTTATCGGATACAGTAACCATAATAGCCTTCTGCGCCATACTTCTGGTACTGCCAAACCGTAGACAATACGGGGTACCGCTTTCTCTGGCAGCTCTGGGAGGATTGGCATTTTATAAACCCATGAAGCACATTTTTCTGAGAGCACGCCCTGATGCAGCACTTCATCTGGTAAAGCAGGGAGGATATTCTTTCCCCAGCGGTCATTCTGTAACATCGGTGATATTTTACGGGCTGATGATTTATCTGCTTAACAGACACTGTAAGAACGAAAAGTTGAAAAAGATACTCAGCGCAGTGTGCGGATTTCTTGCTTTGACCATAGGACCGAGCCGTATTTATGTAGGTGTTCACTGGCCTACGGATGTGCTGACAGGCTGGTGCATCGGAGGAGCGGTGCTTCTGGCTGCAATCTGCATTTTAGAAAGGATTTATGATGGGTCTCACAGTTAAGGATTTATTTGATATAGAAATACTGAAGGACTTTAAGCTTATAGCCGGAGCAGGGGGACTTGACAGGCCTATTACAGCTACGGAGATACTGGATTTTGAGTTTGTGCAGGGGGCAGGTATGGACAGAGACAAGGTCTTCGAGGGGGAAAGTATAATTCTCACCAGTCTGCTTTTTGCCAAGGATAATCCGGCGTTAATAACTGATGCTGTCAGAAAGCTGGACAGTCTCAACATAAGCTGCTTTGCCTATAAGCCGGTATTTATCCATGAGCTGCCTCAGGAAGCGCTGGACTATGCCAACGATCATAACTTTCCGATTCTCGAGTTTGGAGGGGACGAGTTTTTCGAAGATATCATCATGGCTGTCAAGGCGGAGATCGGAGCAGGCAGCGACATGGCAGAAATCGAAATGAAGCTTGAAAGCATTCTGGACGATGAGCTCAATGCCAAGGATACGGCCAGGTTCGCCAGGAGACTAAATCCGGATTTCAAAAGACATATTCGTGTGGTAGCGGTTATGGACAGAGAGATGAACAGGGAAGAGGCCGGCCGGCTGATGAAAAAATTTTCATCTGTGGAAAAGCTCAGCCGTAAGGCAGCGCTGGCAAAATACCGGAGCGGATACTTTATCTTCCTCAGTCAGGAAACTGATGAAAGCCGGAGATTTGATGCCCTGCTGAGTGACGTGCTGGCAGCCCTGGAGATAGAACTTAAGGGTGTCAAAAGCGGGTTCAGCTCCATAAGAAGAACGGATTCCGAATTCGGCAAAGCTGTAAGGGAGGCCTTCTGGGCTTGTATGGTAGCAGACCTTGAGGAAACGGGACATAGATACTACGAGGACCTTGGCATATATCGGTTTATCGTGCCGGAGATAAACTCACATAACATGAAGGAATACATGGAGGAATATCTCAGGCCGCTTCTGGGGGATGAGGGTGAGCTTCTGCGTACCGCCAAAACTTATGTGCTTACAGGGGGGCGGCTGGAGGAGACTGCAGAAAGACTTTACTGCCATAAGAATACGGTCAGATACCGTCTGGCCAGGATGCAGGAAATTCTGGATCCACACAGCACTGAGAAAGAATTCTTCGAGAATCTGGCGCTGGCCATAAGAATTCATATGCTGATGGAATATAAATAAAGCGAAAGGCGGCTTGTATAATATACAAAAACCGCCTTATTTTTTTGGATTAAAATATAAAGCTTTTAAGAGGATGTACTGCTATAATCATAGATACAAGCCACACAAAACAATTTTACCCCTAAAAAGTTCATTAAGAGTTCAAGGTTCAGCGGAGCACGGCGCCTGGGTTTCTATCGTAGTAAATACTCTTGGAGCTTATGCTCAGAGGAATGCCGTAAGCGATTTTTATGTCAGGCGGCAGCATACCGGCTTTCAGAGCGCCTTTCCCTGCTGAATACATAACTCGGTTGTCGATTCGGTTATCTGCTGCAACTGATACAGCGGAACCTACGGCAATGCCAAGGTCGGTCACATTAAAAACGCAATTGGTGCCGGCTTTTTTCATTTCTCCGCAGTTCTTAAATCCGCACATGCTGCAGTTGTCCAGTCCGAAAGGCGTGCTGATGCAGCCGATAATCACTACACAGATGCTGTTATCCACATTACCTGCATCCCTTATGATGAAATCTTCGTTATATTCCTTTCCCAGCTCAAGCATGGCATCTCTGAGAGTATCCTTTTCGTCTCCTGAAACAACCATAGCGATTACAGTATCGCGTCCGCTGCCCTTGGGTGCAGATATTGCCGCCGATACCATAAGGTCAGCCACATGCATAACCGCATCTCTTTCGCATATTTCCATTCTCTTAATCATTTCGCACCTCCGATTGATGAAACTATTATACCACCACTTGCACCGCCGGCAAAGATGATATATTATTATGTTTGAAATATTGTTCCGAAAAATTGGGAGGAAAAAATGAAAAAAGAACCCGTATTAGTTATTATGGCTGCCGGAATGGGCTCAAGGTTCGGCGGACTGAAGCAGATAGAACCGGTAAGCGACAAGGGAGAGCTTATCATAGATTTTTCGCTGTACGATGCTGTGATGGCCGGATTCAAGAAGGCCGTATTCGTAATCAAGCGTGAAAACGAGGAAGACTTCAGAAGGCTTCTCGACGATAAGGCAGGAAAATATATAGATATAGAATATGCATACCAGGAGCTTGGCGATCTTCCTGAAGGATATGATGTGCCGGAAGGCAGACAGAAGCCGTGGGGAACAGCCCATGCGGTTATGGCTGCCAGAAAAAAGGTTGACGGACCTTTTGCGGTAATTAATTCAGATGACTACTACGGTCCGGGAGCTTTCCAGTCAATATATGAGTTCCTTGAAAATGCAGAGGATGGAGAAAAATACAACTACTGTATGGTGGGATATGATATAGAAAACACTCTCACGGAAAACGGGTATGTTTCCCGCGGTGTCTGCAAGACGGATAAAGACGGCATGCTCAGCACCATAACCGAGCGTACTAAAATAAAGTGGGAAGGCGAAAAAATTGTATTTGAGGAAGAGAGCGGACAGACGGAGCTTTCCAGAGGCACTGTAGTGTCCATGAACTTCTGGGGATTTACAGCCTCAATGCTGGCTGAGATGGAATCAGGCTTCCCTGCTTTCCTGGATAAAACACTGAAAGAGAATCCGATGAAGGGAGAGTATTTCCTGCCGGGTGTGGTGGACAGACTCATCGGTGAGGGCAAAGCACAGGTAAAGGTTCTGCGTTCAAGAGACAGGTGGTACGGCGTAACCTATAAGGAGGATAAGCAGGGCGTGGTGGATGCGCTGCAGTCAATGAAGGATAAGGGCGAATATCCGGATGTCCTTTGGAAATAGGAGGACGTATGCAATATGGATAAAAGACATTATGTCAGCGCCATGGACTGCTGGACGGGACGTGTGGACAGCGAGGACGACTATGATGCCTTCAGGTGGCATCAGTGGGTAAAACCTCTTGATCTTAACGAGGGAAATCAGCCCTTCAGGGGAAAGCTGGGATTTGGAATCGTAGGCTTCTGCAGCGAGCAGGGCGTGCAGAGAAACAAGGGCAGAGTAGGAACTGCTCTGGCCCCGGATTTTATCAGAAGACAGATGTCAAATCTGCCATGCAGTTTTTCGGACAAGGTTGAGATATATGATGCAGGAAATATACTGTGCCAGGAGATTTCCATGGAGGAAGGCCAGCGAATGCTGGGAGAAGCCGTGGAGAAGCTGCTGGAACTGAATCTTTTCCCTATAGTGCTGGGAGGCGGACACGAGACAACCTTCGGGCATTTCCAGGGACAGTTTAACAGTATAAAAAAGAAGGGGAAGAAGCCGGATATCGGCATTGTGAATTTTGATGCTCACTTCGACCTGAGACCTTATGACAACGGCAGTTCATCAGGCTCCATGTTCAGACAGATTTACGATATATGCATGGAGGAAGGCTGCAAATACGGATACCTGCCCCTGGGAATACAGCAGCACAGCAACACAGTGAGTCTGTTTAAAAAGGCGAAGGAAATCGGAGTAAACTACGTGCTGGCCAGAATGTTCCAGTACGGCAGCACCGCTTCTGTTCTCGAAAAGATAGACACATTTATGTACGACCATAAGGATGCTTACATAACCATCTGCACAGATGTGTTCAGTTCGGCATTCGCGCCGGGAGTCAGCGCCACCCAGTCTCTGGGTCTGGATCCGGAGGTGGTGATTCCTATGATAAAACACATCCTCAGAACCAGAAAGGTAAGAGGATTTGATATCTGCGAGATCTCACCGAGATTCGACCAGGACAACACCACAGCCAATCTGGGAGCCGTTATAATCTTTTCCGTGGTGAACACTCTCTGCAAGCTTCACGGACTGGGACTTACCATGGAGGGAGATATTTTTTAAATGCTGAGCTCTTTGTAGGTGCTTCGTATGATTACGCATGCAATGATAAAGGTAAGGATATCCGCTGCAGGGAAGGAGTAAAGCAGTCCGTCAAGCCCGAAGAAAACAGGCAGGATTATAGGCAGAGCAACTCCGAAGATTATCTCACGGGTAAGAGAAATGACGGTGGACTCAATAGCCTTTCCCATGGCCTGCAGGTATATGAAAGTTCCTTTGTTGACTGTGGCGAGAATCATCATGCAGAGGTAGATACGGAAACTTTTCACTGCAAAAGCGGTGTAGTAGGAACTTTCGTTCTGAGCACCGAAGATTCCGATAAGCTGTTCCGGGAAAAACTCTACTATTACCAGAGCAACTGCCCCTACTATAGCTTCAGCCACGAGCAGATGTGTAAAAAGTGACTTCGCTCTATCCTTCCTGCCTGCACCTATGTTGTAGCCTACCACAGGAATGCAGCCTGCTGCCATGCCGATGGCAATAGAGATGGCAATCTGGAAAAACTTCATGACTATTCCCAGGACAGCAAGAGGAATCTGGGCATATTCCTGCTGACCGAAGACGGGGTCTATGGCACCGTATTTGGTGCACATGTTCTGAACGGCCGCCATGGATATGACCAGGGAGATCTGAGCCAGGAAGCTGGTGAGGCCCAGAATCAGGAATCGTTTCATAAGGCCGGGCCAAAGGCCGAAGCTATGTCTGCCCAGTTTTACAGCCTTCATATGGCAAAGATACCAGAGTGAAAGAAGTGCAGTGACTATCTGCCCCATGACTGTGGCGACTGCGGCGCCTTTCATGCCCATCTGCAGAGGAAAAATGAATATAGGGTCAAGTATTATGTTGATGACTGCCCCTAGAACTGTAGCTGCCATGGCGAATCTGGGACTTCCGTCGGAACGGATGATGGGATTTGCGGCCTGGCCGAACATGTAGAAAGGTATCCCAAGGGTTATCCAGAAGAAATATTCCTTCGCACATTCATAGGTCTGACTGTTAACCTTCCCTCCGAAGAGAGTAAGAATAGGGTCCATAAAAATAAGATATGCGGCTGTAATAATTACGCTGCAGATTACGCAGAGCAAAATGGCGTTTCCTACGCTGCGGTGTGCGTCCTCAAGTTTTCCCGCTCCCAGGCTTATGCTGACGAAGGCACAGCAGCCGTCGCCTATCATCACTGCGAAGGCGAGGGCGACGATGGTAAGAGGGAAGACCACGGTATTGGCTGCGTTACCGTATGAACCCAGGTAATCAGCATTGGCGATGAAGATCTGGTCGACTATATTGTACAAGGCCGCCACCAGAAGGGAAATGATGCAGGGCACCGAGTATTTCCTCATCAGGCGGCCGATTTTCTCGGTCTCGAGAAACGAGTTTGATTTTTGTTCCATTGGTATTAACCTCCATTTCATAAAAAAAGTGCGCATGTCTGAAAGCTGGACTTATGCCTTCAGGCTGCGCACTTGTTTTGCTGTTTTATTTGAAGGTAATTATAGCACTTTTTCTCGAAAAAAATCAAGGAATTTTTAGGAGGGGTTAATCCTTCGTCACCTTTTCCACAAGGTCGTCTACCCAGCAGCACAAAGTGTGAGAAAGCCGCATCAGGTATTCGGCCTGTGCCTTGTTTATATTTTTTTGCCTTTGTTCGTATTGCTGAATGGTTCGAAGAGGAACACCCGAAAGCTCCGCCAGACGGCGCTGGCTGAGGCCTGCCTGCCGACGGATAATTTTAAGATTAGTATCAGGCTTTGCTGCAAGGTATAGCTGGTTCATTTTATCAGAGAACTGGCGTATGTCCATTTCGTGATAAGGGCAATAAAGAGCCAGAATATCTGATATAGGGATGCAGGTTGTAATTTCCCTGAAGCTGAGGGCAGTTTCCCACTGATAATAGGCCAGCACCCATCCTGTCCAGTACTCAGGGCTTCTTGCGGATGCAAAAGATGGTTTAATCCTTTGAATATTCAGGCCGGAGTCTTCAAGAACCTGATAGGCAAGTTCTACTCCTGACTTTCCTGCGATAACGCAGAAATCGCCATCTCCGAATCGGGCAGCGAGGCCGCAGGAAATGAACATATTAAAAAAGGCCGTCAGATCATATCCCAGTTCATATACTGCAAAGTCCAGCATACGGCCCAGTGAAGTGCGTGCTTTTTCCAGATAGACCTTATCGTAAGCGTGAATCATCTGCTTTCATCTCCTCATCCATAATATGTGTTATATAGATATCGCCCTTTTGACGACGGTTTCTTTCCAGTTCAAAATAGTCTCTGCGGGCTGATTTGTCTCGGAGTATTTTTTTTGCATACCAAAGTCTGGCTTCTGCAGATTCATATCCGGTAAATTGTATGCGCTCAAAGGCCTCACGGCTTTTAAGGACAAACTGGTGACCAAGCTTGCCCAGCAGCATGGCATTATTAAGCTGGCGATATGAAATAGTGCCATTGAGAAAGTCCTGTGCAAAGGAAAAATAGCTGTCGTCGGCTCTATAACCTATGATAGCATCGCAGCACTGATAATCGACAGAGAAATTAGCCAGAAGGTATTCTTTTGCATCGAAGGCCAGCGCAGAGGGAATATCGAACTCTCGGTTTTCCAGAAGGATAGTAAGCCAATGCAATACGCCAAATTCCGGAGAATTCAAGTTTAAAATTTTAAGATCTGAACAATCCAGCTCATAGCAGTTGGCAAAACCGTCGCAGTCTTTTGACACGCCCCATTCTTTGGCCATTTCCAAGCTTTCTGTACAGTAAAAGCCAAGTCCATAATCATTATATGGTTTTCCGGATCCGAATATGGGTTGGCGGATTATTTTTGATGAACCGTGATATAGCTTCTTTATCATTTTTTTATTATCCCCTTTCCTATCAATATTATACTCCTGTAGGAGTATAGAGTCAAGGATGTCTTCCCCGCCCGCGTGAGGTTGATTTTTTCGCTTCGAAATGGTATACTCAGCATGTTAAATCGGATATAGAAAAATTGAAAGCAGGGGTACATATGAACAACGGACAAAAGAATTTTTTTGATAATTTTAAAAATCCCAACGGAAGTTATCACATACCGGTATGGCTTATTGTTGTGGGATTCTGCTTCAACTGGATGCTGGGTCTGGGACTTCTCATCGCACATATCTGCGAGGATAAATCTGTGAAGACAGCTGCGGATCCAGACACAGCGATGTCAGATGTGGGGAATGAAGCAGGCAGCCGTAAAACAAAAAAGAAAAAAAGCCCTGCGGCAGTTCTCACAGGCTTGGGAATTTTCGCATTATTCGTAGGCGTGATGGATCTGCCGGACTCGATACAGTATCTGGTCTGGTGTATGGACAATAACACCGGAGTTTCCTATGCAGTCAGAGATGTGGCTCAGAATTGTATCTGGATTATTTCAGGGGGAGTAATGCTTCTGGGTGTCAAACGACTTCGTGACGGCCAGAGGAGAAGAAGCAAAATTGCGGCGATTGTAGGGGATTCACCGTATATGCAGATTTCGGAAATTGCAGAGGCTCTTCCGGCATCGAGAAGCAAGACGGAGAAATATCTGCAGCAGTGCATCGACTCCGGAATGTTCGGGGAAAAAGCATATCTTGATATGCGTTCCGAATGTATCGTAATCAGCGGACCGGCACCTATGTCCAAGAAGGAGCAGGCGGCACAGGAAGCAGCACGCAAAGCAGAAGCAGAAGCCGAGGCAAATCTCGATGAATACGAGAAGATTTTAAAGGAAATCCGTGAGATTAACGATAAGATTCCGGGAGAGGAGTTTTCCGCCAAGATAAGCAGGCTGGAGGATCTGACCGCCAAGATATTCAAAATCGTGCAGGAACAGCCGGAAAAGCAGAAAAAGCTCCGAAAGTTCCTCAATTACTATCTGCCTACCAGCATGAAGCTTTTACATAATTATCAGCAGATGGATGCTCAGGGCATAGAAGGAAAGAACATTTCCGATGCCAAGAAGCAGATTGAGGAGACCATGGACACCATGATTTCGGCCTTTGAGAGACAGCTGGATTCTCTTTTTTCTGCGGAAAGCATGGATGTCTCAGCGGATATTGCAGCCATGCAGAACCTTATGAAAGCAGACGGCCTCATAGAAAACGAGCTTACGGACAAACTTCAGTAAAAAAAGCTTGCAATTTACTGATTTTATAGTATAATAATTAGGCACGGCTTTGTCCGTGTGAATCTCTGCGACGGGATAAGCTCGTCGCCATACAGTCCACAGGGAGGTGAAAAGAATGACTAAATATGAAGTTATGTTCATTATCAATCCTACTTTAGAAGACGAAAAGAAAGATGCGACAGTAGAGACAGTTCAGTCCATTATTGCTGCAGATGGTGAAGTTGAAAAAGTAGACGTTTGGGGAATGAGAAAGCTTGCATATCCTATCGAAAAGAAGGAAGAAGGTTACTATGTAGTAATCGAATTCGCAGGCAACCCTACATTACCTAAGGAACTTGACAGAAGACTGAGAATCTCAGACAACGTAATGAGACACATCATCATCAACAAGGACGAAAAATAGGAGGGTGTAAATGAACAGTGTTGTACTAATCGGAAGATTGACCAGAGACCCGGAAGTCAGATACACAGCTGGAACACAGATGGCCGTATGCACCTTTACAGTTGCAATCGACAGACCTGTAAGAGCCGGCGGAGAGAAGCAGACTGACTTTCCGAGAGTAACTGTTTTCGGCAAGCAGGCTGAGAACTGCGAAAGATTCCTTGCCAAGGGAAGACTGGTCGGAGTCCAGGGAAGACTGCAGACAGGCAGTTATACAAACAAAGACGGTGCAACCGTTTACACCACAGATGTCGTAGCTGACAGAGTAGAATTTTTAGAATGGGGAGACAGACCTCAGGGCGGCCAGAGCCAGTCGTATTCACGCGGCGAAGCTCAGCAGTCACAGCCGCAGTCAATGGGCTTTGACGAAGCGCCTGCAGGATTTTCTGCCATAGATGAAGATATCCCGTTCTAAGAGAAAGGAGATAAAGACATGATGGAAAAGAGACGCGGCGGCGGAATGAGAAGAAAGAAAGTTTGTCAGTTCTGCGCCGATAAGACAGAAAGAATCGATTACAAGGACGTAGAAAAGTTAAGAAGATACGTTACTGAAAGAGGCAAGATTTTACCTAAGAGAATCACAGGTACTTGCGCTATGCACCAGAGAGAAGTGACTACTGCTATCAAGAGAGCAAGAATCGTAGCACTGCTTCCTTATGTAGCTGAGTAATCGAAAAACGAAATAAGTGATAAAAGTCCCTTAAAGCCTGATAAACCAGACGTTAAGGGACTTTTTTTGTAACAAAAAGCGGATATTGATTTTTTTGATTCCAGAGGTTATATTATTGGTACAGGAATGTGTACAAGAGAAAGGGTTATTTGATGGTACAGGTAAATCTAAAGGAAAAAATCATAAATGAAATTAAAGAGTTAGCCTGTGACTGTGGAGTTGAGAAGGTAATTCTGTTTGGTTCCAGGGCTCGCGGCGACAATAAAGAACGAAGCGACATCGATTTGGCTGTCATAGGAGGCAATACAGCCAGGTTTGCAGTGGAGGCCGACGAGGAGATACAAACTTTGCTCATGTTTGATATCGTCGATTTGGATGGATTTGTTCAAGATGAGCTCAGACAGGCCATTGAGAGAGAGGGGAAGATTATTTATGAAAAAATTTGAGAATTTTCAGCGTTCGCTCAGAAACTTAGAGGAAATCAAAAAGTATAAGGAGCCTTATGAGATAATTGAATTGACAGGGCAGGTGGCGCTGTTTGAGATATGTTTTGAACAGAGCTGGAAAGCGATGAAAGAAATCCTCGAATACAACGGCTACGATGAAAGCAGGACAGGCTCGCCTCGCAGCATATTAAAGCTTGCGTATCAGGCCGGCATGATAGAAGATGAAGAACTGTGGGTTGAGGCCCTGGCTTCCCGAAACAATGTATCTCATGCGTACAATGAAGGAATTGCTGTCAGAATCGTCTCTGAAACCAAGGCTAAATATATCGATATGTTTGAAGCCCTGGAGAAAAAAATCAAAAGTGATTGGATAAGTGAATAGATAACAATGAAGCGGACGAATCTGCATTTTAAACTGCAGACTGTCCGCTTTTTTTAAAGCCTATACTCGGCCACCCATTCACATGCATAGTCATAGAATTTGGATGCTGCAGCCGAAAGCAGCCTGCGATCCCGGCATGCGATACCAAGATCCCTGTGTCCCGGCGGATCCAGCGGAACTGCAGCAATGCGCCGGTCAAAACCCTGAAGCATCATCATGGACATAAGGCTTATGCCCAGGCCTTGCTCCACCATGGCGATTACAGCGTGGTCGTCACTTTCAACGAAACGGGCATCCGGCTGGATTCTGTTCTGATTCAGTATTGCGGTAATTTCATCTTCGACACCTTCATTTAAAGCGATATATGGCAGATCAGGCAGCATGGAGATAGGGAAAGTATCCATTGAAGCATGTGGATCATCTTCAGCAAAAATGCTGACTATAGGGTCGCGGTATAAGAAGGTATCGTCAAGTTCAAGTTTGGAAGGATAGGCCACGAAGCCCACATCCACGCGGCCATCGGCAATCCAGCTGTTAATCTGTTCATCGGTTCCATGCAGGAGTTCAAATCGCATGCGCGGGTAATCCTTATGAAACCTTTTAATAATGCCCGGGAGCCACTGCGCAGAGACACTGTTGAAGGTGCCGATACGGATGAGTCCTTCACGCAGACCGTTTATTTCATCGATGTATTCAGAAAGCCTGCGCTGATCATGGAGTACTGTGCGGATATAGGGAAGCAGGAGCTGACCCTCCGGAGTAAGCTGCACGCCGCTTCTTCCTCTGTTAAGAAGACGCACGTTCCACTGTTCCTCCAGTGAGTTCAGTGCACGGGTAAGGCCGGACTGAGTGTATCCCAGCTCCTCTGCTGCCTGTGTCATGGTTCCGGTTTCTACCGCTTTGATCAAGGCTTCATATTGTGACAGATTCATTGACTTTCCTCCATAACATTTATATGATTATTTCGCATGGAAAACATGAAAAACTTGCGTTTGACGAATGTTAGCTTTTATTATACTATAAACCCAAGAAAAGTCAAATTGATTCGAAGGAGGCAATGATATGTTTACAAGAGCAATTACCAGAAAACCATGCAGAGCACTGATTGACGGAATTTCCACAGGCCAGTTCTGTGAAGGGACTCCGGATTACGAAAGTGCTGTTAAGCAGCACGATAAATATGTAGAAACTTTAAGAGGACTGGGTCTTGAGGTTACAGACCTGGAAGCAGACGAGAGATTCCCGGATTCCTGCTTCGTTGAAGACCCTGCAGTAGTTATGGAACGCTGTGCCGTTATCACCAACCCTGCTAAAGATTCCAGAAACGGAGAAAGACTCGAAATCATCGATACTATCAGAAAATTCTACGATGATTCACAGATTTTCCATATCGAAGCACCGGGCACCATGGAAGGCGGTGACGTAATGAGAGTCGGCGATCACTTCTATGTAGGACTGTCCGATCGTACCAACGAAGAAGGCGCAAAGCAGTTCAATGATATCGTTACAAAGTTCGGATACACATCCTCAACTGTCCCTGTAACAGAAGGCCTTCACCTTAAGGATTTCGTAATTTACCTGGAAAACAACAACATGCTTGTAACCGCAATCATGAACGATATGCCGGCATTCAAGGACTTCAACCGTTTTGTTGTTGATCCTGATGAACTATATGCTATCAACAGCCTTAACATCAACGATACTGTTCTCGTACCGGAAGGCTATCCTAAGACACAGAAGATCATCGAAGATCTCGGATACCCTGTTAAACTGGTGGATACTGGCGAGTTTAAGAAAATCGACGGCAGCCTGACCTGCTTATCCTTAAGATTCTAGAGATTCCAACTAAACCCATAATAAATATAACGAAAAACCTTCTCTACAATGCAGCCGGAGAAGGTTTTTTATTGCATATGAAAAAAACGTGTATTGATTTTTTAAATTTCAGAGTTTATATTATTTGTACAGGAATTAGAATGAGTGAAAAGAAGACAGGAGTACGTACCATGATAGCGAAAATTAAAGAAGCCATATTTTCTATTTAAAGCAGGAGGAACTCTGTAATGAAGGGAAAGAACTTGTTCGATAAAATTGGAATACAGCCGAAACAGATACTGTACCTTCTGGCGGCCAACCTGTTTTACGCCCTTGCGCTGGACCTGTTTTATGTACATAACGGTATAGCGGCAGGAGGCCTCGCAGGCATAGGCACTGTGCTTAACAGTCTGTTCGACCTCCCCGTTGGTGCCGTGGTATTTATCTTAAATATCCCTATCTGCATATGGGGATGGAAAATAAAAGGGAAGCGATACATAATCACCTCCCTGATTGCTGTTGCATTATATTCTTTTATAGTGGATGTCCTGTCGTTTCTGCCGTCGGTGACCGATGACAAGCTTGTGGCTGTAATATGCGGCGGACTCCTTTACGGAGTAGCTGCTTCTTTCTCGGTAAAAGCACAGATTTCCGCAGGTGGCACTGACCTGCTGGCCAAGCTGGTTATAACTAAATTAAAATCTTTCAGCCTGGGAACCCTGCTCATGATGATAGACGGTTCCATAGTGGTTCTCGCCATGCTGGCATACGGCGATATAGGTGCGGGCATTTACGCCCTCCTTGCCATAGCCGTTGCCTCCATAGTTACGGACAAGATAAACAGCGGCTTCAACAGGGCGGATATTTTCTATATATTTGCAAACCGGAATCTTGATGAAATTGCAGATGCCATATTGTATGATATGGGAAGAGGTGCCACATGTCTTGAAGCAAAAGGCATGTTTGAGAAGTCGGAAAGAAAAATACTTATGGTGGTAGTTAAGCCTAACGAGATGCCTAAGCTTAAAAGTATCGTAAAAAAATACGACCCCACCGCATTTATCATACTGACATCAGCATTTGAAATAATAGGTGGGGGCTTTGATAATCTTGATTTAACTGCCACCGTGCAGGATGTGGCAGAAAAAGAATAGACTTCTATTCTATTCCGGTTATATATGTAATCATATCAAGAAGAAGCTTATTCAGTTCATCTGCATCTATGGAAGGGTCATCGCACTTCTGTTCGAGAAGCTGACGGAAGCAGCCGACTATAATTGTGTTGACAAGGTCTATATTGCTTTCATCGAAACGAACATGCTCTGTTCCGATAAGGGGAGACAGAATCATGTAGCATCTTTCCTGAATGCTGTTTCCGTAGTACATGTCCTCAATATCCTTGGAATAAATAGGTTTTTCCTCGGGAAAGAGATCGTAATACTGAGTAATTATCATGGTCAGGTTCTGACTGTATTTGCCAAAGAAAAAATTATAGAATACTTTAGGCTGTTTGAACACGGCTTTGCCGAAAGCATCCCATATGGAAAGAAATTTTTCCTTGGGTGAGGCTACTATGGCGCTGCGTTCAGCCAGCTCTTTTTTATATTCAGTGAAATAATTCAAAGAGGCCAGCAGAATAAGCTGGTCTACATTTTTAAAATACAGATAAATCGTCGAATTGTGGAAGCCTGCCTTATCGGCAATCTTACGGATGGAAATGTTCTCCATACCTTCTGTGTCTATCAGTTCCTGGGTCGCTTCAATAAAACAACGCGCCATTTTTTGCTTATGTTCCTTCTGCATTCCTGCCTGCATGTTCTGTGTCCTTTCCGAAGAGCTTTTTATCAATAATATCTATATTGTACAGCACATTATAAGAAAATCAAGGGTAAATTTGCCAGTCTGAGGAAAAAATCGACAAAACGTTGCAAAATACTCGTTTTATCGTGAAAAAAATATCACAAATACTCCAAAAAAACTTGACAATAAGCGCGCTTATTAGTATTATCTAAGTAAACATAAAACTGTATGCCGTTTATCAATGAAAACGAAAG
>JBJETB010000075.1:0-38311 GCA_051883095.1 Anaerovoracaceae bacterium
CGGGAGGATATGAGCCGGTAGTGAACCAGATGGCTACAGAGCAGGCATATTATGCTCTGGCAGCATACAAGAACACAGTGCCTGACAAGACGACTATAAGCAAGGCGGCAAAGTCCGGAAGTACTTCTGTCAAGGTCACATGGAAAAAGGCCCCTTCATCATCGGCATGCACAGGCTATCAGGTGGTTCTGGCGACCAATTCCGGATTCACCAAGAATGTAAAGAAGGTGATCGTATCAGGCAGGAGCACTGTTTCAAAGAAGGTTATCGGCCTTTCCAAAGGCAAGACCTACTACGTGAAGGTCCGTGCCTACAAGACAGTAAACGGAGTTAAAGTTTACGGAGCATACAGCAGTGTGAAGAAAGTGAAACTGTAACTTGATTTATAAAAATAAGGGTATCCATTGCATAGAAGTGCAAACTTGTGTTATAATATAATACAAAAAAGCAAAGGAGCCGGATAATGAAGATTGAATCGTTGGAAATTCATAATTATAAAGTATTTAGGAATGTAACTATAAAAGACCTTCCTAATATGGCGGTTTTTCTTGGAAAAAATGGTGTCGGAAAAACCACTTTTTTCGATGTGTTCGGATTCTTGCATGATTGTCTGAACAGCAATGTGAAGGCAGCACTTGCTAAACGAGGCGGATTTAAAGAAGTTTTGTCTCGAGACCAGAGCGGTGATATCTCCTTTGTAATTAAATTTCGTCCGTCAAAGGATGAGCCGCTGATTACTTATGAACTGTCAATCGGCTTGGATGAACAGAATAAGGCAGTTGTAAAAAAAGAAATTTTACGGTTTCGCCGTGGACAAAAAGGAGCACCGTGGAAAGTGTTGGAGTTTTATTCCGGTGAAGGCCTGGCTGCAGAGGGAAAACTGAATTCTTATGAGGATGTAAATTTAACAACAAGAAAGAGACAAAAACTGGATTCTCCTGACATTCTTGCAATCAAAGGTTTGGGTCAGTTTAAAGAATTCGAAGCAATTCCAACTTTCCGTAAACTGATTGAAGACTGGTATGTTGCAGACTTTCGTATTGATGCGGCCAGAGAGCGACAAGAGGCCGGATATAGCGAGCAGTTATCAAGGAGCGGAGATAATTTATCAGCGGTAACAAAGTATATTTACGACAATCATCCTGAAGTGTTTCGCGTTATTATAGAAAAAATGAAAGAGCGCGTTCCGGGAATCGAGTCTGTTGAGGCTCAGGAGACGGAAGATGGTTATGTCGTACTTCGTTTTCAGGACGGGAAGTTTAAAAACCCGTTTTCCGCAAAATTTGTATCAGATGGAACGATAAAGATGTTCACGTATCTCGTGCTTTTACACGATCCGGAGCAGCATGCGTTATTGTGTATAGAAGAGCCGGAGAATCAATTATATCCGGAACTTTTGGAAGAACTTGCAGAAGAATTTCGAATTTATGCCAACACCGGGGGACAGGTATTCGTATCTACACACTCTCCTGATTTTTTGAATTCAGTAAGGCTGGAAGAAATATATATACTTGAAAAAGAAAATGGTTTCACAGAAATACATAAGGCAAGCGACAACCCCCTTGCGGCTAGTTTAGTAAAGGCCGGTGATTTGCCTGGAGCACTGTGGAAGCAAGGACTGTTAACACGCATTGATAGGGGGTAAGTAATGAATATTGTTTTTTTGCTTGAAGAGAAATCGATGAAAGCATTATTAGACATTGTTTTACCAAAGATTCTTCCTCCCGATGTAGATTTTTATACAGTTCCACATGAAGGAAAATCTGATTTACAGAAATCTATTCCTCACAAACTGAAGGCATGGAATATACCGGACACGAAGTTTGTTATCGTGCAGGATCAGGATTCAAATGATTGCAGGAAGTTAAAGCAGAAATTATTGGATTTGTGCAGCGGTTATGGAAAGGAGTGTCTGGTCAGAATTGCGTGCCACGAATTGGAAGCATGGTATTTCGGCGATTTATCGGCGGTAGAAAACGCATACGGGGTAAAGCTGGACAAGTATAAAAGAAAAAGTACATACCGTATTCCTGATGCGATTGAGAATCCGAAAGATGAACTTCGAAAAATGATTCCTCAGCATCAGCAGATTTCAGGTGCAAGAAGAATTGGGGAATTTATGGATATTCAAAACAATAAATCCGAAAGCTTTCAAATGTTTGTTGCCGGAGTTCAGGCATTGCTGTAAAGTGTAAATGATACATAAACGAGGAAATACGCGTTATCTGCAGGCTTTGGCGTATAATCAACGCAGACAGCGAGATAATGCGGGTTAGACAAAACATGTGATGTTGGCAGAAATGCTTATAAGGCATTAAACTGCCAACATTTTTTTCGCTCTTGATGCAAAAAATGACATAAATGATATTAAATGTAGCTTTATTACAGAAAATTTATGGATTAAATGTTGTATACTACAATATAATGTAAGAGTTCGCCACAAAACGGCTACATTCTTACAAATCTTGAACCAAAAATGTTGGCAAAATTGTTTTCCTAACGCAAAACTGCCAACATCACCAATCACTACTGCCAGCATCATTGACAGGAATATGACCGAGCCCGCAGCCAGTATAATGTTTTACCCACATTTAACATAAACACGGTTTAGGACTTAACATTAGAGCGGTATACTCAAACCGAAATAAGGAAAAAATAAGATAGTCCTGCGAAGAAGGCAGGAGACCATAAGGAGGAAAAAGTTATGAAAAAAATAATTACAGTGGCATTAATATTGACAATGGTATTCACCATGGCAGCCTGCGGCGGCAACAATGCAGACGGCGAAGGCGAAGGTGGAAATCCTATCACAGTTGTTTCAAGAGAAGACGGTTCCGGTACCAGAGGAGCTTTCACAGAACTTATGGGAATCATGGTTGACGATGTTGACAACACTACGCCGAACGCAGAAATTTCACAGAGCACTTCCGTAGTAGTGACTACAGTTGCAGGAAACAAAAACGCCATCGGTTACATTTCTCTGGCATCCCTCGATGACTCAGTAAAGGCCATCAAGGTGGACGGCGTTGAAGCCACAGTTGACAACATCAAGGCCGGAACATATCCTGTATCAAGACCTTTCTTGGTGGTTACAAATGACAAGGTAAACGATCTTACTCAGGATTTCATCAACTTCATCATGAGCAGTGAAGGTCAGGCAGTTATCGCAGAGGATGGATGCATTGCTATCGATGACGCAGCATCAGCCTACGAAACCAAGAGCGGCCTTAAGGGCAAAATCGCAGTTGGCGGTTCCACATCAGTTGCCCCTGTAATGCAGAAGCTTGCAGATGCATATAAGGCAATCAATCCGGATGTTGAAATCGAAATTCAGCAGACAGGTTCCGGCGCAGGTATCACCGCTACTATAGAAGGAGCTGTAGACCTGGGAATGTCCTCAAGAGAACTCAAGGACGAAGAAAAGGATAAGGGAATCGAAGGCCTTACAATCGCAATGGACGGTATCGCAGTAATAGTGAATAAAGAAAACACAGTAGAAGATCTGACTTCAGAGCAGATCAGACAGATTTTCACCGGTGAAGTAACAGAGTGGTAAATAAAATGACTAATCTTTCTGAGAAAGTAATGAGAATAGTGTTCATGCTTTCCGCCACAGTATCCATACTGGCAGTAATAGTCATCTGCTACTTCCTTTTCGACCAGGGCCTTCCGGCAATGGTCGAAATTGGTGTATCTGACTTTCTGACGGGGACTTTGTGGAAACCTCTTGAGGGACACTTCGGGATTTTCCCGATGATTGTGGGAAGCATTTATGTTACGGCGGGAGCAATTATTTTAGGAGTGCCTGTGGGACTGCTTTGCGCTATCTTCATGGCAAAGTTCTGCCCGAAGCGGCTTTACGGAGTGCTGAAACCGGCGGTTGATTTGCTGGCAGGAATACCGTCTATCGTTTACGGCTTCTTCGCCCTGATGGTAATAGTGCCGGTGGTGCAGGAACTTACGGGTACCAGCGGAAAGGGAATCCTCACAGCATCTATCATGCTGGCGATAATGATACTGCCTACCATAGTGAGCGTTTCCGAGGCCTCCATAAGGGCCGTGCCGGAAAGCTACTACGAAGGCTCTCTTGCTCTGGGAGCAACTCATGAGCGGAGTGTTTTCTTTGCTACAGTGCCGGCGGCCAAGTCGGGAATTATGGCAGGAGTGATTCTGGGTGTGGGTAGGGCTATAGGAGAGACCATGGCAGTTTCCATGGTAGCCGGAAACCAGCCTATACTGCCGGATTCCATCCTTTCCGGAGTACGAACTATGACAGCCAATGTAATTATAGAGATGGGTTATGCGGAAGGGCTGCACAGAGAGGCGCTTATCGCCACTGCAGTAGTTCTCTTCGTATTCATACTCATAATAAATATTTCTTTCTCTCTTTTGAAAAGGAGGGATAAATAATGAAAAACTACAGACATCATCCATTTTCCCTGCTGCTGCGCATTCTGGTAACTCTCAGTGCGATTATAACGGCGGGAGTGGTACTCTTTCTCATAGGATACATTCTCTATCATGGGGTGCCGAATCTGACTATGCCGGGACTGTTTTCCTGGAAATTTACCGCTGAAAATCAGTCTATGCTGCCGGCCATTATCAATACTGTGATTATGATTGTTCTCACCCTGATGCTGGCGGTGCCAATAGGCGTATTTGCGGCTATTTATCTTGTGGAGTACTCAAAGAGAGGCAACAGGTTTGTGAAGGTTATAAGGGTAACGGCGGAAACTCTTTCCGGAATTCCGTCCATAGTGTACGGGCTTTTCGGATACATCGTATTCGTAATCACTCTGGGCTGGAGTTTCACTCTTCTTTCGGGTGTAATAACAATGGCAATTATGATACTGCCCCTCATAATGAGGACAACGGAGGAAGCACTGATGGCGGTGCCTGACTCCTTCCGCGAGGGAAGCTTCGGACTGGGAGCAGGCAGACTGAGGACAGTATTTCGTATCGTGCTGCCGTCATCGGTACCGGGGATACTTTCGGGAGTAATTCTTGCAATAGGAAGAATTGTAGGAGAATCAGCGGCTCTAATCTTCACTTCGGGAACCAACCCGGTGGTGCCGAAGAGTCTGTTTTCCTCGGCCAGCACACTTTCGGTACACCTTTACACTCTGCTCAACGAGGGAAGGTATACAGAACAGGCCTATGCTACGGCGGTGGTTCTGCTGATTGTAGTAATAATTATAAATGCCCTTTCATCGGTGGTGGCGAAGAAGCTTAGCCGTTAAAACCGGTTATATGGAGAAATAAGAAATGGATAAGATGACAATACATGATATGAATCTGTTTTATGGGGACTTTCAGGCGTTGAAAAACATCAATCTTGATATTCCCGAAAACAGAATTACAGCCTTTATCGGACCGTCGGGCTGCGGTAAATCCACCCTGATAAAATCACTTAACAGGATGAATGATCTTGTGGAAGGCTGCAGAATAACAGGAGATATACGCCTGGACGGACAGGATATTTACGGGGACATTGACATAAATAACCTGAGAAAGCGGGTCGGAATGGTGTTTCAGAAACCCAATCCGTTTCCTATGAGCATATATGACAATATAGCCTACGGCCCCAGAACCCATGGAGTACGCAGCAAGGTAAGGCTTGATGAGATAGTGGAAAACTCCCTCAAGGGAGCGGCCATTTGGGATGAGGTAAAGGATCGGCTCAAGACCAGTGCTCTAGGGCTTTCGGGAGGACAGCAGCAGAGACTCTGCATTGCCAGAGCCCTGGCAGTGGAACCTGAGGTTTTGCTCATGGATGAGCCTACTTCAGCTTTGGACCCTATTTCCACGGCTAAAATAGAAGACCTTGCGGCAGAACTGAAAAACAAGTATACTATAGTCATGGTAACCCATAACATGCAGCAGGCTGCCAGAATTTCCGACAAAACCGCATTTTTCCTCCTTGGGGAGGTTGTGGAATATGCAGATACCGAAAAGCTGTTTTCATTTCCACAGGACAAAAGGACAGAGGATTATATCACGGGAAGATTCGGATAAGGAGGAAATTGAAAATGAGAAACAGATTCGATCAGCAGCTTGAAAAGCTCAATGTGGAGCTGGTAACCATGGGAGCACTGTGCGAGGACGCCGTAACATATGCCATCAGGGCTCTTTTTGACAGAGAGAGTGATATGGTGGAAAGAGCCGAAGAAGCCGAAAGGCAGATTGACCAGATGGAAAGGGATATCGAGTCCACATGTATGAGACTGCTTCTGCAGCAGCAGCCGGTGGCAAGGGACCTGAGAGTTATTTCATCGGCACTTAAGATGATAGGAGATATGGAAAGAATCGGCGACCAGGCTGCAGATATTGCTGAAATTGTAAAGTACCTGAAGGAAGACGAGGTTCCTAATCTGGGACACCTGCGGGAGATGTCAGATTTCGCTGCAGGCATGGTAACCGCCAGTATAAATTCCTTTGTCAGACAGGACCTTGACCTGGCACGTAAGGTTATTCTGGATGATGATGTGGTAGACGGGTATTTTGAAAAAGTAAAGGAAGTCCTTATCGGGCTTATTGCAGAGGGTGACCGGGACGGAGCATTCCTTCTGGACATCCTGATGATTGCAAAATATATAGAGAGAGTGGGCGACCACGCTACAAATATAGCTGAGTGGGTGGTGTACAGTATCACCGGAACACACCCGGAAGAAAGCAACTAGGAGGTAAAGGATGATATACCTTTTGGAGGATGACACTAACATAAGAAATTTCGTTGTTTATGCGCTTAATAACTCCGGCCTGGAGGCTGAGGGATTCGAGCTGCCGAGTCAGTTCTGGGCGGCTATGGAAAAAAAGAAGCCGTCTATGGCCATACTGGACATAATGCTGCCCGAGGAAGATGGTCTGAGCGTACTGAGAAGGCTGAGAGGAAACAGCGAAACAAAGGACCTTCCTGTCATAATGCTGACAGCCAAGAGCACGGAGTATGACAAGGTCATAGGACTGGACGGGGGAGCGGATGATTATGTTACAAAGCCTTTTGGCACCATGGAACTGGTGGCCAGAGTGAAGGCCCTGCTCAGACGTACGGAGCCGGTGTCAGACGGAAAGGAGTATTCTATCGGGCCTCTTTTCCTCAATCCTGATAAGCATACCATAAAGGTTGACGGACAGGATGTGGCATTGACCCTTAAGGAATTTCAGCTGCTTTGCTATCTGGTAAGGAACAAGGGAAACGTAATGACCCGTGATCAGATTCTTCAGGAAATCTGGGGATACGAGTTTGACGGAGAGAACCGCACCGTGGATGTGCATATAAGAACTTTGAGGTCAAAGCTTGGCAGAGCGGGAGACTTGATTGAGACCGTAAGGGGCATCGGATACAGAATCGGAGGCAAATAAAAACGGAGGAAAGCAATGACTAAAAAAATACTGGCAGGTGTAATCGGTGTTTCCCTGGTTATCATGCTGGTCTGTGTAGGGCTGGTCATGGGAATCATGTACGATTACATGGGTCAAAAGATAGATGAACAGATGGCCAGTGAGGCAATTCTTACAGAAGAGGCATGGCTTACAGGCGGAGAAGAATTTCTTGACCGCATGGAAAACCGCCCTGACATAAAAAGCAGAATCACCATCATCGACAGTCAGGGCAATGTCCTGTACGACAGTGTGGCTGACCAGTCTTCCATGGAAAATCACCTGGAACGTGAAGAAGTCAAGGAGGCTCTGACAGAAGGTGTAGGCAAAGCGTCGAGAACTTCATACACACTGGCGGAGGATACAAGATACTATGCGAAGAAAACAGCCGACGGCAACATAGTGAGAATATCCACAAGCCACTATTCTCAGCTGGGTCTGCTTCTGGATACTTTTGGCATGATTATAATAACCGTGGCTGTACTCATAGTCCTCAGCGTGTTTATTTCATACAGGGTGGCGCGGGCAATCATCAAGCCTGTAAACGATATTGATCTGGACAATCCGGATATAAGCGAAAATTATGAAGAGCTGGGGCCGCTGCTTCACAGAATCCATCAGCAGAACAGCAGAATAAAGAGGCAGATGGAGAACCTGCGCAAAAGCAGAGAGGAATTTAACATCATAACACAAAACATGAGCGAAGGTCTCATTATCATAGACAAGGATGCGGAGATTCTCACATATAACCGCAGTGCTGCAGAAATGCTGGATGGTGGAGACGGCAGGCAGATTGAAGGTTCGGTGCTGAAACTCAACAGAAGCGAGCCTTTCAGAAAGGCTGTGTCCGAAGCGCTTGAGGGCAATAATTCTCAGGTCTACCTCACCGAAGGTGAATCGACTTATGAGATCATATCGAATCCGGTAAGGGAAGAGGAACAGGTAACAGGAGCAATCCTTATCGTCATGGATGTTACCGAAAGGGAAAAAGGTGAAAAACTGAGACGTGAGTTTACATCCAATGTATCCCACGAACTTAAAACTCCTCTGACCTCCATATATGGAGTTTCGGATATGCTGGCCTCAGGACTGGTCAAAGCTGAGGATGTGGCCGGATTTGCAGGTACTATCAAGGAAGAGTCGGCAAGACTCATATCACTTATAGACGATATAATCAAGCTTTCGCGACTGGATGAAAGTACAGTGCCTCAGGAAACAGAGATTATAGATGTATGCGGCTCGGCACGCGATGTTGTAAGCAGACTTTCCGGAAAAGCATCCGAAAACGACGTGGAGCTTTCCTTCATGGGAGAGCCGTCGGAGATGAGGGGAGTTCAGCACATACTGGACGAAATCATTTACAACATATGCGAAAATGCCATCAAGTACAACAGACCAGGCGGTTTCGTAAAGGTTTCTGTAAGAAATGAGGGCGAGGAGAGTCTTATAACCGTTGCGGACAATGGAATCGGCATTCCAAAAGCCGACAGGGAAAGAGTATTCGAAAGATTCTACAGAGTTGACAAAAGCCACTCAAAGCAGATTGGCGGCACCGGACTGGGGCTGTCTATAGTAAAACATGGTGTAATTTACCTGAATGGCAGAATTAATCTGGAAAGCGAGGAAGGCCGTGGAACGGTAATTACTGTAGGCTTCCCGCGGGCGTAAACGATATGATGTTGGCAGGAAAACATGCGGGGCATGATTATGGTATCCGAAGTTAATTGGGGTTTCGACTCCTAAACCGTGTCAGATGTGTCACAGGATTGAGTTTTATGCAAAAAAGTAATGCCAAACCTGCAAACGTTGGAATTAAGCTATCCGTGTTACACGAGGCTTAAAGACTTTGAGTAATATAATACAATAATATTAAAAAATTACATATATGGACATTATTCTATATGCAAAATGCCTTTAAAATGTGATTCAAGATTTTACTGTGTAATTTTTTAATTTTTTTATGCGGCCTGGAGCGTTTCGCATTACAAAAATGTATAAAACGCAGTATAGACAGACTTGGGATAAAAAAATGTTGGCAAATTTAAATAATGTTTTTAAAATTGCCAACATGGATTATAGACTTGGAACCAGACTGAATTCAGTATTTACCTGCCGCGTCTGCCGGCGCCGCCGCCTCTGCTGGAACCGCCGCCGCCATGGCCCATACCGCCGCCGCGGCTGCTGCTCCTGCTGCCTCCGCCAAAGGATGAACGGGAGCTGCCGGGCCTGCTTCCGGATACCGTGGTGCGCGAAGACCGTGAAGGCCTTGACGGTCTTGATGTCGGTATAAAAATCGGGCGAGTTCTGTTACGGGACGTATGTGATCCGCCATAATCACTTCCGGAGAAGCCTCCGCCTCGCGAGCCTTTGTTTTTCCTGCCAAAGAAGATTGAAGTAATGATCAGCAGTACCAGTACCACAAGAAAAACAATCAGAACCATCTTGATAATCCGGGAGAAGTCGCTTGCTGCAGATGTGTAGTCGTAGTCTGAGGTGCTGCTCCCTGAACCGTCATACTCACTGCTGCCGCCATATACATCGGAAACACTCCTGTACAGTGCGTCGAAAACAGAGCGAACGCCGCTGTCATAGTCACCGGCAGCGAAGTCATCTTCGAGATAATTCCATAGAATATCGTCAATATCACCTGAGGTAAGGGCATTTTCGAGCCCTTTGCCCTGCATGCACCAGTAGTTTTCCTCACCTATGGCAAGCAGGAGCAGTATGCCGTTATCTTTGTCTTCATCTCCGATTTTCCAGTCTTTAAACAGCTTGTAGGCATAGTCCTCAATATCCATGCCGTCCAGAAAATCCACAGTGACCACTACAATCTGTCCGCCGCAAAGATTTTCAAGCTCGGCGTTTTTTTCTGTTATGTATTTTTCGGTATCTGAAGATATTACATCAGCTTCATCAGCCACATAAAATGAATCTGACTGAGAAATCACACTGCCGTATGCGGCAGATGAAAGCACGGGCAATGACATCATCAGAAGAATTATCAGCACAGGAATAATGGCTGATGAAGGCCGCAGGACGTGACGATTTGCCAGGCCTTGTTTCAGTTTCATATTCATACTATTATATCACTTCCATTCCTGACTGCAAAAGTCATAAAAAACTAATAGAAAATCACAGCCTCTTTTGCAGGCGTGACAGCAGCTATCAGGCTGGCAGGAAATCTGCTCAGAGTCTCATTGTAGTCCTGAGCATAGCCGTTGTACGGGTCGTGGCTGATAGTATCTCCCCTTGAGCTGAAATCTGCATAGAGCCTCTGTCTGTAAGCCTCGTCCTTTTCAGACAGACCGATGTCTTCAAGACTTCTGTACAGAGCGGTCATTGCAGCTTCCAGCCTTTTATCGGCAGATAAGCGTTCTGAAATGTCATTGCCGCCTGAGGCTGCCGACATTGCTGCAGAAGCATCAGAAAGTTCTTTTACTTCGGTGCTTTCGCCCACATATTTTCTGGCCACGGAGACCAGATTTACAGCACATGCTGCCCTCTCGGAAAGATCATTCTCTATGCAGATACCGTCGCCGTCCTCACCTGTGAAGAAGACCTTTTCCACATCATTGTACAGACCGGATAAGGATCTGTAACCGCCGAGCCAGAACCCGCCTGCAATGAGCACTATCATAATCAGTATGGACAGCGCTTTGTTTTCAAGTAATTTCATATTGCTAGTTCCTTACCTCGAGAAGCTTGCTCTTAAGTTCGCCCTCGATTTTAAGCAATTCGACTTCTGCAGCCTTTCTCTTTTCGCGTCCGTCTTTCTGGATTTCCATTACCTCGTCGATAGTCTCGATGAGCTTCTGGTTGGTCTCCTTCAAGGTTTCAATGTCAACGATGCCGCGTTCAGATTCCTTGGCCACATTGACTGTTGTCTGTTTAAGAACCTCAGCATTCTTGCGGAGCAGTTCGTTGGTGGTATCGGAAACAGCCTGCTGTGCTTTTACAGCGGCTTCGCTGTTGGCAAGGCCCAGGGCGAGAACCATCTGGCTCTTCCACAGAGGTATTGTATTTATGAGAGTGGTCTGAATCTTTTCAACCATAAGGGTGTTGTTGTTCTGCACCAGGCGGATCTGCGGAGCCATCTGAAGAGAAACGGTTCTGGTAAGATCCAGATCATGAAGCTTCTTTTCAAATCTGTTGCACATCTGAGCAAAGTCATTGGCTGCCTGGGCATCCTCGGTGGAACCGCTGGCTTCTGCCTTGGCTTTCAGTTCAGGAAGTGTGACGTTATATGCTTCCTCAAGCTTTTTCTTTCCGGCAACTATGTACATGGAGAGCTGCTTGAAGTTAAGGGTGTTTGCTTTGAAAAGTTCATCCAGAACTGCGATGTCACGGGTAAGGGTAACCTGATGTCCTTCAAGGATTTCAACAACCTTTTCCACGTTGACTTCAGCCTTGTCGTATTTTGCCTTAAGCTGTGCGATAGGGTCTGCCGCCTTATGGAAAAGCTTCATAAGTCCTTTCTTTTCCTCCAGGGCATCAAAACCTTTCAGTTCAGTAACCAGGTCTGCAAGGGTATTTCCTACTGTGCCCAGATCCTTGGTTCTCACACTTTCAAGAGCACTGTCGGAAAAGTCAGCCATTTTCTGCTGGGCATCAGCGCCGTACTGCAGAATATGTGCAGCATTGGAGAGGTCGATTTTACCCACAAATTCATCAACGACCTTCTGCTCCTCAGCAGTCAGTTCAATCTTATCTTCAATGTTTACTTCCTGAATTGGTGCCGGTTCTTCCGGTTTTGGCTCTTCGCCGATTGTAAGGGTAGGCACTTCCAGTTTTAATTCGTCACTCATGTCATATCCTCCTCATTATTCTTGTTCTTTATCCAAACCGCTGAAATCCATTCTGTTTTCGGATCCTTCGGTTTTTAGCAGTTGTTCGAGCACGGTAATGTCTGCTGACACTTCCATGGCATCGTCGGAAAACATATCGTCCAGTATGCGTTTCAGTGCGGCGTCAGCTCCCGTAAGCCCTTCCTCGATGCGTTTCATGCTGCTGATGATGTTTTCGCCGTCCACAGCCTGAGATTCCAGCTGTATGTACTTGTCTGCCAGACCGGTAATCATAGCTGTATAGTGGTTGGCAAGCTTGCGTACCTTGCTTCTGTCTTTAGGGTCTCTTTCGAGCTCATCAGCGATTAGATCCATGGTACGGGCCATGGAGCCTGCTGCAGCTGAAACTGTTTCGTTTCTTATCTTTTTCTGCTGGCTCAGCAGAGTATCCCTGCACTGGTCAAGTTTTTTCGCCAGTTCATCGGCACGGACCTTAACGGTAGGAGCCGGCGGTAATTCAGCAATCTGCTTTCTGCGCCTTAAGGTCAGCACAGTAAATGCTGCTGCGGCTGCTGCGGCAGTCAGAATCAGGGCATACAGCTTATAAACAGGCAAAATCAGGGCCAGAATAAACCAGACTGCACCTGCGGCTATAAATGGCAGACCGGATGGCATTACTTTGCCCTGCTGCTTTGAAGTCGTTTCCTTGCTCATATTTTACTCCTTATGCATAATTGACGAGATAATTGTACCATTTTTTTCTTAAAAAATAAAGAACTATGGTCGTGGATGATTAAAAAATATTTGTGAGGGTATATAAAAGATATAAGATTAAATTTATCGGATATCGGAGGAAAAGAAAATGAAATATTACGTATGTGAACATTGTGGAAATATTATTGAAAAGGTAAACGATGCAGGCGTGCCCGTAATGTGCTGCGGACAGAAGATGACCGAAATCGTTCCGGGTTCTGTAGACGCTGCTGCTGAAAAGCACGTTCCTGCTGTAACTGTGGAAGGAAATCTGGTAAAGGTTGCTGTAGGTGAAGTTGAACATCCTATGGTTCCTGAACATTACATCGGATGGGTTGCCATCAAGACGGAGCAGGGTCAGCAGAGAAAGACTCTTAAAGCAGGCGACAAGCCTGAGGTTGTGTTCGCACTTGCAGATGGCGACAAGCTGGTTGAAACTTATGCATGGTGCAACCTCCACGGACTTTGGAAGAAATAGGCTGATATAACTGATATAAAAGAGAAGCAGACCAAAATCAAAATTAAGAAATCGAAATTAAATTGAAATTGGAAACAAGAAATTCCCCCAAAATTGTGTGAAAAAATGCGATTTGATGGGGGAATTTTCGTGTTTTTGAGCCGTTCTTATCGGAAATCAAACCATAAATGGAATTAATACCTAAAAATCCCCCATCAAATCGATAAAATTCATAATTTTTTGTGGAGTTGAGCCGCGTTATGTATTAGATATGTATCTCGCCTTCGGCCAGAATAACAGCGTTTCCGCCTACCTTGATATAGCAAGGTCTTGCGGCACCGTCTTCGCAGCCGTCTGCAGAACAGTCCACATCGATGTGGCTGCGGATCTCGGACGGTCTCTTCATTTTCTCACCCTGCACGAAGCAGCAGTCATCACCGTCTTTAACGAAGCCGTTGAGATAACCGTAGTAGGTAAGCGCTCCGTTGGAGGTTCCGGTTGCAGCTTCCTCATCAATGTCATAGAGAGGAGCAAAGTTTCTCACATGGCAGGTCTCGCCTTCTTTGCCGCCGCAGTCGAGGGTAAACGCATGAACACCTACAACCTCATACTTCTCTGAGAGCTTGGACAGGGCAGGAAAATCCGGTGCAATGGCATCCAGAGCTTCAAGGGAGGCCACAGGCATCATGATGTCCGGAAGGCCTGTTGATATCATCTGCGGAGTCAGAGTGACGCCGGCAGCCTTCTGCTCTGCGTAGCTTAATCCCATGATGCTGTAAAGCTCTTCTAAAGCTGGCTCTTCAGTAATCTCATTGATTTTTACAGGTGCGGCCATGTCCATAAGAACGGAACCGTCCTTTACCACGATTTCAAGGTCGCCGGCCAGAGTGTGGTTTATATATTTGCTGTTGTCTTCAATGATTCCTGCATAAAGGAGTGCCTTGAAGGAACCGATTGTAGCATGTCCACAGAGGTCAACTTCTGCAGCAGGTGTAAAATATCTGATGTTGAATTCGCCTCCGCCAAGATTTCTGATAAAGGCTGTTTCTGAATAGCGAAGCTCTGCGGCGGTCTTTACCATGACCTGGTCTGATGGAAAATCGGCTCCGTCAGGAAGAATTACCACTCCAGCAGGGTTGCCTCCGAAAACCTCGGTTGTAAAGGCGTCAACGATGTAGAATTTCATTTTCTCTTACCTCCTAGTAAATAAAGTTATTTAGTATTTGGCCTGTGTTGTATGTTATAAATGCTGCCAGCCAGGCTGCGGCAGTCTGAAAAACAAATGTAAAAACTGCATGTCTTATGCTTCCTGATGCTTTGGCCATAGCGGCCATGGATGCTGCACATGGTGCATACAGCAGGCAGAAGACAAGGAATGAAAACGCTGAAACGGGCGTGAAAATCTGAGCCAGCATTACCGGAAGCATGGAACCTTCTGCCAGAACCGTCAGAGTGCTGACCACCGCTTCCTTGGCGGAGAGACCGGTAATCAGTGAAGAGGCGGCACGCCAGTCTCCGAAGCCCAGCGGAGCGAAGAAAGGAGCTGCCAGCCTGCCTGCGTCGGCCAGAAGGCTTTCGTCGGGATTTTCTGCCGGAACCATGCCTTTGCTGTAGTTCTCCAGAACCCAGATAATTACTGATGCTGCCAGAATGACGGTAAATGCTTTGCGGAAAAAGCCGCATATATTTTCCCACATGCAGGAGAAGGCCTTCTGCGCACGGGGACGCCTGAAGCCCTGAAACTGAGGACTGAAGAGGCTTTCCTGAACCGGATTCACCTGTGAATAGTGAATGAGTCTTCCAAAAGAAACGGCCGCAATCATTGCCATCAGGACCCCGATTATATAAAGTGAGCAGGTTACCATGCCGGCATGGTCGGGAAAAAACACCGACGTCATCATACCGTAAAGAGGCAGCTTGGCACTGCAGGACATGAAGGGAATCAGAGCGAGGGCCAGTTTTTTCGTTCTTTCGTCTTTGATATCCTCTGTGGCAAGAATGGCAGGAACCGAACATCCGAAACCCATTATGAGAGGAATCGTAATCTGTCCGGGAATTCCAAGAGGACGCATAAGCCTGCCCATGACACGGGACAGAATATTAAGATATCCGGTCTCCTCCAGCATGGAAAGACAGAAGAAGAGCACACCTATAACCGGTATAAATGAAAGTACGCTTCCTATGCCCGCGCATACTCCGTCTATGATGAGGGAACGCAGAGTGTCAGGTGCATCCGCTGACACAAGCAGACTGTCGAGGAGCTCTGTCCACCAGCCGATGCCGCGTGACATGATTTCGCTCAGCCCAGGGCCGGCAGCGGCAAAGGTCAGATAAAATGTAAGCAGCATTTTTTGCATTTCCTCTCTGCCTTTTGGAGGCCTTGAAGTTCCCTAATTGTCATCCTTTTTTGTGTCCATCTAAAGTATATTTCAAAATCGGCAGGATATCAACATTTGCCCTTGAAAATCTTTAAAAAATTGCTACAATTATTTTAGCAAAACAGTTGATGGGAGAGAAACATATGAAAGAATTAAAACTGGCTCTTCTGGGCTTCGGCAATGCGGGGCAGGCTTTTGGCCGCATGCTGCTGGACAAAGATGAAGAGATTAAAAACACATATGGAACAGAAGTCAAAGTGACAGTAATCGCCACTGCGTCCAAGGGAAATATTTATGACCCTGAGGGAATTGACCTCCGGGCAGCTCTGGAGGATGTGGCAGCCTCAGGAAGATTTTCGGAAAAACACAGGCTTACAGATCTTAGTACAATGGAACTGGCAGAGCAGGCAGATTACGATGTGCTGGTTGAAATGACACCTCTTAACATTTTTACAGGACAGCCGGCGACAGACCACATCAGAACCGCTTTCAGGAGAAGACGACATGCCATAACTGCCAATAAGGGACCAATAGCATGGTATTTCAGGGAGCTTGACGACATGGCCCGTGAAGCGGGATTATGCTTCTTCTATGAAACTACGGTTATGGACGGCACCCCTGTGTTCAACCTGGTGGAAAATACCCTGAAGATGGCTAAGGTTACTGAAGTTTCAGGCATACTGAACAGCACTACAAATTACATACTGGAAGGGCTGGCCATGGGCATAGACTACGATGTGATCATGGAAAGAGGCCGCAGCATCGGTTTTATCGAGGCTGACCCGGCCATGGATATAGAAGGTTACGATGCGGCAGCCAAGATTACGGCGCTGCTTAACGTGCTCATGGATGCGGGAATCACTCCTGACCAGGTAAAACGCAAAGGCATAGAGGACATTACGATAAAGGATATTGAAGAGGCGGCATCAAGAGGAAAGGTCATCAAGCTCCTCTGCAGAGGAGTGAGAAAGGATGACGGAAGCGTTGAGGCCACAGTAGGACCTGCTGAAGTATCAAAGGATGATATTCTGGCGGGTATCAACAGCACGACTTCTATCGTATCCATAACTACCGATCTGATGAAAAAAGTTTCAATCATAGAGCACGAACCGGAGATAGAGCAGACGGCCTATGGAGTTTTCGGCGACCTTCTCAGAGTGCTGGACCGCGTAGCAGATGACAGATAAGAGCACGATTCAAAACATGCTTTCCCGAGAAAGCAAAGTGTGGTATAATTAAAAAGATAATGAATTGTCAGCTGCAGTTGTATTCGAAAAAGAGGTATGAGATGGATAGAAACTATTATTACAGGATTCTGGGAGTCAGAGAGGACGCTACTGCTCAGCAGATAAAGCAGGGATATGAGGAAAGGGTGAAGAGACTTAAGTCACCTGATTATGCTGATGACCCTGAATATGTAGATCGCAAGCTGAGGGAAGCAGCCTATGCATACAGAGCTCTCCTGGGAGGGGAAGCACCGTCTTCAGATAAGCAGCGGAAAAAAGGGTACGAAAAGCTGAAAAACTCAATGGAGAAGGATGAAACTTCGGGAGGTGCAAAGCCTTTTGAGAGAGCAGGAAAGCCTGCGGGAACCAGACTTAAGAAAAAAGCAGGCAGAACCGTGAGCAGCGTGTCTGGTTCAAAGGAGGCAAAATCTGCTCTGGGAATTGCGATTTCAGTTCTGGTTGCTGTAATTTCCCTTGCGGTAGGCTCCTGTGATACATATTCAACACCGGATTACACCTACGAAGATACAGCATACATGGAGTCCAACAGACAGGCTGTGGAGAGAATTCTTAACAGGAGCGAAGAGTATGACTGTTTCGGACATCTGGACGGCAGTAATCCTGTACCTGACGAAAAGATAGAGTGGGAGATTACAGATGAAATCAGCGAGGAGCTGTGGGGATTAAATATAGACCTGTGTTCTGCGCTTGATATTTTCAGCCTTCATGATGCCGTATGCTGGTACATGGACGATGAAGATTACTATTATGAGGCTTCTGATTACGAGATTTCGCAGCTGCTTGCGGAAATAATGGGCGCCCCGGCCTTTGAAGAAGTGGCCGGCATGACTGTAACGGATACAGATCAGGTGATAACCGATTACAGCGACTATATGAGATTCCTTATAGATATTGCATGGGAACAGACGGATTTAATCTGCGGTGAACCTGTGGATTACTGATTGCGACGGCTTCTGATGGCCGTACGGGAGGAAGAGATTGAAAGTATTTGACATAGCACCGGTAAGATTTATCGATGATAAAATGATGATTCTGGACCAGACACGCCTGCCCGGCGAAGAGGTCTACATAGAGGCACAGACAAAGGAGGATGTATGGGAAGCCATATATCACCTTAAGGTGCGCGGAGCTCCGGCAATCGGTGTTGCAGCCGGTTACGGGCTCTATATATCCGTCCGCGGCTATGAAGGGCGGGAGATGGAAGGCTTCAGGAAGCTGGTAAGAGAGACTTCGGAATATCTGAACAGCTCACGGCCTACTGCTGTGAACCTTTCCTGGGCACTGAAGCGAATGGAAAGAGTTCTGGACGGGGCTATAGAGGAAGCCGGCAGCGGCTTTACCGTTGAAGATGCCAAGGCGCTGATGCTGGCCGAAGCAGAAAAAATAAGAATTGAGGATGAGGAATCCTGCAGAGCCATGGGAGAATATGGTCTTTCCCTGCTGAAACCGGGGATGGGAATACTGACCCACTGCAACGCAGGGACCATCGCTACGGCTAAATATGGTACATGCCTGGCGCCGATTTATCTGGGGCAGGAGAGAGGCTATGATTTCAAGGTTTTTGCCGATGAAACCAGACCGCTGCTTCAGGGGGCAAGACTGACCAGCTGGGAACTTCACAAGTCGGGAATCGATGTTACCCTTATCTGCGACAACATGGCTTCAATCGTTATGAAAAACGGCTGGATAGATGCGGTGGTTGTAGGATGCGACCGCATGGCTGCCAACGGTGACGGAGCCAACAAGATAGGCACGTCAGGGGTTGCCATACTTGCAAAAGAGTACGGCATACCGTTCTATATGTTCGTGCCTACCTCGACAATCGACCTTGACACCCCGACGGGAGACGATATACCTATCGAACTCCGCAAGGGTGAGGAAATATATCAGATGTGGTATGAAAAAAATATGGCACCGGAAGGGGTCAAGACATACAACCCGTCCTTTGATGTGACAGATCATAAATACATAACAGCTGTCATTACCGAAAAGGGTGTGGTCAGACCGCCTTACGATGTGAATTTAAGGAAGTTGAAAAATGAATGATTTTATTGCCAAACATGCTAAAATAGCAACTATTTTTGCCGTAATATTCGGTGCGACATCAGGAATTCTGGGGAAACTGACCATGGCACCTTCCATGGCCATAGGCTTCTGGAGACTGACCATGGCTCTGCCTTTTTTTGCGATTCCAATACTCAGCAAAAAATCCGACAGAGAGGTGCTTAAATCCATAGACAGAAAGGACATGCTGTGGTGCTTCGTATCCGGAGCATTTCTTTTCGGCCATTTCTACAGCTGGTTTAACGCAGTCAAGTTTACAAATGTGGCGGCCGCATCAGTTCTGGCCGCACTCCATCCGCTGGTTGTACTGCTGGTAACGGTGTTTATCTATAAGAAGAAGGTATCGTGGAAATCGGTAGCAGCAATTATAGTGGCCCTTATAGGAGGCGCTGTAATAGTGGGTGCTGATATTAATGCCATTGCAGGCGGCAGGATGATAGGCAACATCTATGCTCTTATGGCAGGTATTTTCATGGGACTGTATTTCTCCGTAGGAGATCATGTGAGAAAACGGGTGGAAGGACGCTTTTATGTCCTGCTGGTATTTTTCAGCTGCTGGGTATGTTTCTCTGCAGGAATGCTTATTACCGGCACATCTGCTGTAAGCTACACATTGATGGATTTCGTTTATATAGCCGCCATGGCCGTTATATGCCAGATAGGTTCCCATGCAGTCTTCAACATGTGTATAGGCCACGTAAGCTCTCTTTATGTTTCGACATGGGAAGCGGGAGAGCCTATTTTCTCCACTCTGCTGGGAATTGTTTTCCTGAGCCAGATACCGACGGTATATGAGATTATCGGATGCATCATAGTAGTAGGAGCGCTTTTGTATTACAACAGACAGGAGAGCATGAGAGAAAATGAGCTACAAAGTTAAACTTCAGTCCTTCGAAGGGCCTTTTGATCTGCTGGTATACCTGATAGAAAATGCGGAAATGAGCATTTACGATATCAGGATTAGCGAAATAACAAATCAGTATCTTGAATATATAAAGGCTATGGAGGAAAATGACATTAACGTGGCCACGGAGTTTATGGTTCTTGCTTCAACTCTCATAGAGATAAAATCCAAGATGATACTGCCGAGAATGAGCGTCGAGGGACAGGTTCTGGAGGAAGAAGATCCGAGAGCTGATCTGGTGGAAAGAATTCTGGAGTATAAGAAATTCAAGAAAGCGGCGGAAATCCTGCAGGAGAAGGAGGAACGCTCGCAGCATATTTTTGAAAAGCCCCAGGAGGATATTTCGGAGTATCTTGACAATCCTGACGAATATCTGAGTCTGGACCTGAAGCAGTTTGCATCTGCGTTCAGCCTTTTCATACAGAAGAAACAGAAGGTGGAGGCGGTAAGGAAGCATTACACCAGAATCGAGAGGGAACGTTCAACCATGGAAGGACGCATAAGGATGATTCTGGGCACCGTGCGCCGTAAAATCGGTCAGATATTAAGTTTCCGGGAGCTGATTCCGAATAAGGAGGACAGGTATGATGTTGTGGTTACATTCATGTCACTGCTGGAAATGGCCAAGGAAAGGGTTGTCCGCGTGGAACAGAAATCTCTCTATGGAGATATAGAAGTGACCGCAGGAGAAAGAGTGGATGAAGATTCAATACTGGAAAAGTACAGCCGTGATGCAGAAGGACAAAACGGCAGTGCTCTGATTACCGAAATGCAGGAGGCATAATCTATGGCAAGCAAAAAGACAATTAAATCGGCTTTCGAGTCAATGATGTTTACCTGGGGTGAGCCTCTTGATGCAAAGACTGCCGCAGATGTTTTTGATATAACTAAAAATGAGGCTTATGAATGCTTCAAAGAGCTTCAGACCGAGTACGAGCAGGAAGGCCGCGGTATCGTCATCCGTGAGGTAAACGGGGCGTTCCAGTTTGTTACCAGGGAGGAAAATGCCGACTATATCGAGCGTCTCTGCACACCGGTAAAGGCTAAGAGGCTGTCACAGTCTGCCCTTGAGGTTCTGGCAATCGTGGCATACAAGCAGCCTGTCACCAAGGGAGAAATCGAGGCCATCAGAGGCATCAAGTGCGACAGAGTAATGGAAGGCCTGATGAACAAAAATCTGGTGGAAGCCGTAGGCCGATCCGAGGCCGTAGGAAGGCCGGTGCTTTACGGCACTACGGATACATTCCTTAAAAACTTCGGTTTTACTTCCATAAAGGATTTGCCGGAAATCGACGACATCGAGAGTGCAATCAACGTGGATGTGGAGGCTGACGCAGAGGATGCAGACGGCGAGGCCGGATGCGAAGGACAGATGAGTATAGAGTTTTAGAGGGTACTGAATGAATAAGTATAAGAGAAAATCTATATTATCGGACATCTGCATGTTTGTGTTAATTGTGCTGGGAGCCTGTATCGTAATTATGGGTGTTGTTAACGAAGATATGGGAAATAAAATTTTCCTGTGTGGGTTCGGTGGATTTGATATAATTCTTTTTTCGGGATTGTTTTTGTATTTTAAAAAGAATGATAAGAAACAACAGGCTCTATTCCGTGAATCTGAAAGAAAAAAACGATGGGATGACAGCTGGAAGAAATTGAGGTAACTGATTATAAAATGGTTCTATTTTTACACGCATCTAAGTTGAGGTTGACTTGTTGGGTCACGAGAGTATAATAAAAACAAGAAAGAGTTACCGATGAATGGTTGCTCCTCGGTTGGTGAAAATATCACGTCGGCCGCCAAGCAGTACGTGATATTTTATTTTACAAAAATATCGGCTCTCCAGCGTTGTACAATTTGACCTGAAACGGTTTTTTTTACAACATGACACTCACATCGGCCTTTAAATCGTGGCTGAAAAGTCGTGAATGTTGTACTTTTTTTGACTTCTCAGAATTTTTACAACATATAATTAAATCATGTTGTAAAAATAACTATGCCTTTAGGATTTGTACAACATGATACTCATGAGACAGTCTCCAAAAGCTTTGGTAAAGGTGCGATGTTGTAAAAATAGTGGCTTCTTTGATTTTTTTACAACATCGGCATTGCCTTTTAAAGGGTGGTCATGATTTCGTTCCGGTATCACCGTAAAATTCCTGATGTTTCTCAGCAAGGTTAGCATAGCTTCGCTTATACCACCCGAACCGGTATCTGTATTTCAGACAGCCAGTCCTCTTCACGGTCTTTGTTCCAGATGCCGTCGATGTAGTTTTCGCGGATGTTTCCACAGATTTCATAGCCGTTGTCTTCAATGAATCTGAGAATGGCGGCGTAGGTCTCGGGAAAATTATCATAAGAACCTTTATGGAAGATGCAGGCCGCTGTAATCTCCGGAAGCTCCCGGAATTTTACCAGCTGGGAGTCTTCCTTTTTTTCTGTTACGGCTTCGCAGGTTTCTATTAGTATATGGTCCTCTTTGTAACCCGGCTCCAGGTAGTGTGTAAAGCAGTATTCCGGCAGAGCGCACTGACAGCCGAGGCGTTCCATTTCGGCCCCCATTTCCGGCATGAAGGAAAAGAGCTCGTCATAGGAGTCGATGCGTTTTTGCATGGATGCAACGATGACGGCCGGGATTTTCCTGATGAGTACAGGTGTATCCAAAGCTTTTGCGGGACCGGACAGATATCCGTCAATGACGGCAATCTGGGATGTCAGTTCGGCAATTTTCCTGAGAAGAGCGGCTTTTTTTGATGCCAGAAGGGAGGCAGTATCAGCACCCTGGTTAATAAGCTTTATTTCATCCAGAGTGAAGCCTGCCTGCTTCAGAGCGTTTATCTGATGGATATCGGCCATCTGATTCATCGTGTAATAGCGATAGCCGTTTTCACTGTCCACGAAGGCCGGAAGCAGAAGTTCCTGCTCTTCGTAAAATCTCAGGGCTTTCACTGTAATATGATTCATCTGAGCGAACATGCCGATTTTATACAGCTGAGGTGGTGTTTTTTCTGCGAAGGCTTCATGCTTTTCGTTCATTTTCATGGTTCCTTTTTCTCCTTTGACCTTTTAACTCTGTGACTATTCCCACCTGAAGGTTTTAACAGCGGCGATGCTGCATATAACAGCGATAGCCGACAGAATGATTATATTCATCATGCTTCCGCTCATGTCAGAGCCTATGCTGGCTGCTTTCATCAGATCTATTCCTATACCCAGAGGCATTACATCAGCAACCCGCTGCAGTCCTTTGGGAAAGAGTTCATATGGAATGGTGGCTCCAGAAAAGAATAACATAGGAAAATATAAAATGGAAGTGGCCACATTTAAACTTTTGGTCGTTCTGCAGAGGGCAGCAGCCAGAAGTCCTATGGAAAACATGGAAATCAGGGTCAGCAGCCAGGCACCGGCGAATGCAACGGGATTGCCATCCATACGATAACCGAAAACGATTATTGCAGCAGCAGCGACGATAACCGCCGAAATTGCAGACATTACTCCGCTGCACAGTGTATCGGCTGCCAGAAGGCTGGCAGGGCTGGCGGGACTGCAGTAAAGGTGCTTTAATATTTTCTTGTCTCTGTAATCCACCATCACAATTGGAATGCTCATAAAAGCGCTGCAGCAGATTCCTACAGCAGTGAGTGATGCAAAAGCGCTCTGAATAAATGTGATATCAGATCCTGCTGCCGTTTTATTACCTGCTATAAAACCGATGAGAAGCAGTGTAACCACCGGCATGCAGAGATTGAACACGAACACATCAGGCGACCTGAAAAAAAGCTTCTGTTCTATTTTGTATAAAGTAAAAAATCTTTTCATTAAATTACCTCCTCTCCCATGTACCACAGATATGCGTCCTCAAGATTATCGTAAGGCGACGCGGCAATCACTTCACTGACAGTGCCTTCTGTCACCTTGCAGCCGTTTTTTATGAGACAGATGCGGTCACAGAGGTTTTCGGCCTCCTCCATATAGTGGGTGGTCAGGAAAATTGTCATGCCCTCTGCTTTAAGCCCTTTAAGGGTTCTCCATACTTCCCTTCTGGCCGCCACGTCGAGGCCTGTGGTAAGCTCATCGAGAAAAACAATTTCCGGATTGCCTATAAGGGAGAGAACCACGGAAAGTTTCTGCCTCTCGCCTCCGGAAAGCTTCATCACCGGGCTTTTAATCAGAGACAGCAGTCCGAACTGATCCAGAAGACTGGGGTAATCGGCCGGATTGCGATAAAGAGAAGCAAATTCTTCGCATACTTCACCGACTTTTATTGCGGCCTGATATGCAGAGGACTGCAGCTGGACGCCGACTTTCTCAAAAACTTCCTTTCTATGTGAGGCCGCGTCTTTTCCAAGAATGTGTGCCGAGCCTTCGTCGGGTTTTTTGATACCCAGAATCATCTCTATAGTGGTGCTTTTGCCTGCTCCGTTATGTCCCAGCAGACCGAAAACCTCACCGGGTGCTACAGAAAGAGACAGATTGTCTACAACCTTGCGCCCGCCGAAGGATTTGCTGATATTGCAGACGTTTACTATACTTTCACTCATATTTATAACCCTCCTTTGTTTCATCATGAAGGATTGTACATGCTACCCTTAAGGGGAGAGTCAAGGGGCAATTTTTCTTAATAATAAAAAAGCATCCCCAAAAGTGAGGATGCCTTCACGAAGTAATAAATATCAATCAAAAACTGTCTGTCCGTCCACTTCGGTTGTAAGAGCCTTGAGGGCTTTTTCAACCAGCTTGCGGCGGAGCTTCTTTTCCTCGTCTCTGTCCAGAGCAGGGTTGCCCAGAGGATGAGGGATTGCGATGGCAGGAACGATTCTGTTGGCGCCTACCGTCATGGAAATAGGGGTAACCGTGCAAACATGTACCACAGGAATGCCGGCTCTTTCAATTTCTTTTACCATTGTTGCACCGCAACGTGTACAGGTTCCTCACGTAGAGGTGAGGATAACGGCTCCCACACCGTCTGCGGCAAGCTTCTGAGCATATTCTGCAGCAAAGGCTTTTGCAGAGGCTACTGCAGTACCGTTTCCTACAGTGGTATAGAATTTGTTGTGAAGGGAACCGATTACACCTTCCTTTTCCAGGTCGCGCATTACGTCTACAGGCAGGACTCTGTCTGCATCCTCGTTGGCATATAACGGGTCATAGCCGCCGTGGGCGGTTTCGAAGGTTTCAGGAGTCAGGTCCATAACGCCTTCAAGACTGTATTCGCCGTAGTGAGAAGCGCTGGAGCTTTCTATGTGGTCAGGGTTGCCCTTCGGAACGATACCTCCGGAGGTCACAAGAGCCACCTTGGTGTGAGCCAGATCTTTGACTGCAGGATTAGGTTCCACTCTGTCAAAGTCAGGCATAGGAAATTCGGTGGTGAAAGGCTTGCCGTTAAGCTTCTTGAGAAGCATTTCAACAGCTCTCTCGGAACCGCGCTTTTCCTCGAAGAAGTTAACACGAATGCCGTTAGGCAGATAGCCCTCCTCGATGGATGCGCCGATAGGCTCACCCTTTGCCAGCTTGAGAGCCAGAGGAGCGATTTTCTTTACCGCATCTCTCATGCCGGCAGCACTGTTTTTAGTGGCTATCATGTATACCTTGTTCTTGAACATATCTGCGCCGGGGTTTTCCTCGTACATGCCTGTAACGGCAGGTATTCCCAGCTCTTCCTGTACGGCATCAGCCATAGTGCCGCAGGCAACTCCGTAACGTCCTGCGTTGAATGCAGGGCCGGCGATGAAAACATCAGGAGCCAGTTCTTTGACCATGGCAAGAATGTCTGCTTTGGCCTTCTCCATGTTTTCGTTGAAATATGAGTCACCGCAGACTACGGTACCTATGATTTCTGCTTCATCCCCGAACGCAGCCATAAGTGCCATGCCGGGGCCTACTACCTGACCTTTGCGGAGTTCAGCCGGATAATCAGCCTTTTCCTCGCCTCCGATGTTGGCGAAGAACTGATTTATATAGTGAACAACTTTAATTTTTCCCATCAGATTAACCTCCTTTCTATCTTGCGCTCAGCCTGTTGAAACCTGTCTCGTTGGTTGCACCGGTGATTACCTGAAGTTCAACCTCGAGAGAGCCGTCAGAACGGAGTGTTTCTTCGCTGGCGCCGGCAATCCTGGTCACATAGTCGAGAGTTCCGATTACCTTATCCATCTTAGGAAGGATAATCACCTGATTTGCGTTTCCGCCGGTAACTACAGCATCGGCTGCCGCATCTGCGTCTGCAAGAGACTGTGACTTGCCGTCCCGGCCTGCATATTCGTCAGTGATGATGACGGTCCTGACACCTTCAGCTTCAATTTTTTTGCAGTTCATTATCAGGTCTGTATCAGGGTTGCCGAAGCCCTCCTGGGATACGATTACGCCGTCCAGGTCAAGCATTTTGCAGAGCTTTGCAGTCCAGTCGGAAGAACGCATCTTATCGGCAAGATATACGTTTTCATTGGTTATAATCTGACATACGAAATTCAGAGTTTTACCGTGCTGTGCGAAAAGGTCTTCTACTACCGGATTGTTCTGGTGTACATAGGTAGGGTTCTTGTCGCAGGCTGATACACAGTTTCCTGATACGATGGCGCCGTCCATGGTTTCTGTAGGATCAAGGATGGTAGGAAGAATTTTCTTCGCATCTACGCCGTAAACATAAGTGTCGTGGAGAAGTCCCTGGCTCTGAAGCATCTGAACATAAGCAACTCTTGGAAGATCAGGATATTTGGCCAGACCTTCTTTGATAGTGCAGGTTTCATATACCTTGACCTCGTCAGGTGTAAGTTCCTTTGCCAGTTCGCCCAGATATGCTGCCACCCTGAAGCCTGCAAAACGAACAGCTGCTTCGTAATCGTGCTGCTTAAGTCCTTCCTGCGGCTCACATACCATTACCAGGTTAAGAGTTTTGGAAAACGGCGTGTAGTCTGCTCCGGGGCCTGTCATGTCTATGATGCCCTCCTGGAAGCCTACGATTTTGCCTGCGGTTACTACAGCCATGCCCTTGAGAGCATAGGTTTTTCCGCTGCCCACGGTGTCGACCTTGGCAATCACGCCCGGAAATACACCGCCTCGGCCTTCAACTTTGACGCGGGGCTCGATGACGTCCTTTACCGGTGTGATTCTCACCGATTCGCCGGGTCTGGCGATGTCAAAGGAAACGTCTTTTAGCTTTTCATCTTCCAGAACTACAGCTCTGAGTGCATCCGCGGAAACGGAGAGAACTCCGTCCTTAATCCCGGATTCTGCTGCGAACTGAATGTCTTTGATGAAAATGTGTCCCATTTCTAATCGCATTAAAAATCCCTCCTTTTAGTGCTTCTGTATTGATTTATTTTGATTTGATATTTTTTTCGGTTTTTATGCTCCGGTTTCGGCTGAGTCAAGTGCGCTTTCCAGCAGGGTGAAATCTATGAGCTGGAGGTCGCTGAGTACGTCTCCGGCGAATCTGTCCGGCCTCATTTTGAATTTTTCACAGGCTTCGATAGCGCTTTCTATGAGCCTTACGGAAAGCATGAGTTCTTCTGATGACTGGCCGGAGCCTGCCGCTGTGAAGCTGAGGAGAACCGATTTATATGGTGTTTCTCCCGGTTTCACGCTGCCGGACAGAGGGTGGGTGAGGAGAATATGCCCTTCGCATATTTTTTCCCGTACTGCTTCAAAAAACTCCGGCAGAGAAGACTCCTGGTATATCATATTGTACTTTTCTCCCAGCGATTCCGCGACCAGGGGATTGTTTGTCATTATAATAAATTTCTCTTTCACTACTGAGAACCTCTCTGTGCATAAGGGATAAAAAAAGAACGATGCACATAGTATAACCGTCATCGTTCTTTCTGTCTCTCGCATCAGCGTACGCCGGTATCAATGCGGATACCTGTATACGCGCAATATTCAGAATGCAGTCATTTCCCTCCGTCCTTTTACCTGAAAGTTTCGCACAGAATGCTGCGACTGACGCATTCTGGGCTTGCCTCTTCGGTGCCGGGCTCTGACTGTACATAGACAGCCGCCTGGTCTCTCCGGGGGAACATCAACCCGCTTATATTGTTATTTTTTTATCGGTAACATCATTATAATTTATTTTAAAAAGTTTTGCAATTGAATTTATTTATAATGATACATGATGTATTGACGGTTTTTTATCTATATATAGATAAAGCAGAGACTGCAATGAAAAAGAGGCTTGTTACAATTTGACATTAAAATATATGGATGATAAAATTGAGAACACAGAATACTTTTTCGTTATGAGGAAAGAAATGAAAAAAAATTTTTTGTTTGAACATGTGAATTCATTGATGATTGTAGATAGAGAGCTTATCGTTAGATACGCGACTAGACCTATGCAAGACCGTGGGACGGATAGAGGCTCCACATATATAGGCAAGCATTTATTTGAAGCATTCAATCAACTTAGTGCAGGAGAGAGCACAATGGTTGAGTGTATAAACACAGGTAAGACAATAATCAGGGAAAAGCAGAGACTCGTTGATTACAATGGAAACATTATAATATTGGACAACATAACCTACCCTATAATCAATTCTGGAAAGATTGTTGGGGCGGTTGAATTGTGCGTCGATACAACATCGCTTGGAGATTTGGAAAGACAAGGTGATGCGCCGATAGAAGAAAAGCAACAAAGTAAGTTTTTCGAAAAAAAGTATACTTGGGAAGATATTATTACGAACAACCAACAGATGAAAGACTGTATACGAAATGCAAAGATATTTGCACAAACCGACGATCCTGTTTTAATTTATGGAGAGACAGGGACGGGGAAAGAACTGTTTGTTGAAGCAATGGTAAGCGAGAATCAGCGTAGGGGGAGAAAATATATAGTTCAGAACTGCGCGGCTATACCTGAAAACCTATTTGAATTTATGTTCTTTGGCTCCGTAAGAGGGGGATTTACCGGAGCAGAAAATAAGAAAGGCTTGTTCGAAACCGCCGATGGAGGAGTTTTGTTTCTCGATGAGTTCAATTCAGTACCTTTTCATTTACAGTCAAAATTATTGAGAGTCATTCAGGATGGGTTTGTGAAGCCAATAGGCAGTAACGTCCAGAAAAAAGTAGATGTAAAAGTAATCGCAGCTGTTAACAAAAATCCGTTACAATTAGTAAAAGATGGTTTAATGAGAGAGGACCTTTTCTATCGATTTAGTGGAAGCATGCTAAGTCTAATACCACTTAGGGATCGTAAAGAGGATATAGTACTTTACGCTGGGCATTTTATTCTTGAATTCAATCGAAAATACAATAAAAAGATAAGCGGAATGTCCGATGATTTTTTAGATGTTTTAATGAAATATGACTGGCCTGGGAATGTGAGAGAGCTAAAGAATGTTTTTGACTTTGCGATAAAGATATCAGATGGAGACGTTATTGACAAGAACAATATTCCGGCATATCTAAAAGAGGAACATAACATATCGGACGATATAGACGTACTAGAGCCTAACGGATATGATACAGGAGGAAAGACACTGAAGGAGATAGTGGATAATGCGGAAAGAGAATGTATAATGCGAACGTTGCTGAAATGCGGAGGAAATGTCACTAAAGCGGCTGAAATTTTAGGACTCCCTAGACAGACATTAAAGTTCCGTATGGACAAGCTAAAAATACATAATTACAAAAGTAAGAAATAATAAACATAAAAAAAGCCAATATCTTGGCGTTTACTTCGGCTATATTTTAAATTTAGGCATGAAAAAACGCGAAAAAGCCAATATATTGGCTTTTTTAGTGCTCGAAGCCAATATCTTGGCTTTTTTTGCAAGAGGCAAGATTAAAAAGACACCCCAAAAAAACAAACGCAAAACTAAAAAACTTTAAAATGTTGAAATATCAAGGTATTGGGAATAGTGACAGGAATATGGAGGTATTTGGCATAGAAGTTGCTATTAATTTGAATGACAGGAAAAAAGAGATGGAGGTGTAATTTGATATGACAAAATACACTGTCAAAAGACTATTACTGATGATTCCAATATTGCTAGGTGTAATATTTATAATATCTTTCATTATGGAATTTACACCTGGGGATCCAGCGATTCGTATTCTTGGACCGGAGTCTTCAGTTGAGGCAAGAGAACAATTAAGAGAAGAATTGGGTCTTAACGATCCGTTTGTTACTCGATTTATAGACTACATTAAAGATATTATTTTTGGCTTGGATTTTGGCAATTCATATAGAACAGGGAATCCGGTATTCCAAGATGTAATGGGAAGATTTCCTGTAAGTTTAAAGGTAGCTTTTTTAGGAATGTTACTTGCCACTTTGATGGGGCTGCCGCTAGGAGTTTTTTCTGCCGTAAAGCAGTATTCAAAGTCGGATAGTTTTCTTCGAGTAGCATCTACTATATTGGTTGCTATGCCAACCTTCTGGCTGGCGATGTTGCTGATTTTAATCTTTTCATTGTATTTAGGATGGTTACCTTCGGGAGGAGTTACAGCTGGATGGACAAGTTATATATTGCCAACTATTACCGTAGGTGTTCCGTATGGTTCCAAAATTCTGCGTATGACACGCTCTACAATGCTTGAAGAAATTAGACAGGACTATGTAAGAACAGCTCGTGCAAAAGGCATTCCAGAAAAGAAAATTATATATCAGCATGCACTGAAAAATGCACTTTTGCCGGTAATCACCACTATCGGATCTTCCTTTGGCGCTATCCTCGGTGGTTCGGTAATTGCTGAAAGCGTGTTCAATTTACCGGGCCTTGGAACATTGATAGTACTTTCAATAGAGGCAAAAGACACACCGTGTGTACTTGCAAGCGTATTGCTGCTGGCATTTTTCTTTGCAATTATAATGCTTGTCGTGGATTTATTCTATGCATTCATAGACCCGCGTATTAAAGCAAAATATTCGAAATAACAGAAGGGAGGACGAAGTTTTACTATGAAATTATCATTTGGAAATCAAAAGAAAAAAGAATTAGAAGAACTGGCTACTTCCTATACACGCGGGCACAGCATGGGTAAAGATATATGGAAGAGACTTTTGCGAGACAAGAGCAGTGTAATTAGTATGATTTTTTTATGCATAATAGTGTTGCTGGCCGTTTTTGCAAATTTGATCTTTGATGAATCTCTTATAACAATGCAAAATACTGCAATGAGAAATAATCCTCCATCATGGGAGCACTGGTTTGGGACGGATCTGTATGGAAGAGATATTTTCATTCGTATGGTTTACGGTTCAAGAGTCTCCTTGGCTATTGGAGTGATTACCATGGGTGTCAGCATGATTGCAGGAGGACTTTTAGGAGCTGTTGCGGCATATTTTGGCGGAAAAATTGATGATATAATCATGCGATTAACGGATATGTTTATGGCTATTCCAGAGACTTTGCTGGCTTTATGTGTAGTGGCAGCAATGGGTGCAAGTGCTACAAGCTTAATTACAGCCATGACGGTAGCTTGTATACCGGGAAATTGCAGGCTTGTACGATCAACTGTGTTAGGAATAGTGGATACAGAATATGTTGAAGCGGCACGTGCATGTGGCATGCGAGATATAGGAATTATTGTTAAAGAAATAATCCCTAACTCTTTGGGGCCGATTATAGTTGTATCTACGCAAGGCATAGCAAACCTTATGCTTACGGCATCAAGCTTAAGTTATTTAGGGATGGGAGTACAGCCGCCTAATCCAGAATGGGGTTCAATGATTTCAGAAGCAAGGGAATTTTTGAGGAGTGACCCATATATGTGCATTATTCCGGGAATCGTAATTGTTCTCACTGCATTGTCCTTCAACCTTCTTGGAGATGGATTGCGTGATGCGATGGACCCTAGACTAAAAGACTGATTATTTAAGGAGAAATGAAATGGGAGAGAAACTTCTTGAAATAAAAAACCTTAAAGTACAATATAAGTCCGGAGGGGCACCGGTTTGTGCGGTTAACGGTGTCAACCTAACCCTGGAAAAAGGTGAAACGTTAGGTCTTGTAGGAGAGACAGGCGCGGGCAAAACTACTACAGCACTTGCAATTTTGCGCCTTTTACCTGAGCGCACAGGGTCAATTCCAGAGGGCAGCATAGAATTTGAAGGAAAGAATCTCCTTGAAATGTCGGAAGAGGAGATGCGGACTTTAATTAGAGGAGAGAAAATTTCTATGATTTTCCAAGACCCTATGACGTCGCTTAACCCTGTTATGACTGTAGGCGAGCAGATTGCAGAAGCAATATTATACCACAGTGATGGCAGAGATGCTTCCAGAGAGGCCGTGGAAAAAAGAGTTGATGAAGTGCTGGAGATGGTAGGAATACCAGCATCACGAAAGGATGAATATCCACATCAGTTTTCAGGTGGGATGAAGCAGAGAGTGGTAATTGCCATGGCTCTTTCATGTCAACCAGACCTTCTTATTGCAGATGAACCTACTACTGCATTGGATGTAACAATTCAGGCACAAGTACTGGCAATGATGAGTGAATTAAGAGATAAATTAGGTACTGCCATGCTAATGATTACCCATGATCTGGGTATCGTAGCAAATATCTGCGATAAAGTTGCCATTATGTATGCCGGAAAAGTAATAGAAGCCGGAACACTGGAAGACATATTTGTCAATGAAAACCATCATCCGTACACAGTAGGATTGTTTGGAGCAATTCCAAACTTAAAGGTAGAAACGAGGAGATTGTCTCCAATCGATGGTCTTATGCCAGACCCGTCGGAATTGCCATCGGGATGCTATTTTCACGAAAGATGTCCGCATTGCATGGATATATGCAAGGTAGAATATCCAGATGTATATGAAATGGGAACTCATAGCATTGCATGCCATTTGTTTAAGCGAGGAGACTCACAGGAGGAGAAGAATGAATAACACAGAACAGAGACCTCTTGTTGAGGTTAAAAATTTAAAAAAATATTTTGAAAAAAAGGGACAAATTCTTCATGCTGTCGATGATATCAATTTGAAGATAATGCCAGGAACAACACTTGGCGTAGTAGGTGAGTCGGGTTGTGGAAAGAGCACATTAGGAAGAACTATCTTACGGCTACTCAAACCAACGGATGGTCAAATAATATTTGAAGGCGAAGATATTACAAAAGTACGGGAATCTCAGATGAGAAAATATCGTCAGTCTATGCAGATTATATTTCAAGATCCATATTCCAGCTTAAATCCAAGGAAATCTGTATCAGAAATAATAGCAACTCCGCTTGTTGTCAACAGAATGTACAAAAACAAGGCTGAAATTCAGAAAAGGGTAAAGGAGTTAATGGATACTGTAGGACTTGCTGAGAGATTATATTACTCTTATCCTCACGAGCTGGATGGTGGAAGACGTCAACGCATATGTATAGCAAGGGCGCTAGCTATAAATCCAAAGTTTATTGTATGTGACGAGCCAGTGTCTGCATTGGACGTTTCAATTCAGGCACAGATTTTGAACCTTCTTATGGACTTGCAAGAAGATTTGGGACTTACTTATATGTTCATAACCCACGACTTATCGGTCGTAAAGCATATCTCAACGGAAATAATGGTAATGTATATGGGACAGTGCGTTGAAAAAGCCTCGGCAAGAGAGCTTTTTGAAAATCCACAGCATCCTTACACCAAGGCTTTGCTGTCAGCCATACCTATACCTGATATCTCTATGAGAAATAAAAAACTACAGGTTATCCGAGGCGAGGTTACGAGTCCTATTAACCCTGAACCGGGATGTAGGTTCGCACCACGTTGTGATTTTTGCCGTGACGGATGCGTTGGCAGCCAGCTTCCGTTTACTGAAATAAGCGAAAATCATTTTGTCTCATGCAGGCTTATGGAAAAATAATGGTAACAATGTAAATGTGTTATATAAAAAAGCAAATCAGGAGGAAATAAGAATGAAAAAGAAACTTGCTTTAATGTTGGTTCTTGTAATGGTGGTAAGCCTCTTTGCGGGATGCGGTGGCGGCAACCAAAGTGCAAAGACCGAAGATGATCCAGTTGTTGTGTACACGGCGGACATTTTCAATACTCTTATCCCATATCAGACCACTGCAAACTCTGACCAAAGTGTATTTGACCAGGTATATGAAACGCTGGCAGTTACAAACGATGACGGAACTGTAAGCCCTTGTCTAGCAGAAAGCTGGGAGATAAGTGATGATAACCTTGAATACACCTTTAAACTTGTTGAAAATGCAAAATTCCATAATGGAGAAAATTTGAAGGCTTCAGATGTAGTATTTACTTTTGAAACATTCATGACAACGGCTGCCAAAAAGAATTTCGTCGATATGATTAAAAATATTGAAGCAATTGACGAGTACACAGTTAAGTTTACTTTGAGCAAAGTAACTCCTTTATTCTTGGTTTACACTAATGAGGTTCCAATACTCAATGAAAAATTTGTAACTGAGTGTGATGGCAATTTTAACGACAAAGCTTGTGGTACAGGCCCTTATGAACTGGTATCAATTGATTTCGCAACAGCAGCACAGCTTACTCGTTTTGAAGATTATCGCTTAGGACCTGCCGCAATAAAAAATATTGAACTTCGTTACGTTGGCGACAGCTCAACCGCTTCTGTACAGCTAGAAACTGGGGAAATCGACATCATGAAGGTCGAACCAACACAGCTGGTTAATATTGAAGGAAATGACACATTTACAATTGAAAAAGTACAGACACTAAAGACGGCAATTTTTGCCATCAACACGACAGTAAAACCGCTTGACAATAAACTTGTGCGTCAGGCATTAAACTATGCATGTGATAAAGAAAGTATAATCGAGATTGCGTATGAGGGATACGCTAAACCAGCTCGTCTTCAGGCAAGCGATGCTAACTGCTTTGGTGTTGACTTCTCAGAATCCGAGGAAGTGACCTATGACCCAGAAAAGGCAAAAGCTTTACTCGCAGAGGCAGGCTACCCTAATGGGCTTAATTTCTCTGACTACGGTGTAGTTATGGATGTAATGGGAGGAACATATTTGGAGAAAGCCGCACAGGTATTCCAACAGAACCTGGCAGATATAGGTGTTACTCTTGAACTTAAAAACACATCGACACCTGACGAAGATGCTGAGAGCGGTAATTTCGCATTGATGACCCAAACATTATCATATCGTGCTGACTTCTCATATAACGTGTGTCACTACGGAACATCAGGCATTGGTGGCAATAACTTCTGCCAGTTAAGTGACCCATGGATTGATGAAATGTTTGCAAAAGCTGAGAGCGAAAGCGAACCTGCTGAACGCCAGAAAATATATACAGAATTAATTGCATATATTATTGACTTAGCACCGTCAGTCCCAATTTTCCATCATGAATTGGTATATGCATGGAACAATAGGATTAATGCTGTTGTGCATGATTCAACTGTTCATCCGTATTACTGCTATGAATGGAGTTTTAACGCATAGTAACGTTATGCGCACGAGTGCGGTCGCAATTGTGTTGCGACCGCACATTATTTTTACTCTGTTTGGAGGATATTTGATGGATTATATAGAAAAATTTGAACCAAAACATGTGCTTGAACATTTTAAAAACATATGTAATATTCCGCATATATCAAATCATGAACAAGCGTTGTGCAATTATATCAAAGACTTTGCACAGAAAAATGGTCATGAATACTATGAAGACGAAGCGGGGAATTTAATAGTTTATGTTAACGCGACGCAGGGTTATGAAACGATACCTCCATTTTTAATGCAAGCACATATGGATATGGTTGCAGCAAAAGAAGCAGCATCGAATCATAATTTCCTGACGGATTCCATAAAGACACATTTGGTGGATGGACATTATTTGTATGCCGATGGAACAACACTAGGAGCAGATAATGCTGTAGGAATGATGAATATGTTGGCATTGATGGAGGATAAAAGTGTGGTTCACCCCCCTCTGGAAATGCTTTTTACTGTATGTGAAGAAGCTGGGATGGTAGGAATTAGAAAAGTTGATTATTCCAGAATTAAATCCCGGAGAATGATTAATATGGACTGCGGAGACCCTGATGTGATGTGTGTTTCAACAGCAGGGGCAGCAAATTGTCTACTTAGATTGCCACTTAAGAAAAAAGCCATTTCAGGTGTGATATTTGAAATAAGTATTGATGGATTATTGGGTGGCCATGCAGGCCTCATGATTGATGCGGGAAGAATAAGTGCAATAACCGTAATGGGAAGAATTTTATGCCAAATGTCAAAGTGCATTCCGCTAAATATTGTTTATACGTCTTGCGACAGAGTATGTGGAATTGCACCAGCAATGAAGGCGCTTATTACAATTGATGAAAAAAACGTATTTGGGGCTAAAAAGACTTTTGAGAAAATTGCGGAGACGATATGTAGGGAATATTCAGATCCTGAAAAGGGACTACATATTACACTTAAAAAAAGTGATGAAAAGGTCTATTCTGAAATGTTGGATGAGGAGACGACTAAGAATCTTCAAAGAATGCTTTATATGATGCCTTTTGGAGTTACAAAACGAGATTGGCGAGAAAAAGAGACAATTCTTTGTTCAAATAATACAATGGCAGTTGCTTTTAAGGAGAATTGTATAGAAATGGAGACGATGCTTAGAGCTCCTGTAGATACTGTAAAAGAAGAACTCTTTACTAGAATTGAAATACTTGCAGATTGGTGCGGAGCGGAGATGGTACTCCTTGACAGTTTCTCTGGATGGCCATATCGTAGAGACTCTCAGCTTCAGAAACTTTGTTGTGAGGCATTCGCTGAGCTGACTGGAGAACAATTGAAGATGGAAAAACATAACAGCTGCGCTGAAACAGGTATTGTGGCAGGTGCCATTCCAGATATGGATATTGTTGCAATAGCGCCACTGGGAAGAGATGCCCATACGCCGACAGAGCATCTGGATTTAGATACTGTTAAGCCTTTCTGGGATTTTTTGTGCCTACTGCTTAAGAAAATGTGTATACAGGTTAACAAATAAAAAAGGAAACAGACAGGAGAAAAATGCATGGAAAAAGAACGATATGAAAGCTATGTTACATTGCTAAAAAAAGAACTTATTCCGGCATTAGGGTGCACTGAACCTATTGCTATTGCTTATGCCAGCGCAAAGGCGTCACAGGTTTTGAATTCTGTACCGTCTCATATAATAGCAGAATGCAGCGGAAATATCGTAAAAAATGTCATGGGAGTTATTGTTCCGAATTCTGACAATAACAAAGGGGTTGCGATTGCAGCTACACTGGGTGCAATCGCAGGAGACGCGGATGCAGGTTTGAACGTTTTGGAAAAAGTAACCCAAGACGAAATTGAAGAATGCAAAAAACTTGCGGCAAGCGGATTTTGCAAATGTCTTTTAGCTGAAGGCGTGGATAATTTATTTGTGAAAATAACTGCGTATGGAAGAACATCAGAAGTTGAAGTCACGGTTTCGCATACACACACGAATATCACAAGAATAACTAAAGATGGGGAAATTTTATTTGAGAAGCCGGAAATGGAAATCCACAAAGATAACTTCTATAAAACCATGAGCATATCTGAAATATTAAATTTCGCTAATGAAGTCCGTTTGAGTGATGTCAGAGATATTCTTAAAATGCAAATAGAGTGCAATACCGCGATTTCAAATGAGGGTCTAACACATTCATACGGAGCAAACATAGGAAAAACGGTGATAAAAAGAGGAAATGCAGATTTTTCATCAAGAATTAAAGGAAAAGTAGCCGCAGGCTCTGACGCAAGAATGAATGGTTGCAGTATGCCGGTGGTAATTAATTCGGGAAGTGGGAATCAGGGACTTGCGGTTTCTCTTCCGGTAATTGAATTTGCTAAGGAAAAAAATTTAACCGAAGTCGAACTTTTAAGGGGATTACTGGTAAGCAACCTAGTATCAATATATGCAAAGAAAAAAATTGGAAGCTTATCTGCTTTCTGTGGTGCGGCTTCAGCTGCAGCAGCGGCAGGGGCGGGCATTGCATATCTAAAGAAATGGCCAGAGGGGAAAATATCTCAGGTTATAGAATCTACGTTAGTTAATGTAGGAGGTTTGATATGCGATGGCGCAAAGTCAACTTGTGCAGCTAAGCTTGCCACGGCATTGGATGCTATGCTTATGTCACTGGATATGCTGGAAGAAGGAAATTCTTTCGGCATCAATGAGGGATTAATGGGAGAAGACGCAGAAAAGACTGTTTCTAACGTATGTTTCGTGGGAAAAAACGGCATGTCTGAGACGGACTTAAATGTACTCAGGATTATGACAGGAGAGATTGATACGGATGAGTGTTAGGTAATAATCTCCTTTAACATTAAAAATATCACGTTGGAGCCATAGGCAACTGACGTGATATTTGTAAATGGTAAACCACATACGTGGTCTAAAAAAAGTGCCGCCCTTGCAGGCGG
>JBJETB010000076.1:0-6045 GCA_051883095.1 Anaerovoracaceae bacterium
TCATATCGCTGCGGCCCTGCTCCAGGCCTTGTTCCAGACCTTCGCTGCGGCCCTGCTCCAGGCCTTCCTTGTAATTCCTGTCCATAAGTTCCTGTAATGTCATGTGCTTGCGCCTCCATTCGTGAGTGTTGAACTTCTTTACACGCTCGTCGATATGGTTCACCAGCGCATCGCCTACGCCCTTGGAAGGGTCGTTAATGTACTCAAACAGGGGCTTGAGTGACTCCGGCACTTTATGCGGTGAACACGCTGTATTTAATATTATACTATACGCTTCGTCGCCAAATTGCAAGCAGTTTTGCCTGTCAAATTTTTCAAAGAAGTAGACGGGCCTGTCAGCACCTATGTAATCGTAAGTGCAGATAAAAATGACATATGAGCGGGGAAGCTCGCTGTACTCGCGGCCTTCCCTGAGATATTCCAGGTCCATGTTGGCCTGATAGAACCGGGAGCGCTTGGCAATGTGATCTCCGGCATGGGTCTGCATTTCAATTTCGGCCCACATGTTGCAGGATTTGATGAAGGCGTCCAGTCTTACGCCATGAGCACCGCCGGTGAACTTGATAGATTTCTGGGTTTCCACAGAGATAAAGTCAGCAGAAGCTATATCGCCTTCGATGCTCCTTTCCAGACGGATATCGCCGAACTCCTCGTCGGGAAGTATTCTCTGGAGAAACTCCCTGCAGATGTCTTCGTCGTGCATGACAAGGGAGAACATTATGTCGTCGGTAAAAGGAATTCTGTCGTTTTGAGTATATGTTTTCATAAAAACCTCCTGACAATACAATAAATAACAGCAAATAAATTGTAGGAAGATTTTACAATAAAAGAGAAGGAAGTCAAGTGCAAAACAGAAAACATGCTGTTTTTTGGTCAGAAATTGTCGGATTTTGGACGTTTTTTGTTTTTATGACGGACAGCGGGGAAGCGGAGTACGATACCGTGAGCTTACCAACGCGGCAGGCTGGCGGGAATTGCGAATAAAGAATAAAAAACAGAGAAAAGACAAAATTCCTCTGCTTGATTGTATAATAATATAAGGAAAACCATGTGTGACCTGAGTGAACCGCTAATGCCTTTACGGCCGCAAGATGGCGTTGTAAAGAAAGCAGCAAAACGTTATTTTTTACAACATTACACACTTTATGGCCTCTGAAACAGCTTGAAATAGCCATAAATGTTGTATAATTTTCATAATCCATTGTTTTTCTACAACGCAAAATCTGATGCCGTTGTAAGAACACCAGAATACCTGAATTTTTTACAACATTGCGGCCTCGAGTTGATTTCAGAAAGCCTGTGAAATGGCGCTATGTTGTATAACAAGACGTTTTCTTGAATTTTTTACAACATTCCATTCATATTGACTGTAAATCTGACATGCTGGTTCATGCAATATCAGGAATTGAAAAGTGCCTCGACTTCCGCAGCTGAAAGCCCGGTATATTCGGCAATTTTCTCGACAGGCTCACCTTTGCTTTTCATTATTCTGGCAAGAGAGAGCTTCATATCGCTGCGGCCCTGCTCCAGGCCTTGTTCCAGACCTTCGCTGCGGCCCTGTTCCAGGCCTTGTTCCAGACCTTCGCTGCGGCCCTGCTCCAGGCCTTCCTTGTAATTCCTGTCCATAAGTTCCTGTAATGTCATGTGCTTGCGCCTCCATTCGTGAGTGTTGAACTTCTTTACACGCTCGTCGATATGGTTCACCAGCGCATCGCCTACGCCCTTGGAAGGGTCGTTAATGTACTCAAACAGGGGCTTGAGTGACTCCGGCACTTTATGCGGTGAACACGCTGTATTTAATATTATACTATACGCTTCGTCGCCAAATTGCAAGCAGTTTTGCCTGTCAAATTTTTCAAAGAAGTAGACGGGCCTGTCAGCACCTATGTAATCGTAAGTGCAGATAAAAATGACATATGAGCGGGGAAGCTCGCTGTACTCGCGGCCTTCCCTGAGATATTCCAGGTCCATGTTGGCCTGATAGAACCGTGAGCGCTTGGCAATGTGATCCCCGGCATGGGTCTGCATCTCAATTTCGGCCCACATGTTGCAGGATTTGATGAAGGCGTCCAGCCTTACGCCATGAGCGCCGCCTGTGAACTTGATGGATTTCTGGGTCTCCACAGAGATAATGTCGGCATCGGTGATATCTTTTTCGATGCTGCTTTCCAGGCGGATATCGCCGAACTCTTCATCGGGAAGTATTCTCTGGAGAAACTCCCTGCATATGCCTTCGTCGTGCATGACCAGAGAGAACATGATGTCATCGGTAAAAGGAATCCTTTCGTTTTGAGTATATGTTTTCATAAAAACCTCCTGACAATACAATAAATAACAGCAAATAAATCGTAGGAAGATTTTACAATGGCCATAATAAAAGTCAAGTGAAAAACAGAAAGTATGCTGTTTTTTGGTCAGAAATTGTCGGATTTTGGACGTTTTTTGTTTCTTTGAACTTTTTTACAATTAAAGGAGAAAATAATGGGAAAGAAAAATCTGAAAATAATTACAGCAGCCATCCTTGCCACACTCATACTCACTATGACGGGCTGCGGCGCTGACAACCCTGCCGGCACAGGCGGCGAGGAGCAGGGCACGACAGGACAAACGGGTCTTGACCTCATAGGAGGTAGCCTGCAGTACGTAAGTGAGCAGAACGAACTTTCCAGGCTGGTTTCCGAATACGACAATGTGCAGGCAACTTTCCGGTACATGGAAGGAGCAACGTCACAAAACCTTTACTTTAAGTACGGAAGCCGGGGAGATGAGATGGGAAACATCTGGATTTACACCGGTGAAAGCGGAGAAGAAGAGGTCATGGGCATCATGGGCTGCATAACATTCAGAGAGAAAGACGGACGCATAGTGGGGCAGCTTAATACCACAGAGTATAAATCCGCAGAGCCTTCCTTTAGCGAGACATCCTTTATAAATCCTCAAGCACTGATCAGGAGCATAGAAGACCTGGGGGACACCATAAAGGTTACGGCGCCTTTAAGCGAGGAAGATATGGAATCGGGACCTGCGGACGTATACATTCTGGACCGCCAGACCCTTCACCTGCTGGAATACTCTTACATAAACGAGGCCGGCGAGCCCCTGGTCACCGGCGAATATCAATACGGCGCAGGCGACAAGGGACTGACTGACAAATACATTTCTGCCTGGGACAAAACCCGCCGCGTAGAATTCGAATACGAGAAAATAACGGGCAGCGGAGAGCCGGAGTACGAAAACTTAAGCATTCTTGTACCCGCCACCTGGGAAGTGGTGCCTGTATACGAAGAAGAAACTTTTCTTTACATGGACCGTGAACTAACCAAGCCTTATGAATACCCTGGAGACGGAAAGGAATACACCGTCTATGTGACCAACGCGGCAGGCTGATTGCAAGTCCTGAGATAATCACGGGTGACTGCCAGGGGACTGAGCAGTGGCAGAGAGGGAAATCGCTATGATTAGAATAAAGAAAAGAAATAATCTGAAAATGAGGAAGGCGGTGATTCTATTGGGATTGGTGACCGTACTGTCAGGGCTTCTCGGCTGCACAGCAAATCCACGGGATGCAGAGCCTGTACACGACGTATCGGAGGTCTCCATGGTTTCCATAGGCTGCGGCCATATGGACTACTCCTGCTGCTATAATTTTATGCTGAAGCGAAGCACCGGAGAGGCCGCAGAGGCAGAAAAGGCCGGAGCGGACAGCGGATGGTACTTTGAGGGAGGATGCTTTCTCCGGAATGAGGACCAAAGGACGGACTTCGAACCGACTCCCGTAAGCAGCGAGTCAGCGGCGAAGCTTCTCGATATTATCGAGGCGAACAATACTATCGCATACGCAGAAAACTATAAGGCGCCGAAGAAGCTGAAAATATTCGCTCTGGACGAGACAACCTACAGTTTCTGCATAGAATTCTCCGATGGTCAGCAGTATATAATCAGTGAAATGGTACCTGAACAGAATGAACTTGAAAAATATTTTTATGATTTGGGAAAGGAATTATGCCAATAGACTTGTCTGATTTTCTGAAGACAGCAAAATAAAAGAGGACGGCGTCAAAACCGTCTTATCTGTCTAAAACAGCAGAGATAATTCAAAATTCCTCTGCTTTATTGTATAATTGTATAAGGAAGAGTCCATGTGACCTACGTGAAACACTAATGCCTTTACGGCCGCAAGATGGCGTTGTAAAGAAAGCAGTAAAACGTTATTTTTTACAACATTGCACACCGTTCGGCCTCTGAAACAGCTCGAAATAGCCATGAATGTTGTATGATTTTCATAATCCATAGTTTTTTTACAACGCAAAATCTGATGCCGTTGTAAGAACACTCGAATCCTTGAATTTTTTACAACATTCCATTCATCCGGACTGTAAATCTGACATGCTGGTTCATGTAATATAATATCAGGAATTGAAAAGCGCCTCGACTTCTGCAGCTGAAAGCCCGGTATATTCGGCAATTTTCTCGACAGGCTCACCTTTGCTTTTCATTACTCTGGCAAGAGAGAACATATTTTGTTTCTATGACGGACAGCGGATACTGATAAAACAGCAATTAATAAAAAAAAGGAGGAAAACATGACAAAGAAACCTTTAACAATTTTTATCGCTGCGGCTTTGACAGCATCGATGATCCTTTTTACCGGATGCGGCGGCAAGGCGACTGATAACGGTGGCGATGTGAACAATACCAATAAAAACAATGCATCGGTATCAGAGGCGGAAATGGACCTCATCGGAGGCAGCCTCTCCTTTGTACGTGAGGAAAACCGGCTGGGGTATCTTCTGGACAGATATGAAAATCTCCACATCGTGACCCGGTTCACCGACGGCACGGAAAGCCAGAGCGTATGCTTTCTTTTTGACGGACAGCCCGCCTGGGCCATGGTGGAATACAGCGATACAGACAGAAGAGTAATCTCCGGATGCCTCGGCGCACTGAACTTTTACTGCGAACCGGGCAAAGTGAGTGCGAACCTGGATATGCAGATGTACGAGTCTGGAGATAATAGCTACCTGGATTATATGATTTCCGATTATATAAGTGAAGATGCACAGGTGGAGAAGGTGGAGGATCTGGACCAATACATTAAGGTGACAGCGGCAAACGGAGAACCGGATGACCCTGATGTGACGCGAGATATTTATGTTCTTGACAAAGGCACCCTGCGCCTGATAGAAGCTTTCTATATGGACAAAGACGGTGTAAAGATGGGAGGTCAGTCCGTCGAGCCGGGATGGGATGAGAACGGTCTGATTTCCAATTTCCTTACTGCATGGGAAGAAACACGGACGGTGACCTTCGTCTACGATAAGTTCCTTTCAAACGGCAATACGACGACGAAAACCGTATCTGTGGAGGTACCGGCTACCTGGGAAGTTCTGCCGACATACCCGGAAGAAACATACTGCTACATGGAAAGGAATCTGACCAGACCTTACGTATATCCGGGGGACGGAACAGAGGATTATACGGTTTATGTGACCAATACAGCCGGATGACAGGAATTTGAGGAATAACAGGCTGCCCTTTCACATACATTGAAGTGACTGATACTGAGATTATGTGAAGGGGTGGCTTTTTTATGTGGAAAAGGGTAGTTTCAAGTCTCGCAGGCGTTACGCTCATACTTTGCGCCTTCGTCGGTGTGGAAAAGATTAAAAGTGATCTGCCGTCCCAGGAGCCGATAGTGCTTGAGACGGTCAAAGATACGCCGTCTGAGGATAAAGGGCCTGAAGCGGCATTTACCGTGGCGGCAAAGGGCGCGGTACTTATAGATGCAGAGACGGGGGAGGTGCTGTTTCAGCAGGACGCTCACAAGGAGCTTCCGCTGGCATCCGTTACCAAGGTCATGACCATGCTTCTGGTTATGGATGCAGTTGACGACGACAAAATAACTCTGGATGACGAAGTGACCATTTCCGAAAGAGCGGCTTCAATGGGCGGCAGCCAGATGTACATGGAACCAGGTGAAACCCATACTGTTGCCCAGCTGATGGAAGGAGTGGCTATGGCCAGTGCCAATGATGGCTGTGTGGC
>JBJETB010000077.1:0-37366 GCA_051883095.1 Anaerovoracaceae bacterium
TGCCCCGGCTGAGTGATTACCGCCCGCACATCGCCGCCGTTGTTCACCCTGGCGAATTCTCCTTCGGTAACCGTAGCACGATTCATTATAACCGTGGCTACAGCCTGCATTCCGGCCGTTCCCTCACCTCCGGCCTCGCATTGTATAAGCCTTGCAAACAATTCTCTTGTATCCAGTGCCATCTGTTCACCTCCGCATACTATACATTCTATGCATGAGAGAATCAAGGGGTGCATGGCGGAAAGCGTTTTTACGGGCAAAGTTGACTAAAGAGCAAAAATTTAGTAAAATGCAACTGTATGAACTGAATTTCCAAAAGGAGGCGGCACTTAATGAAAAAGAACGTTCTGGTTATAGACGGACAGGGTGGTATGCTGGGCAGGCAGATGGTAGAAGCCGTAAGACACCTTATTCCTGATGCCGAAATTACTGCCGTGGGAACTAATTCGACAGCAACTGCGGCCATGCTCAAGGCGGGAGCAGACAGGGGAGCCACAGGTGAAAACTCGGTGATAGTATGTTCCAGAACGGCAGACATAATAGTAGGGCCGGTGGGTATAGTAATAGCAGACTCTCTGCTCGGTGAAATCACCGCTGATATGGCGGCAGCAGTCGGAAGAAGTCAGGCATATAAGATTCTGCTTCCTGTGAACAAATGCAACAACATCATAATAGGAGTAAAGGGGAAGTCTACTTCGGATCTCATAGCAGAAGCCATAGAAAAGATAAAGGAAATAAGTGAAGCGTGAAGCATAGAGATAAATAAGCATAAAAAAGGTTGACATTCAGCAGCAAGAGATTTTGTATTGCCGTTCTGATGTCAGCCTTTTTTGTTTATCGAGCCTTGCGAAAAATGCAGAAACCCTGCAATAATCCAGACTACTCCAGCCTGAAATCCAGCTGAACCGGGTTGTGGTCAGAGTATTTAAACTGAGTGTCAACCACGTTGCTTGAAATCACCTGTATGTTGTCTGATACAAGGAAGCCGTCAAGGGTGACCTGGAAATTAGTCTCCGGGTCCCACGGCGAGTCTGCGTTCCTGCAGCTCGGCACCGGGTTTATCTCGTCGACAGGAGCCACAAGGCTGAAGCCCTCAGGGACGCTATCGAAAGGAAAGCTTTTGGCCCAGCTGTAGTTTTCCTTGGAAATGCCGAAGTAGGCCGAAGAATCACCTAAAAGATCCTTGTTGAAGTCACCTCCGCAGATGACGTAGTTGCCTTTGGCATATTCAGTGCGCATATCCTCGTAGAGCACCTCCAGCTGCTGGTCGGCAATTGTCGGGTCTGTGGTGTAGGCGGAAAGGTGGAAGTTTATCAGCACCAGTTCTTTGCCGTTGTCTGTCGGGATGCGGTTTATAACATAGCACCTGTCAAGGTCCATAATCTTGGCCACATCGGTCTGAACAGGCAGACTTCGGCGCAGAGCGCTTTCAATGGAATAGTCTGAAAAAGTCATAAGGCCGGACTTTGACTTTCCGTGAGGTTTAGTAAACGGATAAAACAGATAAGGAGAGTCATAGTTCATGGCGAAGGTATATGAACGCGAGTCCTCGTCAGCAAGCCTTGAGGTCAGAATTTCACTTTCGTCCACATGATGGGCGCGGGTTGAATCGATATCCACTTCCTGGATAAGATAGAAATCCGAATCGAAGCCTGTAAGCTCTGCAGTTATGTCATCCATGTTCTCGAGAACGGCATCTTTGCTGAAGGCACGTGAATACTTGCCCCCGTCCATGAAAAAGCTGAACTGGTCAGTGTATGCTGCGAAACCTATATTCCATGAGGTGACCTGAAGGTCCTTTCCTGAAGGAACGCCTGTCGTAATGACTGCCTGAACTGAAGGCTCTATGACCTGATTATCATCTATTCTGTAATAAGCCGTGAAAAGGTAGATCAGATATCCGGCGAGAAGCACTATCAGCGCCAGCAGAACTATGCCTGTTATTTTTAAAACCTTTTTCAAAATATGTACCTCCGTAAAGGGCACCTGCAGCGAGCCAATGTCATTAAGCTAATGCATGAACCATCATATAAGATTTACAGTCAGGATGAATGTTGTAAAAAAATCAAGAAAACGTCTGCTTTTACAACATAGAGCCTTATCACAGGATTTTTGAACTTGCATTGTGGCCGCAATGTTGTAAAAAATCTAAGGAACAGTGAAATCTTACAACGGTATTAGATTTTGCGTTGTAAAAACGCAATGAATCATAAAAATCATACAACATTTATGACTATATCGGTCTGTTTTAAAGGATGTAAAGTGTGCAATGTTGTAAAAATCAGCGTTTTACGGCTTTATTTACAACGCCGTATTGCTGCCGTAAAGACAGAAGCGCTTTTTCCCTGCGTTATATTAGCTTAATGACATTGGCCTGCAGGGCCCGTTTTTATTTTCTCTGTTAAAATCATTTTAACATGTATGGGTCTTTTAAGAAAGCAGAATTTGTGGTAAAATGTTGGATAAGTATCAGAACGAAAGGAGAGACTTATGGCTTTTACACACCTTCATCTGCACACGGAATACAGCCTGCTGGACGGCGCCGCACGCATCAGGGACGTGGTGGCACGGGCAAAGGAGCTGGGAATGAAAAGCCTTGCCATTACCGACCACGGAGCCATGTTTGGAGTTGTGGATTTCTATAAGGAATGCAGGAAACAGGGAATCAAGCCCATTATCGGCTGTGAGGTCTATACTGCTGCCCGCAGAATGACCGACAAGGATGCGGAAAGAGACAAGCATCAGGGCCATCTGATTCTGCTTGCAAAAAACGAGACAGGCTATAAGAATCTCATTAAAATAGTATCAGCAGGATATATCAAGGGATATTATTATAAACCGCGTATCGACAAAGAGCTTCTCAGAGAACACAGCGAGGGAATAATCGCCCTTTCTGCATGCCTTGCCGGAAACATTCAGCATCGCCTGCTGGTAAAGGACTATGCAGGAGCAAAGGATGAGGCTGAGGCTCTTCTGGAAATATTCGGGCCGGGTAATTTTTATCTGGAGATACAGGATCAGGGACTGGAAGAGGAAATGTCCATCAAGGACGACCTGATCAGGCTGGGGCGCGAGCTCAATGTGCCCCTGGTGGCTACCAACGACGTTCACTATGTACGCAAGGAAGATGCCAGGGCCCACGACGTGCTTCTGGCCATTCAGACAGCTACAACCCTTGACGATGAGAGCAGAATGCGTTTTCCAAACGACGAATTTTACCTCAAGAGCGAGGACGAAATGCGTAAGATTTTCGCATATCTCCCGGAGGCTGTTGACAATACCAAGCTTGTTGCCGATGCCTGCAATTTTGACTTTAAATTCGGAGAGTATCACCTGCCGGAGTTCAAAGCACCGGAGGGAAAGAACAATACGGAGTATCTTAGAGAGCTCTGTGATGCCGGACTTCACGAAAGATACGGAGAAAATCCTGCACCGGAGCTTTACGACAGACTTAACTACGAGCTTAACACCATAGAATCCATGGGATATGTGGAGTATTTCCTGATTGTATGGGATTTTATAAACTATGCCAAGACAAACGGCATCATGGTAGGACCGGGCAGAGGTTCGGCGGCCGGCTCCATCGTGGCATACTGCCTTAAGATAACCGACATAGACCCGATAAAATACAATCTGATTTTTGAGCGTTTTCTCAATCCGGAAAGAGTAAGCATGCCTGATATTGATATAGACTTCTGCTATGAACGCCGTCAGGAGGTAATCGATTATGTTACCCGAAAGTACGGAGAAGGCAGGGTTTCGCAGATAATAACCTTCGGAACCATGAAGGCAAAGCAGGCGGTAAGAGATGTCGCCAGATCCCTAAGTGTAAGCTATGCTAAGGCCGATGCCATAGCCAAGGCTATTCCTTTTGAGCTCAACATGACCATAGATAAGGCTCTTGTCACCAGCCCCGAGCTCAAGTCCATGTACGAAAACGACATGGAGGCACGGGAGGTCATCGACATGGCCAAGGCTATCGAAGGAATGCCGCGCCATGCGTCAACTCATGCGGCCGGTGTTGTAATCTCCAAAGCCCCTATAGACGAGTATGTGCCTCTTTACCTTTCAGATAAGGGGCCTGCCACCCAGTTCACCATGACTACCATCGAAGAACTGGGACTGCTGAAGATGGACTTTCTGGGGCTGCGAAACCTGACTGTAATCCGCGATGCTCTGGAACTTATAGAACGAAACCACGGCGTGAAGATAGATTTCAGCAAGATGTCCTACGACGACCCGGCGGTCTACGAAATGATTGCAGCGGGCAATACCGGAGGTGTTTTCCAGCTGGAAAGCGGCGGCATGACTCAGTTCATGAAAAACCTGAAGCCGTCCTGCTTTGAAGATATCGTGGCCGGAATCTCCCTTTACAGACCGGGTCCTATGGATTCCATACCTAAATACATAGAAAACAAAAAGAATCCGCAGAACATAAAATATGTGGACGATGCTCTGGCGCCTATTCTGGACGTTACCTACGGCTGTCTGGTGTATCAGGAGCAGGTTATGCAGATAGTACGTGATCTGGGAGGATACAGCTACGGCCGTTCCGACCTGGTGCGCCGCGCCATGTCCAAGAAAAAGATGGACGTCATGCTGGAGGAAAAGGAATACTTCATTCACGGCAAGCTTGACGATGAGGGAAATGTGGAAATTCCGGGATGTGTACGCAACGGAATATCCGAGCATGCTGCAGAGGAAATATTTAACGATATGGTAAGCTTCGCTCAGTACGCCTTCAACAAATCCCACGCTGCTGCCTACGCGGTGGTTGCCTACGAAACAGGATATCTGAAGGTACATTATCCTGTGGAATTTATGGCGGCTCTCCTTACCAGCGTCATGGGTGACGTAAAGCAGATTTCCAGATACATCAGAAACTGCAGCGACATGGGCATAGAGGTGCTGCCTCCTTGTGTCTCTGCCAGCTATAAAAAATTCAGCGTAGAAGACGGCAAGATACGCTTCGGCCTGTTGGGTATCAAGAATGTAGGCGAGGGAGCTATCGATGCGATAATCCAGGCACGTGAGGAAAAGGGTGTTCCTTCTGACATCTTTACCTTCATCGGAAATCTTGATATTTCCCAGGTAAATAAAAAGGCCATAGAAAGCCTCATCAAGGCCGGCGCATGCGACTGCCTTTCCACTAACAGGGCGGCCATGCTTTCAGTTCATGAGGCTCTGGTGGAATCGGCACAGAATACAATGAAGAAAAACGTGGAAGGCCAGATGTCACTTTTCCAGACCGCTTCTGAGACCATGAACACAGAGGCCATCGGCGGCAGACTGCCGGATATAGCGCCTTTCCCGAGGGACATTCAGCTGGCTATGGAAAAGGAAATGCTGGGAGTTTACCTTACAGATCATCCTTTAAATGAGTACGCTGAAAGAATGTCACGCATCTCATCCATAAGCTGTGACGATATCGCCCACGCGGAGGAGGACGTACATAACGGCGAAAACACAGCCCTTCGCGACGGAATGAACTGTGTCATAAGCGGAATGATTGCAGGTAAGAAGACTCTCATCACAAAGAGCAGCAAAATGATGGCCTTCATCGACCTGGAGGATCTTTACGGTGTCTGCGAGGTAGTGGTATTCCCTAACGTGTACGAGCGCTGTGCCTCTGTCTGCGAAGCCGACAGGGTTGTGGCAATCAGGGGAACGGTCAATTTCAAGGAAGACGAGGCGCCTAAGATTCTGGCCGATGAGATTCTGGATATAGATGAGGCTGTGGAAAAGGGTTTCAGCGAAAGAAAGCCTTTCAGAAGGCGTGAGACTGCAGGGCAGCCTGCCGCAGAGCCTGAGCGCCAGCCTGCCGGCCTTATAAAGCTGAGGATATCGGCCAATATGAACGAGGAAATGACCCTTCAGCAGATAAGGGTAAACCTGGCACGTCACAAAGGCGATTATCAGGTACTCATATACCTGCCTTCAGGCAGAACCTTCAGAACTGACAGTAGTCTGTGGGCGGAGCCTTCACCGGCTCTCCGCAATCAACTGATTGCACTTTTGGGTCAGGAAAATGTAAAAATGTAGAGGTGATATTATGGAAAGAACAGTAGTTGTATATACGAGTAAATATGGTGCTACAGAGAAGTATGCTCGCTGGATAGGTGAGGAGCTTGACTGCCCTGTTTTCAGCCTTGATAAGTTCAGCAAGGGTCAGCTTGACAATTACGACAATATAATTTACGGCGGCGGTGTTCAGGCAGGCGGAATCAAGGGTTTTGACAAGTTCAAGAAGTGGATAAAGCCCCTTATCGGTCAGCCGGGAAAGAAAATAGTGGTTTTCGCTGTGGGATTAAACGTGGACAATACCGACGGCCGCATGCAGCTCAGGGATATAAACTTCGATAAGGGTGAATTCAGACAGCTGACATGCTATTTCATGGGCGGCGCTTACGACCCTGCTCAGATAAAGGGAATAGACAAGGCTCTCATGAGCATGGTCCACAAGATGCTGTCAGACAAGGGCCTTAACATGAACGGGGATGAGCGCACACTGCTTGACCGCATAGAAAAGGGCTGCGACCTGGTGAACCGGGAGCAGATAGAGCCTCTGGTGAAGGAGTTTAAGTAATGAAACATAAATTCATAGCAAAACGCTACTGGAAGGATCAGAGCACAGCCATGGGTCAATCCGACGTGCTGGCAAAGTCATTTGACGATGTAATCAACCTGAGCCTGGGAGATCCCGACCTGACCACTCACGAACTCATAATAGAAAAGGCTTTCGAAGATGCAAAGGCAGGTCATACCAAGTACACAGACTTCAGAGGAGACCCTGAGCTCCGCGCAGAAATCTGTAAATTCTATAAGGAAGAATACGGCATGGATGTGTCTGACGAAGAGGTATTCGTCAGTGCCAGCGCCTGCCTTGGAATGTACCTTGCTCTGGAAGCCATCGTGGACGACGGCGACGAGGTAATCCTGCAGGCTCCCTATTTCACCCCTTATCCGCAGCAGGTTGAGCTTGCAAGGGGAATTCCTGTGGAGCTGCCGACCTACGAAGAAGAGGACTTCCAGATTAACATAGACAGACTGGAAAGCCTCATAACCGAGCGCACTAAGGCTCTGGTCATCAACTCACCGAGCAACCCTACAGGAAACTGCCTGACGGTGGAGACTATGGAAAAAATAGCAGCCATAGCAGAAAAGTACGACCTCATAGTGATTTCAGACGACATCTACACGTCCTTCAGCTATCAGAATCCTTTCGTGCCTTTTGCAAGCCTGCCGGGAATGAAGGAGCGAACCATCATTCTCAACAGCTTTTCCAAGAACTACACTATGACGGGCTGGAGAGTGGGCAACATCATCGCTCCTGACTACATAATCAGGACTATTCAGCAGATAAATGAAAACGTGGTTTTCACGGCACCGTCTATTTCACAGCGTGCGGCTATCTATGCGCTGCGAAACAGAGATACGGTACAGCCGGAAATGGTGGCTGAATATAAGAAGAGGATGTTCTTTGCTGCCGAAAAGATTAACGAAGTGCCTAAGATGTCAGTCATATATCCGCCTAAGGGAAGCTTCTATCTGTTTATCAACATCAAGAAGTCGGGGCTTACCTCCGAGGAAGCTGCGGATGTGATACTGCGCAAAGCCCATGTCCTCATGCTTCCGGGTAATGCTTTCGGAAACTGCGGTGAAGGATACCTGAGAATCGCCTGCACTGTAGGCGTTGACAAGCTTGGCGAAGCGATTGAAAGAATCAAAAAAATCCCTGAGTTCCAATAGTTGAATAAATAAAAAACTGCACCTTCAGCCGTCTGAAACCAGCGGCCGCATGGGTGCAGTTTTATTTAGACCTTTTTCTCGAAAACATTGCCACACTTGTGGCATGTAACGCGGATTCTGCCCCGTCCTTTAGGGGCTTTCTGAATCTGTTTGCAGCAAGGGCATTTAAAATACCTGTAATTCTTTCTGTCCCGGTTGAGAAATGCTCTCAGCGGATTGTCCACATATGTCTTGTACCACGCGAGCTGGGCCATCATCTTGGCATTGTTTCGGGAAAAAATTCTGTATATGGCAAAAATCACTATGACATAGCCTATGTAAGATGCTATATTTCCCGGAATGAATATATCTGCTACGACTAAAATCATTCCGTAGGCCATAAGATCCCGGCTGAACTGGTCCATACCGTGTCTGCCCATCATAAACTGTGCTAATTTATAACTGAATTTTCCCATTATGCTGCTCCTTTTCTTATTCACTTTCCTTTTTTACACTGCACGAATACCATGTACCCACAATTGTAAAGTAAAAATATGTTGTAAATGTAAAGAAGATTTGAAAAACTCATGGCATTCCCCACAAAAATAGTCTAAAAAAGGTGATTTGATGGGGGAATTTCATGTAGAAATTGCAAAAAACATCGGAAAATCATCCATATATTCCATTTTCATCTAAAAATCCCCCATCAAATCGCATTTTTTGAGCGTTTTTTGGGGGATTAGACGTAATCGAAGCGCGGAACCGCTTAGTTCTTCAGACTCTGCATAGGTGCCGGGATTCTGCCGCCGCGGTTAATCATTTTGGCAGAGGACTGGCTGCGGATTTTCATAATAGGGCCGCTTCCCAGCAGGCCGCCGAAGTCAAGCTCTTCGCCTTCCTTCAGGCCGATGGCGGGGATGACTCTGACCGCAGTGGTCTTGGAGTTGACCATTCCGATGGCTGCTTCATCAGCGATAATAGCGGAAATTGTTTCTGCAGGTGTATCGCCTGGAATTACAATCATGTCAAGGCCTACAGAGCAGACAGCAGTCATGGCTTCAAGCTTTTCAATGCTGAGAACTCCGTTTCTTGCTGCAGCTATCATGCCGGCGTCTTCTGTCACAGGAATGAAAGCACCTGACAGTCCGCCTACGCTGGAGGATGCCATGACACCGCCTTTCTTGACAGCATCGTTAAGCATGGCGAGAGCGGCGGTAGTGCCGTGAGCACCGCACTGTTCCAGACCGATTTCTTCCAGAATATGCGCAACAGAGTCACCTACAGCCGGTGTAGGCGCCAGGGAAAGGTCGATTATGCCAAAAGGCACGCCCAGCATGCGGGATGCCTCAGAGCCCACCAGCTGACCCATACGGGTAATCTTGAAAGCTGTTTTCTTGATTAATTCGGCCACTTCGTTAAGCGGTGCATCGTCAGGAAGCTTGGCAAGAGCTGCGCGTACAACACCCGGGCCGGAAACGCCTACGTTGAGCACCACATCAGGTTCGCCTACACCGTGAAAAGCACCGGCCATAAACGGGTTGTCTTCCGGTGCGTTACAGAACACAACCAGCTTGGCAGCGCCCACGCACTGTCTGTCGCTTGTAAGCTCTGCAGCTTCTCTTACAACTCCGCCCATAAGCTTTACGGCATCCATATTGATACCGGCTTTGGTGGAGCCGATGTTTACGGATGAGCATACAAAGTCGGTAGCGGCCAGGGCACGAGGTATAGCTTCGATGAGCTCTCTGTCCCCTGCACTGAAGCCTTTCTGCACCAGGGCACTGAAGCCGCCGATGAAGTTTACGCCTACGTCCTTGGCTACACGGTCAAGGGTGAGGGCGTATTTTACAGGGTCTCCGCCGCTTACGGCAACCAGCATTGAAATAGGTGTCACGCTGATTCGCTTATTTACGATAGGAATTTTATATTTTTTCTCGATGGCTTCACCGGTCTTAACCAGGTCCTTTGCCTTTTCATATATTTTTTTGTAAACCTTTTCGCAGGAGCGGTCGATATCGCTGTCTGCACAGTCCAGGAGGGAAATGCCCATGGTGATGGTTCTGATGTCCAGATTTTCCTCCTGAATCATGGTTATGGTTTCCATTATGTCATTAAAATTAAGCATTCTGTTAAAATCTCCTTATCAAATACGGTGCATTGAATTGAAAATATCTTCGTGCATTACGTGAACCACCATGTCCGGTACAGCCGTTTTAATCTTTGCATCCAGACCATCCACGCCTTCATCCACTTTACTTATATCGACCACCATAACCATGCAGAAATACCCGTCGAGAATGGACTGGGTAACCTCAAGCACGTTGGCGTTCATTTCTGCGCAGGCAGTTGAAACGCGGGCCAGAATGCCCACCATATCTTTACCTACAACTGTGATTACTGCTTTCATAGTTTACCTCCTTGGATTTATTGAATTCATTGCCGGACATTGAGACCATCACCTTATATTGGTTATCGGCCAGGGAAAGCCCTGCGTCCGCATCCTTTACATATTTTATTTTCAGCCGCGGATACCTGTCAGCGAAATAGCTGCGGTTTACGCCTTTATGGCCGAACATGTTATTATAACACTTTTCATTGGAAATGAACAGTGCAAAACCTTCTTTTCCGGGATAAAGTTCTTCAACCTGAGCTTCGAGTCTTTCACGGGCAATGCGTCCTTCCACAAGCTGCCTGAAGGCAGGATGAAAAGCAAGCTGGTCCGCCATGATATCGCTGGACTTAAGCCCCACGCGGATGATGTTGATGCCAGCATTATCAAGAATTTTGTACATCGCCTTTGTACGATTTACTGCTTCCTCCTCAGAAAGCGGGGTATAGCTTCCCTCAAGATACATGTCGTAGAGGGCAGTCTCTTTGATTACCACCGTAGGGTAGAGGCGGGCAATCTGAGGCCCTATTTTAACAGTTTCCATAGCTGAGAAAATGCACTTTTCCAGGGTATCTCCCGGCAGACCTATCATTAGCTGTATGCCCAGTGTAAAGCCGTATTCCTTGACAAGGGCAGAGCTTTCGTATACCACAGAAGCGTCGTGACCTCTGCCGGAAAGCCTGAGAACATCAGGGTCAAGAGACTGGACTCCCAGCTCGATGACGTCCACGCTGTAGGCTTTAAGGTTGTCCAGGATTTCCTCATTTATATAGTCAGGCCGTGTGGAAAGGTGAATGGCGCTGACCTTGCCGGCATCCTTGTACTCTTTGGCGATGGCAAGAAAGGCCTTCTGATCCTCCATGGGTATTCCCGTAAATGAGCCGCCGAAGAAAGCGATTTCAACGGTTTCCAGGTTCATGTCTGCCAGGGTGGAAAGATGCTCCTCAATGGTGCGTCTTGCATCCCCCGGTGTCACATCACCCTGACGAGCCGTAATCTTTTTCTGGTTGCAGAAAACGCAGTCGTTGGGGCAGCCTCTGTGGGATATGAAAATGGGTATGATTGCATGTTTTTTCAAGCTATAATACCTCCTCGATGACTGAGCCTATGTCGGTGAGAGGCTCGTCTTTAAAATAAACCAGTCCGAGGCTGCGCTCGCTGATGAAATCTCTGATTGCACCGAAATCAGGATGAACTGATAAATCGCCGTTAAATACAATTTCATTTCCAACCCGGCCTCCCGTTCCTCCTATAAAGCCGCAGTCGTAACCGGGCAGCAGCACATGCCCCGGACGAACCAGCAGCACCTGAGGACCTCCCTGCTCGCAGCAGGCGCGGGCAATGCCTCTGTCAAAAGTGATAATTGAATTCTCGTCTACGGGAAGGGCACTGCATCGTGCATATCCCTGAGATGTATGAACAGGTGTGAGCCCGCATTCATCAGCTGCAGCCAGAAGGTGCGGATCTGTTATCTTCAGGTTATGGATAAAAAACCTGCCGGTAGAGCAGGCATTGTATATGCAGTCAGCTGGATAAACAGGCCTAAGAAGCTTCGGATCACCGTGAAAAACCTTTCCACTCTTAAGGTGACAGTATAAAACGTCAGGGTGACATCCTATGGGCGAAGAGATGACTTCCCTTGAAAATACAAGGCTTAAGCCCTTTCCTGACAGGTATTCGGTTAGAGGTCGGCAGGCCGACTGAGAAATGTATATCCTTCTGTTTTCCATAGATATTAGTATAAGCGAAAAAAGTGGAAAAGTCCAGCAGCATGTGATATACTTAAAGTCGAATATGCAGGAAAGGAAGCACACGATGGTCAATTTTGGCAACGACTGGGACAAAGTACTGGCAGGAGAATTTGAGAAGGAATATTACCTGAAGCTGAGGGAGTTTCTCATAAGCGAATACAAAACCCAGGAGGTATACCCGCCTATGGGTGATATTTTCAATGCCTTGAAATACTCGTCCTATGGCGAAACCAAAGTGGTAATTCTGGGGCAGGACCCTTACCACCAGCCGGGACAGGCTCACGGACTCTGCTTTTCTGTGAACAAAGGAGTTAAAATCCCGCCTTCCCTTGTAAACATATATAAGGAAATGAAAAGTGACCTGGGAATCGACCAGCCGGACCACGGATATCTGGCAGACTGGGCACGTCAGGGTGTGCTTCTCCTTAACGCCACACTTACCGTCAGAAGAAGTGAACCTAACTCGCATAAGGGCAGGGGATGGGAAATCTTCACCGACAGGGTAATAGAGATTCTTAATGAAAGAGAAAAGCCTATGGTTTTCATATTATGGGGTGCCAACGCCAGAGCCAAGGAGTCGCTGATTACCAACCCCGAACATCTGATACTTACAGGTGCACATCCGAGCCCGCTGTCGGCCTTTAACGGATTCTTCGGAGGTGCATATTTCAGCAGAGCCAACCGATTTCTCGAGGCTACCGGGCAGAAGCCTGTGGACTGGCAGCTGAAACCTTAAAACCGTTTATAAATTATCTTTATAATTTTAAAAATACAGGAGGATATTAACATGTTAATCTGGATCATTATTGGAATAATTATAGTTCTCGCGCTGATATTCGTAGGAATGTATAATTCCTTTATCAAGCTTAAAAACAGCTGTGATGAGGCATACTCCACCATGGACGTTTACCTCAAGAAGAGATTCGACCTGATTCCTAATCTGGTTGAGACTGTAAAGGGCTACGCTGCTCACGAAAAGGAAACACTTCAGAATGTAATAGCTGCGAGAAACAACCTGCAGAATGCATCCACACCGGAAGAGAAGCTGGCAGGCGAAAATGCTTTGCAGGGAACCCTTAAAACTCTCTTTGCAGTGGCAGAAGCATATCCTGATTTAAAGGCCAACACCAATTTCCTGGACCTTCAGGAACAGCTCAAGGGTGTGGAAAACGACATTGCAAACTCAAGAAAGTATTACAATGCAGTAGTTAAGCAGTTCAACACCAAGTGCGAAATGTTCCCTTCAAACATTATAGCCGGAATCTGCCACTTCGAGAAAAAGCCTATGTTTGAGGTTGATTCTGCAGAAGAAAGAAAGAATGTAGAGGTTAAATTCTAGCAATGATGAAGCATGAGGAGAAGAGAAGGATACGACTGCTGCATGCTGCGGCTGTATGCGTCCTGATTATATTCATGTGGTGCTCTGCAGCGGCGGGAGCCTTTGCTTATACTACAGACTCATACGATATAGATGTGGTGGTAAACGAGGACAACAGCTATACATTTGAGGAAACCATAAAGTTGAACTATGACTCGCCGCGTCACGGCATCTACCGGTACATACCGATGATAGATTTGAACGGAAACACCGCCATGAAAATCGACAAGATGTGGGTTGACGACTGGGATTATGAAACCTACGATGAAGACAGCTGCAAGGTTTTCAAAATCGGCAGCGGTGATGTTACTGTAACAGGACCTCAGACTTTCCGCTTCGGCTACCGTATGAGGATGTATGACGATATGGATACATCCGGAGATCTGTTATACATAGACCTGCTGCCTACAGACTGGGAAACGGCAATAAAAGCCAGCACCATAACTGTAAAGCTCCCTAAGCCTGTAGATGAGGAAAGCATAGAGCTGTATGCTTCAGGTTACGGCAGCAATGAAATTGTGGACAACATTTACTGGAGCTATGATGAAAACTCAAATACTGTTACAATAGAAGGCCGCAGACTGGATCAGGGCGTGGGTGTTACCATGCTGATAAACCTGCCTGAGGGCTACTGGGTCGGTCAGATGAACAGAGAGTGGATGAAACCTGTTGTTATGGGAATTCTCATCGGCATGGCTGTTATTCTGGCGCTGCTGTGGTTAATCTTCGGCCGTGATAAAAAAATCATCCCTACTGTTGAGTTCTACCCGCCTGAAGGTCTCACTCCGGCTGAGGTAGGGCTTGTAATAGACGGAACTGCAGACAAGAAAGACCTTGTTTCCATGATAATTTATTATGGTGACAAAGGATACCTTTCCATAGAGCAATACGATAAGAAAAAATTCCGCCTGACCAGACTGAAGGATATAGACCCGGGCGAGAAGCTCTTTGCCAGAACTCTTTTTGACGGCCTTTTTAAAACAGGGGATACGGTGGAAATCGATGACCTGGGCGAGGAATTCGGAGAAGCTTACCTGTCTGCCTATGAGGAACTGACAGGTCTCTACAACAAGAAAAAGAACAGACAGATCACTGTAAAATCCCAGGTGTTTACTGTGCTAGGAATTGTTCTGATCGGTCTGGCTGCAGTATTGTCTGCGGCATTTGCCGGTGAATATGACCAGAGCGGCAGTGTGCTGACATTTATAGGCATACTGATTCCTGCCGTGTTCGCCGTGATTTTTACCATAATTCTGGTTGTGATGGATGCAAGAAAGTACACCATGAAAAAGGCCGGAAGATTTATCGGCAGCGGTCTGGTGTGGATTGTAAATGCTGTATGTGTGGTGCTGGGTGGATTCTGCCTGAGCCGTGCATTTGATAATATGGCCATAGGCGCGGCATTTGCTGTATGTATTCTTGCCGCCCAGTTCTTTACTATGAACATGATGCAGCGGACGCCTGGCAGCGTAAAGCTCATGGGCAAAATCCTCGGCCTCAAAAACTTTATCGAAGCGGCGGAGCTTGACCGCATCAACACCCTTGTGGAAGAAAACCCTTCATACTATTATGATGTGCTGCCTTATGCCTTTGTCATGGGGCTTACGGACAAATGGGCAAAGAATTTTGAAAACATCAGAATCGTGACACCTGACTGGTACTACAGTTACGATATGAGTGACAGAATGTTCGATGCGTGGCTCTTCTCCAGAATGATGAACAATTTTGGCACTGCCGTTTCCAATAATGTTCATATACCTGTCGGAAGCGGCGACGGCGGAGACTTCGGCGGAGGCGGCTTCTCCGGCGGAGGTGGAGGCTTCTCAGGAGGCGGCTTCGGCGGCGGTGGCGGTGGAAGCTGGTAAAGCGTCTCAAACTCCACAAAAATCCGTGAAAAAACCTCTGTTTTCGAGGAGTAAGTTCCCATCAAACAGAGGTTTTTTGCTTTTTTTGTGGAAAATGGGCTATCACAATGTGCTTAAATTTGAAAATGTCAACAGATATTCTATTTAAGATTTTCCGGGTTCAGGCCCTGAAGCTCAGGAATTACGAAAATACCGTCTTTCCTTATGAGCACATCGTCGAACCAGATTTCTCCGCCGCCGTATTCGGCACGTTGAATCATGACAAGGTCCCAGTGAACGGCCGACTTGTTGCCGTTGTTTGCATCCTCGTATGCCATGCCCGGTGTCAGATGGAAGCTGCCGCAGATCTTTTCATCGAAAAGAGTATCCTTCATCGGGTGCAGCACGTATGGATTTACGCCGATAGCGAATTCGCCGAAGTAGCGTGAACCTTCATCGGTGTCCAGAAGTTCGTTGATGCGCTTGGTATCGTTGGCAGTAGCCTTGACGATCTTACCGTTCTTGACCTCAAAGCGGATGTTTTCGTAGGTGAAGCCCTGCTCTTCGCTGAAAGTGTTATATGAAATAACCCCGTTCATGGATTCGCGTACAGGAGCGGTGTAAACCTCACCGTCAGGTATGTTTCTTAGACCATCGCACTTGATGGCAGGAATGTCCTTGATGGAGAAGGTAAGGTCTGTATCAGGACCTACCAGACGAACCTTGTCAGTGCGGTTCATCAGGTCAACCAGCGGATCCATAGCCTTGCTCATCTTCTGGTAGTCCAGAGTGCATACGTTGAAGTAGAAGTCCTCGAAAGCCTCCTGAGAAGTACCGGCCAGCTGTGCCATGGACGGGTTAGGGTATCTGAGAACAACCCATTTTGTTTTATTTACACGGTAGTCCAGGGTAGGTCTGGTCAGCTTGTAGTACATATTGAGCTTGTCAGAAGGAACATCTGAAAGCTCCGAAGTGTTTTCTCCTGCGCGGACAGCGATATAGGCGTCCATACCTTTCATCTGATAAAGCTGATAGTCGTTGAGAAATTCAATCTGTTCCTCGTCGGCTCCCATGAGAACTTCACGGAGAACAGCGCCGTCCCTGTGATTTACATAAGGACGCGCACCCAGCTTGTAGGCGTCTTTAATGAGCTGTCTGACCAGAGGCTTGCAGCATTCACCTTCGTAGTCGATAAGTACTTTTTCACCTTTCTTCAGGTCGCAGGAATAGCCTGTGAGAACCCTTGAAAGTTCTTTTACTCTTGGATCCATAATTTACCTCCATATATTAAAAAGTTTATTGCTATAATCTGCATACAAACTATTATACCCTAAAGTTGTCCGAAATAAAAGGGTGGCCTGTGAGACGGCGCTAAGAAAACGCTAAGAAAATGTCAAGGCATTCTGCCGGAATTGATTTATGGATGGAAAACCAATAGAATATAATTATTAAAGTCTTTAAGTTCAGGAACACACCGGCTTATCTTATATTCGGATTTGGAATATTAAAATGGATGTTGTAAAAAAATCAAAGTAACTGCTGCTCGTACAACATTGGACCTTATTCAAAGCTTTAGGAGACCTTTTCATGGCCGAAACGTTGTAAAAAGTCAGGGGGTTCGAGTTATTTTACAACGGGTTTAAGTTTTGCGTTGTATGATTTTTGCAAATCGAAAATTTTTTACAACATTCACGACTCTTCAAATCCGATTCAAGGTCCGATGTGGGTGCAATGTTGTAAAAATACTTGTTTCAAGTAATATTGTACAACGCCCCAGATAAAATGTAAAACCGGCAACGAGTATACTGTGTGATGACTTAAAGATATAGAATATAAACGGGGTAGTTTGGAAAAAACCAAGGAGAATTCTTTATATGAGAACAATTTTTGTGATAAATCCAAAGGCCGGCAAAGGCAAAGGGATCGACAAATTAATGCAGAAAGTCCGTAATGCTTCGGAGAAGACCGGCATCAAGGCCGATATATACATGACAAAAGCCGTGGGAGACGGGGAGGCATTCGCTGATCTTATAGGAAAGGAGACGGCCGCTTCCGCAGAGGAGGTAAGGCTTATCGCCTGCGGCGGAGACGGTACTCTCAACGAGGTACTCAACGGGGCAATAAAATATGAAAATCTGACGGTAGGTGTAGTGCCTATAGGAACGGGAAACGATTTCTGCAGAAACTTTCCTGATGACGGAGATTTCCTTGACATTGAGGCACAGCTCAGAGGCAAAGTGATAAAGTGCGATGCCATCAGATACAGCGGCCTTCTGGCGGGAAAGCAGCAGACAAGATACTGCGCCAATATGTTCAATATAGGATTCGACTGCAATGTGGTTGACCTGACTGCCAAGCTTAAGAACTACCCGCTTATAGCCGGTTCTTTCGCATACCTGATGGGGGTCGCCATTACATACATAAAGAAAAAGGGGACCAAGCTCAGAGTGGAGCTTGACGGACAGGTTATCGAGGACGGACCGCTGCTGCTTACGGCCATAGCCAACGGAGGATTCTGCGGAGGCGGTGTTCACAGTTCGCCTTATGCATCGGTGACCGACGGAATTATGGATGTCAACGTTATATTTAATGTGGGCAGGCTGGATTTCCTGAAGAAATTCCCGTACTATGCCAAGGGAACCCATATGGAGCTTCCGGACATCGATCATATCATATATGCAGGGACCTGCCGCAGCGCGAAGCTTACACCGCTTGACGGCACCATGAGGCTTTGTACCGACGGTGAGATTGTCGACGCCGGTGAAATAGAATTTGAAATGGTACCGGCGGCCTTTAATTTGCTTGTACCGGCAGTTATTTAAGAGAAAACACGGGGGTGAGAGATTTGAAAAAGGGTAATTATAGGATTAATAGTATTTTAGGAAAAATTGAGGTAATCTGTCTTGTGGCAGTGCTGACCTTTGCCATGGCAGGGTGCAGCATGTCTGATGGCGAAGCGCTTATTGATGAGGAATTCCGAGGAGGCTGGGAGTGCGAGGAAACCACGCTGGAGGATCCGGAAAGCTATACCGGTTACCTGCATCTTGAGGTCAGCGATGACGGAAGTTATTCCATGTACGATATTTCGGCGGGAAATCCGGGTATCGAAGGATGGCTGGAGGTTCTTTCCGATACAGAACTGATTCTGCACATCAAGAAGACGGTGGACACAGACATTCCTGTGGAGTGGGAGGGCATCTCCTATGACCAGGAGATGAAGTACTGTTTTACCGATGATGGAAAGCTGCAGATTTCCTATGATGACGGTAAGCAGACTTCAACGCTGGTGTTCTACAGATTGGATTAGCTGCTCAGGCAAAAATGTAATATGTTTATAAAGGGCTGTCTATTGCGGGCAGCTTTTTTCGTTGGAATACTTGCTGTGGCGGCAGCCTTTCCTGATGCATATATTGTATAAGGCCCTATTAAACGGGGCCGGGAAAGGAAAGATTTTATGGGAATAACCAATTCAAACAAAGTGCTGAGCACGGACCGCATTTCCTGCGGAGAAACCTTCAAGGTAACATTGTCTCTGACTGCTGAGCCCAGCATAGTGAGCAACCCCGTAGATGTGGTGCTTATTCTGGACCGCTCTCGGAGTATGTTAGGAACACCTTTAGATAATCTTAAAAAGGGAGCGCTGAAATTCATCGATATCCTCGACGAATCAACAGATGGAAGCCGCGACGGACAGATAGGGGGAGGCAGCAGAATAGGCATCGTAAGTTTTGCCACAACTGCCACCCAGGACACTCAGTTAATAACCTCGGTACACGACCTTAACGAAGCAGTGGAGGCTTTGGAGGCCAACGGAAGAACCAACCACGAGGATGCCTTTATCAAGGCGCTGGACCTCTTTGACCCGGCATCCACCAACGAAAAGATTCTGGTAATGTTCACCGACGGTGTAACCACCGAGGGAGGAGACCCGACGCCGATAACCACTGCGGCCAAGGCCGAGGGCGTAATAATCTATGTCATCGGACTTTCGGGAAACGGAGGTCTTGACGAACAGGCTCTGAAAGACTGGGCTTCAGATCCTGACTCCGCATATGTGGCAATCACACCTGACGATGAAAAGCTTGAAGACCTTTTTGAAGACCTGGCGCAGAACATTTCCAAGCCGGGAGCAAAAAACATCGTCATAACTGATGAGATAGATGAATGTTTCAGAATCGTCTCAGTCAACACGCCGACTAAGGGAACCGCATCTCTGCTGGATTCCCAGACCGTTCAGTGGAAAATAGCCGAGCTCGGTGTGCACGGAAGCGAGGGCGCATCTCTCGAATTCACCGTGGAGCATGTGGGACCTTGCTCAGGTACTATTGAAGTAAATTCGCATATTTCCTACGACGATGACGATCATAATGTGGTAAGATTTCCGTCACCTGAAATCACCGTGGACTGCGGCACCATCATCTGCCCTGAAGGCTGTCCTGAGCCTGTAGATGTAACCATCGGCGGCTGCGAAGATGTGGTGGAGTATGACGCAGGCTTACTGGGACTGGACTCGCCTGGCAGAATTCTTCAGCTTGATGTGACTATAAAAAATGTCTGTCCTCTGAGAAGAGTTGCTCTGGCTGTGATCCTCAACGAGGTGGATGACGAAGACAACGAGCATAAGAGAGGCCTGAAGACCATCACCGTTCCTGCCCACGATAAAGAAAGCTGCCGTGATGTGACGGTTCGCTGCATCAGATTCGTACTGCCGGAGGACCTGGATGTTTCGGGAGACCACGACTCCATCTGCGACGAAAGAAAGTTCAAAGCACGTTTCATCGCTCACTATATCGACAACGACTTTGACTGCTGCTGCGATGTGGATCCGGCCGCCAGCTTTAAGAAATAGCTGACCTGCAGCAATACCGCGCCAGACCATGCTGCGCCAGACCATGCTGCGCCAGACCATGCTGCGCCAGACCATGCTGCGGCGCAGCAAAAACCCGGCCTCGCTTTGTGAGGCGGCCGGGTACATAGGGAGATTTCCGAATCTGATGTTGACCTCGAAAGCAGGATATGATAAAATAAAATCGATAAAAGTGTAGAAATACGCAAAATTTCCGACGCTAAAACGAGAGAGGTTCAATGATGATTGAAAGAAAAAAGTATCTTGATAAGCTGATCAGCAAAAAAGACAATGGCCTTGTAAAGGTGATTACGGGTATACGCAGATGCGGCAAATCATATCTGCTTTTTAATATTTATATGGATTACCTTAAGTCCATCGGCGTAGAAGAGGACTGCATCATCGCTCTTGCACTTGATGATGATGAAAACATCAGATACAGGAATCCTCTTGAACTGGGGAAGCATATCAGAAGTCTGACTGCGGATGAGAGCAAGCACTATTATGTATTTTTAGACGAGATACAGAAGGTGGTTTCAATTCAGAATCCGTATATTGAAGGTGTTGAAGACAAAATCGGGTTTGTCGATGTATTGCTGGGGCTTATGAAACACGAAAATATAGATGTCTATGTTACCGGAAGCAATTCCAGAATGCTTTCCTCCGATATACTGACAGAGTTTCGGGGCAGAGGAGATGAGATCAGAGTGAATCCTCTTTCCTTTAAAGAGTTTTATTACGCATACGAAGGGGACAAGCATTATGCATGGCAGGAATATTACACTTACGGAGGTATGCCGCTGATAATGAAAAAACAGGGGCATGAAGAAAAAGCCAGGTATCTTCAGACTCTGTTTGATAAAATCTACCTCAGCGACATTATGGAAAGAAACAAGATAGTATATGAAAAATCGGTTCTTGACGATATTCTCAATATTATTTCTTCATCCATAGGTTCTCTCACCAATGCATCTAAGATTGCAAATACTTTCAAAAGCACTGGAAATGTAAACATCAGCGACGAAACTGTCAGCAGATATCTGGATCTTTTCATAGATGCTTTTATGATTTATAAGGCAGAGAGGTATGATGTAAAAGGCAGGAAATATATAGGGTCACCACTGAAATATTATTTCAGTGATGTGGGACTCAGAAATGCAAGGTTGAACTTTCGCCAGCAGGAAGAGAATCACATAATGGAAAACATTATATACAACGAGCTCTGCAGCCGCGAGTTCAGCGTGGATGTGGGAGTGGTCGAGTACTGCTATAAGGATGAAAACAATAAGAGCAGGCGCACAAGGCTGGAGATTGATTTTGTTGCTAATAAAGGCAGCAGAAGGTACTACGTTCAGTCGGCTCTTACCGTGGGAGATGAGGAAAAGCGTCAGCAGGAGATTCGTTCCCTAAATCGGGTGGGCGACTCCTTTAAAAAGATTGTGGTGGTTAAGGATGAAATCATTCCGTGGCACGATGAAAACGGAATTCTGTATGTGGGAATCCAGCAGTTCCTGCTGGATGAGAGCGCGATGGATATTTAGATTATTATGCGAAAAATCACCATGGGTTTTTAGTGCAAAGCTTAGTGAGATGTAGTATAATATGCAGGTAATTGTCCAGGTAACTTGCCTGAGTGAGTAGAAATTATTTTGGTATGCAATGGATAAGCTGCCCGTAAAGGGCATGAAACAGGCTGTTTGCGATTTAAGCAACCAGCCTGTTTCCTTTTTACAAAAAAACAATTGGCTATGTCAAAGAAAATTAATTGAATACCAAAATAAAGGAAATGATGTTCTTGACTTGACACATAAAAGAGAGTATTATTACAACATAGGTTGAAATGATAATTTTTTCACACGTGCTATATTTGATGTGATATATTATATGTGTGGACATTAGAAGGAGGAAGAAAGTGTGTTGAAAAAAATATATAAAGCTCATATTAATGAGAAAACCGGAGAAGTTCAGACTGTAAAAGAGCACAGCTTGAACACAGCGGGGTTGGCGGCTGAATATGCCGTCGCTCCTCTGAAAGAAATGGTTTACGCTATGGGGATGCTTCACGACAGTGGAAAGGTTTCAAATTCTTTCCAGAGACGTATAAACGGGGAAAAAATACGCGTAGACCATTCTACATGTGGTGCGATAATAGCTATGGAGAAGTATCCGTTCCCGGTAGGTCTGATGATGGCATATTGTATTGCAGGTCATCACGGTGGTATTCCTGATGCCGGACATGAAAACGATTATTCTAACAATGGCGGTTTGTATAACAGAATAAATCTTCGCAAGGAGAATAAAGAACCCGAGCTGGACTTCAGCGACTACAAAAATGAAATTACTCTGCCTAAAGTTGATATGGATAAACTCAACAGTTTCTTGTTTAGTGACTGCATGTCTGATGCTGAAAGAAGAGTGGACAAGTTCTCTTTTATTACCAGATACTGTTTTTCGTGCCTTACAGATGCCGACTCCATTGATGCGGCCATTGCCAGTGGTACAATGCAGGAACAAAAGCTTAAGGTGGATTTTAAAAGGTGCCTTGAAAAAGTGAATAAGGAATTACAAGCTTTTAAGTGCGAGACGGACTTGCAGAAGGCAAGAGGAAAGCTTCAAAAACAGGTTTTTGACAAAATGAGTTTGAAATCGGAAATATATTTGATGAATATGCCTACCGGAAGCGGGAAAACTCTTTGCAGTATCAAATTTGCTTTGGAAAAGGCCATTGAGGAAAATAAAAAAAGGATAATCTATGTGATCCCGTATAATTCGATCATAGATCAGACGATAAGCGAGTTTGAGAGAATTTTTGGAGAGGATGCGCAAATATTGAGACATCAGTCATCTTTTTCATACGAAGATGAGGAAGATCTTGATGAAGATTATCGTATAGCGGCAAAGAAAGCAACGGAAAACTGGGATTGTCCTCTGATTGTAACCACAGCGGTTCAATTTTTTGAATCCATGTATTCCAACAAGAAAAGAAAACTCAGAAAGATACATAATATAGCGGACAGCATTCTGATTTTTGACGAAGCACACCTGATGCCACGAAGATATCTCAAACCGTGTCTGCAAAGCATTTCATATGTGACCAAATACCTGAACAGTGAGGCAATTCTGCTTACAGCAACGATGCCGGACTTTCATAAACTGATAAGCAAATATGCATTGCCGGAAAGCAGAATAGAAGATTTAGTCAGTGTCACAGAAGATTTTAAGCCGTTTAAGAAGAGCAGCTTTGCGTACATGGGGAAAGTGGATGATGAAGTTCTCATAGAAAAGGCATGTAAAAACCCTTCATCCTTGATTATCGTAAACAAAAAAGAAACGGCACAAAAGCTTTATGAAATGTGTAATGGCAGAAAGTATCATTTGTCAACATATATGGTTCCGGTAAAGAGAAAAAAAGTTATTGATGAGATCAAAAGGGAAATAAAACAGTTAGAAGAGGATTATCCGGATTTATCGGATGTGCCAGAGGAAAGAAGAATCATAGTTGTATCTACATCACTGATAGAGGCTGGAGTTGATCTGGACATGCATACCGTTTACAGGGAACTGGCCGGACTTGACAGTGTTTTACAGTCTGGGGGAAGATGCAATAGAGAAGGAAAAAGAACTAATGCTACGACATTCATATTTGAATTTAGTGACACTAAGCCAACTGATGAAGCAAATCTAACGAGAAGCCTTCTAGAAAAGGAGGCCGATGTTTCTGAAGTTGAGACAATTATCGGTTATTATGAAAGATTATTTAATATGAAGGATGAGGAAATTTCTGCCAAAACTATGAGCAAATGCTGCAGAGATATAAGATATATACCATTTGCAGAGTATGCGGAAGATTTCAAGCTGATAGAGGATTCAACGGAATCAATATTTGCTGCAGTTGATGAAACCAGCAGAGAGATATTGAGACTTCAGGAAAACGGCATACCGTGCAGCCCTCGTAAAATGCAGAAATATCTGTGTAGCGTATCAAAAACAGAATTGGAAAATTTAAAAAGCCAAAACGCAGTTAAGGATTACGGGCAGGGTATATACTGCCTTGCAAATCCTGATTATTACGACGAAAATAAAGGGATAGTTTTCACCGGAAAGGATTATTACATAGATTAAAGATAAGGAAAGGAAGAGGTAAATATGAGTTACGGCTTTAGGGTTATCATAGAAGGTGACTATGCCTGCTTTACAAGACCCGAAATGAAAGTGGAAAGAGTAAGCTATGAGGTGCCAACACCTGGGGCGTTGGAAGGCTTGCTGAAAAGTGTGTATTGGAAACCTGCCATAAGGTATGTTATCGACAAAATTGTGGTTTTTCAGCCTATAGACTTTGCCAATATACGGCGAAATGAGGTGAAGGACAAAGTATTGCTCAGTGCTATGAAAAATAAGATGAAAGGTAAGGCAGCAGATCCGTGCATTTATGCAGATGAAAGCAGAAGCCAAAGAGCATCCATGGTGCTGAGAAATGTAAAATACGGAGTCGAATTCCATTTTGAACTTACGGGAATAAAGAGCGACAATGAGAGCGACGGTGAAAACAAGCACTACAACATAATCAAGAGACGACTTGAAAATGGACAATGGTTCAGAACGCCGTGTCTAGGATGCAGTGAATTCCCCGTAAAAAGGATTGAAATGGTTGAGAATTTCGATGAAAATCTCATAAGCAGCAAAATTCTTGAAATGGGAGATGTAGACCTTGGATATATGTGCTACAGAGTTGAATTTGAAGATGGAGGGAAGCCGGTTAACGACGACTGGAATAAACCTAAATTTTCTGACAAAGCAACAACGGTATATTACAGACCACACATGGTAAAGGGCGTAATCGATGTTAAAAAGTACAGGGAGGAACTGATATGCTGATAAAGGGATTATGCGACTACTATGATGTACTCAAATCAGAAGGGAAAGTTATTCCAGAAGGATATTCAAATGTGCCTGTGAAGTACAAGGTTGCGCTGACTGAAGACGGAAGGATAGAAGAGATAATTCCTTATCAGAAAAAAGAGGGAGAAAAGTTTGTCGCAATCATAGAGACGATGCCAAAGAGAACAGAAAAGCCTGGTATCGAAGCGAATATAATAGAGCACAGACCTCTTTACATATTCGGGCTTAATTTTGATGATGGTAAGCTGACAGAAAAAGATAAGACCGGAAAAGCAAGAAAATCCCATGAGGCATTTGTCATAAAAAATCTTGAGTTTATCGAAGGACTGGATTCACCGGTTATCAATGCTTATAGAAAGTTTATCAATAACTGGAAGCCTGAAAGAGAAAACGAAAATGCCGAATTGTTGAGTCTAGGAAAAGGATATGGGTCTGGGGGCTTTGTATTTTGCTTGTCGGGAGAACCGGATAGACTTCTGCACAAAGAACCATCCATAATAGAGCGGTACGAACAATTCTTGGGGGAAAAATCGGAGAGAGAGGAAAAAACGGTAACGGCTCAGTGTGCTGTTACAGGGGAAAAAACTCGAATTGCAAGAATCCACAGTAAAATAAAGGGAGTATACGGGGGACTTGCAACCGGGAATGTGCTGGTAAGTTTCAAAAACCCATCTGAAGAATCTTACGGAAACGAGCAGTCTTTCAATAGCAACATCTCGGAAACGGCTATGCTCAAATATACTGAAGCTCTTAATTATATTTTGTCAAGCAATAAACACAAGATGGCATTTGACGATGTAACGATTATATTTTGGGCAGTCAAGCAGGGAGAAACGGAAGAAGACCTTTTCCGTGCTCTGCTTGATAATAACGGTGTCGGCATCAGTGCAGAGCAGATAGAAGGAACAATTTATGACCTTCTGAAACGGGGCAAAAGCGGTGTTTTAAGAAGTGAGGAACTAAAAGACATCGACGGAGATGTTGATTTTTATATGGCAGGTCTGAAGCCTAATTCATCAAGATTGTCGTTGAAGTTTTTAGTGAAGAAAAAATATGCGGATGTATTGTGGAACATTGCAAAGTTTCAGGAGGATATACAGACGACACCGAACTTTAAGGCTATATGGCTCGATTCGATAAAAAGAGAACTTGTGTCTCCGAAAAGCTCAGGAGAAAACGCGAAAGCAAATCCGGCTCTGATGAGTGAGCTTTTTGAAGCAATGGTTAACGGTACCCGTCTGCCAGAGGGTCTTCTTTCCACCATGGTAAGAAGAGTAAAGACCGATAGTGGAAAAGAAAAAATAAATAATGTTCGCGCAGGAGTAATCAGAGCCTGCATCAACAGAAACTATGAAAAGGAGGAATTGAAAGTGGGACTTGACAAAGAAAACCGAAGCGAAGCATATTTGTGCGGCAGATTGTTTGCCGTTTTGGAAAAAGTACAAAGTGAGGCGGCAGGAGGAGAGCTTAACCGTACCATCAGAGATGGATATTTTGCTTCTGCAGCAACAAAACCGGTGATGGTATTTCCAAAGCTTAATCGTTTGGCACAGAATCACTTGAAAAAGTTAGAGGGAAAAGATCGGAAGAAATATCAAGATTATGAGAAAATGATAAGAGAAATAGTGTCAAAGCTTGGTGATGGTTTTCCTGATTATCTTAATCTGAGGGAGCAGGGAGAGTTTATTATCGGTTATTACAAGCAGTCACAGGCATTGTTCGCTGAAACCAAAAAAGGTAGTGAAGAAAAATAGAGGGAGGAAACTAAAATGACTATTGAGAACAGATATGATTTTGTAATGTTATTTGATGTTGAAAACGGCAATCCAAACGGAGACCCTGATGCGGGCAATTCTCCTAGGATGGACATGGAAAGCGGCTGTGGATACATAACAGATGTGTGTCTGAAAAGAAAAATCAGAAATTATGTTGAACTTGTAAAGGATTGTGCTGACGGATATGATATACTGATTAAACCTGAAAGATCCTTGAATACCAAATTCAAAGAGGCATATGAAAATGAAAATCTTAAGACAGGACAAAAGGGTAAAGTTGCTGACGATGTAGAACGTGCAAAAGAGTATATGTGCAAACATTACTTTGATGTAAGAGCTTTTGGAGCAGTAATGTCCACTGGTGATGACCCATGTGGTATTGTGAGAGGCCCGGTTCAGATAAACTTCGCCAAGAGCCAGTCTCCGATAACTATTGACGAGGTTACTATTACAAGACAGGCAAGAACTACAGATACAAGAAAAGAAACCGGCGATACTGAAATGGGAAAGAAAAGTATAATCCCATATGCACTGTACAGAGCGGAGGGCTATGTTTCAGCTCCTCTGGCGAGCAAGACAGGCCTCTCGGAGGAGGATCTTGATCTGCTGTGGCAAGCAATAATAAATATGTTTGAGAATGACCATAGTGCAGCAAGAGGAAAGATGTGTATGAGGAAATTATTTATATTTAAACACGAAAGTCCTCTTGGAAACTGTCCGTCACATCTCCTCTTTGAGAAGATAGAGGTTAAGCCAGTTGTTGAAAAAGAGGCACCAAGAAGCTTCAAGGACTACGAAATCTCCGTTGACAGAAACATTCCAGCTGGCATAGAGCTTGTTGAGAAAATATGAGTGAGGAAATTGCAATAAGAGCTATACAGCATTACATGTATTGTCCTCATAGATGGGGTCTTATGGAAGTAGGACAGATGTGGGCTGAAAATGTATACGTTACAAAGGCTAATATCATACATAAACGGGTACATGAACCGGAACATTGGTACAGCTCAAGGGGCTCCAAAGTGTTTACTTCAGTTCCGGTATATAACGATTTAGAAAAATATAATCTGTATGGAGTGACTGATTGCCTTGAATTTTTTGAAGATGAAAAAGGCGTGCCGATAAATGGCAGCGAGAAGCTGTATAGAGTTGATATCGTTGAATACAAGCCAACATCACCTAAAAACGGTTTGCATCGGGAAGAAGATGCAATGCAGGTGTTTGCACAGAAAATTTGCGTGGATTATACTTTCAACTGCAAAAGTGATGCGTTTATCTATTATGCCGATACTAAGAAACGGATACCCGTTTTATTTGAAGATCTGTATGAATCATATGATGAGAAGTTGCAGGGCCTGCTGGCTGAAATGAGGGAGAAGATTTCCAAAGGCGTTATACCGACCATAAGAAAAGGACAGAAGTGTTCCGGGTGTTCCATGAAAGATTTATGCATGCCTAAACTCAGTGCTAAGAAAAGTATATTTGAAGAAATAAGAGAAATAGAAAAAGGCAAGGTGTAGCATGAGAAAACTTTTGAATACCATATACATAACCAATGAACAAACTTATCTGTCCCTAGATGGTGAAAATCTGGTATGTAAAATAGACGGTGACATAAAGCTGCGAATCCCCTTCGACAATGTGGAAAACATAGTATGCTTCAATTACATGGGTTGCTCTCCGGCACTGATGGGCAAATGTGTGGAAAAAACCATTCCAATAAACTTTGTTTCACCTCAAGGAAAATTTCTAGCGAAGGTATGCGGAGAAACAAAAGGGAATGTTTTCCTTAGAGTTTCTCAAATTGAAAAATTCCAAAGTAAAGCTGTTGAACTGACAGCAAACACAATGGCAGCCAAATTCAGCAATACAAGGCAACTGATAAAACGAACTCTCCATGATAATGAGGAACTCCGCCAGGATGCCGATATTAATGATGCTCTGGAAACACTTCTGTCAGGAATCGAAAAGGTATCTGAAGCAGAAAGCGTAGAGGAAATTATAGGGATTGAGGGCAGCTGTGCACAAAAGTATTTCTCCATATTCAACAAGCTGATAACTGTGGAAGGTTCGCCTTTTGAATTTAACCTTCGAACAAAGCGCCCGCCTTTGGATCCTGTAAACGCCATGCTTTCATTGATTTACACTCTGATTACCGCGGAATGTGCATCGGCATTGGAAACAGTAGGACTTGACAGCTACATTGGTTTTTGTCACAAGCTTAAAAGCGGTCGAAGCTCACTTGCGTGCGATATGGTTGAGGAATTTCGCTGCATAGCCGAGAGATTTGTTCTATCCACCATAAATTTAAAAGTGGTGGCCGAAAAAGATTTTGATCGGCAGATATCGGGTGCAGTATGGCTCAATGATGTAGGAAGAAAGAAAGTGCTGGCCCGGTGGCAGGAGAAAAAAAGAAGTGATATTATGCATCCTCATTTAAAACAGAAAATACCAATGGGTCTTTTGCCTTATGTGCAGAGTAACCTGTTGGCAAAGTACGTGAGAGGAGAAATCGAAAGCTATCCCCCATATTTATACAAGTAGGTGAAAATCATGATGGTATTAATCAGCTATGATGTAAGCACCCTGGATAACGCAGGCAAGACGAGACTTAGGAAGGTAGCGAAAGAGTGCCAGAATCATGCACAAAGAGTTCAAAACTCTGTCTTTGAAGCAGACCTTGATTACTCAACTTTTCTGAATTTAAAGGAAAAACTTGTGGACTTGATAGATGAAGAAACGGATAGCCTGAGATTTTACTATCTAGGGAATAATTGGGAAAGGCGAATAGAGCATATCGGAGCCAAGCAGACATACAATCCGGAGGGAGTAATCATCCTTTGATGCTGGGGCTTACAGGCGAAGTGCCTGTGATAGCCAATTTCTCGGGAGGTTCGCCTAGAAAAATAATCCTAAAACATTAAAAATGCAGTAGAAAATACTGCGCTTATATAGTCCGCCTCTTACATATAGTAGGCGAGACCGTTCAATTACACGTCATGTAGCGGTCACGCCTCGCAAGAGGCGTGTGAGTAGAAATTGCCCTTTGGTGTACCAAGCATCAAGGCCATCAGTCACGCCTCGCAAGAGGCGTGTGAGTAGAAATTTGTGGTGTAGCCGTTGTCTCTGAGCCATTTAAGGTCACGCCTCGCAAGAGGCGTGTGAGTAGAAATGTCCGGCATTGAGTAATTCATCTGCTTCGGCTCATGTCACGCCTCGCAAGAGGCGTGTGAGTAGAAATCAAGAGAATGAACAATTTTATTTCTATCAAGATGTCACGCCTCGCAAGAGGCGTGTGAGTAGAAATAAAACAGGTGAGATAGAAACGTTAAAAGTCAAAGCGTCACGCCTCGCAAGAGGCGTGTGAGTAGAAATGTCTGTTGTTGATGGTGCTGTCAGTCTTGGTTTAGTCACGCCTCGCAAGAGGCGTGTGAGTAGAAATAGTACCACATTATTCTTCACTGCTGGTGCAGAGGTCACGCCTCGCAAGAGGCGTGTGAGTAGAAATTTAATTAACTTGGTGTTACCGCTGTCCATACACCGTCACGCCTCGCAAGAGGCGTGTGAGTAGAAATTATGCCAAAGAAGCTAAAGATATGCCCGATACCGTCACGCCTCGCAAGAGGCGTGTGAGTAGAAATAAAGACCAGACAGAAATCCCATGCCTGAAGGCGTCACGCCTCGCAAGAGGCGTGTGAGTAGAAATGAAATAGTAATGACTGCCGTCATTTTTCTTCTGCGGTCACGCCTCGCAAGAGGCGTGTGAGTAGAAATATGTTCACAATGTTATTAAGCGGAACACATACACGTCACGCCTCGCAAGAGGCGTGTGAGTAGAAATGGCACTATCCGGAGGACGGAAGCCGCAACCACAGTCACGCCTCGCAAGAGGCGTGTGAGTAGAAATAAAATTAAAATCTTTGGAGAGTACAAACATCCTGTCACGCCTCGCAAGAGGCGTGTGAGTAGAAATTTCATCTCGTCGATACGGTACACCTCATCTTCAAGTCACGCCTCGCAAGAGGCGTGTGAGTAGAAATGGTATGGCAGCGGTAATTGCCGTAAACCCTGAAATGTCACGCCTCGCAAGAGGCGTGTGAGTAGAAATCTGTAAGCCATGTAGCAGTATCAAAGTCTTTAAGTCACGCCTCGCAAGAGGCGTGTGAGTAGAAATCGGAATGAGCGCCCTGAGTTTCATCGCTTCGTTGTCACGCCTCGCAAGAGGCGTGTGAGTAGAAATTATAGTTCGGAGGTTTACTCCGGATAGTTTAGGTCACGCCTCGCAAGAGGCGTGTGAGTAGAAATGGGGAGTATCTGAGTGGAGTTTGGCAGAATATTTGTCACGCCTCGCAAGAGGCGTGTGAGTAGAAATTAAAAAGGCTACCAAATCTGTGTGTTTCATTATGTCACGCCTCGCAAGAGGCGTGTGAGTAGAAATTGACAGTAAGAAAGAGGCTAACAGGTATCTTGAAGTCACGCCTCGCAAGAGGCGTGTGAGTAGAAATAATTATGTAAATGTCAACATCGCTGACAAGTAGTCACGCCTCGCAAGAGGCGTGTGAGTAGAAATATAATCGTCAATAAGTCCGACGGGAGTCCTGTCGGGTCACGCCTCGCAAGAGGCGTGTGAGTAGAAATGTACATGGTCAAGTACAGGAAATTCATCGTCCTGTCACGCCTCGCAAGAGGCGTGTGAGTAGAAATCGGAAAAGTCCAGAGCAACGCAGTTTAAGTCCGGTCACGCCTCGCAAGAGGCGTGTGAGTAGAAATGACGAAGAGACTATGAGAGAGCAGCATAAGAAGGTCACGCCTCGCAAGAGGCGTGTGAGTAGAAATAAGGATCTGGGCGTGGCGGTAAAAAAACAGGTTAAGTCACGCCTCGCAAGAGGCGTGTGAGTAGAAATTCCAACAATCTGGTGGACTTTGACACACCAATTCAGTCACGCCTCGCAAGAGGCGTGTGAGTAGAAATATCGACAAGGATACGCTGGAATTTATCGACAAGTCACGCCTCGCAAGAGGCGTGTGAGTAGAAATGACAGGGTTGACAAGGAAGGAAAAACCCTGTGGAGTCACGCCTCGCAAGAGGCGTGTGAGTAGAAATATCGACAAGGATACGCTGGAATTTATCGACAAGTCACGCCTCGCAAGAGGCGTGTGAGTAGAAATGACAGGGTTGACAAGGAAGGAAAAACCCTGTGGAGTCACGCCTCGCAAGAGGCGTGTGAGTAGAAATAAGACATCAGCTGATCTGGTGCTGGAAAGACAGAGTCACGCCTCGCAAGAGGCGTGTGAGTAGAAATTCGTCCGTGAGTTGCAACGACAAACCATCTACTTGTCACGCCTCGCAAGAGGCGTGTGAGTAGAAATCTGCTTGTGCCTGTGCTTCCTTTGCCGCCTGTGTCACGCCTCGCAAGAGGCGTGTGAGTAGAAATTATCTTCGTCAGTATAATAGTCAGTGCCTTTTGCGTCACGCCTCGCAAGAGGCGTGTGAGTAGAAATGAGGAAGTACCAGAAGATTACAGAGCAGAGGTAGAGCCACGCCTCGCAAGAGGCGTGTGAGTAGAAATATGCAAGGATAGTCTCAGGGAGTATAATCTGTGGTCACGCCTCGCAAGAGGCGTGTGAGTATAAATCGAAATGACGGAGAATCTTTTCATCAATGAATTTGTCGCGTCTCGCATGAGGCGTGTGAATAACTGGGAATATTTATGAAAAATGTGCTGACGCGTGATATTATAAGTTTAAGGATTATATTTAAAAGGTCATTCTAGTGCAAAAAGATGAATATTCATCTATGCTGAACGAAGTACGAAAGAGCAAGGCAATAGATGCGCCGCTATCTGAAATAAGTCCCGAAAAGATTGAGGAGTTGGCAGGAAAAACTGGTTTTGATTCAGTCGAAACATCGTTCTAAAATGTGCATGAAAAATTTATTCAAAACGGTTGTCCTGCCTGCTTGGGAAAAAAGGCCGCATCGACCTGCGGCGTCCGGAGATGAAATATTATAATAAGGAAAAAGTAACCCTACGTCAACGATATTTCAACGTTTTCAGGGCTTCGATGGTCTATCGGTTTTACAAAAAATAAACCAAATCAGCTGGATAGTGCTGAAATTGGTTTATATTTTTGCATTTATATGGCGGTTAAATCAAAAATCAAGACGATTTTTCGCGATTGCTTACAGAAAAGTAAACCATCCGAAACCGCAAACCATTGAAAACAGGTTCGCAATGGTTTATTTTTTGCCAGATTAAAACTCGACCGTTTCCGGTGCAGCCGTAAATGAGCTGAAGGTTGCAGTCGCACCCTTAAAATAAAGCACCTGGGTATTGCCGTCGTTTTCGTCGTACATGCCGCGAAGATTAGGGTAAGCATCCAGCATTGCCTTGCGCGCTTCGACTCTGTCGTCTTCTTCAAGCTGCCCTGTAACTCTCAGCCATGTGCCGTCTTTGCATGCGCAGATCTCAACCTTTGGATTTGCAGCAATCTGTTTCGAAACAGGCTTTACTTTTCCTGTCTGAATATAAAGCTTGTCCTCAAAGATATTAATGGTTCCGAAAGGACGGACTCTCGGCTGATCGCCTTCAACTGTGGCAAGGTAGTATGTATCTGCTGCCTTTAAATAATCGTAAACTCTTTTAATATTGTTTTCCATGTCTGATACCTCCTTACGATGTAAATATGCTTACAATTCTGCTGCCTTAAATGTCGTATAACCCTCGTAGTAGTAGCTGTGGTCGATGCTCATCTCAATATACTTTTCAACGATCTCGTCAAAGTTCGCCTGCGAAGTCGTAAATGTCATCAAAGAGATATTTATGAATTGTCTGCAATGTAGAAAACCTGCCGGCAGGGAGATTGTCTAAAATACCTTTTTCAAAAAGCATCATAGCCTTTTTCTTGCTGATGCGTTCTTCTTCACGGGCAAGGTCGGCAGAACTTGTAAGCCCTAATCTGTTTTCAAGTGCCATAGTGAACCTCCCTTCATTTCTGACAGAATGCAGATGTATTTATACAATTATATTATAACACTTTTTGATGCTTAAATCAATAATTATACCTTATCCTAAACGGCCACGCCCTCTCGGGTCTGAATTCCACACGTGTTTTAGCAAAAAACAAAAGGGCCATCTCAGGTAATAGACCGAGATAGACCTTTTAGGTTCTGGCGGAGACGGTGGGATTCGAACCCACGTGCCCCGAAAGGCAAACGCATTTCGAGTGCGCCCCGTTATGACCACTTCGATACGTCTCCATATTTTTCACGCTCATTAACTATACCATAACAGCGGCTTTTATTCAAGTTTTATGTTGTTTTTTGTGTGGATTTTTGGCGTTGAAGCGTATGCGGCAGCGCTTCGGGGAAGAGCACGTAATATTAAAACCGGCAATAGTCAACCTTCCGAGGCCGCAAACCGTTGAAAGTCACCATGTGAAGGTTGACACTTAAGACGGATATTGGTGTGGGTCGGACCTAATAACAGAAAAAAGTCAACTGATGCTAGAATAAATTTCGGACACTGGTTTTGCAAAACTCCTTCTATAATAGTAAAATATCTATACAAGAAGGAGGAAATCCAAATGTCAAGAAAGTACAGTGATGAGTTTAAGCGTAATGCACTTGAGTATATCAAAGATCATCCTGATGTTGATATGCGTGTCTGTGCAGAGTATCTCGGTCTTCCTTACGACACCCTTTACGGATGGTACAAAAAGGACAAGCGTGAGAAAAGAAACGAGAGTGTCAGTATTCGTGAAGCCGGCATGAGTGATGAAGAAAAAGAAATCATGCGGCTGAAACGTGAACTTCGCGACACGCAGGATGCACTTGAAGTGCTAAAAAAAGCAATCAGCATTCTGGGAGACTGACGGAAGGCATCTATCAGGCTGTAAAAGATACCGTTGACAGCCTTTCAAAGGGACGCAGCTTTTCCGTCAGCGGAGTGCTGAAGAAACTTGGCGTCTCTACAAGTGGCTATTATGATTGGCTGAAGCGCGAACCAAGCCAGCAGGAACGTAGACGAAATCATATCAAAGAACTGATTCTAAAAATCTATAATAATATGCAGATTTATGGTGCACCTAAAATCACAAAGATTCTAAGAAACATGGGCGAGATTATTTCTGAAAGAACAGTTACTAAGTACATGCAGGAATTAGGGATTCGGGCATGTTATGTTAAACCGTACACGATTACAACCATAAGCGAAGATTTCAGCTGTCGTCTCAAAAACATTTTAAAAAGAGATTTCAGTCCTGATAAGCCTAATGCCGTGTGGTGCACCGATATCACATATATTTGGACGAGAGAGGGATTCGTATATCTATCCTGTATTATGGATCTGTTTTCACGTCGAATCGTTGCATGGGAACTTTCCAGAACTCTGGAGACCATCCATGTCGTAAATGCCATACAAAAGGCAAAACTTCACGCCGAAAACCAGGTTCCAAAAGTGATACATACAGACAGAGGTGTTCAATATACCTCCGATGAATATTATGCTGCAACAAAGGGAATTGAACAGAGCTACTCTGGAAAAGGAAATCCGTGGGATAACGCCTGTATCGAGTCTTTCCATGCATTGATTAAAAGAGAATGGCTGAACAGATTTGAGATTCGCAATTACAATCATGCATATCAACTCGTATTCGAATACATTGATGCATATTACAACACCAGGAGAATCCACAGTTATTGCGGATATCGTTCTCCGTTTGAATATGAGAAGATGTATTACAAAACACATTTCGCTGTCAAAACGGCAGCATAGATGAACACGACACTGATTTGATAGAAGGAAATTCTACAAAATCAGTGTCCGAAATCTTGACAGAGCACCAAACCTTCCGACCCATGAAAACGTTGAAATTGACAAGCAGAAGGTTGACAAAATCCGATATTCCACATGATAAAGAATGCTGGATCCCGAAAAGTGTCAACCTTCCGGTGCCGCAAACCGTTGAAAAATGCAAACCAAAGGTTGACTTTTGAGCGAACAATAACTTTGCAGTCAGCCCATATAGCCCCGCATGCAAGCAAAAGAGCAGCAGCCCAAGGCCGTTCCGCATGGTGAAACGACCGCCTCTCATTGCAGAACAGCAGCTATTGACGCAAAAAAGATTGTGAATTATTATACAACCATAAAAAGCATAACAGGCCGGGCGGCATCAATTAACGACATCAATTACCGACATCAATTACCGACATCACTTGGATGTCACTTATAAGATGCTCAGCCCTTTAATAACAAAGGAGGTCCATAAAATGTTAAAAGCACAGACAGGAATAAGCACAAAAGCAGATGTGAAGCTTGCAGGCAAGGAAGCAGCACAGGCAGTCAAGGAAGTTAAAGATATCAAGATGGCTTTTGTTTACAGCGGCGTTCAGTATGACCAGAAGGCTCTGCTTGCAGCCATCAGCGAAGAATTGCCGGGTGTTCCTCTCGTAGGAAATACCTCCTTTACAGGAGTTATCACCCAGGACGGTTTTGTAACAGGAGATGACGGATTCGTAGGAATCATGGCCATGGGCGGCGAAGAACTTACAGTTGGCGTAGCAGGCATGCCTAAGGCAGGAACAGCAAGAGAGACCGGACATAAGGTTGCAGAGGCAGCTCTTAAGAAAGCCGGCAAGACTGAGGCTCCGGACTATTTCTACATGGTAGCGCCTCCGGGAGAAGAGGAATTCTATCTTAAAGGAATTACAGAAGTAATAGGCAGAGTGCCTTTCTTCGGAGGAAGTGCAGCAGATAATGCGATTGCAGGAGAATGGCTGCTTTATACAGATGAAATGGTAACTGCAGACGGCGTTGCAGTAGCTTTCTTCTACGGCGATACCGGATTTGCTAATGAATACACAGGCGCATATGAGGAAACAGAGCATGCAGGCATTATCACCAAGGTCGATAATTACAGGACTCTGGCAGAAATCGACGGTGTTCCGGCACTGAAGAAATATCAGGAATGGACAGGTGCTTCCGATGAACAGGTTGCAGGCGGAAATCTGCTGGCATACTCCATCACAGCTCCTCTTGGAGTGAAGGATCCGCTGGGTGACCTGGTAGCTATCAGACATCCTATGAACGGAAACGAAGACAAGACCATCGCTGTAGGAAACAATCTTGCAGAGAATACTGCAATCATCCTCATGAAGGGCAGCGTTGACGGACTCATCGCATCTACAGGAAAGGCAGTAGCCAAGGTAACGGACAAACTGGGCAAGACTCCGGCAGCATATCACCTTGTTCACTGCGGCGGCAGACGTGCAGGAATCGATGCGAGAATCGACGAGGTAGCAGCAGAGCTTAAGAAGGCTGCAGGAGATGTGCCTTTCATCTGCGAGTTCACTTTCGGTGAATACGGCTTTGAGGATGACGGCAGAAACACATGCGGAGGACTGATGCTTTCCTTCACAGCATTCGGAAAATAGTCCAGCGGTGTGATGTCAAGTGAGAAATGAGAAAAAAATCATATACTTTCGCATATTTCTCCTGAAGACAAAAAACACCCACCTAAGCCCTGTCGGTCAGTTTCCAAAAATGAGCAGGGCGTAGCTCGTCAGCAAGCAGATGAATACATCTACTTTGCCGGACGATATAGGCGATTGTCTTTGAGCAGTGCAAAGACTAACCGCACAAGTTTACGGGCAGTTAATGCGAGTGCACGTTTGTGTTGGTATCTGTTCACCTCTTTGTATTTGCTGTGCATGGTTTTCGAAACGATTGATATCTCCAATCTCAGCTATGATACCGGC
>JBJETB010000078.1:0-37299 GCA_051883095.1 Anaerovoracaceae bacterium
TCTCTTTCACTGTGAAATTAGTTTTACATCGTGAAGTTACTTTTTCAAGTCACCCCTTTCTTTGTCAGAAGTCGCTGAATTACGCGATTTCAAGAGCGATTTCCATCATTTTGGTGAAGGTCATCTGCCTTTCCTCGGCTGTAGTAACCTCTCCCGTGAAAGGATTATCTGAAATAGTGCAGATGGCCAGTGCGTTCTTTCCGGCTCTGGCGGCATTCATATACAGTGCCGCAGCCTCCATCTCCACTGCCAGTACTCCCATCTTCTGCCATTTGGAAAGTCCCATGGAATCGTCGTAAAATGCATCTGATGAGTAAAGGTTTCCTACTACAGGCGTTATGCCCATACCTTCGGCGGCGTCCACAGCCTTCTTCAGAAGCTCATAGGAGCATATAGGCGCAAAGGTTCCCGGCAGATCGAACTGGCTGCCATAATTTGAATTGGTGCAGGCTCCCTGTCCGAAGACGATATCTCTAACCTTAAGATCAGGTCTGATTACTCCGGCGGTTCCCACTCTGATTATGTTTTTCACATCGTAGAAGTTAAAAAGTTCATATGAGTATATTCCCATGGACGGCATGCCCATTCCGGATGCCATTACGGATACTCTCTTGCCTTTATAGGTTCCGGTATAGCCCTGTACTCCTCTTGTATTGTTTACGAGGACAGGGTTCTCCAGGAAAGTTTCTGCAATAAATTTAGATCTCAGCGGGTCTCCCGGCATGAGAACAGTTTCTGCAAAGTCGCCCTGATTAGCGGCGATATGAGGTGTAGGTGTGTTTGACATTTCTTTTTCCTCCCTTGGCGGTATGGTTCTTATGGGTAAATTTTATTATTAAATCTTTTTCCTGTCAAGCCGCGTATACCATTCTTCGACAAAACAACAGATGGAAACACAGCATAAAATATGTTATGATGTATCCAGAAGTGTAAAGTGAGAAATAAGGAAAGGCAAATCCAATTATGAAAAAAAGAGTATGTATTTTATACACGGGCGGAACCATCGGCATGGTTCCCACAGAACAGGGCTACGCCCCTAAGAAAAAATATTTCACCAGCATGCTGGACGAAATATCCCAGTTAAAAAACAAAGATATGCCCCACTGGGATATCGTGGAGTTCGATCCCCTGCTGGATTCAGCCAATGTTGCTGTAGAAGAATGGGTAAACATCGGCCGTGAGATACGCGACAGATATAATAATTACGACGGTTTCGTGGTTCTTCACGGTACCGATACCATGTCCTACACCGCATCAGCCCTTTCCTTCATGCTGGAAGGTCTGAACAAACCGGTAGTTTTCACAGGCTCGCAGATACCTCTCTGTGAACTGAGAAGCGACGGACGTGACAACCTGATAAACTCCATAGTCATCGCATCAGAGGGAGTTGCCAGCGAAGTCTGCATCTACTTTGCAGGAAAGCTGCTCCGCGGCAACCGTTCCACCAAAACTTCAGCCGATGAGCTCATGGCCTTCACTTCACCCAATTACCCTGTCCTGGCTAATGTGGGCATCGATATAAAATACAACCGTCAGGCCCTCGTCAAACCTGAACAGGCTGACACCTTCAAGCTGACTGGACTCCGTCAGGTTCCCATCGGAGTACTGAAGTTTTTCCCCGGCATACAGTTTGAGATATTCGAGCAGATTATATCCGAAAAGCTCCGCGGTGTCGTTCTGGAAACCTTCGGTGAGGGCAATATACCAAGCAACAACCGTCCTCTTGTAAACAGCATCCGGCGGGCCTCGGAAAACGGTGCCATCGTCGCCGTGTGCTCCCAGTGCTATCAGGGAACCACTAAACTTGGGACTTATGCAACCAGCAATGCTCTCAAAAAGTTCGGAGCTGTAGGCTGCTATGACATGACCACGGAAGCGGCCATAGCCAAGCTGTACTATCTCTTCAGCTGCGGATATTCCGGTGAAAAGATAAAAGAGCTCATGGAGACCGACCTCCGCGGTGAAATGACTAAATAATATCAGATGATATTGTAGCTGCAGCCGTCAAATATTGTGTCAAATCTGCAGATACCCTTGTAGGTGCAATATGTACATGCAGAACGGTCACCTGTTTTCATGGGATGTATGTCGATTCTGCCTTCAGCCAGGTCCGCACAGATGCTGCGGACTTTTTTGCTTACTGCATCACGCAGCTCTTCAAACTGCTCTTCACTGAGGAGACCCTCACTGCCTGTGGCAGCCACGCCTTCCTTCCCTTTCCTGAGAGGCAGTATATCAGAATATCCATTAAAATCGCCGGCCACATTTCTTATTACATCAGGGTCATCCACGATGACTCCGTTAAGCTTGAAATTTTTCTTTACCTTGTCTGCAATCTCATCTTCATCTATTATTTTCGCAGACATGTCTATCATAGGTTCGCTGATGTTAAAGTAAAAGACTCCTGCAGGACGATGCTTTTTTTCCATGGAAGCCTCAAGATAAAGCATGAGCTGCAGCCTGTATCCGGCCGCCGCCTCTTCGGCGCTGAAGCTTTCCTTTCCCGTCTTATAGTCTATTATCTTCACTCTGTCGCCCGGCAGATAATCAACTCTGTCTATTTTGCCCTCTATATACACTGTCTCATTATCCAGTTTTACCTCAATAGGCTCTATCGGTGCACCGGGATTTCTGCCAAAAGATGCCTCAAAGCGGCTCTCCTTTATGCTGCCTGCTCTTACCTGTTCTATAACTGTGCGGCACACCTTTTCACAGATGTCAATTACACGGCTGCCCCTGTACTTTTCCTCGCTTCCCAGGTCAAAAAGTCCTTCCCTGTATTCCTTGAGCTGGGCTGCGACAGTTTCCTCCACGAAGGTTCTGAGCTCCCCGTCAGTTATGGTCATCCACGGTGAAGACGGATCCGTAATATCCATTCCCGGTACGCTCAGCTTCCTTGTCAGCTCCATGAGACACTGGTGATAAATGTCTCCTATTTCCCGGGGAGCAACCTGAAATATTCTTCGTTCCTCCGGTTTAAGTCCGTATGCTGCGAAATGTGAAAACGGGCAGCGTGAGAATTTTTCCAGTCTGGAAGGGCTTACGCTCATGGCCTCCTGCGGGTCTTTCCTGAAAAGCTCTGCGGCCGCTTCATGGCCCAGCGCCTCCTGGCGATTGGTAAAAGCAAGCCCGTCCCTTATCTGTCCCACGGTTTCAGGTCTTTGGGTCTTGAGCCAGTCAGCCATCTGCATCCATTGCGAAGCCAGAGGCTCGCCTTCACTGACAGCCTGCAGTGCTTCCGTCATGTGTCGTATTCCGCTCATATGGCCGTTTATCAGTTCTTCAGTATTCTCTCTGTTAAGCACATCTCTTTCCACTGCAGCCTCCGGAAAAATCTCCTGGAGCTTGTTGAATACCGGTGAAGGCTTTATCTGTCCTCCCTCTCCGTCAGCCAGCGCACAGCTGACGTAAAGAACATCATCCGGTTTGCAGAGATTTCTGTATATGCCGACTCTCTCTTCCATGTTCCTTACTGCATCCACCTTGCAGAGTCTGATGCCACGTTCTTCAAAGAATTCCTTTTCTTCACTTCCGAACAGTCCCGGCTCGGTCTTTTCCTGAGGCATTATGCCCTCGTTGGCGCCTACCACTGCCAGAGCCCTGATTTTTCCTGTTCTGCTCCGCTGCATGGTTCCCATCATCAGTCCATCCTTACCCGGCGGCAGTACGCCTATATCAATCTGTGAAAGTCCCGTCTTAAGCAGATCGCGAAAGCTTGCCGCATCAAAACCGGTTGCTCCGCAGATTTCCGTCATCTGATCCAGAATATGTATCAGGCTTCCCCATATCTGAGCAGTCTCGTCGGCCAGATCCTTCCGTCCCGCCTGCCGCTGTTCCTCCATGAAGGCTTCAATCTTTTCCGGCAGCCGGGCATCATCATAGAGAAATCTGTACAAGCTCCCGATAAATTCACCGTTTGTGCCGGCAGATTTCATCAGTTCCTCGAAGCGTTCCGGCAGCACCACGGCTTTTTCTCTGATGCCGTCGAGGCGCGCCAGTTCTTCAAGACCGTACTCCTTTTCACCTTTGACAAAGTGCCGCTTCCACATGGTGCCTTTAATTCTGTATTTGATTCCGTAATTTTCAAGGTCTGTAATCTCATCGGATGTCAGATCGCCGAATCCCGATTTAAGCAGTCTGAAAAGTGCTTCAGACCTGTATTTCCCAATAACAACGTCTAATAGCGATATGACAAACCGGAGCACAGGACTCTGCATTACATCTTTTCGTGAATCAGAAAAAAGTTCCATTCCGTATTCTTTGAATACTCTCTTGAGTATAGGCCCCCGCACATCCTGGTCATTGCATATAACTTTGATATCGCTGTAGTGATATCCTTTTTCACGTATCAGTTTCTGTACAAAGCATGCCGCGCTCTCGGCCTCGCTGTATGGCCCTGATGCCGCGAGCAGAGTAAGGCTTTCCCCGGGATTATCTATATACGGTCTGGCCGGCAGAGAATACAGTTCACGCTCTATGTGGGCCATTGCAGGCGCCTTTCCTGTGAAAGCATAAAATTCCGGAATTCTTTCTCTGATTACTGCTATTCCCCTTGATCGCGCCTCATCATCCAGCATGTCCATAACTCTTCTGCCAAGTTCAAAAAGTTCGGCATCACGTTCTTTTAAGTCATCCGAACAGGTAAGCACCACATTTACCTCAGCGGCGTTTTCCATAAGTTCTCCCATAATAGACAGAGCTTTAGGTGTAAAGCTGTCGAATCCGTAAATCCATAGATTGTTTCCTTTTATGAGCTCTGAATCGCATATCTTGCCCAGAACCAGATTGATATAGTCCTCCGAGTCCGTGTAGCGGCCTTTTATTTTTTCCTCATAACGTCTCAAAAGAAGTTCCAGATCCTGCAGCTTCTTCTGCACGTAGGAGCCCTCCTCCACCTGTCCTGCCATCTCGGCAAGTTCTGCCGACCCGCAGTTATACTGCTTCATGTCGGTGATGAAATTGTTTACCATGTCGATGAATGAACTCTTGCCCTCAAGTCCACGGAAAACCTGGAGATTTTCCCTTTCCTCCAGGGCGGTCTGCGCAAGGATCATATGGCGTCCGTATTTATCTATAAAAGTCCGCTTGCTGCCGCCAAGCTCTGACAGAAGGCGGAATCCCAGTCTCGACATGGAAAGCACCTCCACGTCCATAAGAGCTGTGGCTCCCAGACTCCTGAAGAGCTCTCTTTCCGCCTCCAATGTAAACTGGTCGGGAACTATGATAAGCGCCCGACCTTTGATGTTATCGAATATGAACTTTTCCTTGTCAACGCTTTCGCGTCCGTAAAAGATGGTAAGCATCTGAGCCTCCTATGCGTTCAGTCTTTCCAGAACCGCTTTAAGCTCCGCCGGTTTTTCTATGGTAAAATCCTCTCTGGCATCATCTATGAGTGTCTGCCCGCCGCCTGTTATTCTCCAGTCTACCAGCACCGATCTTACTCCTGCGTTGTTGGCACACTTTATATCAAAGGGGCTGTCTCCCACCATGAGAGCTTCCTCTGCAGTTATGCCCAGCTTTTTAAGGCAGAGCAGTATAGGCTCCGGGTTGGGCTTATGGATGTCCGTGTCGTCGCAGGTCACCATAGCTTCGAAGTATCCGCCGATTTCGAACATATCCATGTATCTCTCTGCAGATTCTCTGGTTCTTGAGGTGACTATTCCCATCCTGTACCCGTCTTTCTTCAGCGTCTCCAGCAGCTCTCTGATACCCGGAAAGATTTTTACCAGCTCATCAGCATTTTCCTGCTGATATCTGCGGTATACCTCCGCCGACTCCTGCGGATCAACTCCCGGAAACTCTCTTTCCATAGTCAGAAGCAGGGGTTCGCCGAAACATGATGTTATCTTGTCTACAGATTCTTCTCTTCCCAGATAATGCATATATGTGTGCTGCCAGGAAGCGATTATTACGTCGTTTGTATTTACCAGGGTTCCGTCAAAATCGAACAGAACCGTATTGACTTTTCTGGTGTCAGTCATTCTAATTGTTACCCTTTAATCCTTTCATGGTCAGTCCGACCTTTTTCTTATCGTAGTCTATGGAAATAATCTTTACTTTAACCGTGTCTCCTACGGATACCACGTCCATAGGATGCTTGATATACTTATCGCTCATCTGCGATATGTGCACCAGTCCGTCGTTTTTCACTCCTATATCCACGAAAGCTCCGAAGTCCACCACGTTTCTCACCGTGCCCGTCATCTCCATGTCAATCTTAAGATCCTCAAAGGACTTGACATCGTTTCTGAAAATCACAGGCGGCGCATCCTCTCGAGGGTCTCTGGCCGGCTTTTTCATTTCCTCAATAATATCTGTCAGTGTCATTTCACCCACACCAAGATCTGCTGCCATGGCTGCGATACTCTGATTCAGTGACTTGGCCGGATATGCTGCTTTGATTTTCTTTTCCATATCCTTATCACCGCCTGACTGTACCGCCTTAGGGTCTACACCCAGCTTTTCCATCATGGCCTGAGCAGCACCGTAGGATTCAGGATGTACGGAGGTGGCATCCAGAGGATTATCTCCCTCTGTAATACGCATGAAGCCTGCGCACTGGTTGAAAGCCTTTTCTCCCAGTTTAGGCACCTTCATCAGTTCTTTTCTGTTATTGAAGCGGCCGTGCTCCTCCCTGTATGCAACGATGTTCTTGGCTATTCCCATGTTTACTCCTGCAATATATGAAAGCAGCGACGGGGAAGCCGTATTGAGGTCTACGCCTACTCTGTTTACACAGTCTTCAACTACATTAGTAAGAGCGCCTTCCAGCAGCTTCTGGTTTATATCGTGCTGGTACTGCCCCACTCCGATGCTCTTAGGGTCGATTTTTACCAGCTCTGCCAGCGGGTCCTGCAGTCTGCGGCCTAGTGACATGGCGCCTCTTGTGGTCACATCAAGGTCAGGGTACTCCTCTGTGGCCAGCTTGGATGCCGAATATACAGATGCTCCCGCCTCGTTCACTATTGTATACTGAATGTCATAACCTTCTTTTTTAATGAAGTTCGCCACAACCTCCTCGGTCTCCCTGGAAGCCGTACCGTTTCCTATGACAATGATGTCTGTATGATACTTCTCTACGATTTTTTTGAGCACAGCCTCTGTGCCCTTAATGTCGTTTTTTGGCTCTGTAGGATATATGGTGGTGTATGCCTTCAGCTTGCCTGTCTCGTCCAGCACTGCCACCTTGCAGCCTGTCCTGTAGCCCGGGTCGATGGCTATGACCCGCTTGCCCTTTACAGGAGGTGTCATGAGCAGGCTCTCTGTATTCTTTGCAAAAATCTTAACCGCCTCAGCCTCAGCTCTTTCCGTGAGAAGATTTCTCATTTCTCTTTCTATGGAAGGCGCCATGAGACGCTTATATGCGTCGGCGATTGTGTCCTGAAGCAGGCCGAAGAAAATATTCTTTTCGTTCTTGATTATGCTGCATGCGATTACGCTGTGCATCTGCTCCGCATCCACTGCAACCTTGACCTTCAGCTTCTTTTCCTTTTCGCCTCTGTTTATGGCCAGAACTCTGTGATTAGGGATTTTGGCAAGGGCCTCCTGATGGTCATAGTACATCTCGTATACTGTCTTCTCCTCGGGGTCAACAGCTTCCGTGGCAATTACCGCAGTGCTGAAAGTCTTTTCTCTGACATCCTTGGTGATTTCCGCATCGTCGGCTATCATTTCAGCGATTATATCACAAGCTCCCTGAAGAGCTTCTTCTGCAGTGTTCACTTCCTTTTCAGGGTTGATGAAAGGCTCCGCGGCCTCTTCCGGTGTGCCGTCAGTCTTAAGCTGTGCGAAAATAATCATGGCCAGGGGCTCCAGGCCTTTTTCCTTGGCCTTGGAGGCACGGGTAGCCTTCTTCTGCTTGTAAGGCTTGTACAGGTCCTCAACTCTCTGAAGCACCTCGGCTTTCATGATTTCATCGCGCAGTTCCTCTGTAAGCTTGCCCTGTTCCTCGATGAGACGGATTACCTCGTCCTTTCTCTCTTCCAGATTTCTCAGGTATTTAAGCCTTTCGTCCAGATCGCGGAGGGTCACATCGCTGAGACCGCCGGTAACTTCTTTACGGTATCTGGCTATGAAAGGAATGGTGTTCCCCTCGTCAATGAGCTCTACTGTGTGCTCTACCTGAGCCGTCCTGATTTTAAATTCGCTTGCAAGTTTCTGAATTATATCCATATCTTTATCCTGTTTTCCTTCTTTTATTTTAATCTTTCTGCTTAAGCTTCTCGTTTATGAAATAGTCCAGGTCTCCGTCCATGACTGCCGTCACATTGGCTGTCTCCGCACCGGTCCTGTGGTCCTTTACCAGTGTGTAGGGCTGGAAAACATAGGAGCGTATCTGAGAGCCCCATGTGTTCATGGAGTAGTCTCCCTTGAGTTCCTTCAGGTTTTCCTTGTGTTCCTGCTCCGCCAGCTCTGTCAGCTTGGCCAGCAGTATCTTCATGGCTACTTCCTTGTTCTGATGCTGGCTTCGCTCGTTCTGGCATGTAACCACTATGTTGGTAGGCAGGTGGGTGATTCTGATGGCTGAGTCCGTCTTATTAACGTGCTGGCCGCCGGCGCCGCTGCTCCTGTAGGTATCTATCCTCAGGTCTTCCGGGTCGATTTCCACGTGAATCTCATCGTCGATTTCAGGCGTTACATCCAGCTGTGCAAAAGATGTCTGCCGTTTGCCTGCCGCATTGTACGGTGAAATCCTCACCAAACGGTGAACGCCCTTTTCGTTCTTAAGGTAGCCATAAGCGTTTTCGCCCTCGGCGATAAAAGTTGCGCTTTTTATACCTGCCTCCGGATCCCTCTGGTAGTCGATAATCCTTACGCTGTATCCCTTCTTCTCACACCAGCGTGTGTACATGCGGAAAAGCATGGAAGCCCAGTCCATGGCATCGATACCGCCTGTTCCGGCATGAATTGAGACGATAGCCCCGCAGCGGTCATACTTTCCCGTCAGCAAAGTCCTCAATCTCATGGTCTCAAGCTTTTCTTTAATTTCCTCAAAGTCCTTCTCTATGGTCTTGGCCGTCTCTGCCAGTTCCTCGTCAGATGCTCCCGCCGCTTCTTCCATCTCTGCAAGCTCTATGAGCTCCTCCGTATCGGCAAGGGATTTTTCCAGTGCCTCAAAACCGCCGATGGTATCCTCCATGGACTTTTTTTCTTTCATGGCTTTCTGGGCTGCCTCCGGGTCGTCCCAGAAGCCCGGCTGTTCAATTTCTCTGTTTGCTCTCTCAAGCTCCTCTCTCAGGCGAGCCAGGTCAAAGAGAGTCACCGACTTCTGCCATAACCGGCTTCAGTGCCGGAATTTCAGCCTTGATGCTGTCAAGTTTAAGCATAGTCTTACTCCTTATCTCAGATTTCTTTTTTCTTTCAGATTATCAAAGCTTTTCCACGTTGCTTCCGGCCTCCATGTCGTATGAAAATGCGAAAGTCTTCATTCCATACAGCATTTACATTTTTTCCTTACTTTTAATTCCTTTTTCATTTCGCTATGTCGTCAAAAAACCTCGATTTTGAGATTTCATACGACATAAATTCAAAATCTGAAGCTTAATGTCGCATAAATCTTGATTTTTTTGCTTTTCATACGACATTATCCATAAAAAACTGCAGTTTACAAAGGAATGCAGGCACTGATGTCGTATAAAAATGTTAAAAATCAATTTTCATACGACATACGGAAAGCTTTGATTTCCTGTTTCTTACACAACAAAAGCTGCTCTGTGCTTACGCCGGCAGCTCTTGTGCACATACATATTTATTTTACCATAAAATCGGGTTGGCGTAAATGAAAAGGTTTTTGGTTAGCTTTGGTTAGCTACCTTGAAACAAAATGGATTAAGGTTGACTTGTGAGAATTATGAGAGTATAATAAAACTGATAAAAGAGTTACCGATGAACGGTTGCTCCTCTATTGGTGAAAAATATCACGTCAAGGGTCAAGCAGGACGTGATATTTATTTTTGTAAATAAATAATCTTAATGCTTGCTATTTTTCAGCAAGGTGATCAACGCGATTATAAACATTCCAACACTAGCAAAGGCTATGATGGATTCGTATGTAACCATGGGATCACCCCCTCTCTAAAGAGGCGCAACCGTCCACCGTATTCAGGTAACTCTTCAGCTAAATTATACCACAAAGCGAGTATCGGAACAAGTGTTCTTTTGTAAAACAGCATGGATTTCTATTTTAATGTGTAATCGTTAAAGAACCACACCCATTCTTATGCTACACACTGTAATATTTCCTTAAAACTTCTTTGTTTATCCACAAAAATAACATGGCTTCCAAAACCAGTCCTTTATTACGCCTCATTTTTTTCAATATTTTTTACATTTTCCGTCAATACTACCTGTAAAACAATGCAACTATGCCTCTGTCAATAGGTTTTAGTTTTCAGGAGGAAAAATAAAATGAACGATTCTCAAAAACAGCTGGGCCCTCTCAGTCTGATTGCCGTAATAATCGGTTCCACCATAGGAAGCGGCATTTTTACCATCACTGCCGATATGGCTGCGGCAGGAGCCCACACCGGTGCCATTCTCATAGGCTGGCTCATCTGTGGCGTGGGAATGCTGGGCCTCATGATGTGCTACTTCGGCCTCAACAAAGTCCGTCCCGACCTGACCAACGGAGTCTACAGCTACGCCGGTGAAGGCTTTGGTGAATACATCGGCTTTACTTCCGCATGGGGTTACTGGGTCAGCGCCCTTCTCTGCAACGTTTCATACCTGACTCTGCTCTTCGGAGCCATCGGATATTTTATCCCAGCCTTCGGCACCGGCAACAATCTGCTGTCCATCGTCCTCGCCTCAATATTCCTATGGCTCGTCAACTATCTGGTGCTGCGCGGCATGCAGGAGGCGGCAATCATCAACATCGTGACCACTATCGCCAAGCTTGTACCTCTGCTGGTTTTCGTTGTAGCTGTCATCTTCGTCGGAGCCTTTGATCCTGCGGTATTCATGTACAACTTCTGGGGAGACGGCACTATGGCTCTGGGAGATCAGGTCAAGGCCACTACCTCCGCCACCGTATGGTCCTTTATCGGCATTGAAGGAGCCGTGGTGCTTTCCGGCCGTGCACGCCGTGCCAGCGATGTAGGCAAAGCTTCAATCACCGCCTTCATCGGCATCCTGGCTATCTATGTTATGACCGCCATTCTCAGCCTGGGTGTTATGACCACAGATGAAATGTCCTCCCTTGCAACTCCGCAGATGGCGGGAATTCTGGAATATGCAGTTGGGCCATGGGGTGCCGCCCTTATAAATATCGGTGTCATCCTTTCTCTGGCCGGCGCGCTGCTGGGCTGGACCATTCTGGCAGCAGATTGCCCTTACTCTGCTGCACAGCAGGGTGGCTTCATGGAGGCCTTCGGACGTGCAAACAGACATGGTTCACCGGCCTTTTCCCTGTATCTGACCAACGGCCTCATACAGCTTTTCCTGATAATCTGCTATTTCAGTGCATCCACATATCAGGCCTTTTATGCCCTGAGCACCTCAATGATTATGATTCCTTACCTTCTCAGCGCCGCCTACTATCTAAAGCTTTCTCTGAAAGGCGACGGCTTTGAAAGACTGGGCGGCGGGTCAATCGCCATAGAAAGCAACATGGATGCTCCTGGAGGTTCCCGGGCTGTGGCTCTTGTCTTCGCTTTCATCGGCACCATTTACGGTTTCTGGATGTTATACTCCGGGGGACTTGACTATGTGCTCATCACCACGGTTTTATATGCTCCGGGGCTTCTGGTTTTCATCCGCGGCAGACAGGAAAAGAATCTTCCGATTTTTACCCGTACAACAGAAAAAGCCGCTGCTGCGGCTATTGTGATTCTGGCTGTTATTTCGATTTATATGATGGCGGTGGGAAAACTGCAGCCATTTTAGAGGCTGCCGCTGACACTGTCCGGCAAGCTGTCAGGCGGGCTTTTCCGTATATGCCCGAGCCCGTTTCTCTGGCTGCGCAGATTTTGTCCGCCACGCACAGTATGACGCTTTCCCGATATCTGGGCAGCACCGGATTCAGCGGAAACATATGAGATTTTATCATATTCCTCTCTATGTCCGATAGTTCAAAATCCTTTTCCGCGTTGGACAGCGCCCTGCCGGCATGAATTAACCCGTGGAAACGGTGGCTTTTATCCGCCTCATGCCAGTCATATAGAAAATAATCGTGAAGGAGCGCTCCTCTGACCAGCGCGCGCATATCAGCCCCGATATTGCACCAGGCGGCTATTTCAATGCACAGCGCCGCCACCATCAGTGAGTGATCGTAAACGCTGACGCTGCCGTGCTGCATGCAGCCTTTTTCTATATTCATACCATACGAGTTCAAAATATCTTCGCCGAACTGCCTGATAAGCTCTTCGGCATTTTCTTTTCTATTCATTCCTTCTCTCTCTTCTGTTTATATTATATGCTTTTCTATCGCTTTTCTTATAACAAAAATTACCAAGCAGATCGGCCTTCCGTCATTAAGCTGTCAATATCCATATATGCATTTTCAATTCGCTCGGTATGGTATGTCCAATAGTTGTCATATATTTTTTTTGTTATTCCGTTTTCTTCCCATTTTTTAAGTACGTCGCCGCTTTTCATGTTTTTGTAGTCGGCATAGTATTCTAAAAGATACATAAAAAATTTCATTTCTTCTGACATTTTACTCCTCCCTGATATAAACTGAATTTCGCGGGTCACCGGTAATTTTTTCACATTCCCAGATTTCAAATATCGCTTCTGCCCCAAAATCCGTCATACCGCAATCCTCATTTTCAAGCATTTCGTGAGTTTTGGAGTTTACAAAAACTTTGAACGCTTCCATTTCACTTAATCCGTATTTTTCAACTATCATCATAACTACTTCATTATTGTAGTAATCTATTATTTCCGGCTCTAATCGTTTCATAATGTTTTCACCTCATTATATTTAAGCATAGCCAATGCCTTTTCCGTTTTGAACACGACTTGGTCTTTTAGATTTTGAGGGAGTAATAATTGGATAGCAATTTCTTCATCAAAATATCCTTTCAAATAATTGTTTACTGTTCTGATAGCTTGGTCATTTGCCACCGGACCCATTACAATATCATAAGAATCTCCTGCTGCTTTATCAGTACGGTTAGCGGAAATGTATCTGAGCCATTCCTTGTTTGGACCTTCAAAAGTCAACACATCCAGTTTGTCCAGTTCGTTTTCATCAAAGCTGAAAATAGTTATGCTAGGGGTTCCTTCTTCCCGCCTGCTTGTAGTACGGAGAGCCCATTTTTTGGCTTGTTCGTAGTCGGTGGTAAGATAAAACCCTGTCCCGAAATCCAACAATCGTTTTGATTTTATTATTTTAGGTTCTTTGACCTCAAGATTACTGCCGTGATATAAAATCATAATCGTCTCTCCTTTATATAAACATCTTGCCGAACATCGTTTTTTCATCTGCATACTTCGTTATTAGTATAACATTATCCCTAATCAAAATCCAACTTTTTCTTTTATACAACGAGTAGGCTTGAACCTATAGAATAAAAAACAGTGCCGACAACTCCTGACCTCAAGTTTCTGTATGCACTGTTTCCATTTTCATATAATCTCTTGCTTCTACTCTGCTATCACGACTTCCGTACAGTCCTTTGTCAGAATGTGCTTTTCCACTGTGCCGCCCAGCTCTTTCTCTATGAGAGTCTTAAGCTCATCCAGTGCGGCATCCAGCACCTCATCTCTTTCTCCGGCCACCGTTTCAATGCACATGAAAGCGTTAACTGTATCCTCTGTCAGCATGGTTCTTACCGACTCGCGCCAGTTAAAGCATCGGCATATTGCTCCGGCATCGTCCTTATACACAACCTCTCCCGGATAAGGCGGCTCGCTCTTGTCGCTGCCGTAGGTGATGAATTCCTCGCTGCCGTCAGCCACTGTCAGTCTGTTATCTCCCTGGAATTTGTCTATGTCCTCGCCGCCTACAGGCACTCCGTATTTTAGTGAAATGCCGTTGTAGATGTCCACCAGCGGGTTGATGCATCCGATTTCTCCGCCCTTGGATACGCGTTTGAGCAGCGCTTCGATGGAGCATCTGGCGCCTTTCTTGGTTTTGAATTTGTAAAATGCATCACGCCATGTTCTGATAATCGGGTTCTCTGTAAATTCCGGATTAGTGATATGCTTTGCAGCCTCCCTCTGAGCCTCTGCAAGATAGTCCGCATAGCGGTTTTCGTCTTTTATGTGATTATCGATTCCTCTGCACACCAGAATTCCTATCTTGGCATCAGGAAAGATTTCAAGAAAGTCCTTTTCCATTATAAATTTTTTCATCTTTTTTGTCCTCCTATTTATTCAGCAAAAATATTCCCACCAGGCAGGCCGCAATTCCTGCAACCTTCGTGGCTGTCAAGGCCTCTTTGTAAACGAGCACTCCCACTATGAGCAAAGCTATAGCCACGAAAATAGCCTGAACTATGTTACCTACGGAAACCTCCCAGCCCGCTTTGTACATGAAGATTGCTCCCACCTCCAGTCCAACTACTGATAGTCCAAGCACAAAAGGCGCCCAGTTGATTCCCGCCAGCTGCTGTGAAACAGGCTCCCCGTTTCCAATGGTAAAAAACAGTACAAGGGATACGGCAGCCCCCACCAGATAGGTTATGGTCATGCTGAAAAAAGAATCAACCTGAGCAGGCAGGGATTTGGCGGTTATGTGATAAAACACATTTGAGATTACCAGCATACCGATAGGCCAGTAAAAATTAAACATTTATTTTCCTCCTTCTATGAAAAAAGCGCCGCGGTTCGTATCTTCTAAGGCCTAACGATACGAATCACAACGCACTAAGTCGTTCTTACCCGGCGGCAAGATAATATGCATTTTTCTTTTTTATAGCACAACGGGATGCGGCTGTCAAGTATCCCCTTTCAATACATTAAAAAACGTTATGATTGCAAAAAGTCAACCTTCCGTGACTTGGAACCGTTGAAACTGCGTATGTCAAGGTTGACAAAGCTCCGTGACATCTCTCTTCAAAATCTTCTTTTTCTCGAAAACGTCAACCTTTCGATGCCGCAAACCATTGAAAAAAGACATGTAAGGGTTGACTAAATGGGATAATATGTAACCAGATTGAAGGACCACCGCGCCTAACATGCTTAAACTGCTGGAATTTGTCAACCTTCCGCACCCTATAACCGTTGAAAATTGGTTCTGAAAGGTTGACTTTTGGCCATTCTAAATAAAATGGCCTTTTCCATATCCCAACAATACCACAGGCTGCCCCATAAACCCGGGTGCAGCCTGCTTTAATGCCATAAATATTATTCTTCCATATCCTTATTCATGCAGCAGTTTTTGTACTTTTTGCCCGAACCGCATGGACAAGGGTCGTTTCTGCCAACCTTAGGCATTTCACGTCTGAAGGTCTCAGGCTTTCTCGCGTCCTGAGGCTTAGGAGCCTGCTGCGGCATCTGTCCGCCCTGAGCCGTTCTTGCCTGAGACTGTGCCTGTGCAGCTCCCGAAGCAGCAGTATCCTTATACTCTTCCTTGCGTCCCTGACCGCCCTTGATAACCGTCTTTCTCTCGGTGCTGGTGTTGATGGTGACGTTGAAGCAGTATCTTACGGTTTCTTCACGGATATCGCCGATCATTTCCTCGAACATATCGAAACCTTCGTTGGCATAAGCCACAGCCGGGTCCAGATGTCCCAGAGCGCGCAGTCCGATACCCTGCTTCAGGTCGTCCATTGCGTCTATATGATCCATCCAGCGGTTATCAACAACTCTCAACATAATCATCTTTTCCACTTCTCTCATGCGGTCAGCACCGATTTCGGCTTCCTTTTCCTCATAGAGTCTGTGGAATTCTGCGACAGCATCAGCCTGCAGCTTATCTGCTGTCAGATCATGTACGGCATCCTCATCATAATGCAGACCCTCGAATCTGTCAGTGATACGCTTAAGGTTCTTGTTCATCATATCGAGGTCCCATTCCTCTGCAAACTTGCTGTCCACGGTTACAGGAACCACAATGTTTTTAACCAGGTCGTCCATCATATCCAGAACGTAATCCTTCACATTGTCACCGAAGAGAACTTTGCGGCGCTGGTCGTAGATAACCTCTCTCTGCTTGTTCATTACGTTGTCGTACTGTAGAACGTATTTACGGATTTCGAAGTTGCGGCCTTCAACCTTCTTTTGAGCGTTTTCGATAGTCTTGGAAAGCATTCCTGCGGCAATCGGTTCGTCCTCCATGCCGAACTTATCCATTACAGTCTGGATTCTGTCTCCGCCGAAGAGTCTCATAAGGTCATCTTCCAGAGAAATGAAGAACTGGGTCTGACCCGGGTCTCCCTGACGTCCGGAACGGCCTCTCAGCTGATTATCTATACGTCTTGACTCGTGTCTTTCTGTACCTATTATGCAGAGTCCGCCCAGTTCTCTTACCTTCTGCTGCTCGTCAGCTCTCTCCGCCTTATACTTGGCGTGGAGCTCGTTGAATACCTTACGGGCTTTAAGCATCTCAGGATCATTTGATGATACGAAGCTGGTAGCAAAGGAAATCTGCTCGTCAGTGTACTCAAGCTGCTTCATCTCACGTTTTGCCTCGAATTCCGGGTTGCCGCCCAGAATGATGTCGGTACCACGGCCGGCCATGTTGGTGGCTATGGTTACGGCTCCAAGGCGACCTGCCTCTGCAACGATTTCAGCTTCCTTTTCATGCTGCTTGGCGTTGAGCACGTTATGCTTGATGCCTCTCTTTTTAAGCAGATTGCTGAGGCGTTCGGAGTTCTCTATGGAAATAGTACCTACCAGCACAGGCTGTCCTGTAGCGTGGGCTTCGGCAATTCTGTCGGCGATGGCTTTGAACTTGTACTCTTCCTTGGCGAAGATAGCATCGTCCAGGTCCTCTCTGATAACCGGCTTGTTGGTCGGAATCACAACTACGTCCATATTGTAGATGTCGCGGAATTCCTCCTCCTCGGTCTTGGCCGTACCTGTCATACCTGCAAGCTTCTGATACATTCTGAAATAGTTCTGAAGAGTGATAGTGGCGAGAGTTTTGGACTCTGACCTTACCAGCACGCCTTCCTTGGCCTCAATGGCCTGGTGAAGTCCGTTGCTGTATCTTCTTCCGAACATGAGACGGCCTGTGAATTCGTCCACGATTACGATTTCTCCGTCCTTTACGATATAGTCCACATCGCGCTTCATGATGGCTCTTGCTTTAAGAGCCTCTACAACGTGATGGTTGATTTCCATGTTTTCCGGATCACCGAAGTTTTCAATATTGAAGAACTTCTCCGCCTTAGCGACACCTGAATCAGTCAGCCCTACTCTCTTTTCCTTTTCCTCGATGGTGAAGTCCTCACCCGGCTTCAGAGTTTTGACGAACCTGTCGGCAATCTGATAGAGGTCTGTGGAGTCATCACCCTGACCGGAAATGATAAGCGGAGTTCTGGCTTCATCGATGAGAATGGAGTCCACTTCGTCGATGATGGCGTAGTTAAGCTCTCTCTGAGTGAGCTGACGCTGATAAATCACCATGTTATCTCTCAGGTAGTCGAAGCCGAATTCGTTGTTGGTTCCGTAGGTGATATCTGCCTGATATGCAGCCTTTCTGGTTTTGTCGGAAATGCCGTGGATAACGCATCCTACAGTAAGTCCCAGGAAAGTATATATCTTGCCCATCCATTCAGCGTCACGCTTGGCCAGGTAGTCGTTGACGGTTACGATATGTACACCCTTACCCTCAAGGGCGTTCAGGTATGCCGGCAATGTTGCAACCAGAGTCTTACCTTCACCTGTCTTCATCTCGGAAATACGTCCCTGATGAAGAGCGATTCCGCCAATGACCTGTACCTTGAAATGCTTCATGCCTACGCTTCTGGCTGCCGCCTCTCTGCATACAGCAAAAGCCTCTACCAGTATATCGTCCAGCGTCTCACCTGCCGCCAGCCTTTCCTTGAACTCAGCTGTCTTGCCTCTGAGCTCCTCATCTGACAGCGCTGCCATGGACGCATCCAGCGCCATAACCTGATCCGCAATTTTTTCAATTTTTTTCACTTCCTTGGTGTTGATATCACCAAAGACTTTTTCCATAAAACCCATATTTTATTGTCCCCTTTCTGTCTTCTATTCCTCTTCTTCAAGTTCAGTTACTGTCATATTGATTTCCAGCGCTTTTCGCTGGTCCGCCTTGGTTACGGTTACATCGAAGCGCTTGTAGTCCGCTTCGTATACAAAATGGTCTCCCACACTCGGAAGCTTGTCAATCTGCAGCACAACCCAGCCGTTAACCGTAGTGGCATCTATTTCCTCTTCTACATCGAAGTAGTCAAACATCTTGTCTATGTTGGTTCCGCAAAGGACTCTGTAGCTGCCGTCCTGCTGCTGCACGATATCCTGTAATGCCGCCGCATCGTGCTCGTCATAGATTTCGCCTACCAGTTCTTCTATAATATCCTCCATGGTCACCAGACCCGATGTGCCGCCGTATTCATCGACTATAATGGCGATGTGGGTTTTCACCGTCTGCAGTCGTTTAAGGAGCTGCGCGATTTTCATGGAGCCGGCCACAAAAATTACCGGCTTGACATATTCCGATATCGGAGTATCCGTGCCTTTTATATAATTATGGAAATCCTTCTGGTTCAGCACTCCCACTATGTTGTCAAGATCGTCCTCATATACCGGCAGTCTGGAGAAGCCTGTGCTCAGGAAAAGCTCCGCAATCTCGTCCTGGGTTTCGTCGATTTCAATAGCCTTTATATCCACTCTCGGCGTAAGCACATCCCATGCTTCCAGGTCGTTGAACTCGATGGCATTCTGAATCAGCTCACTCTGATCCGTGTCGATGCTTCCCTCCGTCTCTGCCTCTTCCACAATGGTAAGAAGCTCGTCCTCTGTAATCGGGTTGACGCCGTCAGCGTTAAACAGCTTTGCCAGAAGCTTTTTCCACCATCCGAATATCCAGTTTATGGGAGCCAGAAGCACCATAAAGAATCTGAGGAAAGGCGCGCTGAACATTGCAAACTTTTCCGGGTTTTCCTTGGCCAGGCTCTTTGGGGAGATTTCTCCGAAGATGAGTACAATCACTGTGATTACTGCCGTCGCAATTGTCGCCCCATACACCGGATAAAGTTCCATAAACAGGACCGTTGCTATAGCTGACATTGCGATGTTCACTATGTTGTTTCCTACCAGTATGGTGGAAAGCATGCTGTCGAACTTTTCTGTCAGTTCAAGCACGTCTCTGGCCTTCCTGTCTCCATCATTGGCAAGATTTTTTATGCGGATTCTGTTTACAGATGTAAAAGCAGTTTCCGTTGCAGAAAAGTATGCCGAGAAAATTACAAGCACGGCAATACCTATTATTTTATCCATTAACTATCCTCCATTTAAGAAAAATACACTTATATTCTGATAACAGCAGAATTATTATACCATCTATAGGTTGGAAATTAAAGTGAAAAGACTGTGAAGACCAGAGTTTTAGCAGTTTATTTTTGCCTGTCACCCTGTCGAAAAATGTCGGTTGACAATATTTAAAAGAGAAGTTATACTTATTCTGACGAAAAACTGCGAAAGGAGCCGCAAAATGTCTACCAAACTGACTCTCCTTCAGGTTCTCAGCGAAAACAGCGGCCGCTATGTATCCGGCCAGGAGCTGGCTGATATTCTGGGTATTTCCAGAAACTCGGTCTGGAAGGCTGCCAATAAGCTGAAACAGCAGGGGTATAACATAGAAAGCATGTCGGGCACAGGGTATCGCCTCATAAGTGAAAGCGACATTCTCAGCGAGGATTATCTCAGAGAAAACATTACACACCCTTGCCGCATTCAGGTCCTGGAAAAAGTGGATTCAACCAACAACGCAGCCAAGCTCATAAATAACTGCGACCCTCCCCGTATTATTGTATCCAACGAGCAGACTGGCGGACGGGGCAGGCTTGGCAGAAGCTTCTACTCTCCGGCAGGAACCGGACTATATATGACCATTGCCTTCAAACCGTCCTTCGGACTGGACAGAGCCATGCTCACCACAGCAGCAGCTGCTGTAGTTGTCTGCCGTGCCATAGAGAAGGTTTCGGGTCTGAGGCCGAAAATCAAATGGGTAAACGATATATATCTGGGCGAAAAGAAGCTTTGCGGTATTCTTACCGAAGCAGAATCCAACTTTGAGACAGGAACCATAGAAAAGATAATCGTAGGTATCGGCGTCAACTGCTTTAAAGCTTCCGTACCCGAAGACCTTGCGGACACAATTGCTTTTATGGAAAACCCTCCGAAGGATTTTTCGAGAAACGAACTGGCAGTTTCCATCTCCAATGAATTCTTCGATGTTATGGAACACTTCGACAAACAGGCACTGCTGAGAGAATACAAGGCACGCTCATTCATTCTTGGAGAACAGATAAGAATATTCAATCCGGCCGTCGCCCGATCCATGGGCCTTCCACTGGAAAAAGAAAAAGAGGGCATCAGAGCCCGTGCTATCGATATTGATGAAAACGGAGGTTTAGTGGTGGAATTCCTGGAAGGTCGCCGCTCCAGAGAAATGGAGACGCTGACCACAGGAGAAATCACCATAAGAAAGATAAATGACTAATACTAGAACAAACTTAAGATACTTTATTCTGGCAGCTCTTTTTGCTGCTGTAACTGCGGTATGCTCATGGATAAGCGTTCCGCTGCCTTTTACACCTGTCCCTATCAATCTGGCCACCCTGGCTGTATTTATGGCAGGGGGCCTGCTGGGTCCTAAATACGGACTTATGGCAGAGTGCGTCTATGTACTCTGCGGAGGCTTCGGACTGCCTGTATTCTCAGGATTCAGAGGCGGGCCTTCCGTCCTGGTCGGTGCTACAGGCGGCTTCATCGTAGGTTATCTGCTATGCGCACTGGTTGTGGGTATTCTGGTGGAAAAAATATATAAGGCGGGCCTTGATGGCACCCGCCGTATTGTTCTTGTTATAATCAGCCTGGCAGCCGGCCTATTTTGCTGTTATGCCCTTGGAATGGCATGGTTCATGCACCTCACAGGCTCCGGACTCTTAGAAGGTCTCATGGGATGCGTAGTACCTTTCCTCATCGGCGACGGTCTTAAAATCGCACTGGCAACGGTGCTTATTGACAGGCTGCGCGGATTTAATCTAATTTAATATTTTAATTTAACGAGCCCGGCCTGCCAGCTGTCCTTTACGGATATCTGTCTCAAGGCCGAGACTTGTTTTTTGAATATATTCTTCAGGCACATCAAGCCTGTTCCTCTGTGTCAGCACTATTATGGTGGAGCCGCCGAACTCGAAGTAACCTTTTTCCCGGCCCTTTACGGCCTGAGATACCGGCTCATGGTTGTGGATTTTACCCACCATAAGGGCGCCCACTTCCATCTGAACTATTTCTCCGAAAGCTTCCGTGTCGATTACCACATACTCTCTGCTGTTCTCTATGAACACAGGCCTGCTTGTATAGGCTATAGGACGCACACAGTGCAGCACTCCCTCAATTCTCCTGCTGCATGATATCTTTCCATCCGCAGCAAAACAATATCTGTGATAATGCTTCGGTGTCAGTCTGAAAATCAGACAAAGCCCACCCGCGTAACTCTGTGCCAGTTCCTCGTCTCTCAGGAGCTGCCCCAGGTCATAATCCACGTTCTTTATTCTGTATGTGCATCTGTCATCTACAGGATACACGCTGAGCAGCCCGTCGCAGGGACTTATCAACCCTTCAGGCTCTTCATCAAAATGTTCTTCTTTTCTCTTTCTGTAAAAGAACTCGTTAAAGGATCCATATTCCTGTGAAATGCAGTCCCCGGTGTCTATTTCATTAAGCTTCTTGTATGCAGGTACGATATGCTTTGAAGCCGGTGAACTGAGAAATCTGCCCGCAGCTTTTGAAAATCCCGGTTGTGCCAGTCCTTTAAGTATCAATCTTCCCGGCGGAGTTTTATATAAAAATCTTAATGCAAGGGTTTCTTTTTCTTTATGCATATTTTCCCCCGGCTATATAAAGAGCATGGCTGCAAATAAAGCCAATCCTGCTGCACCAATGGCAATCTTGCCTGCAGTGTGAGGCTTTTTTAATCTGAAAGGCAATATAAAGGCTACCGCCATAATGAGAAGTACTGCCAGCGGAAAGATTATTCTCTGCACATTGATGTATCTGCTGATGACAGCCACCAATGGTATTATCAGTGCTGCGGAAGTAACCGGAAGTCCTGCATAATACTTTCGGCTGTGAGATTCTGTTTTCTGTCTTTCTTCTTCACAAACGTTAAAATATGCAAGCCTGATGAGGGCACAGAGAGCATAAAAACCGCCGCAAACTGCCGCCCAGATATTGTTATCAGTTGAAGCATATGTAATCAGTGCCGGCAAGATACCGAAACATACCAAGTCGCTCAGAGAGTCAATCTGGATTCCGAATTTCTTTTCCCTTTCGTCCCTCTGTTTTGTAGCTGCCACAGTGCCGTCAAACATATCGCATAAGCCGGACACCATCAGACAGATTACGGACAATTTAATCCTCGCTGCCATAGTCAGAATTATGCCTGCAAACCCTGACAGCATTCCCAGGTATGTAAGCACCACAGTATAGTTATAGTATCCGTTGAGTTTTTTTCTTTCTTCCATTCATTTTTCCCTTCTTAAGTTATTAAGATACAGCAGCTGAAAAAATTATGCTGTATGCCAGAATGCACCACGGCTTGCCTATTATAATTATTGCGGAAAACTTTTTTAGAGTCATATCCGTCAATCCCGTAAGATAGCAGAAATAATCATCAGGAAAAAGGGGCAGCACCATGCCTGCGAAGAGCATAGCCGTATAGGACCTGCTTTTCGCAGCCCATCTGGTCCATTTTTCATATCTTTTTCCCTTAAAAAGTCCTGCCACCAGGTCACGGCCAAATTGCCGCGCCAGCCAGAAAGCTATAATCGAGCCCGCTGAGATTCCGATATAGTTGCACCAGAAACCTCCCCAGCATCCGAACATAACTGCCCCTACAGCACAACCCAGAAATCCCGGCAGTACCGGAAGCACCACCTGGGCTGCCTGAATGGCTGTGAGCATAACCGGAGCCATTATTCCGAATCCTGCTATGTATTCCTGCATTGATTCTGCAGAATCAAACTTCCCTTCACGATAGGCCTTGAATAAGATAACGCACATAATCAGACACAAAGAAAGGAGAAGCAAAGCCGTCACCGTCTTTATTCTCCCTATGTTTTTGTTCGTTGCTAATTCTGTTCCCATTTCCTTCACCCTTTTATTTTAAATACCCTTACAATACACTTACACCAAAAAGGGCATTCTGCTCAAGTTTGTCCAACTTGGCAAAGTGCCCGTTGTTTCTATTTCACTTACTATTTAATCGTTCCGTCCGGGTTGAATACCGGCAGCTTTTCTAGGAAAATAATATCGTCCCTGTCAGCCGCTCCGCCTTCTGCCAGAACAGCCATTCTGCCCACGATATTACCGCCTGCCTTGTTTACGAGAAGCTCAATGGACTTAAGAGATTCTCCCGTGCTGATAACATCATCTACGATGAGCACTCTCTTTCCCTTCATAAGGTCGATTTCCTTCTGGCCGATACACAGTGTCTGAATATGCGCTGTAGTGATTGAGTCAACCTCAGTAGTAATGATATTATTCATGTAAACCTTCGGACCTTTTCTGGCTACAACGTAATCGTTGACTCCTGCCTGGCGGGCCATCTCGTAGAGAAGCGGAATCCCTTTGGACTCTGCTGTAATCATTATGTCAAATTCAGGTGCCTTCTTAAGAAGCTCAGTGGCGCAAGCCTTGGTAATCTCCACATCGCTGAACATAATGAATGCACCGATATACAAATCATCTGCAACCTTGCAAAGAGGCAGCTGTCTCTTTAATCCTGCTATAGTCATTTCGTAAAACATATGCTTACTTCCTTTCTGCATTGGATTTATCCCATACACACATATTATACCTTTACAGTCCGTACGTTTCAAGATATAAAATCAATTTTGTTCGGATGGATTCTGTTGATTCTGCGCAGGAAGCTTCACCGTTATTCTGCTTCCGAATTCCGGACGGCTGAGTATTTCGATGACGCCGCCGTGAGCGTCCACTATCCACTTGGCTATGGAAAGACCCAGCCCGGTTCCCCCCTCCGAGCTGTTTCTCGCACTGTCTGAGCGGTAGAACCTTTCAAAGACATGCACAACCTCCGAAGATGCCATTCCGACACCTTCATCCTGCACCGAATAAAATGGCATATCGCCGGCCATTCCCACTCTCAGGGTAATGGTATCCCCATCCTTTGAGTACTTGGCGGCGTTCTGCACGAAAATTCTAAGAGCCTGTTTGAGCATCGCTGAATCCCCTTGAGCCCTCACCTCTGCACCGGAGCCCTCCATCTTGTATATATGCTTCGAATCTATCATGGCCGATTCTTCCAGAACATCGGAAACCATCTCAGTAAGGTTAACATTCTCTATGTGTAAAGTATTTCTGCCGCTGTCTCCTCGTGCCAGGAAAAGCAGCTGCTCCACAAGATTTTTCATATGTTCCGATTCATTCTTAAGAGCTTCTATGGATTCCTTGAGCACCTGTTCATCGTCCTTGCCCCAGCGGTCCAACATATTTACATAGCCCTGAATTACGGCTATAGGTGTCCTGAGTTCGTGAGAAGCATCAGAAACAAAACGTTCCTGCTGACGGTGGCTTTCCCGCATACGCTCCAGCAGGTTGTTTATAGCTATTTCCAGGCTCTGCAGCTCCTTATCCCCTGTGGTGACCCTAGCCCCCGGCTGCTCCGGATCCAGAGTGGAGATGGCTTTTTCCATACTCTTCAGGTTTGGCCCTCCGCCGCCTGCCGCCGACATGCTGGAAAGTTCCTCTGTCCTGATGGCCACCTCGTTAAGAGGCTGCATTTTCTTCCTTACTACACTTGTGCCGAAGAAGTTGCCAATAAGTATAAGGGCCTCCACCACTCCCAGAATGATTGCAGGCATCTTAAGAGGATCAAGTATTCTGTGTATCAGATACCCATACTTGACCCCTGTTTCCGTTTCTATGACATATTTCAGCGTCTCATAACTGTCAGTTCCCAGCAGATAGCGGCTCGCCACAGTCTGCCCCTCGGGAACAAGGCCTTCTCTCCACATTATGAAAGCAAAAACAGCCAGACCGATAATAACCATGTCCAGCAGCAGCATATGACTGAATTCCCTGAGCCAGAACTCCATGTTTATGCTTCTGGCGATGGAGCTCATGCGGCTTGATTCCTTATTCGTCTTTGATGACATAACCAACTCCCCTTACAGTCTGTATGAACCTTATGCCATAAACATCATCGATTTTGCTTCTTATGTGACGGACATAGACATCTATAATGTTGGTTTCACCGATATAGTCGTAGCCGCAGACTCTGTTCATAAGCTTTTCCCTGTCCATGACTATATTTTTATTTTCCATGAGCACATGAACCAGCTCATACTCCCTGTTGGTAAGCTCTATATCCTCGCCATTGCAGGTCACCTCGTGACGATCTGTGTCCATGGTGACACTGCAGACGGTAAGCCTGTGGGTCTGCTGCCCCTGCTCCGTGCGTTTTTTCAGAGCTACCCGTATTCTGGCAAGAAGCTCTTCGATGGCAAAAGGCTTGGTTATGTAGTCATCAGCCCCGGCATCAAGTCCCGAAACCTTGTCCATCACCGCATCTCTTGCGGTAAGCATGATGACCGGCACCGAGCTTTCTTTCCTTAAACGGCGCAAAACCTCCAGCCCGTTAAGGGCCGGAAGCATTACGTCCAGAAGTATCAAATCATATTTTCCGCTGAGGGCCTCCTCAAGACCCTGTCTGCCGTCATAAGCCTTACCCACTTCATATCCCTCGTGGACCAGCTCCAGCTCGGTGAATCTTGCAATCTTTTCCTCGTCCTCTATGAGGAGAATCCGTTTTGCCATATTATTCTCTCTTTCTTATGTCCTTATTACTTCTTGGTGAATTCCTGCTTGATGGTTTCCGCAGCCTCGGCCGCCTTGTCACAGGCCATATTCACATCTACCGATTTGGTGATGCTGCCCGAAAATCTGTAGCGGAAGCCGAAGAAAAGTCCCACCACCATCAGCGGGAGCACTACCCAGAATGCGAAGAGCAGCAACAGTACTATTACGATAACCGGCATAGTGATGATTTCTTCGTTTTTCTTAGATACGATGAAGAAGTTTTCGCAGCCTTTTTTAATAAGACTGCCTATCCAGTTCATAAACTTCTTTACCTGATCTCCGAAGGTTTCGCTGCTTGCCTTCTCATACTGGCGGGCAGCTTCCTTTACTTCCTCCGAAGGTTCGGCCTCTGTGGTGTATACGGACACATCGGGCTTTTTAATCTTTCCCTGATTCTCCAGATATACCAGGGCATCCAGCACATCCTCGCCGCAGGCTTCAAGAGCCGCCTTGGCTTCTTCGTAGCTTACACCTGTTTTTTCTCTTATCTTTTCAACTTTTTCTAATAATTCCATTTTTGTTTCCTCCTGTTCCCTTTTGTACTTATATCATACAGAAGGAAAATTAATGTAAAATGCAAAGAAGATTAACATTAGATTAATTTTTAAGGTTTTATACTTTCCTACGTGTCAGGAAAATTCCAACAATCGACCCTATAAATATAATCGGTGCCAATCTGACAAACAGCCATTCAAAGGCATGAAAAGCCACTCCCACAACAGCGGTTTCAGGGTCACTGTAATCCCAGCCTATGTAAGGACTGTTTAATGCCGTTAATGCCGCAAAAATTATTACTATGACCGCACACACTGAGATACATAGCCAGTGAAGTATTTTTCGTCTTGCGGTCTTCCTTTGTGCAAGCTGCAGGTTTATAACCTCCAGTTTTTCGGAAATAGCTTTTAAGTCATCAGCTTCAGACTCGGTAACAGTTTCTCCCAGCAAAGTGCTTACCGGTGTTTCAAGCACTTCTGATATGGATATTAACATATCAGAATCAGGTACTGACAGCCCCTGCTCCCATTTAGAGATTGTCTGCCTGACCACATTTAATTTGATAGCAAGTTCTTCTTGGGAAAGTCCTTTTGATTTTCTGATTGTTCTAATGTTTTCGCTTAACATATGGATAACCCCTTTCTTTCAGTTCGTTACCACTATTGTATGAAAACCTGAATGTTGCCGCAAGCAACGCATATTAACATTCTCGTCATTCTTTCGTATTTGTGTGAAACGGCATATACTTTAAGGCGTTTCGTTTAAATCATAACGTCCCGCCAAACTGGAATTTTGCTACTTCATTTCTTTTTCAAATCTAAAGAAAAAATTGTTCTCTTTTGGAATGTTGCCGGTGGTTTCACTTGTTTGGTGTGGATCTTTGTGCTTAGGATTAAAAAATTCTACAATCTTGAAACCACAACGATTTACATAAAAATGAATGTTTCGCTTATCGTAATATGGGGTATGCGTCTCCCAAATTCTTGTCTCAGGATGTAATTCTTCAATCGCTTTCCAAATCTTAAATCCGATTCCGGCATTTTGTGCGCCTGATTTCACATACAAAAGATGAAGTGAATTGTATCCGGTTTTATCATCTATAACGATGACTGTTCCTCCGACTCTTTCTCCGTCAATTTCTGCAATATAGGCTTCAGAGCCTTTCGTGTTAAAAGATTCTTCTATATCTTCTGTAGGAAGAATTGTTTTTTCAAATTTTCCAAACTCTGATACATAAGAATTTTGAAAGGCTTCTTGTATTTCACTTACGAATGTGTTCTTGTCTTCAACGGTAATGATTGGCCTTAAAATTATTTTGTTCATAATTCCTTGTTCTCCTTAAATTTTATATTCCCTTTCATCAAAGAAGTATGTTTTCATTCTCTGCCACCCCAATCAAATAGTTTCATAGTTTATCACTCCAAATTCCGATTTGTGCCTTCTTTTCGTCGAGCAAAGTATATCACAAAAATGCGCATGTGTACAATATCAATAAGCTGTACAACCGTGACAGCGTTGTACATATTGAGCACAAACAAGCTTTTTTACAACATTGCACCTCTGACGGCGGTGGAGGAAGTTCCACAAAGCCATGAATGTTGTTTGATTATTTGATTCTCCGATATTTTTACAACGCAAAACATAATACCGTTGTAGAATAAGCTAAAATCCTAGAAATTCTACAACGTTAAAGAGCATCCCATAAAATCAGGCCCTTTTCGGTGCTTACCATACCAGGATTTTCACAAAAAAGGCCCTCCGGAGCCGGCGAAAATGCAGCGGTCCCGAAGGGTCATAGAAAGCAATTTTAATAATTGTGTCTTCTTCTGTTATTTCTGTTACATAGTGATGAAGATGAACTTCAGGCAGAATAACAGTCCGATAACTGCTACCATGATGTCCTTCTTTTCAAACTTGCCTGTGCACAGAGTGATTACTGTGTAAGCGATTGAACCGATACCGATACCGTTTGCGATGGAGTAGGTAAGAGGCATCATAATGAGTGTAAGAAATGCAGGAGCTGCAGATCTCATATCGCTCATATCAACCTGTTTGAAGTTACCCAGCATCAGAACGCCTACGTAAATAAGCGCAGGAGCTGTAGCGCATCCCGGAACGATGCTTGCCAGAGGGCTTAAGAATAAGCAGATGAAGAAGCAGATTGAAACAACAAGGCTGGTTAAGCCTGTTCTGCCGCCTGCTGCGATACCTGAAGCTGATTCAACGAAAGTAGTACATGTTGAAGTACCGAGAACTGCACCTGCAACTGTAGCAACGGAGTCACAAGCCATGCACTTGTCAAGATCCTCAGGGTCTCCGTTTTCGTCCAGCATGTCAGCCTGTGCAGCTGTTCCGTATAATGTTCCGATAGTATCAAACATATCAACAAGGCAGAATGTGATGATGTACATGATTGCACTGAATATTCCGCCTACGAATTCAGGGCTGAAAGCATGTGCCCATGATGAAGCCTTGAATACGCCGGAAACACCGACAGCAGCAAAGTCCTTAAATGACTGTCCTATCTGAGCCACGTCAAATGAAGGAGCTGTGCCTGTGAAAATATAATAAAGAACAGTAGTTACAACGATTCCAATAAGAACATTTCCCTTAACATTCAGCTTCTGAAGGATTACGATTAATGCGAATCCAAGAAGAGCAAGCAGAGCAGGTGCAACAGAGATAAGTCCTGCTTCTCCGTTGATAGCTCCGTGAATGTCGACAAACTGAGTCAATGTGTAAGGGTTGTCCTGAATAATTCCCACGTTCTGGAATCCAATAAACGCAATGAATAAACCGATACCTGCCGGAATAGCCTTCTTGAGGCACTCAGGCATTGCTTTTGCGATGTACTGTCTTGCACCTGTAAGTGATAATATCATGAAGATTATACCTGAAATCAGGATGATTACAAGACCTGCCTGATAACCCTGCACACAGTCTCCGCCTGTAATAACCTGCGGAAGAATGAAGCTTACGAAGAAGAAAGAGTTAAGACCCATTCCGCAAGCCTGTGCAAAAGGCTTTCTGGCATATAAAGCCATAAGTAAAGTACCGATTGTAGCTGCCAGAATTGAAGCTACATAAACTGCGTTCCAGATTTCGCCCAGACCTTCTGTGAATCCGGTAACCTGATTAGGGTTAACGAATACGATGTAGGCCATTGCGAAGAAAGTAGTAAGACCTGCGATAATTTCAGTTCTTACTGTGGAACCATGCTGTGAGATTTTGAAAAACTTGTCCATGTTCCTGCAAATTCCTTTCCTTTATAAAACATTAAAACTAATAATAAAAAAGTCTACCTTACATTTATACCATTGTAAGATAGACTTTTCAAGCTTTTGGATTAATTTTTTGAAAAAATTCTGTCACATTACAGCGGTGAAGTCCTATTGAGGTTCTTCACAGGTCTTCATTGCCTCCAGAGTTTCATTGAGAAGTTCATCAAGTTCCCAGCCCAGCATCTCTGCACCCTGGATTATTACCTCTCTGTCACAGCCTGCTGCGAATCTCTTATCCTTGAATTTTTTCTTGAGTGATTTAAGTTCCATGTCCTGTACACTCTTCGAAGGTCTCATGAGGGCAGCTGCACCAATGAGGCCTGTAAGCTCGTCACAGGCGAATAGCACCTTTTCCATTTCATGTTCAGGCTTTACGTCCACGCAAAGTCCATAACCGTGGGATACGATTGCGTGAATCATATCTTCTCCCACACCTGCTTCGCGCAGAAGCTCGGGAGCCTTCTTGCAGTGCTCCTCAGGCCACATCTCGAAGTCAATATCGTGGAGAAGACCTACGATACCCCAGAAGTCGGCCTCATCGGCATATCCAAGCTTCTCTGCAAAATATCTCATTGTTCCTTCAACCATTCTGCCGTGATGCAGATGAAAATCGTCCTTGTTGTATTTTTGGAGCAGTTCATACGCTTCATCTCTTGTTATCATTACTGTAACCTCTTTTCTAATTGTTACTCTGATCCGGCAGTTTGTTCTTTTCAGGCAGCTGGGCGATTATAACCGCAGCGAAAATTACGATACAACCCGAAAGCTCTCTTATGGACATGGATTCATGAAGCAGTACAGCTCCTGATATTACCGCAAAAACGGATTCCAGACTCATAAGAAGTGAAGCAACTGTCGGCTCGGCGTGTTTCTGGGCTACCACCTGAAGAGTATAGCCTATGCCGCAGGACAGAACACCTGCATAAAGGATAGGCAGCCAGCAGTCCAGTATAGCATTAATGTCAGGATCTTCGAAGATAAACATGCAGATTATTCCCAGCAGTCCCGCAAAAAGGAACTGTATACAGGAAAGCTTTACGCCGTCAACCTTCGGAGAGAAATAGTCGATAACCATGATATGTACAGAAAATGCGAAGGCACATAAAAGCACAAGCATATCTCCGAACTGCAGCCTGAATGAGGCATCAGTCATACACAGCAGATAAAGTCCCACAGCACCCATCAATACGCAGAGCCACATAATAGGTCTTACCCTTTTGCCTATGAGGATGCTTATAATAGGTACGATTACTACATAAAGAGTAGTAATAAAGCCGGCTTTGCCTGCAGTTGTGTAGCTTACGCCAAACTGCTGAAGTGATGATGCAACGAACAGTGCTGCGCCGCAGCAGATACCGCCGATAATCAGAAGTTTGTTTTCTGCAGCCTTGCTCTCCTGTCCTTTGTCATTGAGCTCTGCTTTTGCTGATTTGCCCCTGCCCATAATCATGATTACAGGTATGAGAACAAGTCCTCCGATAAAAGTACGGATACCATTGTAGGTGAATGGCTCGATATAGTCCATTCCGCTTTTCTGGGCCACGAATGCGGAACCCCAGATGAAAGCTGTGATCAGCAACAGAATGTTGCTTTGCATTTTTTTGCTCATTTTCTCTCTTCCTTTTCCTATTTATACTAAGCCACGTACCTATTTTACCAAAAAATAATTTTTTTTGCAACACGGAGATGATTTGAGTCTGGAAATATGATAGAATATATAGGTAATTTTTTCAGGAGGAAAACCGGATGGACAAACGACTAAGTGAAATTATAGATAAAATAGAAAAGAACGGCGATCTTGATGAAGCTGCAGTCAAAGATGCCGAGGCCCGTCAGGAGGTCCTGGCCAAACCTACAGGAGCACTGGGAACCCTTGAGGACATTTCCATACAGCTTGCCGGCATTACCGGAAAAGTAAAGAATTCCATGATAAAGCAGGCTGTCGTTATAATGAGCGCAGATAACGGCGTAGTTGAAGAGGGCGTTGCCTCTGCACCACAGTCGGTAACTCTTTCACAGACCATCAACTTTACCCGCCGCCTTACAGGAGTAAGTTCCATGGCCAAATATTTCGGAATCGACCTGCTTGTAGTCGATACCGGAGTGAAAATGCCGATTCCTGCTTCCCTCTACTCCGAGGAAATGACAGAAGAAGGCAGACTTACTTCTAAAATCGCCAACCGCAGAATTGCAGACGGAACCCGTAATCTTGCCAAGGAACCTGCAATGACCGAAGAAGAGGCATTGCGCGCCATCATGACCGGAATGGAAGCCGCCAAAGCCATTAAGGACTGCGGCTACGATATTTTCGGCGTAGGTGAGATGGGTATAGGAAATACAACTACCAGTGCCTGTGTTCTGGCGGCTCTCTGCGGAAAGACAGGTGAAGACGTTGTCGGACGCGGCGGCGGACTCAACGACGAAGGTCTGGCAAAAAAAATACGCATTGTTGACGAGGCAATCAAAGACCTTGACCCGGCCGATGTCGCAGGCATTATGGCCAAAGTGGGCGGTTTCGATATCTGTGCAATGACCGGAGCATTCCTCGGCGCTGCATATTACAGGATTCCTGTTGTAATCGACGGATATATTTCTGCAGTTGCCGCACTTTGTGCATACAGACTGGCTCCTAAAGCTGTCAACTTTATGTTCGGCTCTCATCTTTCCAAAGAGAAAGGTTATGTTATCGCTATGGATGCGCTGGGCATCAAACCTTACTTCAACCTGGGCATGAGACTGGGCGAAGGCAGCGGCTGCCCTATCAGCTTTAAAATCATTGAGACTGCCTGTGCAGCGATGAACGGTATGGCTACATTTGCTGAAGGTGCAATCGATGCAGACTATCTTGAAGAAGGCAAGAAAGGAAACTTCTTTTAATGAACATATTTATCAGCGGCGGCTGTAAAAACGGAAAATCCTTTCACGCGCAGGAGCTGGCCCGTGACATGGCCTGTGAGAAGGCTCTGCCTCTTTACTATCTGGCGACTATGATACCGACAGATGATGAGGACAGAGCGCGTATCAGAAGGCATCTTTCTGAGAGGGACGGCTGGGGCTTTGAAACAATTGAACAGGGTCGAAACATCTGCGGAGCCCTTGACGGTACTGATTCCTCAGGTAAAAAAGTCTCTGCCGGAGGTGTTTTCCTCCTTGACAGCGTGACAGCCCTTCTATCCAATGAAATGTTTCTGCCTGACGGAACCGTGGACGAAACCGCCGGCGAGCGGGTGGCTGCCGAACTTTCTGAATTCGCATCAAGAACCGGAAATACCGTTTTCGTTTCCGACTACATATATTCGGATGCAAGAATTTTCGATGAATATACAGAAAACTACCGTAAATCACTGGCACTTATTGACAGAACTCTGGCCGCAGTGTGCGATCAGGTCGTAGAAGTCGCCTATGGGTTCAAGTACTTATATAAATAGCAAATCAAAGGAGTAATCTGAAGTGAAATATTTAACCGGTTTTTTTATGACCTGGGGCAATTTCTGCTCCCTGCCCTGCCCGGTGAAACGCTGGGACAGCGGCTGCAAGAGCCTTATGCTGGGTTTTCTGCCTGCCATCGGGCTCATAATAGGACTTATCTGGGCAGCAATATACGTAGGGCTTGTATACCTGGGCTTTCCGTTTCTGGTAGTCTCATTCATACTTGCTTTCCTTCCCTTTGCGCTCTGCGGCTTCATGCATATGGACGGATTTATGGACTGCAGTGATGCTATAATGTCCAGAAAACCACTGGAAGACAGACAGCGTATTCTCAAGGATACTCATACAGGAGCCTTCTCCGTAATCAGTGCTATATTCATGATTCTGGCATACTTCGCCTTCATTTCTACGGCTGCAAGTCTGGGCATGGATTTCGTAAACCTTGTTATAATCACTGTGCTCAGCAGATCCGTTTCCGGACTGGAAGTGCTTCTCAGCAGGCCTTTAGGTACCAGTCAGTACGTGGAGCTGGATGAAGCGAAGGACGAATCCAATGACGCAGCAAAAGCGACAAAAAAACAGGGTGTTGTTCTTCTTGTAGTGCAGCTGGTAATCTACACGGCTCTGGCCTTCTGGGCAAGCTCATACTACGCAGCCACAGCTCTTGTTTACGGCGCTGTTGTACTGGGAACCCTGATTTCCGTCACCTATGCCAAGAAGCAGCTTGGCGGCATGAGCGGAGATATCGCCGGATACGGAATAGTATGGGGAGAATTCTGCGGCATAGCTATGCTGGTTTTTTGCTAGAGGAGGATATATGGTTTTAATTTTTGGAGGCGCATATCAGGGAAAGCTTGAGTATGCATTGGAAAATTTCGGTCTCTCTGAAAAGGATGTGTACCACTGTGAAGAGCGTGCCGGTATTGACCTTTCATTTAAGGTAATAAACAATCTCGAAAAATTCGTCATGGGCTGCGTCAAAGAAGGTATTGAGGCAAAAGAACTTCTGGATGAATATGGAGACGCCATGGCGGATAAAATAATCATTGTCACGGATATTTCCCAGGGAATTGTCCCTATGGATCCGGATGAGCGCAGCTGGCGTGAAATGACAGGACGTACCATGCTCTATCTGAGCAGACGTGCCGACAGAGTCATCCGCGTTTTCTGCGGTCTGGGACAGGAAATCAAAAGTCAGGGAGAATGCTAAATGGGTTCATATATACATTTTATAAGACATGGTATTACAGAAGGAATAGTAAACAAGTGGTACTACGGAAGTGCAGATCTGCCCCTCATTGACGAGGGCTATGAGGCTTTAAAGGAATTTATGTCAGAAGGCATCTATCCGGCTCTCGGCGACGCGGACTGCTACACCTCAGGTATGCTGAGGGCTGATCAGACATTGAAGACTATATACGGCGACGTGCCGTTTAAGGCAATCCCTCTCCTGCGGGAAATGAACTTCGGGAACTGGGAATGCAAAACTTTCGAGGAACTTCAGAAGGAGCCCGAATATGAAGAGTGGATAAATAACACGGAAGGCAGTTTCCATTATCCGGGAGGCGGTGACTCAGTGCTGACCTTCTACGGCAGGATTCAGGAAGGCCTCAAAGAGCTCTGCGGCTATCATAGGCTCAAGGAGCTTTCCCACCGTCACAGCGGCCAAGACGCGGTTTCCATAATGGTTTGCCACGGCGGCACCATTGCTGCTGCCATGGAGCACTGGTTTCCCGGAGAAAGGGAAAACTTCTGGCAGTGGATACCTGCCACAGGCAGAGGCTTTACAGTAGAGCTCCGAGGGGGAGACCCTTTCTCATATAAAGCAATTTAGCGCGGAAACACCGCGCTAAAATTCTTTTTTGCTGTATATTTTTATGCTGATGGCACAGGATGCCAATCCAATGAGGATGAATCCGAGAACAGCAGCTGCATACATCAGCTTTATCCCCATATCAGTCAGCTCCATGCCTTCCAGATTTACCTTGTCTGCCAGCAGATAAACTGCTATGGTTGGCAATGCAATAACCGCCATCATGATGAAACGGGCTTTTTCTGCACCGAACCTGAACATAATCGGAATAATTACAAACCCGAACAACATGGCAATTGCAAAAGAAACAACTGCACATACACCCAGTTCTGCCACACTCAGTTTCTGCTCTGCAAACATATTGACAACGATGGAAATTACAAACCCCAGAAGTATTCCGGCAAAGCAGTAGATTACATGCACTGCATATTTTGCCAGTACGCTGTCCTTTCTGGCTACAGGCAAGGCTGCAGCAAAGCCGGGCCATCCGCACCTTTCATCGAGTGTAAAGGTTGAAACAATCATGGTGGCACACATTATTGCCGTTGCCGCTGCCACTCCTTCTGCCCCCAGAGAAAATCCAAAACACCCACATACTATAATCATCGAAAAAAGCGTATTGCGGTAAAAACTTCCCATGGCGTATAAATCTTTTAAAATCAGACCCTTCATTATTTATGCCCCCTTACATACTCCGTCATAATATCATCTATGTTCCCTATACCGGCCAGTTCCTGGCGGCTCTTTGTGAAAATAATCTTTCCTTTGTGAATAAAGGTTATGTCATCCGCTATTTTTTCCAGATCGCTGGTAATGTGTGATGACAATAGAATGGCTCCCTCACCATTTGCTGTGAATGCTTTGAATTCGTCCAGAATCTCCTCTCTGGCAACGGGATCCAGACCGCTTGTCGGCTCATCCAGAATGAGTATCTTCGCCTGGTGACTGAGGGCAGTGGCTAGCGCAAGTTTTATTCTCATCCCTTTTGAAAAATCTTTTATTTTTTTATTCATAGCCACATTCATGCGATTAAGGTTTTCCTTAAACCTCTTCTCGTCCCAGTTTTTGTATATGCCTCCGCAGACCTTTCCCACCTGCTCCGGAGTCATGGTCTCATAGAAATTCACTTCACCCAGCACTACACCAATATCATTCTTGTTCCCCGAATAGCCTCCTGAAAGTTCCTTTCCGAAAAAGCGGACCGTGCCGCCATCAGCCCTGATTATTCCCAGCATGGCCTTCATAGCGGTGGTTTTGCCCGCTCCGTTTTCACCTACCAGCCCCATAATCTTGCCTCTTTCGATGGTCAAATCCATGCCCTCCAGGACAAAGTCACTATATTCTTTTCTCAGCCCTTTAATCTCAAGAGCCGGTACATTCTGTGCATTTTTTGCTTCCATTCTCTTTCCCCTTCTTTCTTTTTTAATCGGTTACGACCAGTCTGCCTAGTATTTTCTGCTTAGAATAAGATAGCAAACCCAGTAGAGCACCAGCATGAGGCAGACCGCCCATGCGCATGCCACAGAAAGCATTTCCTCACCTGCTATTCTGAGAACTATTACTCCGACGGCGCATATCATGACAAAGCAGTAACCCGCCCATGCCCAGGCCTTGTTTGCAATAAAGCGGTTTCTCTCGTCCTTGCTCGCTGTATCCACTCTTTCCTTATAGGTGTCATCCTTTTTATATTTTGCATATCTGACAATCTGCACGATGCCGACGCCTATGAGGCCTGCACCCATACCGGACCAGAAGTCATCAATCTTTCCCATCATTTCAAGAGCTATCAGAATAACTCCCAGCACCAGCCAGAAAAGGCTTAAGAAAATTCTTTTATTATAATCTCTCATGTTTATTCCTCCTCTTATTACTCTTCAAAAATGAAGACTTCCTCAATTGTCATGCCGAAATATACGGCTATGTTATGGGCCAGCATTATAGACGGGTTGTACCTGCCGTTTTCTAAAGAGCTGATGGTCTGCCGCGAGACTCCCATGGCCCTGGCCAGTTCTTCCTGCCGGATTCCTCGCTCTGTTCTTATCTCTTCAATCCTGTTTTTCACATTGATACCTCGCAAATTGCCATTCGGCGGCATCTGAATTCTCACAGCGCCGCACGATGTAAAGTTAACTTTACACACATTATAACACTATTTCAGGCGATGTCAAGCTAGCTTTACATTTTTTCTTAAAAAAATTTTTCATTCGCACAATCAGAGATTCTTTTCCACTAAAAATAGAGAAAAATAACGATTTGAGGGCAATGTCATTAAGTTAAGAAGACGAACACAAGAAGACTTCATATCGAAAAAGA
>JBJETB010000079.1:0-22568 GCA_051883095.1 Anaerovoracaceae bacterium
GAGCTTTTTCAAGGCTCGCAGCTATTTTTTTCTTATTCAACTGTCAAACTCCCGTATTTCACTCTCAAATAAATTCGCGCCGCTGAAAAACCAGCAGCATAATCCGCAGCTTGCCGCAAAGGATGCCAGCACAGCCGCTCCCTGCACGAAAAGTTTTCTCTTCACACGCTGTCCCTCCTTCTGTTAATTTTATGTGCAGGGCTTGCCATTCTTACCTTAATTGTGATATATTCATGCCATAGGAGATTTAAAATCATGAAAACACAAAGACTTTTTAAAGAAGATGTATACATGAAAGAAGCGGAGGCTGTTATAACTTCCCTGTCAGAAACAAAAGACGGCCGCATGGCTGTAACACTTGACAAAACAATTTTCTTTCCCACAGGAGGAGGCCAGAGCTGCGACAGAGGCACCATCGCAGGATTTCAGGTGACAGATGTTTATGAAGATGAGAAGGCAGATGACATAATACACATGGTCAATGCCGCACCGGGAGAGCTTGAAGCCGGTAAGACCGTCCGGCTCCTTCTGGACTGGAATCACCGCTTCGACAACATGCAGCGCCACTGCGGCGAACACATACTCAGCGGCATGTTTTTCCGCGAGTACGGAGGAGTCAACAGAGGCTTCCACATGGGTGACCAGTATATGACCATAGATATCAGCCTTGAGGCCAGACCGGAGTTCACATCAATAACCTGGGATATGGCTAAACATGCCGAGGAATGTGCCAACGAGGCCATCTGGCAGAATCAGCCTGTCATCACCAGGCACTTTGATACAAAAAAAGAAGCGGAGAATCTTCCTCTCCGCAAGGCCCTGACTCTGGAAAAGGATATTACCATTGTCTGTGTAGGCTCAGTTGAAAACCCTGCAGACTGCGTTGCCTGCTGCGGAACCCATCCTGCTGCCGCCGGACAGGTTGGTCTCATTAAAATATTCAAGGTAGAACCTAATAAAGGCATGTTCCGCATCTACTTCGAGGCCGGCAAAAGAGCTTTTCTCAAATACCAGCAAGAGCTGGACACACTGACTGCCCTGTCCAACTCTCTCAGCGCAGGCACAGATGATGTCATTTCAAAGTACCATGCCCAGATTGAAAAAAACAAAGAGGCCAGAAACCAGCTTCACTTCCTCAAGAAGGAAGTCATCGCCCGCGAAACAGCGGACATTGCCGCAGCCCTTGAAAAAGGCGAAAACATCAGGCGTTATCACATATTGTCATTAGACGATTTAAATGTACTGGCACGTGAAGTATCCCCTCATGTAAAGAAGATCGCCTTTCTGGTGCATGAACCAAGCTATACTGTCTTTCTCGTATCTGACGGCAGCGTAGACTGCGGCAAGCTGGTAAAGGAAAATGCTCAGATTTACGGCGGCAAAGGCGGCGGCAACAAGACCACAGCCCGTGCCATCTTCACCAAGGATGAATACGTGAACACATTTATTGACCTCATCGAGAAACATCTGAGATAGTGTATAGCGTGATAAGGCGATGTCGTCTGAAAAATTGATATAATCATTTTCATACGACATAAATTTGAAAAAACATAAAAAATGTCGTATGAAATGATTTTTTTATTGATTTCATACGACATTTAGCTTTAATATAAGGTTATTTCCCACTTCATTATAGACAAATGTAGTAGAAAAACTCTTTTTTATAGCTTTTCTACAGCATCTCTGCCAGTTCGTAGATGAGTTTTTCACTCTTTTCCCAGCCCAGACACGGGTCTGTGATGGACTTGCCGTAAACTCCCTCGCCTATGGCCTGGCAGCCGTCTTCGATGTAGCTTTCTATCATCAGGCCCTTGACCATGTTTCCTATTTCAGCATTGGAACGCATTGAGTGGATAACCTCTTTGGAAATTCTTATCTGCTCCATGTACTTTTTACCGGAGTTAGCGTGGTTTGTATCCACTATGATTGCCGGGTTCTCAAGACCCTCCTGGTGGTACATATCACACACAGTGATCAAATCCTCATAGTGATAGTTAGGAAGTGAGCGTCCTCTCTTGTTCACGTAGCCTCTGAGTATTGCATGAGCATAAGGATTGCCCTTGCTGGTAACCTCCCATCCTCGGTATATGAATGTATGAGAACTCTGAGCGGCGGTGATTGAATTCATCATTACCGAGAAGTCACCGCTGGTAGGATTTTTCATACCCACAGCGATGTCAAGGCCGCTGGCAGTCAGACGATGCTGCTGGTCCTCCACAGAGCGGGCTCCTACCGCCACGTATGAAAGCAGGTCGGACAGATATCTGTGGTTCTCAGGATAAAGCATTTCGTCAGCACAGGTGAAACCTGTCTCCTTGACGGCTCTGATATGAGTCTCTCTTACAGCAATAATGCCTTTGAGCATATCCTCGTTCATATTAGGGTCAGGCTGGTGGAGAAGTCCTTTGTATCCCTTGCCGGTAGTACGCGGCTTGTTGGTGTAGATGCGGGGCACGATAAATATCCTGTCAGCTACCTTCTCCTGCACCTTTCTCAGCCTCAGTATATAGTCGATAACCGCGTCCTCGTTATCCGCCGAGCACGGTCCTATTATCAGCATGAACTTCTTCGACCGTCCTGATATTATGTCCTTTATCTCCTCATCGCGCTGTGCCTTCAGTGCAGCCATTTCTTCTGTAACGGGAAACATCTCTTTTATTTCCTTAGGAATAATCAGTTTCCTCTTGAATTCCATATTCATTTATTCATCCTCCAGTTTTTCCTTTTCAAATAATTTTCTTCTTGCCGTGGAGCGTCTCATCATATCCTTGATGCCTTCCTTGTCTGCCTCCATGAGCATCCTTTCCAGCTTGGAAAACTCCATGGTGAAAAGCTTCATCTGATGCAGCAGGGCATCTTTGTTAAGCAGGAAAAGTTCACTCCACATGGTCTCATCTATTCGAGCGATTCTGGTCAGATCCCGGAAAGAGTCTCCGGTGAAGTCTTCCAGTTTTTCTGTATGGTTGCAGGTCATCAGGGACATGGCGATGCAGTGAGTCAGCTGTGAAACGAAGCCTATCATTTCATCGTGTTCCTTTGGCGGCAGCTCGGAGATTCTGGCGAATCTGAGAAGCTTGCCTATCTGCCTGCATACGTCCTTAGCCTCTTCCGTATTCTTTTCTGTGGGAACAATAATATAGTTTGCAGCATGGAAAATCTTTTCGTTGCTGTTCTGTATACCCAGTCTTTCGCCTCCTGCCATAGGGTGTGCTGCTATGTACTCACAATCGTCCCGCAGCATGTTCTGAATATCATCAACTACACAGCCCTTTACACCGGTTACGTCAGTGATAATGGCTCCGCTCTTCAGATATTGCTGATTGTCTCTTATCCACTCCTTGAAAATATGCGGATAAAGGGCGAAAATCACCACGTCGGCCTCACCGATGAGTTTTTCATCAATTTCCGTGGAGCCTTCACAAATTATGTTGTTTTCGAGAGCATATCTTATGGTCTCTTCGTCAGTGTCCAGAGCACGTACCTTGAGACCTTTTTTCGTCAGTCCTTTGGCATAGCTTCCGCCGATAATTCCCAGACCGACGATTAAAATGTTGGTTTCTTCATTAATCTTCAATTTTTTCTACCTCAATTCCGAGGTCGCGAAGCTTGTCAAAAAAGTCAGGAAAGCTTTTTGAAACTGCTTCGGCGCCTTCTATTATTCCTCCTGTCAGGCAGAGAAGAACTGCTTCCGCCATGACAATTCTGTGATCGTTAAAGCCGTATAGCGGCTCCTCAGGCGCTTTAATGCCTCCCGCACCGATCTCTATGCGGTTTTCTTCCATAATTACCTCTACACCAAACTTCTCAAGAACCTGAGCCATTACTGAGCCCCGGTCGCTTTCCTTGATTTTAAGCCTTTTCGTTCCTGTGAATACTGCTCCTCTTCCGTCAGCTGCCGCTGCGGCAAAGAGAATGGGCCCCAGATCGGGACAATCGGAAATATCCAGCTCAGGTCTGCCTGACTTAAGCTGATCCAGCATTTCACAGCAAACTCTGTCGCCCTGAAGGCTGTCCGCATCAAGATTGCCTACCTGCACATCTCCTCCCAGCATATCCAGTGTCTGAAAAAAGGCTGCGTTTGAATAGTCTCCTTCTACTTTCGCCCTCTGGGGGCAGTATCGCTGACCGCCCTCGATTACAATTGTATTTTCATCGGGCCTGTCCCATCTGATGCCGAATGTTCTTAGGGCTGAAAGAGTCATTTCTATATATGATCTGCTTTCCACAGGCGGTATGATTTCCAGCCTGCTTTCTCCATTCAGCAAAGGCATCACAAACAGAAGCCCGCTTATAAACTGACTTGAAATGTTACCGGGTACCTTATAATCACCGGCTTCGAGAGGTCCTCTCACATGAAGCCCCTCATCTGAACTGCAGAAAGTAAGTCCTCGTTCTCTGCATATATCCTCGTAGACCACCATGGGCCTTTCCATGAGCCTTCCACTTCCGCACAGCTGTGCTTCAGCTTCCGAAGCAAGACACAGCGGCACAAAAAACCTGAGTGTGCTTCCGCTTTCCCTGCACTTAAGCTTCACCGGTGCTGTCCTGTGCCTTACGTCTGCGCCTTTTATCCTGAGCACACCCTCAGCATCTGCATCTCCGGCCGGCGCTCTTTCGATATGAGCACCAAGTGCCTCCAGGCAGTCTGTGGTTGCAAGCACATCCTGAGAATCTGCAATTCCTTCAATTTCCGAAATACCGTCAGCAAGACCTGCACATATGAGAAGTCTGTGAGCCATGCTCTTGGAAGGAGGTGCATCCACCTTACCGCAGGCCCTGCCTTTATTTATTCTGATCTTCATCTTTATCCTTCAGTTTCTCCATAAGAAAATCTATTGCTTCCAGATAGCCGTCGGTGCCGTGACCGGTGACTGTAAAGCAGCAGGCCGCCCTAATATAGCTGACCTGCCTGAAATCCTCTCTTTCCTCCACCTTGGATATATGAACCTCGGCAGTAGGTATTCCCACAGCCTTAACCGCATCTAAAAGAGCGATGCTGGTATGAGTATATGCTCCGGGATTAATAACTATAGCATCCATGCCATCAAAATAAGCCTGCTGAATCCGGTCCACCAGAGCACCTTCATGGTTTGACTGGTAGAATTCAACCGTCAGTCCCTGCTTTCTGCAATATGTGCTTATTTTATCCAGGAGAGCATCGTAGCTCTCCTTTCCGTATTTATCAGGCTCTCTTATGCCCAGCATATTGAGGTTAGGCCCGTTTATAACCAGAAATTTCATTTTTTATTCTCCTGTTCTAAGCCAGTCTGTTCCGAATCTTGCGGCAAGCAGGTCTGCCAGTGTAAGTGCTGTAACAGCATTTATTACAGCTCCCGCTCTGTGAACGATGGCCGGGTCGTGACGTCCCTTTAAGCTTAAGACTGCGTTTTCTCCGCTTTTAATATCAACGGTCTTCTGTTCCTTAAAAATAGACGGTGTAGGCTTTATGGCCGTTCTGAACACTATAGGCATTCCGTTGGTGATGCCGCCGTTGATGCCGCCGCTGTTATTGGTCTCAGTATATATTCTGCTGCCGTCGGTTCTCAGGCAGTCGTTTGCCTGTGAGCCTCTCATTTCAGTTATGGCAAATCCTGCTCCGAACTCAATGCCTTTGACCGCAGGAACCGAAAAAACAGCATGGGCGAGCATTCCCTCTGCGGTGTCAAACCATGGTTCTCCCACGCCCTCAGGCATGCCCAGAACAAGAGTCTCCAGAACTCCGCCTACGCTGTCGCCCTCTGATGCCGCCTCCAGAATTTTCTTTTCCATCTCATCGGCAGCCTTTCCGTCCAGCACAGGAAAATCCATTTCGGCCAATGCTCTTAAATCGGCTTCAGCCCAGACTGCCCACTCTTGCGGACCGGATATGGAATTCCTGCTGTCACCGCAGCCGCTGCATGCTTCACGTCCGAACTGTCTGTCGCTGACTCCTCCACAGCTTTTTATATGAGTTCCTATGAGGATTCCCTTGTTCTCCAGGGCTTTCATAGTTATGGCTCCTGCAGCCACAAGGGCTGCAGTTATTCTTCCCGAAAAATGTCCGCCGCCGCGGTAGTCCTCAAACCCTCCGTATCTGTACATAGCTGTCAGATCCGCGTGAGACGGACGGGCAAGACGGCTTACATTGTCGTAGTCTTTGCTTCTGGTATCTTCATTTCTTATAATGATGCAGAGCGGCGTTCCTGTGGTATATCCGTTGAACACACCGCTTAATATCTCATATCTGTCAGGTTCTCTTCTGGAAGTTGATATCCTGCCCGAAGGTCTGCGCTGAGTCAGCCTTGCAGCTATATATTCCTCGTCTATTTTAATGCCGCCCGGCAGGCCGTCCAGCACGGCACCTATGGCAGGTCCGTGGCTTTCACCGAACAATGTGACGGTGACAGCGTTTCCAAATGTGTTTTTCATCCGAATACCTCCAGATAATCCTTCATGAGCCGCTCCTGTGATGCAGCCTCAAAGCTGAATCTTCCTATATCATTCAGGCGAACTGTCACGATATTGCCGCCTTCTGCTTTCTTATCATGCATGGCCGCTTCTATAACCTTTTCCGGTGCAGGCGCCGCCTCAGAAAAGCTTACCGGCAGTTTTTCTTTTTCTAAAACCGCCTTTATCCTGTCCCTTGCAGCCGGACTGCACATAGGCAGCATGCCCAGAGCCACGCATTCTCCATGATAAAGACCTGTCACGGTTTCTATTCCGTGCCCCAGAGTATGGCCGAAATTGAGCACTCTACGCAGTCCCTTTTCCTTTTCATCTTCTTCAACCACGTGAGCTTTTAAAGCCACTGCAGCTGCTATTATCTCTTCTAAATGAGGGTTTCCTGCGATTCCCTCTATTTCTATGCGTTCAAAAAGCTCTCTGTCCATAGAGGCCGCTATCTTTATAATCTCCGCCGCACCGCAGGCGAACTGTCTGGGACTTAATGTCTCCAGCACGTCCGGATCTATGATGACACCCTTCGGCTGATGAAAAGCTCCTATTATGTTCTTTACACCGTCAAGGTCCACAGCGGTCTTTCCTCCTACTGAAGAATCCACCTGGGAAAGGAGGGTTGTAGGTACATTATAAAAATCTATGCCTCTCATGTAGCAGGCAGCCGCAAAACCGGCCATATCCCCGGCTACTCCACCACCTACAGCCACTACGCAGTCTTTCCTGGAAAAGCCTTCTCTCAGCATTCTGTTGCATATGTTAAGGAAATTCTGAGGTGTCTTGGATGCCTCTCCTGCCTGGAAAATACCTGCCACAGAAACCTTGCATACAGCGGCCAGATCACAGTAATACTTCTCCGGCACCTGACTGTCGGTTACTATCATAACCTTTCTGTCAAGGTCAAAGATCTCAGAAGCCCTTGTGAGAGCTCCTCTTTCAATTATTATATCATAACTGTCTTTTCCCAGTTCGACAGGAATTATCATCCTTTTTCCTCCTCGTAGACCTTTTGCGCGTGAAGGTTCTTGAACGAGCCGACGATTTTGATTTTATCGCAGCTTTCCTTCATCTCTTCAATGCAGGCGATACCCTCATCGCCGTAGATATCTCCCGCTGCCTCAACATAGAAATAGTACTGCCACATCAGTTCCTTCATAGGTCTGGATCTCAGGGTTCTGATGTTGAAGCCGTGGCGGCCTATTATAGTCAGGGCATTGGCCAGTGAACCGGCCTCGTTTCTTGCAGTAAACACAAGTGAAAAATACGGCTCACTGCCGCTTCTTTCCGAGTGCCCCTCAACTCTTGAGAAAACTGCAAATCTGGTGGTGTTGGACCGGTCGTCGTTTATACTTCTGGCCACTACTGAAAGTCCGAAGAGTCTGGCCGACTCTGCACTTCCTATGGCGGCAACGGTCTTGTCACCTGCATTTTTAACATATTCTGCCGCAAGAGCAGTGTTTGAATATTCCTTTTCGATGAGTCCCTTTTCCTTGATAAATGTGGAACACTGGGACAGAGCCTGCGGATGGCTTACGACAGTCTTTATATCATCTATGGCAGCTCCCGGCAGGCCCAGGAGATCATGGGTAACGGGAAGTTCATACATACCGTTTACATGAAGATTCCCCGAAAACATCAGGTCGTTTACCTGGTCCACATCTCCAGCAAAACTGTTTTCCACAGGCAGCAGGGCGCAGTCGCAGACTCCCGACTCCACAGCATCATAGGCCTTTTTGAAGCTTGAGAAAGCCACTTTTTCTGCTGTGGGGAAAAGATGACATGAGGCGATATGGGCAAAAGCCCCCTCGGTACCGCAGTATGCCACTTTAAGTCCCTCCATCATGGAAGTCTGATATCTTCTTGATTCGGCCATTACCTCCTTGAGAAAGTTTATATAATATGAACGCAGAGCCTTGTTTTCCACTCTTGCCGCGCCGTTTTCGAGAACCTCGGTTTCCCTGCCCGGGTCCAGAACCGGAAGTCCGTTTTCCATTTTATACAGAGCCACATCATGAACCAGCTCCATTCGGCGGACAAACAGCTCCGCCATCTGATTGTCTACTTCTGTAATCTCTTTTCTTAAATCCTTTAATTCCTTCATTATGTGTGCTTTTCCTCCGCTTTATATCAGACCGTAATCGGCCGCCAGCGCCCTGAAGGCTTCCGCTGATTTTTCTATCTGCTCTCTTGAAACACAGTAGGATATTCTCACATATCCCTTTATTCCGAAACTGTCTGAAGGTACCAGCAGCAGTTCATATTTTTTAGCCCGCTCTGAAAGCTCATTGCCGTCTCCGGAAGGAGATTTCACAAAGAGGTAAAAGGCTCCGTCAGGTCTTACAGCCTCAAATCCACAGCCTGTTACTATGTCGTAAATGAGCTGTCTGTTTTTAGCATACTCTTCCAGGTCTGAAGTTACTCCCTGATTCATGGCTGCCACATACTGCATGAGGGCCGGAGCGCATACAAAGCCCAGACTTCTGCCGCTTCCGCATACTGCTGCAAAAATCTTGCGGCGGCGCGGTGCTCTCGGTGAAACCATAATATACCCGATTCTTTCTCCCGGCATAGAAAGAGACTTGCTCCATGAGTAGCACACAATGGTATTATCGTAATAGCTGACCGGAAGAGCCAGCTTAGTTCCTTCGTAAACCAGTTCTCTGTAAGGTTCGTCGGATATGAGGAAAATCTCCGTGCCGAAGCGTTCCTGGGCCTCTTCCAGAATCTCCGACAGCTTTTTAAGGCTTTCTTCAGTCAGAACAGCACCTGTCGGGTTGTTAGGTGAATTGACTATTACCGCTGCAGTATCCTGGTTAAGTGCTTTCTCAAGGACTTCAAAATCAGGCTGGAAGTCTTCTGTTCTCACCGGAACCTCCACGGTGGTGGCTCCTGCATTTTCTATAAAAACCTTGTATTCGGGGAAATACGGAGTAAATACGATTACCTGGCTGCCCTCCCTGCATACAGAGCGCAGTGTTATGGTAAGAGATGCCGCTGCACCTGCCGTCATATAAAAATCGGTGGGCTCACACCCTATGCCGTATCTTTCATTCATATAATCGCTGACTGCCTTTCTCACCGTCATATCCCCCGGTGCCGAGGTGTATCCGTGGAGAGCAGCTGCCTCGGTTTCCTCGAGCAGATGCATGAAGCTTCTGGTCACTCTTTCAGGGCAAGGCACATTTGGATTGCCCAGGCTGAAATCCAGGACCTTTTCTGCGCCTATTTCGGCCTTTCTTCTGTTTCCATATTCAAACAACTCGCGTATTACAGAACTGTTTTCTCCTAATTCTATCATCTTTTCATTTAACATTATTTATTTTCCGATCCTTTCTTTTGCCCTTTTTCTAAGCTATTTTGTAATTATAGCCTACTTCCACCGTGCCTGTCAACCGTTCATAATACGAAAAAAAAAAGAAATTTTCAGAAAATTCTGAAAAAGGTGTTGACAAGGCTCACATCCGGGTGTATAGTAACACCATGAACCGATAATAAGTCCGCCGTTAGGGTTGTCCTCCGTGGCAGCACTTCGGCGGATTTTAGAATTAAAGGTTGGAAATATCAGAAATTACGGAAAAGAGGAAAAATAAAATGGCTAAAACATCAAAGAAATCAATCGCTATCTTACTTATCTGTATGTTGGTGGCTGCTCTTGGCCTTACAGGCTGCGGCAGCAGTGATGAAGGCGGAGATGCCGAAATGGTTAAAATCGGCATCATGCAGTTCGGTGAATTCGAAGCTCTTCAGAATGCCAACAAGGGCTTCCAGGACGGACTTGCTGAACTTGGATACGTGGAAGGCGAAAATGTGACTTTCAACTACCTGTCAGCTGCAGCAGATACTGCTAACTGCCCTACCATCGCAGATACGCTTATAAATGACGGTTCCGATCTGATTCTTGCAATCGCAACTCCTTCAGCATCTGCAATAAAAGAAAAGACTTCAGACATTCCTGTACTTTTCACAGCAGTAACTGATCCTGCAGGATCCGGTCTGGTTGCAGACAATGCTGCCCCTGGCGGAAACCTTACAGGTACTTCCGATATGAACCCTGTTGCACAGCAGATTGCATTAGGCAAGCAGCTCATTCCTGACGCAAAGAAGGTTGCCATCATGTACTGCTCCAGCGAATCAAATTCAAAGATTCAGTCAGACCTGGCGGAAGCTGCAATTGAAGCAGCTGGAATGGAAGCAGTAGTCAAGACAATTTCCGCTATCGACGAAGCCAAGTCAGCAGTAGAATCCCTCAAGGGACAGGTTGACTTCATATACATCCCTACAGACAACACTCTGGCAGACGGCATGACAACTGTTGCAGCTGCTGCAAAGGAATGCGGTCTCCCTACTATCGTAGGCGAATCCGGAATGGTCAACTCCGGTGCACTGGCTACATACGGCATCGATTACTATGAATTAGGAAAAACCACTGCAGCTATGGCAGTTAAAATCTTAAAGGGAGAAGCAACTCCTGCAGAAATGCCTGTTGAGTATCAGACAGATGAAGCAGTTCTTGAAATTGCAATCAATACAGAGACTGCAAAAGCTCTCGGAATCGAAATTCCTGAGGACATTCTCAGTAAAGCTACAATTATGCCTGCCGAATAATTCCGGCAGCGCCGCTTATGGCGGCACACTTTTCGGACTTTATAAAAGTCGTTTTGTTTAGGAGGGAAAAATGATTACTACAGCAACCTTGATGAGCGGTCTGGCCCAGGGACTGATCTGGTCCATAATGACCCTCGGTGTATATATAACATTCAGAATACTTGATATTGCGGATCTTACCGTCGAGGGTACATTTCCCCTCGGTGCTGCAGTTACTGCCGTAATGATAAACAGCGGCATGCATCCTGTTCTGGCCATATTTATGGCTATACTGGCAGGCTGTGCTGCGGGCTTCGTAACCGGTGTTTTCCACACCGTATTCAAGATACCGGCTATCCTTTCCGGGATTCTGACCATGATAGCTCTCTACTCGGTAAACATCCGAATTATGAGCGACAAGGCCACTGTGGCAATCGAAAAACCTTCTATAAAAAAATTAATGCAGAACCTGCTTCCTGCAGGCACAGCAAGCAATACCATTTCAATAATTCTCGGCATTGCTGTCTGTATCATAGTTGTACTGCTTCTTTACTACTTCTTCGGTACAGAAATCGGCTGCGCTGTCAGAGCAACAGGGAGCAATCAGAATATGGCAAGGTCTCTCGGCGTAAAGACAGACCGTATAATCATTCTCGGTCTTATGATTTCAAATGCGCTGGTAGCCCTCTCCGGCAGCCTTATCGCACAGCTTGACTACGGTTCAGCCCTTGTAACCATGGGGCAGGGAACCATCGTAATCGGCCTTGCATCAGTTATCATAGGCGAAGTGATTTTTATCAGAAAGGACAGAAACTTCGCCGTAAAGCTGGCGGCCATCATCGCCGGTGCAATAATATACAGAACCATTATCGCCTGTGCACTTACCTTCAGCTTCCTGAAGGCAACAGACCTTAAGATAATCACTGCGATTATCGTATCCATCGCCCTTGCACTGCCTGTAATCAAGCAGAGCATTGCAGAGAGAAAGCTCAGAGCCGAAAACGCCAGAAAGCTTGATGCGGAGTTTCTCTCAGCAGAGATGGGAGGTGAGCAGAATGCTTAAGATGATGCACATAGAAAAGTCCTTCAACATAGGCACCATCAATGAAAAGAAGGTTTTAAACGATCTCAGCCTCACCATCAATGACGGCGATTTCATAACAGTAATCGGAGGCAACGGCGCAGGCAAATCAACTATGCTCAATACCATCGCCGGAGTTTACAAGCCGGAAGGCGGCAGAATACTTCTTGACGGTCAGGATATCACCTACAAGAGCGAGACAGACAGAGCAAGATATATCGGTCGCGTATTCCAGGACCCTATGATGGGTACAGCCCCTACTATGATGATAGAAGAAAATCTGGCGATGGCCTATAGAAGAACCAAGAAAAGAGGTCTCGGCTGGGGCATTTCAGCCAGGGAAAGAGAAATATACCGCGATGCCCTTGCTGAACTGGGACTCGGTCTTGAGGACAGAATGTCCACCAAGGTCGGACTCCTGTCAGGAGGTCAGAGACAGGCCGTTACCCTTCTCATGGCTACACTTCAGAAGCCTAAGCTTCTCCTTCTGGATGAGCATACAGCAGCTCTTGACCCGGCTACCTCAGCAAAGGTGCTGGAGCTCAGCGATAAAATCATCAGAGAAAACAACCTTACGGCTCTCATGGTAACTCATAATATGCAGAATGCCATCGACTACGGCAACAGGCTCATCATGATGAACGGCGGTAAAATCATCCTCGACATAAGCGGTGAGGAGAAGAAACGCCTTACCATAGAAGACCTTCTTAAAAAGTTTGAAAGCATAAGCGGAGGAAAGTTCACTACAGACAGTGTCCTCCTCGGCTAGCTTTTACATAATTTTTCCTAAACACCTAAACATAATGCAAAACAGCAGTCTTTACGGCTGCTGTTTTGCATTTTACATAGGATATTCTGTTTTACTCGATCACATATACGGTAGTCCAGCGTGCACCCCAGATGCCGCATTGAGACAACCTTTCCATATAAAGGTCCACCGTCTTTCCCTTAATAGCGGTTCCCACATCGTTGGCTATGGCATATCCATAGCCCTCGATATATAGGAGAGAACCAAGAGGTATCAGATCTTTATCCACTGCACATGTTCCGTACTCACATGGCAAGCCGTATGCTCCTCTCGGATTTCCCCCGAAATGGTATGAAACAGCCCTTACATGAGTGAATTTTTCCTTGTACTTGAGACCGGACGGTTTCCCTGAAAGTATCTTGGTGCCATAGCTTATAATCTTATCTTTCTTTTTCTTGATTGTCTTGCTTTCTATAAGGGTTTTTTCTACTTCCTCCCCGTCCACAAGGGTAACCTCATAAGTCTTTTCCTGCCGTCCTTTACGGCCCTTCTGCGTCACCTTGGTTTCTCCGATTACCAGACTGCTGTCAGCCTGATATCTGACTTCATAGTCCGTGATGATTTCTTCTGTAATCTGTTCCTTTGTTACTCTCTTTACTGTTATCACATCACCGGCTCTCACCTTCTCATTGAGTCCCGGTTCGGCTATATCCATTTCGTCCAGGGTAATCTCCAGCTGCTGCAGTACTTCTCCTGCTGTGGTCGGCAGCGTTCTGTATGTGGTTTCCTTGCCGTCGGCCTTTACGGTGACATCATAAGCCTTTACAATACTTATGATCATGTCATCGGTTATTCCATCATAGAGTTCTGCATTAATTATGTCCTGACCGTAAACATAGTCTATATTGTGATTTTCGATAAAGCTGTCCACTCTGGTGCTTGTTGTTTCATATACTGTAGTAGTAACGGCTCTGGAATCGTCGATCTTCACGATTACCGTCTTCGGTGTGGCAAACCCGACTATTATGAAACCGCAGATGCATATCAGCGCTCCTGCAGATGCAACGCGGGCAATCCGTGGGTGAGCTCTTCTATGAGCGTTTACAGGTTCCATTCCGGCCTCGAAAATCTCTTTGAATTCACCGGCAAAGTCTCGGAACCATCTTATAGTCGCTTCCAAAAAGTGCTCGATTTTTCCCTTAGGTTTATCAATCATAAGCCCTCCTTTTTACATACGAGGACATTTTACCATGTTTTTTCCAAAAAGTCAAAAAACAGGGTATACGCCTGTTTCTAAGCGTACACCCTGTTAAGATCTCTTTTGAGTGCGCAATCGCTTCCTGGCCGTTCGGCTATGCCTCGCGGGGAAGCTTTGCGAAAGTTCGTTTAGCGAAAGCAAAGCTTTCGAAACTCACTTTATTCTTCCTCCATTGCCTTCATGTCAGGGTCGAAGTGAAGTTCGCACTCTGTTGCAGCCTGGATGTCTTCCTTAGTGTAGTCAGGATGTAATTCTGTTACCCAGATTCCGTCCTCTCTTACTTCCATAACACCCATCTCAGTTATGATCTTGGAAACGCACTTCTCTGCTGTAAGAGGAAGTGAGCAGTGTTTCTTGATCTTAGGAGTTCCCTTCTGAGTGTGAAGCATTACGATAATAACCTCAGGGCAGCCTGCGCAAAGGTCCATAGCTCCGCCCATACCTGCAACCTTCTTGCCAGGTACGATCCAGTTAGCCAGGTCTCCGTTTTCAGCAACTTCCATAGCGCCTAAAACTGTAGCCTTTACGTGTCCTCCACGAACCAGTCCGAAGGATTCAGCTGTATCGAAGTATTTTACTCTAGGAACTGCAGTTACATATGTACCGCCGGAGTTGATGATATCAACGTCAGGGTTTTCTGTAGCTACTGCATCGATTCCTGCGAATCCGTTTTCTGAATGGAATGTAACCATGATATCATCAGGAATATAGTCTGCAACCTGTGTAGGAAGGCCAATTCCGAGGTTTACGAAATCACCGTCCTGGAATTCTTTAGCGCATCTTTTTGCGATTCTTGTCTTTAAATCTGCCATCTCTTTTCTCCTTCCACAATACCGTCTACTAAAACGCCTGCAACCTGGAAGATGTCAGGGTTTACTTCGCCGATTTCAACGATCTTTTCAGGAGCGATGATAGTGTGCTTTGCAGCTCCTGCCATTACATAGTTGAAGTTCTTGGTAGCCTTAGCGCACATATAGTTACCGAACTTATCAGCCAAGGATGGTCTGATGAATGCATAGTCAGCATGTAAAGGCATTTCGAAAAGGTACTTCTTGCCTTCGATTTCTACAACCTTCTTTGTTCTTCCTAATTCATCAACCTCAGTTTCCATTGGAGTACCAACGCCTGTAGGAGTTAATACGCCGCCAAGACCGTAAGCTGCAGCTCTGATCTTTTCTGCAAGAGTTCCCTGCGGAACGAGAGTGTATCTGAGTGTACCTTCTGCGATCTGCTCGTTGATCTTAGGGTTAACACCGATGTGTGATGCGATGATGTGGTCTACCATGTGATTATCAAGAAGCTTACCAACACCTCTTGATGTCTTGCCGGCGAATTCGCCTGCAGGCTGTCCAACATCGAGACCGCCGTCATTAGCGATTACTGTAAGATGCTTAACACCCTTTCTTACTAAAGCGTCCATTAAGACTTCAGGAGAACCTGTTGCAAGGAATCCGCCGACCATGATGGTCATACCGTCTTTAACGCCAGCTACTGCTTCATCAGCAGTCATAATTTTGTTAATCATGTCTCTTCACCTTTCTATTACTTTAATACATCAATCATTATTAATCTAACCCTTTTTTGGATTCGTGTCAAGATGACTGAGTGTTTTTTTGACGTTTTTTACCGTATCGGGTACATTTTATCGTCAGGCTGCAGCAAATATTATCTGTCTGCTATGTTGGCCTTCTTTTCCCAGCCTCTCTTTACGACTTCCTGCATGATGTAGGACATAACATGTTCTGCATACTTGCCAGGGCCAAAACCTGCATCGTATCCTAATTCCTGAGCCAGCTCATGGGAGATTCTAGGGCCGCCGCAGGTAAGAATAATCTTGTCACGAAGGCCTTCTGCCTCAACAAGTTCTTCCATCTTGGTAAGCTGCTGGATGTGAATATCCTTCTGAGTTACTGTCTGTGAAACCAGAATTGCGTCTGCATTCACTTCCTTTGCCTTTGCGATAAGCTGTTCGCAAGGAACCTGTGAACCCATGTTGTAAGCTACAACGTTCTTGAATCTTTCAAGACCGAAGTGTCCGTGGAATCCCTTCATCTGAATGATAGCATCGATACCTACTGTATGAGCGTCGGACTCGATGGAAGCTCCGACAACAACGATATCTCTGCCAACGTGCTCGCCGATCCATTCACCGCATTCTACACGGTCCATAACGGTACCTTCTACCTTTGGAACCTTGATTGCTGTGTAGTCGATAGTAGGCTGTGCTGAGCCGTAAACATTAAAGAATGTATATCCTGTAGTAAGTTCGCAGTAGTAGCATACGTTCGGTTCGTCAAGACCGAGCTTCTTTGCATACTGCTTTGCGCACTCTTCTGCTTCCTCACCGTAAGGTACAGGAAGTGTGAAAGCAAGCTGAACTTTACCGTCATTTAAAGCGTCGCCGTAAGGCTTTACGCATGTTAAATCAACCTGAGTGGTTGCTGTTGTAGTCTTAGTATCTGCCATATTAGCGCACCTCCTTATTCGTGATCCATGAACAGTTTGATGAATGGATTGAAGTAGTTTTCACCCTTTGTGCAAACGCCTTCAAGACCGTGTCCACCGTCGAACGGACGCTTTACGCCGCCGAACTTACCCTGTTCGATTGTTGAGAACAGACCGTCTTTTTCTACTTCTGCAAGAAGAGCATCAGCCTTGCCTAATACTTCCTGAGCACGGCTCTGGATGATTCCGCCTTCCTTGAACTCTACTTCGTCGCCGATATGTCTGCAGTTATTGAAGATATAACGGGCGTTTTCGATTGAAAGGTATCTGTCCTGCATAAGAGGAGTGTGGATAGCTTCTGTAAGCATACCTGTAAGCAGAATTGACTGATGAGTCCATACTGTTACCAGGTTGAACAGAGCGTCCTGGATGTGTCCTCTGAAGATGTTTCCTGTCATGAACTTTGTAGGAGGCATGTATTTTAATCTTGCATTAGGGAAGATTTCTCTTGCCATCTGTGCCTGTGCTAACTCAAGAAGGAATCCGTCTTCTGTTGAAGGATCCATTTCAAATGCATGGCCAAGTCCCATCTGTCTTTCAGGAATGTTTGCAAGTACAGCAAACTGTTCGTTGATGAACTGTGAAGCTGTTACTGTATGAGCTGCTTCGATTGCATCGTCTGTTGTAAGGTAGTTATCTTCACCGGAGTTAAAGATGATACCGCAGTAACCGATGATAACTCTGGACATGAACTGGTCAACCAGTGTTCTCTGCATGTTGATGTCTCTGAAGAGGATGCCGTAGATAGCGTCGTTAAGCATAACGTCAAGTCTTTCGAGAGCACCCATTGCTGCGATTTCAGGCATGCACATTCCGGATGAATAGTTACATAATCTGATGTATCTGCCAACTTCTTCACCAACTTCGTCAAGAGCTTTTCTCATGATTCTGAAGTTTTCCTGAGTTGCGTATGTACCGCCGAAGCCTTCAGTTGTAGGTCCGTAAGGAACATAGTCAAGAAGTGACTGAGCTGTAGTTCTGATAACTGCGATAACGTCAGCACCCTGTCTTGCAGCAGCCTGTGCCTGAATAACGTCCTCGTAGATGTTACCGGTAGCTACGATTACATAAACGTAAGGCTCCGGACCTTCTCCCAGTGTTTCAAGGTATTCTTTTCTCTTGGCAATCTGAGCGTCGATCTTTTCGAAAGTAGCTTTGATTGCAGGCTTTAATGCTTCTGCAGCTTCTTCCTGTGAGCATGTAGGAAGCTTGGTGATATCCAGCTTTCCTGCTGCCATTTCCTCAGCGATTTCCTGAGGATTCTTGCCTGTCTGCACGATTGCGTTACCAATGAGGTAAGCAGCTCCTGTAGGAAGAGCACCTGCTTCCTTGATCTGGTCAACTACAACGTTCGGAAGAGGTGTATCTAATTCATCAACACCGTCAACACCCAGAAGTCTTACTACAGTTCTCTCTGTTGATACTGTTGTGTGGCGCTCGATAAAGTCCTGCATGTCATGTGCTATGTTAGCTGCATGCTGACGAGCGCTGTCGACAACCTTAGGGTCCAAGTTTAATTTGCTTTTCATCCTTTTTCTCCTTATCTTATATATTTTTTTGCTCCCTCTATAATCGCCTTGTCGAGTCCGAGCATGGCGGCTATACTGAGGGCTTCTTTAGGTACTTGTGTTCCATTATCTACTCTGCACAGACGGTAATCCATGTATTTCGAAATTATATTTATCCTCTCACGGCGATTTGCTCTCTGTATTTCGCGGTTCAGAAGTCTGAAGTCACAGCCTGACAGGCCTCTGACCTGCATGTTTACAACGCCTTCCTTCTCCGTTACAGATTCAAAATGTGTCGTGATGAGAGAAATATACGGTTTTTCCATGAGGTAATCAACCAGACTCTTGGTCAGGGCTGTTCCCTCCGTCGGGTTGGTTCCCGAAGCGATTTCATCTATGAGAATCAGGCTTCTGTCCTGACCGTGATCAAGAATCTCCTTAAGTTCCTCCATTTCGGAACCGAAGCTGGACAGCCCTCTTTCAACTGACTGTGAGTCTCCAATGAGAATCTGCATGTAGTTGGAAAGACCTATTCTTGCCTTCTTTGCCGGTACGAAGAAGCCGTACTGAGCCAGAATAGGAATCTGCCCCGAGAGCTTAAGGGAAATGGTCTTGCCTCCCATATTTGCTCCTGTGATAAGCGTAACTCCGTCCTTCAGTGAAATGGATACCGGGCAGTATTCCTTTCCTTTGGATCTGATGATGTCTTCTACCTGAAGGTTCCTTCCCTCTTCGAACTCGATGACATGTTCGTCTGTGATCTCCGGCTTTACAAGCTGATGCTTTATGGAGTAAAGGGCCCTCGCCAGTGCCAGATCCAGAGATCCCATCTTCTCACAGTTTTCAAGTATGACTTTTTCCTTCTTTGAAATCTTTCTTGAAAGATCTTCCCTTATTCTTTCTTCTTCCACTTCAATGTCGGAATTAATCTTTTCAACCTCTGTCACATACTCATAAACCTTCTCTGTAGGTTTAAGCTGCAGAGTCACGCTCATGTAATCCTGATCAACAGCTTCAAGTTCTTCGAGATGAGTTATCTTCTCAAAATCAGGATGAGATCTGGCTACCACGATATCGAACTTGGGAGTGAGTGCTACGCCCTGCTCTCTTCTGAGCCTTTCTCTGGTCTCCTTCTGCTCCTTCCTGATTAGCTGTTCGTATTCTTTTTTCTTCTTGCGGTATTCGCCAAGGAGAGGACTGAACTCATCATAAATATAGAAGGTATTCATCCTGTCGCCTCTCGGGTCCAGTTCGTCCAGCAGGTCCTCGGTATCCTCAAGAAAATACTCTTCCGGAACCGTATTAACCTCAGGAACATCCTCTGAACGCTGAGCCTCTGCTGTGTCTCCCGCGCCTGTGCCGCCGTCCTTTCTGCATTCCTCCACACAGTGACAGCCTTTATAGTCGCCTATCTCATGCTCCATGGTAAGCTTGCGGAGCTGTCTCATCTGCAGAAGCAGAGATTTGACCTCATAGAGCTCCACTGTGGAAAGGGTGGTGCTGCCGCTTCGTGAAACGGTAAGAGACGGGTCTTTTACCTCCATGAAAACTTCCTGAATCTTATCTGTGAGTGTCTGATTCTGCCTTACAAACTGAATCATTCTCTCAACTCTGTCCAGCTCCTGACGAAGTTCTTCCTCTTCACCCGGATAATAAGGCTGGATTTCCTTCAGCTGTTTTTTGCCGAAAGGCGTATTCAGATCAAGGTTGAACATGACATAATCCAGACCTGTCTCACGTCTTGTCTTTACATTTGCAAGTCTTCTGTTTTTTCCCTGTCTCATAGCTACATCCTTACATCAATAACAGGTATATCAGGAATTGCCTTCTGCATTTCCTCCAAAAGATGCCTGTTGTCAAAGGTATACCCTGCAGGTGCCCATGGATTTACTGTAATAGCTGCAATTTCAATGTTCTTAAGAACACTTGCCCTGAAGCCTTTCTTTCTGAAAATTCCCCAGTCCATAGCACTGACAAATATCTTGGTAGGATCCTTAAGCACGAACTGCACCTGCTTAAGATTTTTAAGGCTTATGTCGGAAATCACGCTGTTTGTAAACGCACCCGGTATGTATATATATCTTGTATCCTCGTCAATGGCTCCGTTGATCTCCTTTGCAGCGCCGAGCCCTGTTATAAGGTCCAGCTTTCTGATCTTTCCGTCGCCGTTTACGAGCATAATCTTATCGTCGAAATTATTTGCTGTAATAGCGTCTCTGATGATGCCCTCTTCAAGTTCAGGCGTCCTGTAGAGATTCACTACGTGGGCCGTCTCCTCCACTACTTTGCTCATTTTTCTTGAAAGAACGGCTCCTGTGGATAGTATTATCGCATCCGATGTATCAGGTGATGCGATGGATTTTCTGTCAATGGCTCCATCTATGAGAATAAGACTGCAGCCAAGTTCCATCATGTCACGGCAAAGAAGCTTCTGTTCCGCATTGATGACAGGTCCTGCAACCTGAACATATCCGGCATCTTTCACTCTGCATATGAGGAGTTCTCCTATAGCCGTGGAATATTTTGTCTTTTTTATCACCTCAAGGCCTGCATCTGCTAGGTCATAAAGAAGTGTCGGTACTGCTACGAGCATATCCTCTTCCAGATATACTCTAGGCTTTTCAGTTCCTGTAACCAGGTCCTGGCTTTCGCCGTCTCTGCCCGTGGATGTGACTCCTAAAACGATGCCCTCGTCTATGGCTTCCTCGATGAGATAGTTAAGCGCTGTGGTCTTGCCTGCATTCTTAGCCATTCCCACTATGGAAAGTGTCTTGTATTTAGTTGATAAGTCGTATAAAAGCCCCATTAATATTTTATCCTTTAATCACACCTATAGGGAGACCCAAGGGCCTCCCTATAGGTATAGTTTTTAATTATTCGAAATTCTAAACAGCGATTAGTGTTTATTTCTTTCGTGTCTTGCCAGATGTGCAGGCTCGATAGTTCTGATTTCAGGACCTTCGCCCAGAGCAGAAACACCCTCGTACTTGTAAGTCTTCTTGCCTGTGCAGTAATCGCAAGTGCAAGGAAGGTCAGGAAGCTGCGGTTCGGTGTATGTAGTAATAATACCTTCGTAGTTTCTCAGGATTACCTTGTGAGGAGTCTGAGAAATTACATACTGAGGCATTACAGGAGTCTTTCCGCCGCCACCAGGAGCGTCTACTACGAATGTAGGTACAGCATATCCTGAAGTATGTCCTCTTAAGCCTTCCATGATTTCGATACCCTTGGATACCGGAGTTCTGAAGTGCTCAATACCCATTGATAAGTCACAGATGTAGATGTAGTAAGGTCTGATTCTGTTCTTAACGAGTACGTGCATCAGGTCTCTCATGATATGCTTACAGTCATTAACGCCTCTTAATAATACTGACTGGTTTCCAAGAGGAATACCTGCGTCAGCAAGCTTTCTAACTGCTTCCATAGCTGTTGGAGTCATTTCCTTAGGATGGTTGAAGTGTGTATTTAACCAGATCGGGTGATACTTCTTCAGCATGTTAACCAGATTGTCTGTAATTCTCATAGGCATTACAACAGGGGTTCTGGAACCGATTCTTACGATTTCAACGTGGTCAATCTTTCTCAGTTCGCTGATGATGTATTCAAGAGTATCGTCTTCTACGCAGAGAGCGTCACCACCGGAAAGAAGTACGTCTCTAACCTGAGGTGTCTTTCTGATGTATTCGATACATGCATCGATATCTTCTCTTGATCTAGCACCGTCAGTTTCTCCTGCAAGTCTTCTTCTTGTGCAGTGTCTGCAGTACATTGAGCACTGGTCGGTAATGAGGAAGAGAACTCTGTCCGGATATCTGTGAGTTAATCCAGGAGCAGGGGAGTCAGCATCTTCGTGAAGCGGGTCGAGGTCGTCAGCTTCTGATCTGTGCATTTCTGCCAGAGTAGGAACTGCCTGCATTCTAACCGGATCTCTCGGATCATCTGGGTCCATAAGGGAAGCATAGTAAGGAGTGATACCTACTCTGAAGCCGCCCATAACCTTTTCGATGTCAGCCTTTTCCTGTTCGGTAAGGTTAACAACCTGTGCGATTTCCTCTACGGTTGAAAGTCTGTGCTCAACCTGCCAATGCCAGTCATTCCACTGTTCATCAGTTACATCCTTGAATAAAGGAATGTCTTTCCAATTTCTAATAGCCATTATATTCTCCTTTTAATTACTTTTATAATCGAAGAAACGTAATTCAGATTTGCGAAAGCAAATCGCAATCGTTCCTACGCTGCGGCAACGCCGCATGCACAATCGCGGGAACGATTAAGCGTACATTTCCTGGAACAGCTTTCTTAAGCCTTCATGCTCTCTTAAGCACTGAAGAGTGATTGCTGCGTGGCCCTTAGTATAGCCGTTACCGATGATCATGTTAACGTCCTTGCCAACGCCTTCTGCACCAAGAGCAGCCTTAGTGAAGCTTGTAGCCATTGAGAAGAAGTAAA
>JBJETB010000079.1:22668-35791 GCA_051883095.1 Anaerovoracaceae bacterium
CCTTCTGCACCAAGAGCAGCCTTAGTGAAGCTTGTAGCCATTGAGAAGAAGTAAACGATACCGTCATCCTTACATGCAAGGATTGAAGCCATTTCAGTGTTTTCGATGTTTACACAGTTGATAACTACGTCGAATAATTCTCCGTTAGTTAATTCCATAGCCTTGTTGTACATTCCAACTGCATCAGTTGCGTCAAGGTGGAAGTATTCATCAGCAAGGTCAAGGTTTCTAGCTCTGTCTTCTGATTTCTGTGAACCAGCAGCGCAAACTACGAGACCTGTAACGCCAGCTCTCTTCTTTGCTTCATATAAGCAGAGAAGTCCGGACTTTCCGCCGCCGCCGATTACGAGAACCTTCTGGCCTGACTGTACTAACTTAGCAGCCTGAGCAGGAGCACCAGCAACGTCTAATGCTGATAATGCAAGACCTTCTTCCATGTCATCAGGAAGTTTTGCATAGATACCGCTCTGGAATAAGATTGCCTGACCCTTGATGTCAACCTGGTCGATAGCAGGTCTCATTTCGAGGATTTCGTCAATTACTAACGGTGTAAGTGAAAGTGATACTAATGTAGCAATCTTGTCGCCAACCTTTAAGTCGCCTACGTATGCAGGTCCGATTTCCTTAACTGTACCGATGAGCATTCCGCCGGAACCAGTCCAAGGATTCTTGTGCTTGCCAGCCTTTGCTACGATATCAAGCATGGTCTTCTTAACTTTTTCCTGATCTTCAGGTGAGTTTTCGATATCTGCAGGCTTCTTGCCGTCGCAGGATCTTCTTACGATTTCTGTGAAGGAAGCTGAGTCAACGTTTAAAGTCTTAACGTCGATGAGCACTTCGTTGTCGTAGATTTCCATAGTGTTATCGATAACATCTGCTGGCTGTGGTAAAACTCCCTTTGGGGAGATTACTCTGTGTGTACCATAAGGGCATCCTTTTTTCATTTTAATTTCCTCCTAGAAAAAAATTATTGTTATTATTTTTAGATACCGCACTGCCTTCCTGCGGCTGATTCCGTCCAAAAGGCAATGGCGGCATAACCGACTATGTTAATTATATATCAAAACGCTCGCCTTGTACAGATTTTTATGCATAAAGTTCTGCAAAGAGTTTCATGATTCTTTCATCATCTCTGAGAACCTGCAGTGCCACATTGGCATGGCCCTTGGTGTATCCGTTTCCGATGAGCATGTTCACATCCTTGCCTACGCCCTCAGCGCCAAGTGCCGCCTTGGTGAAGCTTGTTGCCATGGAGAAGAAGTATACCAGTCCTCCGTCCTTGCAGGCAAGTATAGAAGCCATTTCTGTATTAGGAATGTTTACTACGTTGATCACTACATCAGCAAGTTCCCCCTCGGTAGCTTCCATGATTTCGTTGTACATTGCAACAGCATCTGTAGCATTTACAACTATGTACTCATCAGCACACTTTACTGACATGGCTCTGTTGATTGATTTCTTGAATCCGTCAACGCAGATAACCTTGCCGTTGATACCTACCTGTTTCTTTGCCTGCCAGCAGCAGAGGATACCGGACTTGCCGCCGCCGCCCATTACAACTACAGTATCGCCCGGCTTGCAGATCTTTGCAGTCTGAGCAGGAGCTCCTGCAACGTCAAGAACGGAAAGAGCAAGTTCCTTAGGCATATCCTTCGGAAGGATAGCGTATAAGCCGGACTGGAACAGAATTGCCTGTCCTTTTACGTCAACCTGGTCGATTTCAGGTCTGATTTCCTTGATTTCCTCAATCTTCAGCGGTGTAAGCGAAAGCGATACTAATGTAGCGATCTTGTCGCCCACTCTCAGGTCACCCTTAAAGTTAGGTCCGATTTCCTTAACCTTACCGATGAGCATTCCGCCGGAACCGGTCCACGGATTCTTATGCTTACCTGTAGTTTCGACGATGTTCATGATAATCTTCTTTATTTCTTCTACATCTCCGCCTGCTCTCTTTTCAATTTCAGTGAAGGATGCAGAGTCGATATTCAGAGTATGCACATCGATGAGAACCTCGTTGTCGTAAATCTCCATAGTGTTGTCCAGGACATCTGCCGGCTGAGGCAGTACTCCCTTCGGCTCAAGTACTCTGTGCGTTCCGTAAATATCTCCCTTTTTATACTCCATACATTTTCTCCTTTATCTATAATGAATTTTATTTTTAACGAAAACTCAACCGTGCAACAATATAGCAAATTTTGTGCCAAGCCAAGGTAAAAAAGGTCTGATTCTGCCAGCCCGTATTTATGCCACTTTGCGGCCTCACGTCAGCCGGTCATTGCCCAGACATTTCCAAAAATCGAACCGTTTTATTTTCATAACTTAAAATAGCGAACACAAATCGGTTCGCTATCTTTGGAGCATGTATTGAAGCCATATGCCGCGGTTTTAGATCTCGTATTTTTTCTTTTTTCTGACCAGCTGTGTCTGGCTGATTCCAATGGCTTTAGCCGCTTTTCGCGTGGAGCCGTACTTCTCGCAGGCATATTTGATAAGTCCTTTTTCATACTCATCTACCGCGCTCTGAAGGTCCAGTTCCCTGACAACTCCTGCAGTTTCCTCTTCTTCAGACATTTCCACGTTTCCCCCGAAAATATCTCCATGGGTTTCACGCATAACGTCCATGAGTGTTATATCTTCTCCTTTGGACGAGATGATCAGCCTTTGAACAGAGTTCTCGAGTTCCCTGATGTTTCCCGGCCAAGGGAGCTGCTTCAGGTAGTCCATGGCGCTTTCGTTGATTTTACGTCTGGTTCCGAACTTTTCCCCGTACTTGGAAAGGAAGTGATTTACCAGTGCAGGAATGTCCTCAGGCCTGTCGGAAAGCTTCGGTATTCTGATAGGCACAACGTTAAGTCTGTAGTAAAGGTCCCGTCTGAACCGTCCTTCTTCTACGAATTTTTCCAGGTCTCTGTTTGTGGCAGATATAATTCTCACGTTGGTCTTTATCGGTGTGGTTCCGCCTACCCTGTAAAACTCTCCATCCTGAATTACACGCAAAAGCTTGGCCTGCATTTCCAGAGGCAGTTCGCCTATTTCGTCCAGGAACATCACACCGTTGTTGGCAATTTCAAAATAGCCTTTTTTGCCGGAAGCGCTGGCCCCGGTAAATGCTCCTTTTTCATAGCCGAAGAATTCTGATTCTATCAGGTTAGGCGAAATGGCGCCGCAGTTTATCTTGACAAACGGCTGCATCTTGCGGTCGCTGTTTTTCTGTATAAGGTTGGCCACCTTTTCCTTGCCGACACCGGTGTCACCGAAGATGATCACATTGCAGTCATAGCTGGAAACCTTCAGTATCTCGTCGAGAACCGACTTCATGGCCTTGCTGTTGAATACGAAGTCTTCTGTCCTTGTCTTTTCCAGCAAAGAGCGGTTATACGGATTCACATAATCCTCCGGCTCGTTTTTTTCCACCTTTACAAAGGTTGCATTTTCAAAATATTCGGCGATTTCCCCTACCACTTCCACATCAAAGCGGTCATAACCCTCTATGAAGCCTTCTGCTCCGTGAACCTCAAGATTTTTGGAAAGTGACTCGGTTATGTACAAGGCTATATTAAGGTTGTTTATCAGGTTGGCAAACATTACTGTGCCTCCCGGTCTGGTGGCCAGGATGTTGACCGTTTCCGCCCCCGGTATTTCCGCGCAGTTTACGGAAAGGTCAAAGAGAGAGTCGGCATTGAGCCTGTCCACGCACTCTGTAGGCTTCAGAATGTCCAGGTACTGTATTCTGTCAAAAACCCGGCTTATGAGCCTGTCTATACCTCCACCTGTAACCTGTATGCCGGTCTTTTTATCCAGAAGGCATGTGATTTCGCCCTTGTCTCCAAGCTTTCTTCTCAGCACATATCCGAAAATCAGGTTGGTTATCATGTTGTTGCCTACAATGAGGCATTTTTCCTTGTTTTCCGCCAGCTGATTGAGTCGGAAAAGTGTCCCCGACTCATCCAGCACAAAGAGCAGCAGGTTGAGAGGCAGGTCATCTGTTACCTTTACTATAGGGATTCTGCTGTGAATAATGGCATATCCCTCCACCTCTATCTGATTAAAAACATAATCGATTGAAGTTATGTTTTCAATATGCATAGGCACCGATGCCAGGGAGGCGTTGCATATTATTTCATCTCCCGCCTTCAGCCCCTTAGGGTTTTCAAATTCAGACCCGACAGCCTCCACCTGTCCGAAGACAAGGCCCCCTGTATCAGTGACCGGGTTGTGAAGTTTCCCTCTTCTTATCACTATATCTATGATGGTCTGCTTTATCTTTTCCTCATTATAATTGACTTCTGTGCATATCTGCTTGAAGCTGGTGCCCTCCAGATGAATTCTTTTGATGGACACTCTTATCTCGTCCGGGTATATGTTGCGGCTGTTATCCAGCCTCCATGCGGAGGTAGGTAAAACATATTTAGGTTCAAGGACTCTTTCCAGTCCGTAGTTATTCAACATTTCAGGTTCGCTCCTTTCTCAGGTGAACACAAATCGGTTCGTTTTTGACCTATTTCCAATGATAAACCATTGGCACGTAATTTGCAATATATATTTTCGTAATTACAGAGCTATTTTTTCAGCTCAAGCCAAAACTCTAAATTATTACCAAAAAATTTCGATGTCGAAAAGGAGAATAGAAAAATGGAAGAAAAAATCACTTCAACCTTAAGATTAAGAATGTCAGCTAAGGACGCTCACTACGGTGGAAACCTTGTAGACGGAGCTCACATGGTTCACTTATTCGGTGACGTTGCTACAGAATTACTTATCAAGTGTGACGGAGACGAAGGTCTTTTCTGCGCATATGACAATATCGAATTCTTAGCTCCTACATATGCAGGTGACTACATTGAAGCTTACGGCGAAATCACCAAGATCGGCAACACTTCAAGAAAGATGTCCTTCGAAGCAAGAAAGGTTGTACAGGCAAGACCTGACATCAGCGCTTCCGCAGCAGATTTTCTGGAAGAGCCTATCGTAGTTTGCAGAGCTACAGGAACTTGCGTAACTCCTAAGGAATGCAAGAGAAAATAATGAATCTTCATAATCATATGCCGTTTCACGGCTTTGCGGCGTTGCCGTAAGGAAGATTCGATATAATTTCCTCGACTTTGCTCGGAAATTATAGACTGTTCGCGAAGGTTTCCCGAGAGCCGAGCTTGGCGAGGCGATTGGCATGAAACCGACCGCGCGTCCGAATTATTACGAAAACACGATAATTACTAATACATCTTTTATGGAAAAAGGGCCTCGCTTCATGCAAGGCTCTTTTTTCGTCCTTATATATAACATATAATCCCACAAATCCAGGCAATAGGCAAAAAAAATGTTGGCAAATTGGAATTAAAACCGTTATTTTGCCAACATCAGTTCATTATATGTTATATGTTCTTTAGATCTTCTTCAGACCTTCTTCAGATATTCGATTTCCTCCCTGGTAAGCTTCCTGTAATGACCCGGCCTCAGATGACCAAGACGTATGTCTCCGATTGCTATGCGCTCCAGCTCCTGAACCGGATTCCCGACAGCCGCAAACATCTTTCGTACCTGACGGTTCTTGCCTTCGTGGATGGAAATCTCCACAATGGTTGAATGCTGATTGCCTTTTATTATATTGACCCTGGCCCGGGAAGTAACAAAACCGCCTATGTCTACACCCTTTCGCAGTCTGGCCGCCTTCTCGTTTGACAGAACACCTGCCACCCTTGCCCTGTAAGTCTTGTAAACCTCATGCTTGGGATGGGTCAGCCTGTATGCCATGTCACCGTCATTGGTCATTATCAGCGCTCCGCTGGTGTTGTAGTCAAGTCTGCCCACAGGAAAAAGTCTGGCATCAATGTCCTTGACAATTTCCATGACCGTCAGGCGGTCCCTGTCATCGGAAACGGTAGTGACCATGCCGAGGGGCTTGTTTACAAGCACGTATTCCGGCTTATCTCTGCTCTCGAGAAGCCTGCCGTTAACCTCCACCCTGTCTCCTTCAGCCACATCGTAACCAGGTTCCTTCATTACGGCTCCGTTGACCTTTACATTGCCGTTTAAAATCAGCTCGTCAGCTTTGCGGCGGCTGGCCAGCCCTGCCTGTGCTATATATTTATTGATTCTCATCTTTTGTGTTCTCTCTTTCGGTTACTTGCATTACATTTTATCACATGAAAGCTTTGTTGTAAATATTCTCAAGGCCTGAGTCCCTGACGCGTTTCCTGATTTCCTTCGGACTGATGCTGTAAAGTCCTTTTGCCTCCATGCGCCTGAAATACTCGCCGCCGGCGAAGGTAAAACGGCGCCTCAGCCCGTCCTCTTCATTGAGAGCCTGCTGTGCAAATGACAGAAGATCTCCCGTTGCCAGAGATTCAGGAAGTTTCAGCATACGGCCGCCCAATGCCGTCATGGCGGCATTGTATCCCGCCAGAGAGCCCGTAGTTATCGCCTCTGTGTGTCCTACGAAAAATCCTGACTTTTCGCCACCCAGGAAAAGGTTTTCGAATCCCGCGGCTCTCATGAATTCATCCCGCTCTCCTACTGCCATGTATCTTATGGAGTTCCCTTTGCCGCCTGCATAAGGGTCCGTAAACATGGCATTCTCAAAGCCTTTAACACTTCGCAGCTGCTCAAGGTTGAAGAAAGGGCTCATCAGCTTGACGCATCCCGTATCTATAATGATTATGTTCTCGGCAAACTCCGGCAGGGCATACTGCTGACATACCTTCTGGGAAAGCTTCCCGCGGTTTACAAGGTGTTCAGGCAGCGGCACCACAACAAAACCATCCTTCTCCAGTTTTCTGCGCAGCTTTCTGTTCAGTGAACTCTTATCCAGTTTGCACGACCCGCTGTAAGCGCCCGGCACGCCGCCTGCCCGCTCCCCGGTCAGGTCGCAGGCGCCCGCCTTCTCCGTCAGGCTGACCCGGGGCCCGAAGGCGGGGCAGCGGAGAATGCACATGGAACAGCCGCTGCCGTGCCGGGCGCAGTTGCCCATGGGACCTGTGGAGCCAGTGGTTTCCACGAACACGTCAGCATCAAGAATGTCCTCTATATAGTGGCCGCCCTTTGCCGTTATCAGCTTAAGCGCCTTTATCCTTCTGTCTGCCGGCTCAGCCATTACCACATCCGCAGCACGGCACATGAATCTGAGCTCAACACCCAGCTTTCTTAGCAGCCGGCGAACCTCCGGCTCAGCCCTCCTGGTCTCATAAAAGCTGGCATGCCTGTGCCCCGGAAAGTCCACATCTTTGTGAGTGCTGAGCCTGTCTGTTATCTCAAAAAGTTCGCCGGCACCCATGGCTATGTTTTCCTCAGCAGCAGTGAACCTGCCGTTATTCCTCATGATTCCCCCTACATTTCCCAATCCCAGCAGCAAATCTGTCTTTTCCACAAGCACCGTTTCCAGACCCAGCTTTGCTGCCCTGACGGCGGCGGCACATCCTGCCCAGCCGCCGCCTGCTATTACGATTCTGCACATAAAAACACCTCCCCATTCTAGTCTATGCAGGGAAGGCGCTTGTAATAACATCGGATATACTCGGGTTTATGTGAAATCAGCCATTCAGTGAATGTTGTAAAAGAATAAAGAAAACGTCCGGTTTTACAACATAATGCCATATCTCAGGCTTTCCGCAACTGCCTCATGGTCGCAACGTTGTAAAAAAATCGGGATTGGGTAGTATTTTACAACGGTGTTAGATTTTGCGTTGTAAAATTCCAATGGAACAAGATTATCGTACAACATTTTTGGCTCTGCAGATCTGTCTCGAAGGTCGTCAAGCATGCCATGTTGTAATAAATAACTTTTTCCTGCTTATTTTACAACGCCTGCCTTCGCCAAACTAGCAGCGCATATGCTGCACGCAATGTTAACTTAACTCCATCGGAGTTTCATTCTCCTGCTTTCAGCGTTATAAAAAGAATCTCCGGTGCAGTGTCCGGCTGATTGACCATATCCGTCCGGACGCAATGATAAATTCCCTTGTCCAGCCCTGCCGCCATCCGGAGCAAGGCTTCTTTTTCCTCAGCTCCCTGCGGATGGCCCGGATACATGGTGATGCACAGAAGTCCGCCCTTTTTAAGAAGAGAAAGGGCCGTCCCGACTGCTTCAAGAGTGGTTTCAGTCCCTGTCACTATATTTTTGTCGCCTCCCGGAAGATATCCCAGATTGAACATTATAAGAGCTGCCTTTTCGTGAACATATTCAGCCATATGCTCGTGTCCCGTACAGAAGACAGTCACATTGCCCGGATCAAGGCTTCTGACCCTCTCCCTTGTGGCCTCCACAGCCTTCTCCTGTATGTCAAAGGCATATACCTTTCCGAATCTTTCGGCCAGCCATAACGTGTCATGTCCGTTTCCGCAGGTGGCATCTATCGCTGCAGCCTCTTTGTCTGCATATTTATCACAGATTACCCTTGCCAGTTCAGTTGTCCTGCTCAGTATATTTTCTCCCATATAATTTTTCTCCTTGTTCCCTGCCAGGGGTTTTACACGCACTTGCACCGCCGCACTGTAATGCCGTCCGCATCAGTAAAAGAGCATGCTCCGCAGATTCCCGCGCCGCAGCACATGTTAGCGTGATTTGCTGTTATTATATCACCTTTTCTGCCAGGCCGCAGCCCTGAATATTTTTCAGTGAAATAGGGTGATGCCAGAAGCATTATCTGAGATGAATCGTCAATAGCCGATATTATCTTTTCTGTATCCTCTGCAAGGCTTACCCTTTCCCATGAATCCCTTAGATATTCCTCCAGAAAATCTTCTGTCAGCTTATCCGCATCAATCAGCAGCCGTATATTCATTTTCTTATCTTCATCTATGCTTTCCATTATATTCAGGAAAGGGGCTATAGCCGTTCCCTTGGCGATTACTGTCATAGGCTCATCCATATTCATTCTTTCTATGTTTAAGAGACCCGCTTCAAAGGGGCCTGCAATCCTCCAGCTTTTCTTTCCGCAGTCTGCAGTCTGTTCAGCAAGTCTGACCAATTCCTTGGTCTTCGGTCCCGCCGGCTGCACCGCAAGCTCAATCCACCCTTCTGCAATATGACCCGTACGCAGTACAGACAAAGGTACCCTGCATCCCAGTGACGATGCCATTATGAAGCTCCCTGGCTGTCTGCACCTCCATGCGAATCCTCTGCTGACCGCCAGCCTTACTGCTGACAGCTGCTCAGAATAATTCTTTATCCCCGTAATTTCAGCAAAAAATTCCTGCGGCAGCACCCTCCCGTCAGCCGGTTTTTCTGCTCCCTGCAGATACTCGTTATATGGGCATACACCCTGCCAGTCCGCAGAGCAATCACACTTTCCGGTCCTGCTTAAGTTACATGCATAACACTGACCTGCTTTTATAAGGACACAGGGACATCTCATACCGCCACTGTCCACGCATCTGTATTTCACTGTCTGTCTCCTTTCCTCCTTCTACTTTATTGTTCCAGACCGAAGCCATAGTCCATGAGGGCGTAAGCGTCATTAAACCAGTTACCGTCCTTAAGGACCACAGCTATAAGTTCTTTCCCGTCACGCTGAGCTGAAGCAACAAGAGTTCTCCCCGATTTTTTAGTAAATCCGATCTTAACACCATTTCCCCCTTCATAATTGAATACGGTCTTATTTTTGTTCACAAAACTTCTGTCTGTTTCCTCACTGGACCAGCTCCTGGCACCTACAATTTTTCTGAAGTCGTCTCTTTTCATGGCTTCTGCTGCTATCACAGCCAGGTCTCCCGCCGTGGTATAGTGATTTTCATCAAAAAGGCCGCTGGGATTAACAAAATGAGTTCCTCTGCATCCCAGTTCTTCAGCCCGCCGGTTCATCTTTTCAATGAATTTTTCCTTGGTACCTCCCACACAGGCGGCTATGGTCTCCGCACTGTCATTTCCAGACTGAAGCATAAGTCCGTACAGCAGTTCCTCCAGACTGAGCTTTTCTCCTGCTTTCAGATATAGAGACGAGCCTTCAACGCCTGCCGCCTCCACAGGTACGATTACTTTGCTGTCGATGCCCAGACCAAGCTCTTCAAGGGTCTCAAGCGCAACAAGGGCTGTCATTATCTTGGTGGTGCTGGCAGGATAGAGCTTCTCATCCGGATTTTTTTCATATAGCACCCTGCTGCTGTCACTGTTAATAAGAACAGCTCCTTCTGCCGATACTGAAGGTGTCTCTGCAGACGCACTGATGCTCTTCTGCGGCGGTTTCAGCTGATCCTCGTCAACTCTCAGAGACGGGCTCATATATTCCGTCAGCCCTCCGATAAATCCGGCAGCCGCCAGCAGTACCAGCAGCAACGCCTGCCTTCTTTTCTTAACTTTTTTTCTTTCCATAACAAAGCTCCCATCAACATTTTACTGCCTAACAAAAGTTATATTACTTTTTTCTCCCTTTCTGGCCCGCCAAAAACGATAGCATGCTATTGACTCTATGAAAAAACTGTGTTATACTTTTTCATATCCTAAGGAGGGACATCATCATGAATCACAACACAACCTGCGGAGGTCTTATCAAACAGCTTAATGATGCTCTGGCCAAAAGGGCAAACAACTCTCTTCGCGCTGACGATCTGACAATGACACAGTTGGAAGCTCTCCTGATACTTGACGAAGCTGACGGAGGCCGCATGAATATGAAGGAACTTGAACACTCTCTTCACGTGGCTCAGTCCACAGCTGCCGGCATAGTCAAGCGTCTGGAGCGTAAAGGTTTCATCGGGAGCTGCTGTGATCCTGCAGACAAGAGAATAAAAATCGTCATGATAACAGAGAAAGGCACCGGCTGCTGTGCTGCCGCCGGCAAAAACATGGAGCACGAGGAAAATCTCCTTCTCTCCTCACTTACAGATGAGGAAAAAGATACCCTGATAAAGCTCCTTTCCAAAGTCCGCAATAATTTAAAGTAATTCTGCCCGCAGCTGCCGGGCATTAATTGCGGCATTTTCAATAGCATGCTATTAATTTAGTTTTCAAGGAGGCATATACCTATGGATAAAGAAAAATCGATGGAAAATTTTATATCAATGCCTGTGAGCAGAGCCGTCTTTAAAAATGCGCTCCCGGCCATGGCCGCCATGCTCATGGTTCTCATATACAATCTGGCCGACACCTTCTTCATCGGCCAGACTCACGACGCGCTTCAGGTTGCAGCCGTATCCCTGGCGACGCCTGTTTTTCTCATTTTTATGGCTCTGGGCACTCTTTTCGGTGTCGGCGGCACATCTGTCATTTCACGTGCCCTTGGAGAAGGAAAAAATGAATATGCCGGTAAAGTCTGTTCTTTCTGTATGTGGGGGTGTATCTCAACAGGCATAATAATGTCAGCCCTTATGCTGATTTTTATGGATAAAATTCTTCTTCTGGCCGGGGCAAGTTCCGATACATGGGAATATGCAGAAACCTATCTGACTATCGTAGTGCTCAGTGGTCCTTTCGTGCTGGTCTCAAACTGCTACTCCAACGTCATCAGGGCTGAGGGTCAGTCTGTAAGAGCCATGACAGGACAGCTTCTGGGCAATCTGATCAACGTGATTCTGGATCCGGTAATGATTCTGCTTCTGGACTGGAATGTGGCAGGAGCTGCCATAGCTACAGTAATCGGCAATGTTTTCGGATCCTGTTATTATGTATATTTCTTTATCTGCGGTAATTCCACTCTAAGCATAAATATCAAGGATTTTACCTTCAGAGAAGGGGTAATGGCGGGAGTTCTGTCTATAGGTGTGCCGGCTGCTCTGGGATCTGTCCTCATGAGCGTTTCACAGATCATCGTAAACAGCCGCATGTCATCCTACGGCGATATGTCTGTGGCCGCTATAGGTGTGGCTATGAAAATCGTAATAATAACTGGCATGATCTGCATGGGCCTGGGACAGGGTGTACAGCCTCTGCTGGGCTACTGTTTCGGGGCCGGCCTCCGTGACCGTTTCAAAGAGGTACTTCGCTTTTCTCTGATATTCGCATTGTGTCTGGGCGCAGCCATGACAGTTCTTTGCTATGTCTTTACCCGCCAGCTGGTTGGAGCGTTTCTCACTGACGAAACAGCCTTCAGCCTGGCAGTATCCTTTGCCCGGATACTGCTGAGCACAGGATTTCTGTTTGGGGTGTTTTATGTGCTCATCAATGCCCTGCAGGCTATGGGTGCTGCCACCGAATCCCTTGTCATCAATCTCAGCAGGCAGGGAATTATTTTTATCCCTGCTCTTTTCATCCTTGAGGCAGCAGCCGGTATGAATGGTATTGTCTGGGCACAGCCTGTAGCGGATGTGCTTTCCCTGATACTTGCTGCATTGCTTTATTTACGTACCTGGCGCAAACCGTTCAGCCTAACTGCTTGAGAATCATGACCACCCTTCAAAAGGGTGGTTTGTTCTAGGGCTATAAGCCCGTGGAACACCGGCTAGCGTCTAAAGGCGCTAGCTTTCTCTTTGTTCAAGCTACATTGCCATTGCCTCTTTGGCTACCCCTGAAGGGGTCTATTTATCTTTTGAACGGGTCTTCATATTCTTTCACGCTCAACTTATCAAGTGCGATATCATGCTTCTCCTGTTCTCTGACATATTTTCTTATTGTTTCTTCGTTGAGCCCAACTGTACTAACATAATATCCTTCAGCCCAAAAGTGCCTGTTTCCAAATTTGTATTTCAGGTTTGCATGTTTATCAAACATCATCAGTGCACTCTTTCCTTTGAGATATCCCATGAAACTTGACACACTCTGTTTCGGCGGAATGCTCAGCACAAGATGCACATGATCTGGCATCATATGTCCTTCCAATATTTCCACTCCTTTGTATTTACAAAGTGTTTTTATTATCTCCTGCAAACTTTGACGGTATTGATTATATACGATTTTTCGTCTATACTTTGGAGTGAACACTATATGATATTTGCACATCCATTTTGTATGTGCAAGGCTGTTAGTTTTATTAGCCATAAAATCACCTTCCTTTCAGACAATGTAGCTTGAACAACCGCATTATACTGAAGTTGGTGATTTTTTGGTATAACCTTCGTCGCGCACCCGCATAGCGGGTGGTTTATATCTCGTGCGCTTGCGCACTCGACACGGGCTTATAGGCCCTACAAATAAAAATATCAGTAAACGGTAAACCACATACGTTCTTCTCAGGGCCTCGCTTTTTTGAGATAATTG
>JBJETB010000080.1:0-35637 GCA_051883095.1 Anaerovoracaceae bacterium
AATTATTAAATTATCAAGGTACATTTATGTACCCAAAAGATATTATACGAGGAGGAACTGCAATGCAGATATATTATTTTTCACGCACCGGAAGGAGCAAAGCAATTGCCGAAGAGATGGCATCCCGCTGCAATACTGCGGCAAGGACAATTGATGACCATAGAAATTGGAGTGGAAAAGTAAATTATATGAAAGCCGGGGCAATGGCTCTAAGCGGAAAAAAGATACCGGTAGATTATATTGAACCGAATGCCTATGACGAAATAATTGTTGTTTTTCCTCTCTGGGCAGGAACTATGCCTCCGGGAGTGAAAACATTTGTGGATACAGTGGGAAAAGAAAAAATAACTGCTGTTGTTACTTCTTTGGGAAGTACGATGAAGCAAAGGGATGGATTCAAAAAAATAATTGATCTGGTGGGAGAGGACATTACTGCCCCGGATATAACATCCGAATTTTGATGAGGATGAAGTGAATCATGAAGAGTTTAATAAGAGAGGTTTTAGCATATATTTTAGGATTTATGGTATTTATCTGCCTACTGCCATTATTCATGTGGCTGGCAGCGGGGAAGCCGGAAATTTCAGGAATGAAAGTTGTTGTGCTATGTATCTTTGCAGCAGCCGGAATTGGTTTGAGTGTCTGGACAATCGTATATATGCGCATTGCAGGAAAAGGGAATCCTTTCGATGCATATGGGCATGAAATAGCTCCAAGGACAAAGAATCTGATGACAGAAGGCCCTTATAGCCTGTGCAGAAACCCGATGATGGCAGGGATGCTGATATACTGGACAGGGATTCAGCTTGTTCTTCTGTCCTGGAAGTCTGCAGTTGTATTTTTCATAATTCTGATTGCCATGTATTTTCAGATAAGAAGCGAGGAAAAGAGACTTAAAGCAGATTTTGGTGAGGCATATCTGGAATACGTAAAGAGAACTTTCCGTTTCCTGCCAATAAAGAAAAAATGATAATAAAATTGACATGGCAAAATCTCTTGGCCAGGTTATAAAGCGACACCGGATGGAATGCAAAATGACCCAGGAGTTTGTAGCTGAAGCGATTGGCGTAAGCAGGCAGTTCCAAAATGGGAAAGCGGAGCTTCTGATCCAAGTACATCTAATCTTTCTGCCCTTGCAAAACTCTTTGGGATAACTGCAGAAGACATATTGAGGGAGTTTAAGCAATGATTTATAGAACTAATCCACGAAACAAAGAACAGCTTTCCCAGCTCGGGTTTGGCTGCATGCGTTTTGACAGGGACGACAGGGAAGTGGAAAAACAAATCGCTTATGCCATAGAAAACGGCGTGAATTACTTTGATACGGCCTATGCATATCCAAACAACGAGGAACGTCTGGGGAGAGCGTTGGCAGCAGGAGGATACCGGGATAAAGTTTCCATTGCAACCAAAATGCCAACTTATCTGGTCAGCAAACCGGATGATTTTAATAAGATGTTTCAAACTCAGTTAAAGCGCCTGCAGACAGATTATATCGATTACTACCTTATGCATATACTTTCAAATGTGGGAGAGTGGGAGAGGGTATGTAATCTTGGTATCCTTGATTTCATAGACGAGAAAAAGAAAAACGGTCAGATAAAAAATATAGGTTTTTCTTATCATGGCGGATTGCAGGAATTTAAGGATCTGACAGATATTTATGACTGGGATTTCTGCATGATTCAGTTTAACTATCTGGATGAGAATAATCAGGCGGGAAAAAGCGGTCTGGATTATGCCGCTTCAAAAGGGCTGCCGGTTATGATTATGGAGCCTTTGCGCGGCGGTAAACTGGTGAACAAGCTGCCAAAAGAAGCGATGAAAGTTTGGGAAAATGCTCCTGTAAAACGCTCACCCGCGGAATGGGCACTGCGATGGGTGTGGAATCATCCGGCAGTTGTTACTGTATTGTCGGGTATGAATTCCATGGAAATGGTAGATGAAAATATACGAATTGCTTCTGAGGCAAAAGCGGAAGAACTTACACCGGCCGACCTTGCACTTTATGACCAGGTTCGCAAAATAGTTCTTGGCAAAGATACCGTGCCATGCACCGGCTGCGGCTACTGTATGCCGTGTCCGCAGGGCGTTGATATTCCTCTGTGCTTCACATGTTACAATGACAAAAAGTCAGGCATAGAAGGCGGAATAAACGCAGAGTTCTACTATATTCAAAGAGCCCATAATCATCAGGCGTCTTTATGCGTTGGATGCGGGAAATGTGAAAGACATTGTCCTCAGAATATAGCGATCCGGGAAGAACTTAAGAAAGTCAGAAAAGAACTGGAAGGACCGTTTTACCGTCCGGCTCGTTATATTGCAAAAAAGATCCTGAAGTTAAAGTAGGTGCGCCAGCCTGTCTATACGCGGGTTACAGCGTTTCGTAGGACAAAAATGTATAAAATGCAGTGTACAGCAGCCAATAGAGATGTAAAGTATCCAATCATTTCAATGCAATAGGATTGATTTTATTGGATTTTAGAACATTCGCTGTTTATGGTAAAGACGTTTTGCGGTCTATGATGTAAAATTAAAGCCATCACGTAAGCGGAGGCGATTAAATGGATATAGCAAAGATGGGAAGCTTTCTGGCAGAGCTTCGAAAAGAACATAACTTTACACAAGCAGATTTGGGAGAAAAGTTGGGAGTAACGAATAAAACAATCTCTCGCTGGGAGACAGGGAATTATATGCCACCTGTCGAGATGTTAGAAGAGCTTAGTAATATGTATAACATGACCATTAACGAACTTCTAAGTGGTAAAAAATTATCCACGGAGGAGTATAAAGAGATGGCAGAAACGAACATTAAGGAATCTTTGAGGGCAAGCGCTTTTGACTTGAAAGAAAAACAGATATTTTTTAAGAAGAAATGGAGAAAAGAGCATTTGTCAACAATTATTGCCTGTACCTTAGCATGGATAGTTTTAATGATTGCATTAAAACTACAAGGAGTTGAAACGTATTTACTTGGAACAACAGGAGGTCTACTTGCTGTTTTATATTATGCAGTATTGAATAATCGCATGATGGCTTATGTAGAAAATCATATATATGGTGGAAAATGGAATGAATATAAAAGTAAGGATGCAGAGAAGGAAACTTGAGATTTTTACTATGTAAATAAACCCATAACTTCCAGTTTATCTAGCAACCGTACATAAACCATAAGACAGCTTCGGCTGTCTTTTTTAGTAGTGGAAAACCATGAGAAAAAGGAGTATAATTGTTATAGGCTTTATCCAGCCGGGCTATACACGGGCATGAGCGTGCAAGGATGAATGCGGTGAATCCGCAGCGTACTTGCGCGTTTTTTATTGTCTTAAATGCGTAAGTACACTCTTTATATCACATCAGAAAACGAAAGAGAGGTACATTATGAACAAGAATGAAATCGTATTATTCGAAACTGAAGACAATGCAATCAAGCTGAAGGTCCCGGTAAGGAAAGAAACTGTATGGCTGAGTGTAAATCAAATGGCTGCACTATTTGACAGGGATGAAAAGACCATTAGAAAGCATATTAACAATGTATTTTCAGACGGTGAAGTTGATAAAAATAACAACACGCAAAAAATGCGTGTTGAAGGTGTTAAGCAGCTAGTACCCTATTATACACTAGACGTCATCATCTCTGTCGGCTACCGTGTCAAATCCAAGCGCGGCGTCGAGTTCCGCAGATGGGAAGGTGTGCTCCTACAAAAGGTTTGTGTTGAAGAGCAGGTTATCGGAAGTTATAATAGAGGTACAAGCATAAGCAGGTTTAAAGCAGAATACAGCATTTAGTGGGGGTAAAAGATGAAAGAAAATATCATAGAGAAGCTGACATCGAAGGATGACAAATACGCTTGCGCTATTGCAGACAGAATTGTAGCGGAAAGCCTGGAAACAGATGAATGGTATGAGTGTTTTGATGACTTTGCGTCGCTGCTTGACCATCCCAAATCACTGGTAAGAAATCGTGTCTTGTATATCCTGGCGGCAAATGCTCAATGGGACGATGAAAACCGTTTTGATTCAATCATATCGGATTTTCTCTCGCATATAACGGACGAAAAACCCATAACAGCAAGACAGTGTATAAAGGCTCTTGCTCAGGTGGGCCTGGCAAAGCCCCAGTATATTCCGAGGATATTGTCGTGCATGCAGAGTGCAGATTTATCCAAATACAAGGACAGCATGCGACCTTTGATAGAAAAGGACATAGCGGAAACTGAAAGAATCTTGACAGCTTCGTTAAGCTAACGCACTGTGTATTCGGTGCGGGCTTTTAAAGTTTAATCATGGCGTTGTATAATATGACCTAAAACGAGAATTTTTACAACATTACGACTACATTGGACCTTGAATGGGATCTGAAGAGTCGTGAATGTTGTAATTTCTTTTGCTTTACATAAATTTTACAACGCAAAACAAAAAATCGTTGTAAAATAACTCGAACTCCGGAAATTTTACAACATTAGGATCACGAGACGGTCTCAAAAAGCTTAGAAAAAGGCGTGATGTTGTATAAAAGTCGGTTCCTTTGATTTTTATACAACATCAATCTTTAAATTACAAAAAGGGGCGGCAGCCCCTGTAGTTTCTATTCAGTCATCTTTTCCTGCTTAACCTTGTGGTCGATGACGTGGCGGGAAGCCAGCTCGGCTTTGATGTCATCCAGACTGATTCCGGCCTGAATCATGAGAACCATTACGTGGTATACAAGGTCCGAGATTTCGTAGATGGTCTCCGCTTTATCTTCAGCCTTTGCAGCGATGATGACCTCGGTGGCTTCCTCACCCACCTTCTTGAGGATTTTGTCCAGGCCCTTTTCGAAGAGGTAGGTGGTGTATGAGCCTTCCTTCTTTTCCGTGCGGCGCCCTTCTATGAGCTCCATGAGGCTTTCCATGGTGAAGCCGGCGTTTGCAGGATTTAAGTAGAGAAGGTCATTGAAGCAGGAGTCTGTGCCCAAATGACAGGCTGGACCGTCCTTGGTAACGGTCACTACCAGAGCGTCTCTGTCGCAGTCGGCTTCAATGCTGTAGATGTGCTGGTAATTGCCGGAGGTGTCGCCTTTGAGCCAGAGTTCCTGACGGGAGCGGCTCCAGAAGCAGGTGAGACCTTTTTCCATGGAAACCTTAAGGCTTTCCTCGTTCATATATGCCAGAGTAAGGACCTTTTTGCTGCTGTAATCCACCACTATGGCGGGTATGAGTCCTTTCTCATCAAATTTTAACTGATCTATTGTCAACATGTCGTTTCTCCTTATCTTGCGTTTTATCTTACATTAATGCCTTGCCTTTTTAATTCATCTTTAAGGTCTGAGATTTTTACTTCTCCGAAGTGGAAGATTGAGGCAGCAAGGCCTGCGTCTACCTGCGGAATAGTTTTGAAAAGCTCTGTAAAATGGTCTATACAGCCTGCGCCGCCGGAAGCGATTACAGGAACAGGTGAAATGTCACAGACCGCCTGAAGCATTTCCAGGTCGAAGCCGCCCTTGACACCATCAGTGTCGATGCTGTTGAGAACGATTTCACCGGCGCCCATGGATATACCTTTCTTTATCCATTCAAGAGCGTCCATGCCTGTGTTTTCTCTGCCTCCTTTGGCGAAGACACAGTATCTGCCGTCAACACGCTTTGCATCTACTGAAAGCACTACGCACTGGTCGCCGTATTTTTTGGCCGCATCAAGAATGAGACGAGGGTTTCTGATGGCTCCTGAATTTACGCTGACTTTGTCCGCACCGCACTTGAGTACGCGGTCAAAATCGTCAACAGTATTGATTCCACCGCCTACGGTGAGAGGGATGAATATGGTTCTGGCAACCTCCGTCAGGATATCGGTAAAGAGTGCCCGTCCTTCTGCTGAAGCGGTGATATCGTAAAATACCAGTTCGTCTGCACCGTTGTCGGAATAATATCTGCCCAGTTCAACAGGTGAGGAGACATCGGCAAGTCCCTGAAAGTTTACGCCCTTTACCACACGGCCGTTTTTGACGTCGAGGCATGGGATAATTCGTTTTGTAATCATGCCTTGTCCTCCTTTACGATTTTGAGAGCATCTGCAAGGTTTATTGCTCCGGTATAAAGAGCTTTGCCGAGAATAGCCCCATAAATGTTCATATCTGCCAGAGCCTTTATATCTTCAAGAGTGGAAACTCCGCCGGAAGCCATAATATCAAGGCTGAATTTCTGTGACAGGTCGCTGTAAAGCTGCCTGTTGGTACCTTTCATGGCTCCGTCCCTTGAAATATCGGTGCATATGATAGTCTTTACACCGATGTCCTCCATGGATTTGCAGAAGTCATCACAGGTTATTTCCGTAACCTCAGTCCAGCCTTTAATGGCAACCAGACCGTCACGGATGTCAACGCCTACGGCAATGGCATCGCGGCCGAATTCCTTTATGGCCTTTTCCACAAAGCCAGGTTCTGTAATAGCAGCGGTTCCCAGTATGAGACGGTTAACTCCGATATTAAGATAAGTCTCGATGGTTTCAAGAGATCGGATTCCGCCTCCCAGTTCTGTGTACATGCTGGTTTCACTGATAATGTTTTTTATGGTTTCCAGATTGGGTGTGGTGCCCAGCTTGGCGCCTTCCAGATCAACCAGATGGAGACAATCTGCACCTGCCGCCGCAAATTCGGCAGCGAAAAGGGGAGGGTTGTCGCTGTATACGGTCATCTGGCTGTAGTCTCCCTTATAGAGTCGTACTGCACAGCCGTTATATATATCTATGGCAGGAAATAGTTTCATATTTTACTCCTTAAAACTCCTTACAATTGGCAAAATGCTTTTAGAATGGCAAGACCTGTTTCACCGCTTTTTTCAGGATGGAACTGGCAGCCGTAGACGTTATCTTTCTGGACTGCTGCAGTGAGCAGGCTGCCGTATTCCGTGTAGGCGATGACAGATTCATCACAGTCGGCTCCGTAATATGAGTGGACGAAATAAACGCAGTCGCCGTTTTCGATATATTTAAAAATCGGACTCTTTTCAGAAGCAGATGATCCGCCGCGGTTTTCGGGGAAAATCAGGTGATTCCATCCGATGTGAGGTATCTTGTAATCTGCGGGAACTGTGCCTTTCATTGAAACCACCCGTCCAGGGATCAGCCTCAGACCCCGGTGAGTTCCGTATTCTTCGCCGATGTCGAACAAAAGCTGCATGCCCAGACAGATGCCCAGAAGGGGTTTGCCGCCTTCAGCCTCCGCCGTGACCACCTGGTCAAGACCTGTGGAACGGAGCTTATCAGCCGCATCTCCGAAGGCGCCTACGCCGGGGAGAATAATCTTATCGGCTGCCCTCAGCTCCGAAGCATCTCCTGTCACAGTCACATCTGCTCCTATGTATTTCAGCGAGCTTTGGAGGGAAAAGAGATTTCCTACGCCGTAATCTACGATGGCTATCATCTAAAGCACCCCTTTCGTGGACGGAATCTGACCGCCAAGAGAAGGGTCAATGGCAGCGGCCTGCTTCATGGTTCTGCCGAAAGCCTTGAAGGCTCCCTCAATTATGTGGTGTGAGTTGGTTCCGGAAAGCTGCCTCAGGTGCAGGGTGATTCCTGCCTTGCGGACGAAGGCAAGGAAAAATTCCTCCACCAGTTCCGTATCGAAGGTTCCAACTTTTTCAGTAGGGATTTCAAGACCGTATTCCAGATGACTGCGTCCGGAAATATCTGCAGCGCAGAGGATGAGAGCCTCATCCATAGGAAGGATGATATTGCCGTATCTGTTGATGCCGGCCATGTTGCCAAGGGCCTCGGCAAAGGCCATGCCCAGGCAGATGCCTATATCCTCAGTGCTGTGGTGGTCATCAATATAGGTGTCTCCGCAGCAGCTGACTTCCAGGTCGAAACCACCGTGACGGGCAAACAGCGTCAGCATATGGTCCATGAAGCCTACTCCGGTGTTTATGGTGCCGGTTCCGCTGCCGTCAAGGCTGAGTTTCAGAGCTATCTGTGTTTCGGCAGTATTTCTGGTGATTTCTGCGTATCGTTTAGCTTCGCCTGCTTTCATTTTCATCCTCCTCTAAAATTTCATTTATCTTTTCCAGCATGGCATCCATCTCTTCGCGGGTGCCTATGGTAATGCGGTTATAGTCTGATATTCTTTCTTTGTCAAAGTGACGTATAAGGATGCCTCTTGATTTCAGTTCCCTGTAAAGCCTGCCTCCGTCAATGCGGTCGGATTTCGCAAAGATGAAGTTGGATGCAGAGGGCAGAACCGAAAAACCCAGCTTTTCCAGTTCCGACTTTGTGTAGGCTCTGGTTTCCATGATTCTGCGGCAGTTATCCATGAAATAGCCGTCTGATTTAAGTGCAGCTATGCCGGCGGCCATGGTAAGCCTGTTGATATTGTAAGGATTGGTCGAATATTTTATTTTGTCCAGGTCCTCAATGAGCTGAGAGTCTGCAACAGCAAAACCCAGACGCGCACCCGCCATGGAGCGGGATTTGCTGAAAGTCTGCACAACCAGCAGGTTATCATATTTTTTCGTAAGAGGCAGAGCCGAATCAGCCCCAAAATCCACATAAGCTTCGTCGATGAGAACCACCTTGTCCATATTAGACTTGAGGATGTCCTCAATCTGTCCGGGATTCAAGGTCAGACCTGTAGGGGCATTAGGGTTTGCAATGCATATGAGGCCGCCCGCATCCGGCAGACTGCAGTAATCGGAAGGGTCAACGGCAAAATCATTTCTGAGAGGAACATGAACTGCGCTGATACCGTAAAGATCTGCGAATACCTGATAAAACCCGTAGCTGATATCGGGGAACCACACTTTGCGACCACCTGCCGCAAAGGCAAGAAAAGCGAAGTTCAGTATATCGTCGGAACCGTTGGAAAGAAATACGTTCTCTCTACTGACCTCGTATCTTGCCGCAAGAGTATCCTTAAGCACTGTGGCTTCCGGATCGGGATAAAGTCTGAGCAGCTCAGCTTCACCGCTGTTTACTGCTGCAAGGACTTCCGGTGAAGGAGGATACGGTGATTCGTTTGTATTAAGTTTGATATATTTCATATCTCTGGGCTGTTCGCCGGGAGTATAACTCTCCAGACCTGCAAGCCCGGGATTAAGGTATCTGCTCATAGATAGTTAATCTCCTTTTTAAGTCATGTGTACTCTCTAGTGTATGCTGAGAGGGAAGTGAGGATATTTCTTGTCGGTACATCTTACGCTTATGCTGCGGGCGTGAGCCGAAAGGCCCTCTGCCTCAGCAAAGTATGCCACGTCTTCTGCAGTTGCCCTGAGGGCATCATTGGTGTAGTAGGTGTACTGATATTTCTTGACAAAATCGTCCACGGAAAGAGGGCTGGAGAACCTGGCCGTACCGCTGGTAGGAAGGGTGTGGTTAGGACCTGCATAGTAGTCACCCAGAGCTTCCGGACAGTTCTTTCCCAGGAAAACAGAGCCGGCGTGACGAATCTGATCCAGGTAGTCAAAGGGATTGTCCACACAGAGTTCAAGGTGTTCCGGAGCGATTTCGTTGGCAATATCTATGGCCGTGGTAATGCTTGGTGCCACTATGATTTTGCCGTAGTCATCGATTGAAGCCCTTGCGATTTCTGCTCTCGGAAGAGACGGTATCTGGCGCTCAAGTTCACAGCTTACGGCAAGAGCCAGATCCTGAGAGTCGGTTACCAGGACAGCGCTGGCCATCTTGTCGTGTTCTGCCTGGCTGAGCATATCAGCGGCGACGAATTCAGGATTGCAGGAACCGTCGGCTATTACGAGGATTTCACTCGGTCCGGCAATCATGTCGATAGCAACTCTGCCGAAGACCTGCTTCTTGGCCTCTGCCACATAGGCATTTCCCGGCCCTGTGATTTTGTCTACCTTTGGAATGGTTTCCGTACCGAAGGCAAGAGCGGCAATTGCCTGTGCACCGCCAACCTTGAAAATACGGGTGACTCCGGCAATCTTTGCTGCGGCCAGAATTACAGGATTAACCTTTCCCCCCTTGGACGGGGTTACCATTACAATCTCTTTGACTCCTGCTATTTTGGCAGGTATAGCGTTCATCAGCACAGATGAAGGATAGGCTGCCGTGCCTCCCGGAACATAAAGGCCTGCTTTATCAAGAGGAACAACCTTCTGACCCATGACCACGCCGGGGCGGTCTCCTGTGCTTATCATGAATCCGTTTCTCACCTGTTTTTCGTGGAAAGCACGGATGTTGGCTGCTGAATGCTCCAGAACCTCAATAAAACGCTGTCCTACCGCCTCAAAGGCATCGTCAAATTCTTTATCACTCACTTCAAGACAGAAATCGTCTTCCACTTTCACACCGTCAAATTTCTCGCAGTAACGCAGCAGTGCCTCGTCGCCGTTTTCCTTTACATCTGCCAGTATGGCGGAAACAACATCCTCCACATCTGTCTTTTCAATGACTCTTGCAAATATTTCACTGTTTGGCACCTGGCCGTATTTCATTATCTTAATCATTATTTATGTTCCTCCGTATCTTTTTTACTATTGATTCGATTTCTTTATTTTTAAACTTAAAGCTTGCCTTGTTGGATATGAGCCGGGCGCTGATTGGAACGATTTCCTCCAGAACCTGGAGGTTGTTTTCCTTTAAAGTGGTTCCTGTTTCCACTATATCCACGATTACATCGGAAAGCCCAAGAATAGGGGCCAGTTCTATGGAGCCCTGAAGCTTTATTATGTCTATGTCGCGACACTGTCCGGCATAGTATTCCATGGCTATATTGCTGAACTTGGTGGCAACTCTCAGTGTTCTGCCTGTGTTGTCTCTGAAGCCTGCGGGTCCGGCCACGGCCATCCTGCATTTTCCCATACCAAGGTCCAGAAGCTCGTATACCTCGGGACGGTACTCAAGGAGAATGTCCTTTCCGGCTACTCCTATATCGGCAGCACCTCTCTCGACGTAGATGGCCACATCTGAGGGTTTCACCCAGAAATACCGGATAGCTGCATCTTCGTTTTCAAAGATGAGCTTCCTGCTGTCATCCTTTATCTCAGGACAGGGAAAGCCTGAAGCCTCAAATATATCGTACACCTTTTCGCCAAGCCTTCCCTTGGGAAGGGCAACATTGATTATTTTCTTTCCTTTTTTATTCTCCGATGTCATGGATTACCTCCTTAATCCTTTCTCCATCAAATTCAAGCAGTCTGCGGTATCTCAGCTTTTCCGGAATTCTCTGCTGAGCCTGAACAGTGTTTCCCTGCTCGACCAGCTCCTGTATCGCTTCTATAAGAGCCGCAGGTGAGGCGGAACTGTCATAAAGCATCAGAACATCGGTGTCGTAGCTGCCTACATTGGTTTCGTAGTCCTCTAGCAGGCTGAGATTTATGGCAAAGCCTATGGCGCCGGATGATTTACCCATTTTTTCCATGAGCTCATCGTACTGGCCGCCGGAAAGGACGCCGGTAGGAATCCCTTCTATGTATCCGCGGAAGAGGAAACCGTTATAATATCCCATGTCTCCCTCTATGGAAAAGTCAAGATGTACATTGTCAAAGCCCTGTTCTTCAAGAACGCCGCAGACTGTGGAAAGCTCATCTATGGCTCTGTCCATGGTTTCGTTCAGGCTTATGCTTTCCAGCGTCTTCAGCACGGAATCCATGTTTCCGTAGGCCGATGCCAGGGCGATTGCTTTTTCTCTGAGCTCATCATCTATCTTAAGACTGTCAAAGAGCGTCTGTATGCCGTGACAGTTCTTTTCCCGCAGAAGGCTGAGAAAACGCTCTTCGTGGCGGGGCTGAAAATTAAGTTCTTCGAGAAAACCTCTGATAACTCCCATATGAGAAAGATCCAGTATATATCTGTCACTCAGGGCTTCAAGGCTTTTAGCGGCAAGAAGAAGGACCTCGCTTATATGATAGAGATTTAAATCTCCCATACACTCGAGGCCCATTTGCATGAGTTCCTTATAGGTTTTCGTACTTTTTGACGGTCGGTAGATGTTTTCGTTGTAATAAACTTTCTGGACCGTGCCTGCCGTATCCCGGTAGTTTTTCACAATGGACAGGGTGACATCCGGCTTCAGAGCCAGCAGTCTGCCGTTGGTGTCCGTAAATGTAATTATATTATCACCTGACAGAAAATCCTTATTGGAGACATACAAATCATATTCTTCAAATTTATTCATCTTGTAGTGGACAAAGCCGTACTGCTCGTATAAATGTCGAAGGCTGAGGATGTTTATGTCTTCTTTTTTCAGGTTGATTCCATTATCAAACTTCATAGGACCTGTTTGTTCCTTTCTTAAAAATAGTGAAAATAGTGCCTTGAAATTTCGCACGTTAATAAGATATCACGTTAATGCAATAAAGTAAAGGGGTTTTTGAAAGATTTTGATGTCTTTTTTTAAGTACATTCAAAGGAAAAAAATTCAGTTGACAAATAGATATAATAAGTGTAAAATTACACTAAATAATATGAATTTACATTAAAAATATCCGGAAAGGAGGGGGATTAGTGGATAGAAGGGAATTCATATCTGAAATCAACGGAATGCTTAAGCTGGTACGTACGGAATACGGTTTAACTCAGGAAAAGATGGCGGATGTGCTGGGCATATCGAAAAAGAGTCTGGTTGAAAGCGAAAAGGGTCGTCGTCCGCTTGGATGGACAGAAACGGTGGCATTTGTTTCCGTATTTTCTCAAAGCAGAATTCTTCAGAACCAGTACGGGGGAGAGCTGTCGGATATGGTAGCGGCTCTGGCTTTTGAAGACATGGAGATAAAGTATCCTCCTACTATGGGAGGCAGAATATGGTGGAAAACCGTGGCAGAAGAGGGTGAATTCCGTGTACAACAGAATATAGTTTCAAAGCATTACAGGCTGCTGGATGGAAGCAACTGCAGAGTGATGTCATCATTTGACTTTGATGAAATAAGGAGGGAAATGAAATGTCACGCAAAGGGGTAATTTTTTTTATAATAATGCTTAATATAATCTGTCTTGCATACGGTATCATGGCGCTGATGTGGGAGTATTACGGACCGGAGGTTATAGCGGCAAATGTCATAAACCTTGTATCGCTGATATATTTTACAGTTATCATGACTTCATCGGGTGGAAAGAAAAGGGCAGTAACTGTGGGATTTGCCGCGCTTACGGCTTTTTACGGAATAATCTATCTGGTTTTCCAGAACGCTTTTACACCTGTAAGCTTTATAATTGTAGGAAGCTTTTACGGTCTAACGGCAAATATTATGAGACTTGCATCCATTGGGAGTCAGTCACTGCATACCGCTGTGGGAATATCTTTTCTGGTGATGGCTGCAGCAGTAGCGGGTGTTACAGCCACTGTTTGCTGGTCGTATGAAAACGAGGAAATATGATTTTCATACGACATGTGAATGTTTTTAGGTCTGTCAGAGCTGGTTTTGGACCTTCAATGTCGTATGAAAAATAATTTTTCGGGCAATCATACGACATAAATGTAAATTTATAACAATAATGCTGCATAAAATTAAGCTTTTTTGATTTTCATACGACATACACCCCGAAAAACAGCCGCCGTAAGAGTGATTTTAGCGACAATGTCGTATGGAAACGGCTGAAGGGCCGTTTGATACGACATATAGAGCAAATAGAATCATAAGAAAAGCCTCGGAGCGAGTCCGAGGCTTTTGTCATCTATAAAATATGTCTGATCAGCAATCACGGATTATACTAATCCCTGAGCCATCATAGCTTCTGCAACCTTTTCGAAGCCGGCAATGTTAGCGCCCTTTACGAGGTCATACTTGCCATAGTACTTTTCGGAAGCTTCCTTACAAGCCTTGTGGATGTTGATCATGATCTGGTGTAACTGATCATATACATCCTGGTGCTGGAATACAGTGTGGCCTGCGTTCTGACCCATTTCGATACATGAGCAAGCAACTCCGCCAGCGTTTGCAGCCTTTGCAGGTCCAACGATGATGCCGTTGTCCTGTAAGTAAGCAAGAGCTTCGTTAGTTGTAGGCATGTTGGAACCTTCGCAGTAGAACTTAGCACCGCTTGCAACGATAGCCTTGGCATCTTCCATATGTACTTCGTTCTGAGTTGCACATGGGATGTAAAGGTCAGCCTTAACTTCCCAAGGCTTCTTGCCTGGAACGAATGTAGCGTTAGGGAATCTTTCAACATAAGGAGCGCAGACATTCTTTCCGGAAGCTCTGAGTTCGAGCATCATCTGTAATTTTTCGTCTGTGTTGATTCCATCAGGATCGTAGATGTATCCGTCCGGTCCGGAGATAGTAACCACTTTGGCACCTAACTGCTGAAGTTTCCATGCAGTACCCCAGGAAACATTACCGAAACCGGAGATAGCAACTGTCTTGCCCTTCATTTCTTCGCCGTTGGCCTTTAACATTTCTTCTGCGTACCAAACGATACCGAAGCCTGTAGCTTCTGTTCTTCCAAGACATCCGCCATAAGGGATACCTTTTCCTGTTAAAACGCCGCCGTCAAATCTGTTAGTGATTCTCTTATACTGTCCGAATAAGTAACCGATTTCTCTTGCACCAACACCTAAGTCTCCTGCAGGAACGTCTGTATCAGGTCCGATGTGTCTGTATAATTCAGTCATGAATGCCTGACAGAATCTCATTATTTCAGCATCGCTCTTTCCGTTAGGATCAAAGTCGGAACCGCCCTTGCCGCCGCCGATAGGAAGACCTGTTAAGCTGTTCTTAAAGATCTGTTCGAAGCCAAGGAACTTGATGATTCCAGGATATACGTTAGGAGCAAATCTCAAGCCGCCCTTGTAAGGTCCGATTGCGCTGTTAAATTCGTATCTGTAGCCTTTGTTAACCTGTACATTTCCATTGTCGTCAACCCATACAACTCTAAATGAAATTCCTCTTTCAGGCTCAGTGAGTCTTTCAAGAAGTCCCATCTTTTCATACTCAGGATGCTGTTCGATAACAGGTGTAAGTGAAGTCAGAACTTCCTCAACAGTCTGATGGAATTCAACTTCGCCAGGATTCTTAGCCTTCACCTGCTCGATTACTCTTTCGATATAATTTGCCATTACTAATCTCCTCTTTTCTCAATAGTCATTATATTTGTTTATTATAAAACAAAGTAACTTACACTCACAATTTAACACTAAGATTTAACATTGTCAACACCGTGTATACAATATGCGAGTGTTTTTTTTCAGGAACATTCAGCAGGCGGGAATATAGGCAAAAAACCTTAAAAAACCTTTATTTTGACACTTGCCAAGATTGTGCAAGGAGTAGTATACTAATGTAGTTAAAGAAAAAAGAAAGGAGCAAAGACAATGGATACAGTTCCCGATGGGAAACGATTTTTTAACACTGAAAATTTAAAAGAAAGCCTTGCCTTTGCTTTGCTTTTGACCGGAAGAGAATAGATTAGAGCTCCTCTGCCAAAGCTTATGTCCGGAAGGCGGGCTTTGGGAAAGGAGGAGATTCCAATGGATCCAACAATTTTAACTGATACTGAAACTGCAATAGAGGAATCCATGGAAAAGATTTTTGAGCTGCTGGAAGAAAAAAAGTACTTCATGGCCAGAGACGAACTTCTCAAGTATAACAATGCGGACATCGCTGAGATGTTTGAGGAAATGCTTGAGGATCCTGAACGGCTGGAACGCACCATCGTGGTGTACAGACTGCTTCCAAAGGATGTTTCTGTAGAAGTGTTCTCATATCTTCCTTCTGATGACCAGCTGAAAATCGTAGATGGAATAACAGATAAGGAACTCACATATATTATCGCCGAACTGGACTTCGACGATAAAATCGACATTCTGGAGGAGCTGCCTGCCAACCTGGTGGACAAGATTCTCGAAAAAACACCTAAGGACGAAAGACGACTTATAAATACCTTCCTCAATTATCCTGATAACTGCGCCGGAAGTCTTATGACACCGGACTACATCAGTCTGGAAAAGGAATGGACTGTGGCAAGAGCTATGCAGCATATAAAAGAGGTAGGTATGGATGCGGAGACGGTTTACACCTGCTACGTAAAGGATACGGGGCGTAAGCTTATAGGAATTGTGTCTCTCAGTACTCTGGTGGTTGCGGACGACAACAGACGTATTATGGATATCATGCATACGGACTATGTGTGCGTGAACGTATACGATGACCGTGAGGAAGTTTCTGAGGACTTTAAGAAATACGGTTTCATCGCCATGCCTGTTGTTGATAAGGAACATCGTCTGGTTGGGATTATCACAGTAGACGATATTCTTGATGTTATCGAGGAGGAGAACACAGAGGATATCGAGCGTATGGCAGGTATCATCGATCTGGAGCAGTCAGACCAGGAGTATCTTGATAAAAGTGTGCTTAAGCATGCTAAAAACAGATTGCCGTGGCTGCTTGTGATGATGGTATCCGCTATGGTTACAGGGGCAATAATAAACAGTTTTGAAAATCTTCTGTCATCTGTAATCGTGCTGGTATCTTATATTCCGCTGCTGATGGGAACAGGCGGAAATACAGGCGCACAGGCATCAACCCTGATAATAAGAGGACTGGCTCTTGGAGAGGTTGAGCTGAAAGACGCACTTAAGGTTCTATGGAAAGAAATCAGAATCAGTTTGTGCGTTGGTCTGGTTCTCAGCGTAGTCAACTTTTTGAAAATAATCTTAATTGATAAAGAATCATGGCTTATCGCTTTGACTGTATGTCTTTCTATGATAATTATCATCATGTTTGCAAAAGCGATCGGAGGCATGGTGCCGCTGCTGGCCGAAAAAATCGGTGCAGACCCGGCGCTGATGGCAAACCCGATTATAGCATCATCCGTTGATATGCTGTCGGTTCTTATATATTTCCTGATGGCAAGTCTCATACTGGGTCTGTGATCAGAAAAGAATAGGAGAGAACTTCATAGGGACGGATACACTCCGCCCCTTTTTTATTCGTGAGGTAAAAAATATGCCGGATTGTATTATTACCGAAAAAACTGTCAAGAATATTATCGAAAGGCGACCGAGGGAAATACATAAGGGCAGCTGCGGACGGATTCTCATAGCAGCAGGCTCTGTAGGAATGGCGGGAGCAGCGGTGCTCTCAGCAAGGGGTGCGCTCAGATCCGGTGCAGGACTGGTGCAGCTTTCCGTTCCCGAAAAAATATTTCCCATAGTACAGACGGGTATACTTGAGGCCACTTGTCTTACAGCAAGCCTTGATAATATCGACCTGAGCCGGTACAACGCGGCGGCAGCAGGTCCCGGACTGGGGGATAGCAGGGAAAGCGTTGAAAAGGTAAGAATACTTCTGGATTGTTTTGACGGACCGCTGGTGCTGGATGCAGACGGGCTTAACATTGCAGCCCGCGAGGACTTTTTTGATATGATGAGAGCCAGAAATGGACAGCTTATAATAACACCTCATCTTGGAGAAGCCAAAAGGATAATGGGAAAAGATTTTTCTCCGGAAATGACCAGATTACAGCTGGCAGAGGCTCTGGCAGAAAAAACCGGAGCAGTGACGGTGCTGAAAGGGGCAGGCACTGTTGTAGCCGCGGAGGGACGTGAGACATATACTAATACTACAGGAAATCCCGGCATGGCCACTGCAGGCTCAGGTGATGTGCTGACAGGCATAATAACATCTTTCTGCGGACAGAGGCACAGCGACGGCAGGCCTATAGAGGCCTTTGACGCGGCTCTTGCAGGCGTGTTCATCCATGGACTGGCGGGAGACCTGGGTGCTGAAGATAAAGGCGAATATGGGCTGACAGCCGGAGATATAGCTGAGTATACAGCCATCGCCGTCAGAAAAATCTTAGAAGAGTCTTAAAACACAATATACAAAGGGGTGTTGGACTTGATAGTAAAAAAAGGAGATTTATTTTTTGCTGATTTAAGTCCCGTAGTAGGCTCAGAACAAGGGGGAGTAAGACCTGTACTGGTGGTACAGAACGATGTAGGAAATAAATACAGCCCGACTATCATCGTGGCCGCCGTAACTTCGCAGACAGGGAAGGCTAAGCTCCCTACACATGTTGAGCTTAAGGCCACACAGGGCGGACTCAGCAAAAACTCGGTGGTTCTGCTGGAACAGCTCAGAACCATCGACAAGCAAAGACTCAAGGAAAGAATAGGCTCTCTTTCGGACAGCCAGCTGCCGGTAGTAGATGAGGCGCTGGGCGTCAGTCTGGGGATTGCCAATCTGCCTGAAAATCGTTAAAATAGAGAAAGCCCTTCTCAGGAAGGGAAGGGCTTTCCCGTAAAAATATATAATTGCATAATAAAAACTAAACCGGAGGAAAACGAAAACAATGGATTTCAAACAGTACGAAGAAATTGCGGCCCGCGTGCGCGTGGACATCGTAAAAGCAGTACATAAGGCCGGCTCAGGCCATCCGGGCGGATCACTGTCTGCAGCAGACATCGTGACAGCTCTGTATTTCAAGGAAATGAACATTGACCCTGCAAACCCTGATATGGATGACAGAGATAAGTTCATACTTTCAAAAGGCCATGCAGGCCCTGTGCAGTATGCCGCACTGGCTGAGAGAGGATATTTTCCTGTAGAGGATCTGTGGAGCCTTCGTAAGCTGGGAAGCAGATTCCAGGGACATCCGAACAGGGACAAGGTACCGGGAATAGAAATGTCAACAGGCTCTCTGGGACAGGGCTTTGCTGTTTCTGTGGGAATGGCCATGGCTGCAAAGATGGACGGAAAGAAAAGCAGGACGTATGTGCTTCTGGGAGACGGTGAACTTCAGGAGGGACTTATATGGGAAGCTGCAATGGCTGCTGCTCACTATAAGCTGGACAACTTATGCGCCATCGTTGACTGGAACGGTCTGCAGATCGACGGCAAAAACGACGATGTAATGACTGTTAAGCCTATTGACGAAAAGTTCAGAGCCTTCGGTTTTAATGTTCTTGTAATAGACGGACATAATTTTGAAGAAATTTTCGCTGCTTTCGATGCGGCAAGGGAGTGCAAGGGTAAGCCGACAGTAATCGTGTCTAAGACCAATAAAGGACGCGGTGTTTCTTTCATGGAGGACAACCCGGGATGGCACGGCAAGGCACCGAACGAAGACGAAGCAAAACAGGCGGTAAGTGAGCTGGGAGGTGAATGGTAATGGCAGAGGCAAAGCAGGAAAAGATGGCTACAAGACAGGCCTACGGCAAGACTCTGGTAGAGATTGGAGCAGAAAATAAAAATCTGGTCGTCATGGATGCCGACCTTTCCAAGTCCACAATGACTGCTGAGTTTGCGAAGGCATATCCCGAGAGATTCTTTAATATGGGTATAGCAGAGCAGGATCTTTATGCTGCAGCCTGTGGACTTGCTCTCTCCGGAAAGGTGGTATGCGCCAGCACTTTCGCAATGTTCGCGGCAGGAAGAGCTTTTGAAATAATCAGAAATTCCATCGGCTACACTCACGCCAACGTGAAGGTATGCGCTACTCACGCGGGAATCACCGTAGGTGAGGACGGCGCAAGCCACCAGACTTTTGAGGATATTGCTCTAATGAGAACTATTCCGGGAATGGTGGTTGTAAACCCTTCGGATGGCGCGTCTGCAAAGGAACTCCTGAAGCAGGTTATCGAGATGGACGGACCGGCTTATGTGAGACTGGGTCGTGCTGCTGTACCTGTGTTCTATGACGATGCTGCGGCTTCAGAGCTGAAGCTGGGCAGGGGCAGCTGCCTTCGTGATGGTAAGGACCTGACAATTATCGCTACGGGAATCATGGTAAATGAAGCGATGATTGCAGCAGAAGAGCTGGCCGCAAAGGGTATTGACGCACGGGTCATCGACATGCATACAATCAAGCCGCTGGATGAGGAAATCATACTTAAGGCTGCTTCGGAGACAGGTGCGATTGTAACTGCAGAGGAACACTCAGTTATCGGAGGACTTGGAAGCGCCGTGGCGGAAGTTGTTGTAAAGAAGTGCCCTGTTAAGATGGCTATGGTTGGTCAGCAGGATACCTTCGGCGAATCGGGAAAACCTGACGAGCTCAAGGCCAAGTACGGAATGACAGCTGCCGACATCACACGCGCAGCACTGGCTGTAAAATAATGAATATGACTCCTTTTGCGGACATAAAATTATATGAGATTTTATGTATGAGCGAAGGGAGTTTTTTTATGGCCGATAATGATAATAACGGAAGGAAGGGGAGAAGGCTGCTCAGAAGACCGTCCCGGAGAACTTTGATTACCCTTGGAATTTTGGCTTTGGCGGGCGCCCTGGCCTTCGGCGCAGTTAATACCGGATTTATGGGAATAGGCAGCGGAAAGACGGTTAAATATACTCAGCTGCCAAAGGACAAGATACCTCGGACTATCGAAAAGGATGTGATTCCGGAATACCGTGACCTTGAGCGTGCTCTTGGCTGTCTTGTGGACGGTAAGGTGTATGTGGTCGTAACCAGAGGTGAAAAACCTACAGCAGGTTATGATCTTTCCATAGAAAAAATGAAGCTGGAGAAGGGCAAGGACGGAACCAACCTGGCAGTGACCGCACTGTTTGTAGAGCCTGCTGCCGACACGGCGGTTTCGCGTATAATCACTTATCCTTATGTGGTGGCGGAGACTGAACTCGAAGCGCTGCCGGATACCATAGAGCTGATTGCCCGGTACAGCGAGTGATACACAGTAATTGAAAAAACGACTGAAAGTCAACCTGAACCTTGTAGAGCCAACGGACTTCACAAAGGCGGGTTGGCTTTTTTTGAAATTTAAATCAGTACTTTTTTCCTCGGATGCTATTGACATGAATCTCCAAATCATGTAAAATTTTACTAATAACAATCGGGAGGAACAGGATTTGGAGAAATTGTTTTTCAGAGAAAAAATTAAGCGTGATTATGCCGCGCTTGAGGAAGGAGCAATGCTGGACAGGCAGAAGTTCGCCGTCGGTGTAGTGGGAGTAGGAGAAGGAGCAGGAGCCACTTTTACAGCAATGGGACTGGCATTTATAATGGGAGAAATGACAGCGGGAGTGACTTTTGCAGAAGGAAGACCTCACGGAAAGGAAAGTGTTTCTCCTTATAGAATGCTTTGCGTTGACAAAGCCTTTCGCAACAGAATAAAGCAGGGGCAGCTTAATCTTTATAAAAAAGTGAACTGGAATATTTATGAGCCGGATGAAAAAACGGACAGGGAGCGCACAGGCGATTTCAGACAGCTTCCGGGACGAATAATAATAGTTGACAACCCTGACGGCCCTGAGGACTATGAGAAACTGGATATGATAGTGGCCGTGACTGATCCTTATCCGCCCAGAATCATGGCGGGACTGGAGACCTACAGCAGGCTGAGAAGAATTGATCAGAAGGGAAGTACTGAGCATATACCGGTGCTCTGGCTTCTGAACAAATCGGATGAGGGAACTGCGCGGAAGGAGACAGAGCGTTTCCTTAAAATCAAATTTGATTTTGAGCAGGAGATTCTGCAGCCGGATATCTTTTACAGGGCGGCTTACAGCTGTCAGCAGCCATATTATATATGCGGAAAGTCTTCACTTGCCGGTCTGAACAGGCTTGCCGCGGAAATTCTCAACACGATATAGAGTATCCCAGAATTTTCTATTTAATTTTCTGTCGAAATGTAGTATAATATTTGTGTATGTACGAGAAAATGTCAGATGACTCAAATTGAGATGATAAATAATCGGGGGACAAAAATGATTACTTTTGATCACGTTACTAAAAAATACCGTACCAACATCGGCCTTGACGATGTGAGTGTACATATTAATAAGGGCGATTTCGTCTTTCTGGTAGGCCCCAGCGGGGCAGGCAAGTCCACCTTTATCAAGCTTATCCTCAAAGAGATCGATGCTGATGAGGGAAAAATCAAGGTAGGAGATTTTGAGGTAACAAGCCTCTCAAACAGGGAGATTCCGATGTTCAGAAGAAAGGTAGGGACAGTTTTCCAGGACTTCAGGCTGCTGCCTAAAAAGACGGTTTTTGAAAACGTGGCCTTTGCCATGGAGGTGCTGCACAAGAGCCCTAGACAGATAAGAAAGCAGGTGCCTCAGGTGCTGAGCCTGGTGGGCATCAGCGACAAGGCACATAAATATCCCGATGAGCTTTCTGCGGGAGAACAGCAGAGAGTGGCTATAGCCAGGGCAATCGTAAACAATCCTGCGGTGCTTATAGCTGACGAGCCTACGGGAAATCTGGACCCGGCCACCGCATGGGAAATCATGGATCTGCTGGACCAGATTAATCTGAGAGGCACCACCATTGTTATGGTAACTCATGCGAAGGACATCGTGGATAAGATGAAAAAGAGAGTAATAGCAATAGAACGGGGCCGGATTGTCAGAGACGAGCAGGGCTTGTACGGATATAGAGGGGAGGAAAATGTTGAATAGCTTAATCTATAACATAAAACAGGGCTTTGTTCAGATTTTCCGTAACCGGGGAATGAGCCTTGCATCAATTTTTTCAATAGTTGCTATGCTTCTGATTCTTGGGCTTTTCTTTGTAATCACTGTGAACATAAATCTTTTTACCGAGGTTGTGAAGCAGGACTATGATCAGGTGGAGGTTTTCCTTCTGGATGACACCACCAAGGCGGATGCTGAGCAGCTCATGGCTGAAATCAGAAAACAGGACGGAGTAACTGACGTTGAATACAGAAGCAAGAAGGAAGCGCTGGAGATTCTCAAGCAGCGCTGGGGAGAAAGCGGATATCTGCTTGACTCTCTGGGAAACAACCCTCTTCCGGCATCAATTCTAATTAGTGTGGCCTCCCTGGATAACGCCGGTGCTGTGGCGCAGTTTGCCGGAAGCCTTGAGGGAGTGGACGATATCCAGTATTATCAGGAGACCGTGGACAAGCTTACCAAGATAACCAACTTCCTTCAGGCAGGAGCGCTGGTGATAATGGCTTTCCTGGTGGTGGTTTCCGTTGTGGTTGTGTCCAATACCGTTAAACTGACGGTTTTTGCCAGGGCTAAGGAAATACGCATAATGAAATACGTGGGAGCTACCAACTGGTTTATCAGAGGACCTTTCCTGGCAGAGGGAATCATTATCGGTGTGCTGGCAGCTCTGATTTCGACAGGGCTTATTGCGCTGATATATTCAAAGATAATTGAAAGTATAGGACCTCAGATTCTGGCCATAGTTTCCAGCCCGCTGATTTCTGCGGGCTATATGACAGGCAACATGGTGATAATATTCATCGCCCTTGGCGCAAGCATAGGCGCATGGGGAAGCATTATTTCCATGAGAAGGTTCCTTGATACCTAAATAATTTGCAGGGGGATTTGAATGATGAAGAAAAAAAGTCTGATTCTGACGCTTATAGTGGTTCTGGCCTTCACAATGTGTGCGGCCGGGCTGGCATTTGCAGCCACAGAGAGCGACCTCAGAAACGACCTTGACGATGTGGAGGCTGCTCAGGATGAGCTGAGCAAAAAAATGGCTCAGATTGAGAAAGACGTTAAGGAAATGCAGAAAAAGGTTGATAACCTTAACTACATGATCAGTCAGACCACCTCTGAGATCAGCAGTACAGAGGAAAAAATACAAAAAAAAGAAAAAGAAATGACAGAGCGTGAGGACAACCTCAATGAAAGACTTAAGGTTATGTACAAGAACGGCTCTGTAGGTTTTGTGGATATTCTGCTGGGTTCAAGCAGTATTTCCGAATTCGTTTCCAATATGGAAATAATCCAGAAGATTTACCAGAATGATATGGAGGTCCTGGAAACACTGAAAAAGGAACATGAGGAGCTCCAGGAAATCAAGGCTACCCTGAAGGAGCGTAAGGAGAAGCTTTCTGCTCAGAAGACGGAGCTTGCAGCTGATAAAGCTGACCTGGACGCCAAGAAGAAGGAACTTGAAGCCGAAGAGGACAAGCTGAAGGCGGAGGCCGACAGACTGACGGCGGAAATCGTCAAACTAATGGACAAGAACAGTCCTTATGTTGGAGGCGAGTTTACATGGCCTTGTCCTGCCAGCAGATATATTTCCTCATCATTCGGAAACAGGCTTCATCCTATACTTAAAGTGTGGAAATTCCATACGGGTATTGATATAGGCTGTTCTGCGGGAAAGGACATAGTTGCGGCGGCTTCAGGCAAGGTTATAATGTCAAAGGTATACGGCGGCTACGGCAACTGCGTCATGATCGACCACGGCGGTGGAATAGTCACTCTATACGGTCATGCGTCCAAGCTGCTGGTAAGCGAGGGACAGACCGTTAAACGCGGACAGACTATTGCGCTGGTGGGCTCTACAGGACGCTCTACAGGACCGCACCTCCACTTCGAGGTTCGTAAAAACGGTGAATACATAAATCCGATGAATTATTTCTAAAAAAATGCCGTACAGATTGAAGATATAGATAAACTATGAGTTTAAATTTAAGTCCTACTATTTTAAAACTGCTTAATAACCGAGGTATTGAAGGCGAAGAAGAAATTGCAGAATTCCTTTCCGACAGACCTCAGAAAACATATGACCCATCCCTCCTTGATGACATCGAGGCAGGGGTGGATTTAATATTGTCCGAAATCGGTAGAGGCGGCAGGATATGCATCTACGGCGACTATGATGCTGACGGCATAACGTCCACATCCCTTATGCTGAGCATACTGGGGCATCTGATGCCGCATGAGAGGCTGGAGTATTATATTCCTTCACGCTTTGAAGAGGGGTACGGACTCAACATGGAGGCAGTGAAGCATATTGCAGAAGGCGGAGCAACCATGATTGTGACTGTTGACTGCGGCAGCGTCTCAGCAGAAGAGGTGGAGTATGTCCGGTCTCTGGGAATGAAAATCGTCGTTACGGACCATCACAACATAACAGACAAGATGGCGGACTGCCCGGTTATAAATCCTAAAAGGCCGGGAAGCGCCTATCCGTTCAGGGAACTCTCAGGCTGCGGCACTGCATTCAAAACGGCTCAGATCATACAGCAGAAAGCAGGCCTGCCGAAATCAGTCCTTACGGAGGTGCTGGATCTTGTGGCTATCGGAACCATCGGAGATATAATGCCTCTTGTGGACGAAAACAGAACCATGGTCAAGTTCGGACTTAAGATGATAAACACCGGCAGAAGACCGGGTCTGAGGAAACTCATTGAGGGAGCAGGACTCAAGGTGGGAAGCATCAACTCCGAAAATGTGGGTTTCGTAATCGTGCCGCACCTGAATGCCAGCGGACGAATCGAAGATGCATCTCAGGCTGTGCGCCTTCTGACGGCAGCGGAGGGAGACAGCTGTATAGATGAGATTGTAGATGATCTTCTTCATAAGAATCAGGAAAGAAAACGTCTTCAGGCCGAGGCATACAAGGCATGCACCGCAGGGCTGGACCGCAGCAGCATTCCGGATTTTCTCCTGATAGAATCCGGTGACGTCCATGAGGGAATAGCGGGAATAGCCTGCGGACGTATTAAGGATACATATTACAGACCTGCGGCGATTCTGACGCCTACGGGAAGCCGTGGTGAACTGCTCAAGGGAACGGGAAGAAGCATCGAAGGTGTCAACCTTTATGAACTGTTAAAGGGCCATGAGAAACTCTTTGAAAAGTTCGGAGGTCATGCCGGGGCATGCGGATTCACCATGAAGAAAGAAAACCTGGAGGCTTTGAGACAGGGCCTTCTCAGGGACATGGCAGGAATTGCGGCAGCAAATACAGGGATTTTTGTGAGAAAATATCCTATAGATATGGAGATTACTCCGGAGGAAATGAATACGGATTTTGCTCATCAGCTTGAATTGCTGGCACCTTTTGGAAATGGAAATCCTAAGCCTCTCTTCATGCTTAAAAATATCGCCATAGAAGACGTTAGATTTATGGGAAATGAAAACCAGCACGTCAGATTTACGGCCAGAAGCCGCGGCGGAAAGGGAATCCAGTGCGTGCTTTTCAGCCACGCTGCGGAATACGGAAAGCTGTATTATGCAAGAAGACTCTTTGACCTGATAGGCCATCTGGAGTGCCAGATATGGCAGGGGACTGAGCGCCTGCAGTTCATGTTGGAGAAAATTGAGTAAGCAAAGCCGGGCGTATTATGACGGTCAAAATTAGGTTTGACTATATCTGGCAGTAGTGATATAATCAAGACAGGTAATTCAGTAAAAACGGGACTTTCTCGGGAGGAAGAGTTAATGGCATACGAATCAAAATTTAAGAGAGATGATATTGATGAGTTGTTTGATGCGGTTCTTACTTTAGAGGACAGAGAGGACTGTTACAGATTTTTCGAGGACATCTGCACCATCAACGAGATACACGCAATTGCTCAGAGGCTGCAGGTGGCCAAGCTGCTTTCTGAGAAAAAGACATACAGCGAAATCGAGTCCATCACTAAGGCTTCGACGGCTACCATCAGCAGAATAAACAAATGCCTTGTCTATGGTGCGGACGGATATAAGAGAGTTCTGGAAAGACTTAAAGATGAAAAATAAAAACTCATGATATACTTCAGGGAACGCCGCCGGCGTTCTTTGTTTTTTGAGGGCATTAGAGGAGTTTTACTGATTAAGGAAGGAAGATTAACAGAAAGATGAAATACAGAATTTTTGTGTGTGACCTTACGGGAGAAAGATGTGACCCGAAGGAACTCAGCAGAAGATTGTGCGCCGATGCTGTAAACGCATATTGTGCCATGGAGGGAATCGAAATGCCTGGAGAAGGCGAAAAAAAAGGATTCAGACCGGAAGACATTAAAGAAGGAAAAAAGGGAAAGCCGTACATTGAGGGGAACCCGGTGCATTTTAACGTAAGCCATTCAGGCCTTTTGTGGCTGTGTATGGCAGGCGGTGCGCCATGCGGCATAGATATTCAGCAGGAGGAAGACTGCAGCTACGAAAAAATTTCTGCGCGCCATTTTAATGAGGCTGAGCAGGAATACATAGGACGTGAGGGACTTCCGGGATTTTTCAGACTGTGGACAATGCGGGAGGCGTATGGAAAATATACGGGGCAGGGATTTTACGGAGAAATGCCGTCTTTCATAGATGATGACGGTCAGCCGGTAAGAGAAGCTAATGGGGCTTTTATACGCGAAATCGAAATCGGCCCGGGAATTTACTGTGCCTGCTGCACAGGAGGAAAAGATGATGAAATCCAGTTTATCGGATAATAATATTGAAAAGGACAGGCAGGTTGAAAAGGCCAGACAGTCTGCCCTGAGAAAAATTGCTGCAAGGGAAAGAACCGAAAGGGAAGTGCTTGATTATCTGCGGGACGCAGGATGCACTGCTGAGGAGGCTGCTGAGATTACTGCGGAATTTAAGGCCTGGGGTTACATCGACGACGAAAAATACTGCCGGAGATATTACGAATATGCCAGGAACAAGGGCAGAGCATCCGCACGCATAGCCAGAGAACTTGTGCAGAAGGGGATTTCCGCGGAAATGTGCAGACAGGTTCTGGAGGACTGCAGGGAAGAAGGAACAGATGACAGAGAGTCAGCTCTGGAGGTAGGCATGAAGATGGCATGCGATCAGAAAGAGCTGGGTAAACCTGTTGACCAGAAGTTTCTGGCAAGAGTCGGCAGAAGGCTTGCCGGCCTGGGCTATGACAGCGGAACATGCTATTACGTCATGGGCCGTGTGAAGGATTCATGCCGGAATGCAGAATCTGAATCGGAATCGGAATGAGCAGGATAATGAGAAAGCGAAAGGTAAAATGAAGGATCAGTTTCAGAGAACGAGAATGCTTATAGGACAGGAAGGCGTAGACAGGCTGGCTGCGGCGCGAGTGCTTGTTTTCGGCGTCGGCGGTGTAGGCGGGTATGTCTGCGAGGCTCTCTGCCGCGCAGGAGTCGGCAGAATTGATATAGTGGACAAAGACGTGGTTGATGTGACAAACATAAACCGTCAGATAATTGCCACTCATCAGACTGTAGGAAGACCTAAGGTCGAAGTATGTCGTGAACGAATGCTTTCCATCAATCCGGAGGTTAAGGTAGATGCAAGGCAGTGCTTTTATCTGCCTGAAAAAGCGTCTGACTTTGACTTTGGCGATTATGATTATGTGGTGGATGCTGTAGACAATGTTACTGCCAAGATAGATATAATCTGCAACGCTAAAGAGGCAGGAGTCCCGGTGATATCCTCAATGGGAACCGGCAACAAGCTGGACCCTTCCATGTTTAAAATTGCTGATATCGAGAAGACGAAGGTATGCCCTCTGGCAAAGGTGGTACGAAAGGAACTTAGGAAACGTGGTGTTTCAGGTGTCAAAGTTCTGTATTCGGAAGAGGAACCGAGAAAACCTTCAGGGGAGTTTATGGACGAAGACAGTGCAGATGGCGCAGCAAAAAGAACGCCCGCAAGCATCAGCTTCGTGCCTTCTTGTGCAGGACTGATGATCGCAGGCCATGTGGTTTCAGATATTCTTGAGATTTGACAGATCGAGGGGGCTTAAGAGCTCCCTTTCTATATAATCAAGCAGTTTGTCGGCATCATCGAAAATTCCGAAGATACCCAGGCAGGATGATTTCATGAAGCCTTTGTTGACTGTAGTTTCCAGCAGCTGCTCCAGAAGGTCATAGTAGCCGCTGACGTTATATACGGCAATGGGCTTGTTAAGCTGTCCAAGCTGCTTGAGGGTGAGGATTTCAAAGAATTCTTCGTATGTGCCGATGCCGCCCGGAGCCATGACAAAGGCGTCAGATCTCTCTTCCATGAGCTGCTTGCGCTCTCTCATTGTATCGGTGAAAATGAATTCGCTGCAGTCCTTATAGAGTATGCCTGGCTTGTCAAAGAATCCCGGTGCTATGCCGAGAGAATAACCTCCGCAGGATGAAACGCCGCGGACTGCGGCACCCATGAGTCCCTGTGCACCGCCGCCGAATACAAGTCCGTGACCTCTGGCTGCTATGCGGCGGCCCAGGTGAGCTGCTGCATCGTAATATATCTGTTCAAGGTCGGTACTGCTGGCACCGTACATGCAAATATTCATATCATTTCCTCCGTTTTTACATTCAGATTAACTATTTAATTATAAAGAAGGATTGAAAAAGTGTCAACGAAGAAAAAAGTTTTCATGGCCCTTGCTGCCGCATTGATAATTTTCATATTGTCTCCTTTATCACGTTATGTCCTGAGCCTTGGAGTAATGTCTGTCTACAGCGGTATCCATGAAAGGAACAGCATAATGTCGGAAAGGGGAATTGAACTGGAGATACCGGGCGGAGGAACAACCTCAGAAAAAGACTGGTATCCCTTTGTCATGACCTTCAATCCGGGTTCGCCATTTGGCAGGGCGGCAGGGGACAGCAGTCTCAGGCTGACCATACTGTACAACTTCGGGGCTTTTGATCTTGCACGGGGCTGCAGCAGTCTTTATGATAGGGAATCTGAATACTACAACAGTTTTTACGGGGCATATCTGGTGACTCATGAGGATGGAGCCGCGGGGAACGCGTCAGGCACAGCGGCTCCCTTCGGGTTTGATACTGAAGGTCACATAGTTCCGGAACAGACGGCAATTGTGCCGAAGTTTGATTTTCAGCAGCTTGTGTTAGGAGACTTCGGGATTAAGACTTATGAACAGGTATTTGAATGGACTGCAGACAAAGTAACAGAGGATGTGCGGTACCTTGGCTATGAAGGGTGGAGCTGTGTAGATGCTGCGCTGCTTGTCAACGGTGCAGCTCACATAAAAGACGGTTTCAGGCAATCTTATCTTCAGTACGGCGCGCCATGCTATGAGGTGGATGAGGAAAATGAATTTGCACCTGTGGCCATGAGGGGCAGAGTCTACGGGAAATACTTTGAAGAATGTGATACAAGCGTATTTTTCTATATACTTACACCAAATCAGAGCACTCTTGAAAGGTGTGACCATAATATTTTGTCAAAATCACACTTTTCGGTTGAAAAAGAGAACGCGGAGTGATATAATCGACATATGACGGAAATAAACGGGAAGGAGAAAGCAGGATGCCAAGACCACAGAGAAGACGCAGAGTGTGCAGCGAACCGGAATACAACGAATTCATTCCCAGGGGCAGCGCAGGTAACGATATTGTGATTCTCTCCACTGACGAATACGAGGCTATAAGGCTGGTGGATTTTGAGAAGAAGACTCACGAACAGTGTGCTGTTCAGATGGACATTTCACGCACAACGGTTACGGAAATCTACGAGAGAGCCCGCTTCAAGCTGGCTGACAGCATAGTGAACGGCAAACGCCTGATTATAGAAGGCGGCAGCTATCGTCTCTGCGGTGGAACAGCAGCAGGCTGCTGCGGCAGAGCATGCATAAACGGACTCCTTTCATCCGCCGGAACTGTTTTGGAAAAAAAGGGAGGACAGAATATTATGAGAATAGCAGTGACTTATGAAAACGGACAGATTTTCCAGCACTTCGGCCATACGGAGCAGTTTAAGGTATATGATGCCGAGGAGGGAAAAATAACCGCTGAGCAGATCGTAGATACAAACGGAAGCGGACATGGAGCTCTGGCAGGATTTCTGGCCGGAAACCAGGTGGATGTACTCATCTGCGGGGGCATAGGCGGCGGAGCGCAGAATGCACTGGCTGAAGCAGGAATCAGACTTTACGGAGGTGTCTCCGGCAATGCAGATGATGCGGTAAAGGCTCTTCTGGAAGGCAATCTTGGATATGATCCTGATGTGCATTGTGACCATCATGAACATGCTCACGGCGACAGCCATCAGTGCGGCGGACATGGCGAAGGCCATGTGTGCGGAAGTCACGGATGCGGCAAATAGCGGTAAATATAGTGAGGGCATCCGAAGTAAATTGGTAAAGTGTCAGGATGAATGTTGTAAAAAATCAAGAATACGACTTGAATTACAACATAGAGCCATATGCCAGGCTTTCTGAAGTAACCTGGTGGTTCCAATGTTGTAAACAATTCAAAGATTGACATGATTGTACAACGGTATTAGATTCTGCGTTGTACAAAATCAATGGATTGTAAAAATCATACAACGTTTATGATTGTATCTATCTGTTTCAAAGGCCGCAAGGCGTGCAATGTTGCAAAAAATAACGTTTTACTGATTTCTTTACAACGCCATCTTACTGCTGTAGAGACATACCGAGCATACGATTAACTTTGGTTACCTGTAATATAGTGAAAACAAAACAGCGGATGGGCTGACCGGCCTTCCGCTGTTTTTTATGCCCATGTCGGGCGATGTTTAATTGTGTTCAGGTAATAGAGACACTTTTCATTGAATAAATTAGCAAAAGATTTATTTTTTTCAAGCAACTAAAAAACAATTCCTAAAAGATCAAGTGTGCCAGAGGGCATACAATCAGTAAGCTGACAATAGTTCTTTCGAGGAAAATCACGAACAGCTCCCAGAGCTTAACAGGAAGTTTGGAGCCCAGAATAAGGCCGCCTACTTCTGATAAGTAGATGAGCTGAGTAACCGATACAACCGCTACGATAAATCTTGTCATAGCGCTGGTAATGCTTTCTGCTGCAATGATTGACGGTGTAAACATATCGGTGAAGCCGACAATCATGGTTTTGGAAGCTTCAGCAGCTTCAGGAACCTGTAAGAGCTCCAGAAGCGGAAGGAACGGTTTGCCGAGAATTTCGAAGATAGGTGTGTTGTTTGCAAGAAGCAGTGCAAGAGTTCCTATAGCCATAACAGTAGGCAGAACTCCGAACCACATTCCTACAGCGTTTTTAAGTCCGTTTTCCACGAACTGTCCAACACCCTGATGTCCTGATACTCTGTCCATTGCAAGTGCCAGACCGTACTCTCTGGAATTTTTGTACTCGGAAGGAATGTCTTCAGGCATAGCCTTTCCTTCTACTACATAAGTATCCTTTTTGAGTGAAAGCGGTGGTATTCTCGGACAGATAACAGCGCAGGCAACTCCGATGAGACAGATCATAAGATAATATAATCCGAAGTACTCCATCAGATCAACCTGTGCCAGAACTACAATACTGAAGGTGATGGATACTGCAGAGAAAGTTGTCGCAATAACAGAGGCTTCTCTTGCGGAATAGTATCCTCCTTCATACTGATTGCACGTAAGCATTACGCCCAGAGTACCGTCTCCGATCCATGAGGTGAAGCAGTCAACTGCAGCACGTCCCGGAATCTTAAAGAGAGGCCTCATGATCCTTGTAAGGAGGGCGCCTACGAATTCAAGAAGACCGAAGTCAAGAAGCAGAGGAAGTAATAATCCCGCAATTGCAAATATAATAACCAGAACCGTCAGCAGATCACCAAGCACGAAGCCGCCGGCGCCGCCTTCCGTAATCATATGGATGAATCCTGTGTCTTCATCTCCTGCATCCACTCCCAGATAGGTGAGCCAGATGAAAATCGCACCCAGATCTCTTACCACAACCCAGATAACCGAGGTTGAAAAGGTGTCGTTTAGAATAGGATGCTCCGTTATGAATTTTGGCTTTGCAAGTGCTGCTGTAGACAGAACAGCGGAAATTGTAACGATGATTACGCAAAGGAGCGGTAATACGCCGCCGATTGCTCCGCCGATAAAGTCAGCAAGGATTTTTACGCATATGGTCCAGCTGCCATCATATTTAACAGGTATCATAAACAGAAGGATACCTATTACCGATGGAACAATAAACTTAACCATAAGCTTACTTCTATTTGGTTCCATTTTAAATATCTCCCTTCGTTCGCCCTATTACCCGTACCTTAATATATTAGCATAATTACGTTTTTTAGCAAGGTCTTAACACCAAATAGTCTCTAGACAGGGCAAAAAAGTGTGATTATTACACATGCTTCACACAATAAAAAGAAAACTTTTGTGTTTATACACAAAAGCATCTTTTATAGTATTTACCTTTTCAATTGGATATATACGGAATTAAACGGTAATTTCACCTGATAAAATCTTCTTGTAGTCCTCAAGATTTTTCTTAAGAAGTTCCGGAGTGTTCAGTTCATAAGGACATTTGCTGATACATGCTCCGCAGCCGACGCATTTTTCTATATCCATCATAGCCTGCTGCCATTCTTCGGAAAGCCATGAGGCAGAAGGTGAACGGCGCACCATCAGTGACATGCGTGCACAGTTATTTATCTTTATTCCCTGCGGACACGGCATACAGTAGCCGCAGCCGCGGCAGAACTCCCCGTCAAGTTCTTTTCTGTCTGCATCTATTACAGCCTGAAGCTCGTTGTCCATCACAGGCGGATTATCCATATAGGAAAGCCATTCTTTCAGCTCTTCCATAGTCTGAATACCCCAGATAGGCAATACATTGTCAAATTGCGATATGAAAGCAAAAGCAGCCCTGGAATTGTTTATCAGGCCGCCAGCCAGACCTTTCATGGCGATAAATCCCATGTTATGTTCACTGCACATTTTTACCAGATTGAGTTCCTTTTCTCCGGTAAGGTAGCTGAAAGGGAACTGCATGGTTTCGTAAAGTCCGGATTTGACACATTCCTCTGCCACACCTATTTTATGGCAGGTTATGCCGATATGACGGACCATTCCCTGACGTTTGAAGTCCTCCATACATTCGTACATGCCTGTGCCGTCGCCGGGCGCAAAACACTGTCCGGCCATGTGGAACTGATAAATGTCCACGTAATCCGTCTTCAGATTTTTAAGAGATGTATCCATGTGACGTTTCATTTCCTCAGGTGTGGATGCACCTGTCTTGGTGGCGATAAAAATCTTATCACGCACATCGGAAAGGGCAAGACCGATTTTTTCTTCGCTGTCAGAGTAGGCTCTGGCTGTATCAAAGAAAGTCATGCCTCCATCATAGGCGGCGCGCAGTATTTCTGCGGCATCATCAAAGCTTCTTCTCTGTACCGGCAGGGCGCCGAAGGCATTCTGGGGAACGGTTATTCCTGTTTTGCCGAGTGTAATCATTTTCATAGTTAAAATGTCTCCTTTTAAATTCTATATTATAATCTGTTAAAACCATTTTTTCTTTTTAAACCAGAGAATCATCCCTGTGCATATGATTATGCTCAGTCCGATGATGGAAGCGTATCCGTATTTCCAGGTCAGTTCCGGCATGTTGGTGAAGTTCATGCCGTACCATCCTACCAGCAGAGTCAGAGGCAGGAAAAGAGCTGTAATTACGGTAAAATATTTCATCAGCTGGTTTTGCTCGATATCCACCTGGGCCTGGTAGGCCTCACGCATCTGAGTCACGTAGTCCCTCAGGTTCATCACGGTGCTGCACAGCTTTTCCGCTCTGCTCTGAAGAATGGCGAAATGCCTTTTTGCATCGTGGGAAAGCAGCTTCTCATCGTCAATTTTAAGGTTCTCAAAGATGTCGGTAAGCTGTTCGTAATACCGCTTCCTCCTGATCAGCTCCTTACGGAAAAGAATTATCTTTTCCAGATAGCCTTTCATGTCTGTTCCTGAGATTGCCATATCCTCCGCATCGGTGATTTCGGCCTCAAGTCTGTCAAGATCATCAATATCCTCTCTTAAAAGGGTGAGGAAAAACCTGTAGAGCGCTTCGCTGCCCGTCTGCTGCATAGGAATAGCACTGCCGACCATGTCCAGAGTTCTCTGATCCTCGCAGAAAAAGAAAACATCATCGGTATCGCAGTAAGCCGTTATTTTGGAAAGGTCGTTGTTGTCGCTGTACACGTCGTACCAGTCGAAGGCGAAAAGATAGTAGCCTTCAAAGCCTTCGAAGGTTTCCGTTCTGCCCTGGCTGATATAGTCAAGGACATCAGCGTCCATGTAAGGTGCAGCTTCTTTAATGTTGTCTGTAAGGAGAGCTTTAATCATGGCGGCTCCTTTCTTCCATCAGATTCAGTGCCCGGTCTACAAGCATGCCGTATCGCGCCTCGTCTTCCATGAAGCTGATGCCATGGCCTGCATTGGGGAAGGTTTCAAATATTATATCTCCTTCGGGATTGCTTTCTCTGAATGAATCGTAGATTTTTCTGCTCATGGAGCGTGGTACGAATCTGTCATCCTCACCGTGAATAAGGAGAACAGGAACCTTGGCGTGACAGACTGCCTCTGCGGCATCAGCAGATTCAAGGTCGAAGTGTCCGTAAAGCCTTGCACCCAGTTTTACAAATGGGTAGAGGAGGCCTGCAGGAAGCTTCATATCGCTGCATACCTTTTTGATTATATCCTTAGGGGATGAATAGGGGCAGTCAGCGATTATTCCGATAACATTGTCAGGCAGATTCAGCTCAGCGGCCATGAGTACTGTGGTGGCTCCCATGGAAACACCGGAAATTACGATAGGGACATCATTGCCGAATCTGTCGCAGATGTAATTCACCCAGCTGAGACAGTCGAATCTTTCGTTGATGCCCATGGAAATGGTGTTTCCTTCGCTTTTGCCGTGAGCCCTCTGATCCACAACCAGTGTGTTGCAGCCCCTTTCCCGGGCCATCTTGTTGCCCCCGCAGAAATCACGGTATGCCCAGCCTTTATATCCGTGGAACTGTATGTGTACCGGCGCACCGTCCTTCACATGATAGTATCTGGCAGCCAGCTTCAGTCCGTCGAAAGAAGTCGTATATACCTGTTCAAAGGGTATGGCGCTCATTTCGTCGATGAGTGCAAGCATCTTATCTCTTCCGGACAGATACTGTTCCCCGTTGGGAAGCTTGATGGGTCCATCTTTCTTCTTCGGTGCCGCATAAAAAATCCGGCGATAGCAGTAGTATGCAAGCATTTTGCCTTTCGCTCCCTCCTGAATCAGAGTTAAATCTTGAAATAATATTATAGCACCTTGCCGGATCTTTTTCAAATGTATTGATTTATGGTATAATGAAA
>JBJETB010000081.1:0-5383 GCA_051883095.1 Anaerovoracaceae bacterium
CCCTGTGACACTACAGGAGATTCTACTTTATACCCCTTTCGCTTTAAAACTCGGAATTTGAAATCCAGCATTTCAAATGGAACGCACAATTTTTTTGCGACGTCAAAGAAAAATAAATCATCATTGAGCAGAGCCAGAACTTGTTCATCTGGCAGGAGCAATTCGGCAGCAAAAATGTTTGCTTCATATTCTTTATGGTCCGTATTATCAAATAAAGTTACCTCATGAAAAGGTGCGCTGGCTGCAGAGTCTGCATGTAATACACAGTGACCCAGTTCATGAGAGAGGACTACTTTTTGCAAAAGTTCTGGAAGATCACTGTTGATTGTGATATGTTTCATCCGCCGTGAAATTAGAAAAAATCCCTTGCAGCATCCTTCATAGATTCCCATTGGGCGTAACTTTACTGTAATTTTCATTGCCTTAGCTAAACGAAAAGGATCAGTTTCATCATATTTGTTTTGCAGCTGTTTGACTGTGTCTGCTATTGTTTCAATGGTCAATCGAATTCACATCCTCCCTGTTTTATAGTAGATAGGATTTCTCACTATCAGTGTAGTATAAAAGCTGTCCTATAAAAAGGATAGCAGGAGGATTACTTATCAGTAGATGCAAGATTTTCAGATTTTTTTCTGCCGAAAGTTTCTTTCGCAGCTTTTTTACAATCAAGATACGCTTCCATCACAGCCTGAAAATATTGATCTTTGGCTTCTTCACTTATTGTGCCGCCGGCAAAAAGTGTCTGGTTTTGTCTCAGCATTTCTTCCAGGTTAAGAGAATCTTGCTTACTGGTCATCTGACGCATTTCTTCAACATAGTCCATCCGGTCAAGTCCATAGGTAGGGTCTTCGATGGAATCGTCCTTCAGATACTCGGTTGATACATTTAATGCTTTTGCCAGCTTATAGAGTTGCGCTGATTGTGGAAATCGTTCTCCAGCTTCATAAGTAACGATGGTACGGAATCCAATCCCTGCTTTTTCTGCCAGCTGCTTTTGACTTAATCCAAGTTGTCCTCGATGTTCTTTTACTTTCTCTTTAAAGGGTTTCATAATGCGCCTCCATTCTAATTTGCTATTTCTTGCGAATAGTATCTTGACAATCATGCTAATAGTTGCTAGAATACGAATTAGCAAGAAGTGGCAATCTGTCGTAACTATAAGCAAATTATAGAATGAACAAAAGAAAAAGTCAATAATAAACTTGCTATAAGTTGCTAATATTGATTGGACGGTGATGATATGGAACGTACAATACTTCATTCTGATATGAACTGTTTTTATGCAAGCGTAGAGATGCTGCATCATCCGGAATTAGCGGGAAAGCCATTAGCGGTGGGAGGAGATCCGGAAGCAAGGCACGGAATTGTTCTTACAGCAAATTATATTGCAAAAAAATCTGGTGTGAAAACAGGAATGGCATTATGGCAGGCAAAGCAGGTTTGTCCGGAAATCATTTTTGTGCCACCAAGAATGGATTTGTATTTGCGATTTTCAAGAATGGCACAGGAAATCTATAGTGAATATACAGATTTGAGAGAACCATTCGGAATTGATGAAAGTTGGCTTGATGTATCTGCCAGCACTTCAATAAAAGGCGATGGAATGAAAATAGCAAATGAAATAAGTAAAAGAATAAAGCATGAGTTGGGAGTCACGGTCAGCATTGGTGTTTCATGGAATAAGATATTTGCAAAACTTGGCTCCGATTATAAAAAGCCTGATGCCATTACAGAGTTCTCAAGAGAAAACTATAAAAACCTTGCCTGGAACCTTCCTGCAGGAGATTTGATTTATGTCGGGAGAAGCACTAATAAAAAACTGCAGACTTTAGGAATCAAAACAATTGGTGAACTTGCAAATACGGAACCGGCTATATTGGAGAGTCGTCTCGGAAAGATGGGACTGGTATTACACACTTTTGCAAATGGCTGGGACGAAACGCCAGTTTGTGTAGAAGGGTATCAAGCTCCAATCAAATCTATTGGAAATAGCACAACGACGCCAAGAGACTTGGTGAATGATTTGGATGTAAAGATTATTTTGATGGCTCTGTCTGAAAGTGTAGCATCCAGATTACGTGAAAATGGATTTCAATGTAAAGTGGTTGAAATATCAATTCGTGATAATGAGTTATATCATTTTTCAAGACAATGCAAATTGAAGCGTCCAACCAATATTACGGATGAAATTGTTCAGGCTGCGTATCGACTGTTTAAAGATAATTACAGATGGGAACATCCTATTAGAAGTCTTGGCGTTCGGGGATGCGATCTGGTATCAGATGATATGCCGTATCAGTTGGACTTATTTATAAGTGAACAGAAAAGAGAAAAGTTGGAAAAGATGGATCAGGTTGTGGATGAAATCCGAGCTAGGTTTGGATATCAAAGCATTCAAAGAGCTTTCGTTTATCAGGATAAGATCCTGGCACAATTAAATGCAAGAGAGCATACGGTTCATCCGCAAGGTTATTTCCATGGATAGGAGAGGCAAGGTGTTTTTGAGTGATGGATAAGGTATATGTTGATGTCCTGGCGGTGTTTAGCCGGGAAGGTGAATTGATTCCAAAAGCGTTTGTATGGGAAGACGGACATCGGTATGAAATTGATAAAATTTCAAAACCGGAAAGATGTGCGAGCAGGAAAGCTGGTGGTACCGGTTATCGCTATACTTGTATGGTGGAAGGTAAGATATGCCATCTCACATATGAAGAAAATTATAAATGGTTTATGGAACGAAAATAAGCGATTCCAAAAGGATGCCCTAAAACAGGGCTCCCTTTGAAAATAAAAAATAATTAAAACAGAAACATCAGTAGTCGGGGATACATCCTTTCCCGTGAGAACCGGCTGCTTTACATATATCATATAGTTTCCGGTCAGCCAGAAATGAAAACAATCCCACTGTAGAAATTTCTGCGGAAGCTGCATGACAGTGATGTTCAGCACAGCAGTTATTGCTGAGAAATACTTTATGATTGGTCTGACTGCAGGTGCAGTCGGGAAGGAGGACAATTATGCAGACAATTCAAAATATTTTTGACAATATGGAAGTGGTGACTGAAGAAGCCTATAAAAATACGGAACTTTTACTTGAACAATATACGAAGGTGATGTTCCGTATTGAAAAAAATATTGTAGATATAGATTACGAGTTATATGTAGTGGAAGGAAAGCATTTAAAAGAAATGCTTTACGAATTGGTTGATTTCGATTCAACTGCAGAGAAACGAAGAATTCAGGATAAGTTGCTGAATAATGATATGAATTTGTGCCTATTGGAGATTATGAGAGACTCCCTTTTGGCATTGAGGGATTATCCGAAGAATGGTCAACTGTATTACAGACTCTTGAAATATCGGTATTTTGAGTCCGGGAATACAAATGATGATGTGATGCTGATGCTGGATGATATGCCAAGTACGACATATTACAGGAATCGGAAAAAAGCAATTCGTTTATATGCTACTATGCTATGGGCATTTACAAGACCGGAAAAAGTGGGGGCGAAAATGGAAGAAATACATATAAAAAAGACTGGAAGAAAAATGGAAGTAAATAGGTAGTGAACTGGCAGAGCATTGGCAGGTAAGTGGTATTACAATGAAAATGTGTAGATGATAGAATTGATATGCTGAGAAAAATAGTCCTTCGCAGATAGATATCTGCGGAGGATTTTCTTTTCTCAAGATTTTTAGGCATCTGGCTGTGTCCGAAAGGGCATGGCCTTTTTTTTATCCAAAAAGCTTTCTGACATATAAAAACCGAGCATTTGGATAACGAATGCCGGAAAGGAAGACATATCATCATGCAGGCAAAAGGCTGGCACTATGCCAGATATCCATGATTTCGATTTGTTGCCAATTAACCAAATCGACAAATCGGAGGAAAATATCATGGAAGAAAGAATATACACATTTTATGACAAATACCAGAAAGTAAGATATGAAAACGTAACTGCAGAGGAGCTGGATTTTTTGAACAAATCTTATAATAAGGATAAATATTTAATGCGTGATCAGTACATCAGACAGAATATTTGCCTTTTTTCTTCGCTGGAAACCGAAGAAGGCAATTTTACAGATTATCTCTCTGATCGGAATGCAGATGTTGCCCAGCAGATCACAAGCGAGATTTTCTTTAAAGAACTGTTTTCTGATTTAACGGAAAGAGAAAAAAAGATTGTATGCGAAAATCTTGTAGAAGGAAAAAGCTTGGGAGAAGTTGCGGACAGCTTGAAGATTTGCTATCGTCAGGCAAGCAGAGATAAAAAGAGTGCTTTAAGCAAAATGCTGAAACGTATGAAGGCAGCCGGATATAGATCCTATGCGGAAGCGGAGAAGGAGCTCCTGAATAATGGTGGATTTGCACCAACGCAGATGGATGCTCAAAATAGTATCCAGAGGAAGAGGACAGGAGCAGTGAGATTGCCGTCGGATTGTAAGAGTAAGAAGTAGAGCAGTGATTACCGGAAGTGTACAGAGTGGAATGTATACTTCCGGTAAATTGTTTTTGTTAATTGATAAAACTGATGTAAAAGGATATACTGGAGATAGTTCATAATTTTTATATTTAACTCTATCGCTATAAGGAGAAGTAAACATGGGGTATAATCAGAACAATGCAGGAATTCATTTGGTGCCACGTGGATATAAAGGAAGCTTCGATTCGTTTCAGCCTTATGATAGATATGGGGCTATTATTGCAGAAAACAACCTGAATAAAGAAAACAGAGAGAAAAAAATTATAGAGGATATTAAGCTGTGTAATTTCATTTCTATTGCAGACAAACGTGGGCAGATAAAGCAGTGTGCCTGTGGGGGAAAATTAAGCTATAAGGAAAATCTCGTAATAAAATTTCATAAAAACGGAAAAATGAGTTCAATACATATGGATGGAAAACAATGTGTGGATTGTGAACGTAAACTGGTAATTAAGGGGGAATTGCTTTCAAAAATTGAAAAAGATTTTTGAGTAAGTGTAACCGATGATAAGAGATTTGAAGAAAATCTCATTGACATTTTGTAGTAATCTGTAGTAAAATGGTGATCAGGAAAGGAAGTGATGTGTTTGGCAAGAAAAGCACCCAAAGATGGTAAAGATGATAATATCAGAGTTCGTGTAACACCAGAACAAAAAAGTAAGCTTGTGGAATATGCTGAAAGACATTACCAGACCATGAGTGGAGTGGTATGCCAGGCATTGGATCTTCTTTATGCGCAGGAGGAAGCAAAAGATCGCCCAAGTTGATTTGGAGTTTTTTTGGAGTTTATTTTTCCTTTAGCGGTACGGAAACTACGAAAAACAAACATAAGTTCGAATTAAAACTATCTATACAGGCGTCATAGGCAGCGTATAATGCCATCCGCCGAGGAGTTTGAAT
>JBJETB010000082.1:0-32591 GCA_051883095.1 Anaerovoracaceae bacterium
AATTATCTCAAAAAAGCGAGGCCCTGAGAAGAACGTATGTGGTTTACCGTTTACATTACATTCACCTTGTTTTCCGCAGAAGTAAAGCCCTCTCCTTTTGCAACACCATAACGTTCATCGATTCCACTTTCACTCAAGGTGTAATGATTCTCAAGTATAACGTAAACACTTCCGGCGGCAGTTGTTACAGTTGCTTTCGCTGTGAAGTAACGGTTTCCATAGTCTTTCCACATGGTTTCTCCATTTGCTGCCATATGCAATGCTACCGGTATCCTACAGTTGCCAATAAAACTTTCTGTACCCTCCTCTCTATCTTCAAATTCCATAATAAATTGAAAATTGTTTTCCAATTCATAGACTTTTCTGCAGTACTCTATCCCAGGCCCGACTTGCTTCATTTGTATATCCGGGTCATCTTTCATGTATTTATTCAGGGCATAGCTTAGAATTTCTGCAACTTCTTCTCCTGCTGTTTCTTCACTTTCAATTTCGCCTTCGCATACAGCTTCTGCGAAGGCCGTAGATGGAATCATTATGCACACCAGCATAACTGCAATTAATTTTTTTATCAACTTCTTCATTTCATACATCACCTCTCATAAAAAAACTAGTATGTAATAACTTATTCAAGTTAATCATACTAGCTTTTATAATTTGCTTTCAAGTATAATGTTGTAAGTGTGCTATTTTTGATGTAAGTGTTGATTTTTTATATTATCCTCCTCTAACGGAATCTCTATCTCAGTTATTATGAGATCCTGCTCACCAAACTTCTCTGTCTGCCACTGAATATGACCACCTATCCTCTCTGCCGCATCCATTATATTTCGTATTCCCAGTCCATGGTTTACCTTATCTTCTTTTGTAGTATAGTCCGCTTTAATCAGCCCTGATTTGATAACGGGTATATCTGTGGCAGGGTTCTGTATGCGAATGAACTGTGAATCACGAAAAGATGAGAAAGTAATTATGATTTTTCGGTTCTTTTCACATTTTTCTGCCGCCTCATAAGCGTTGGAAATTACATTTGAGAGAATAACACAAAGATCCGTTTCTGAAGTTTTGAAATTCTCTGCAAACTGCCCCATAAGCAGAACTTCCACGCCATCTTTGATGCCCTTGCAATAATACTGATTGACTATCGCATCCCCGATGATATTACCCGTTGCCAGATGCCTCGTATCCTCTTCACGCGCTATCAATTCTGATACATAATCAGCCACCCTATTATCGCCGGCCTCCTTCGCCAAAGATGCGATTATATTCAGGTGGGCGCTGCTGTCATGGCGAAAATGCCTCAACTCTTGCTGCTTTTCATAAAGCATATGATACTGGTCTGTCTGCTCCTTAATGCATCGTTCCTTCAAATCTGTCTGCATTCGCAGTTGGCTCCGCTGGAAATACATATACACACCGAGAACCATTATAACAGACATAGCAATTCCTGAAAGGCCATCAATCATTGTCATAATTCCTTCCACTTTCAGTACATCCTTTTCTGATGTGCTGAAGTAACTGGTGGTGGGAATAGCAAGTACGGCAGTGAATATTAGATAGACCCAAAGCGGTATATGAAGAAGCATCTGATGGATTACTACCCGCTTCTTCCTCAAAATCACCGCTATAATACAGAAAACAATGAGAATTAATATATTACGTACAAGCGTGGATTGATTCCACCCTTCTGCCGTATTCTCATCTAAACGCCATACTGCAATAATGATTCCCCCTAAAAAATTGCTTAGAGAAACTCTAAATGCACTATATGTCAGTATGGGTCCTATTTTTAATTCTCTGAACACACAAAAAAGCAAACCGTAAATTAATATTGGTATTAATGTAATAAGATCAAACCAATCAGGAAAGATCGCCGGAATTAGTAAATACAAAGCAGCGATAAAAATAAGAATAACAATTACTATCTTGCTATGTTCTCTTATCTCATATCCTAAAATGTATCGAAACATTATGTAAGTGAATATCAAAAAAATACACCGAATCAATATCCCCATCAATGCAATCATCCGCCATACCTCGCCATTTTTCTACAGTAGTACATGAATTTTTCTTCGCAGTCTTTTCTTCTTCTGGTGCTGAACGAAAACAGTTCTGTATAATTATCCAGTCTAACCCCTTTTTTCTCCATCTTAGACACAAAACGGCAGCCTACGATACATGAATCGCTGATACGAATAAAATCCTCTGCCGGAAGCATTGCCTCCCAAACAGAGAGCGGCCTTCGAACAGTATATTTTTCTCCTGAAGAAAGCACAACATCGCTATATATGTCTTTTACACGGATAAATACAATGTCACCGATGCATATCTCCATGCCTGAATCCAACTGAACCGTATCAAAAACGCTGTACAGGTCAAAAAACTTTTTCATCAGTTTGCAAAGCCGTTCATAGTCCATGGGCTTTTCAAAAAAACCAATGACATTGCGTCCAAAAGCCTCCCACACCGTTTCGCTGTGACTAGTAACAAAGATAATCAAGCTGTCTGCGTTCTTTTTTTCCAGCTCGTCCCGAATAACAAGGCCGCTTTTTCCGGGCATTTCTATATCGAGAAAAAGCAAATCCGCATCAAAACTTTCCGCTTCATCATAGGATGTGACCCCCAATATGCACATAGCATGCCCAAACTGGTCTTCATAGCGCAAAAGCAGCTCTTTCGTCTGCTCTACCACCTCCGGTTGATCGTCGCAAACAAGAACATTTACTTTCCTCATGAAAAAATCTCCCCCATTTAATACATTTATATCTTCATGATACACTAGGGGCAAGCAGTATGCAAGGTGATTGATGTAACTGCTGTTTTTTTGATGTAAGTGTGTTCTTAAAGCGGACAAAATCTATAAAAAAGGCAGTTCTTGTCCGCCTGTCCGTTCGCCGAAAAACGAAAAAATTGGCAGACCTTCAGTTAAACCGAAAATCTGCCAACGTCGTTCTAAAACTTATTTAAAATACTTCACTGCTGATTCGAACATCTTCATGTCGAACTCACCAGGTACATTCTGATAGAGGCCTGCACCGATTCTTTCGGAGTGACCCATCTTACCGAGCACTCTTCCGTCCGGTGAAATGATACCTTCTACTGCCCAGTCTGAACCGTTAGGGTTGAACTGGATATCAGAAGTAGCATTGCCTTCAAGGTCAACATACTGAGTGATGATCTGACCCTTAGCTGCCAGTTCTGTCAGAAGTCCCTGAGGAGCGATAAATCTGCCCTCACCGTGGGAGATAGGAACTGTGTAGATGTCGCCTACCTTTGTATTAGCCAGCCATGGAGAATTGTTTGAAGCAATTCTTGTACGAACCAGCTTTGACTGATGGCGTGCAATCTTGTTGAAGGTCAGGGTCGGACAGTTTTCATCGGTATCGATGATCTTGCCGTATGGCACCAGACCCAGCTTGATAAGCGCCTGGAAACCGTTACAGATACCTGCCATGAGGCCGTCTCTCTTTTCAAGAAGCTCTGTTACAGCCTCCTTGATTTCCTCATTTCTGAAGAAAGCAGTGATGAACTTGCCGGAACCGTCCGGTTCGTCGCCGCCGGAGAAACCGCCAGGTATGAAAATCATCTGGCTTTCTCTTACCTTTGCAGCGAAGTCAGCAATGGATGCAGCAACAGCTGCTGCTGACAGGTTGTTTATAACGAAGATTTCAGGCTCTGCGCCGGCTCTCATAAATGCCTTTGCAGTATCATACTCGCAGTTGGTTCCAGGGAAAGCAGGAATGAGCACCTTAGGAGAAGCGCACTTCACTGCAGCGGCAAACTTTCTGTCACTTTCATAGGAAAGGTTCTGCGGTTTTTCACCCTCTGTCTTAATATTGCATGTGTATACAGGCTCAAGCTTATCTTCGTAGATGCCGCAAAGCTCATCTAAGCTGAGTACCTCAGCTCCATGCTTGATTTCGTAAGCCTGGCAGGTTCTTCCCATGAGAACTGTGCTGAATCCATCATTACCAAGCTCAACTGCGGTAAGCTCTCTTTCTGCCTCGCATACGAAACCGCCATAGCAGTATCCGAAGATTTCCTCATCTGTAAGAGCATCTGTATATTCAAATCCGATGCGATTACCCATTACCATCTTGAGAACAGCTTCGGCAGCTCCGCCCATTCCAGGTGTGTAGCAGGCCTTTACGAGGCCCTTTCTCATAAGGTCTGTAACCTTGTCGTAAAGGGCGATAAGTGATTCACCTGTAGGAAGGCCCTTGTCATTAAGCTCAGGTCTCATCAGATATACAGGATGACCTGCTGCCTTGAATTCCGGTGAAACAATATTGTCGATGTTTTCTGTAGTTACTGCGAAGGAAACCAGTGTCGGCGGAACGTGAATATCCTCAAATGTTCCGCTCATGGAGTCCTTGCCTCCGATAGCTGCAACACCCAGGTCAAGCTGTGCTTCCAGAGCACCGAGAAGTGCTGCGAAAGGCTTGCCCCACTTAGCTGGATCTGCTGCCAGCTTTTCAAAGTATTCCTGGAATGACAGGTATACATCGCTGAACTGCGCGCCCTCTGCCACCAGCTTTGAAACTGATTCAACAACTGCCAGATATGCGCCGTGATACGGGCTCTTTTCCATGATGAAAGGATTGTAGCCCCATGCCATAAGGCTGCAGGTCTTTGTATCGGCTTTTTCCACGGAAACCTTGTTTACCATGGCCTGAATCGGAGTTCTCTGGTACTTGCCGCCGAATGGCATAAGCACTGTGCCTGCGCCGATGGTGGAGTCAAATCTTTCGGAAAGGCCTCTCTTGGAGCAGACATTAAGGTCTCCTGCCAGCTCTTTGTAGCTTTCCGCAAAGGTTCCGCAAGGCTTCTTAGCGTAATCACAAGCCTTGGCAGCTTCAACAGTTATATGCTTTTCGGCTCCGTTGGAGTCGAGGAATTCTCTTGAAATGTTTACGATGTTAGCACCGTTCCAGTGCATGGAAAGTCTAAGTTCTGCAGTAACCTTGGCAACCACTGTAGCTTCAAGGTTTTCAGCCTTTGCCAGAGCGCAGAAGCGGTCAACATCCTTTTCTTCAACCACTACTGCCATTCTTTCCTGAGATTCACTGATTGCAAGCTCTGTACCGTCGAGACCGTCGTACTTCTTTGGAACAACATCCAGATTAATTTCAAGTCCGTCAGCCAGCTCGCCGATAGCTACGGATACACCGCCTGCACCGAAGTCGTTGCAGCGCTTGATGAGCTTGGAAGCTTCAGGATTTCTGAAAAGTCTCTGGAGCTTTCTTTCCTCAGGGGCATTACCCTTCTGTACCTCTGCTCCACATGTTTCCAGAGATGAAACCTTGTGGGACTTGGATGAACCTGTAGCTCCGCCACAGCCGTCACGACCTGTTCTGCCGCCTAAAAGGATGACTCTGTCTCCAGGAGCAGGAACTTCTCTGACTACATTTTCTGCAGGGGCAGCAGCAATTACTGCACCGATTTCCATTCTCTTGGCCACATAACCAGGGTGATAGATTTCATCTACCTGACCTGTAGCAAGACCGATCTGGTTGCCGTATGAGCTGTAGCCGTTAGCAGCTGTAGTAACCAGCTTACGCTGTGGGAGCTTTCCCGGAATAGTCTCTGATACAGGAACCAGCGGGTCTCCTGCACCTGTTACACGCATTGCTCCGTAAACATAGCTTCTGCCTGAAAGCGGGTCTCTGATGGCTCCGCCTACGCAAGTTGCTGCGCCGCCGAAAGGTTCGATTTCGGTAGGATGGTTGTGAGTCTCGTTCTTAAAGAGCAGGAGCCAGTTCTCCTCCTTGCCTTCAACCTCAACCTTGATCTTAACTGTGCAGGCGTTGATTTCCTCTGACTCATCCAGCTTGTCCATCTTGCCGGCCTTCTTGAGATACTTGGCTGCGATGGTGCCGATGTCCATAAGTGTCACAGGCTTGGTTCTGTTAAGTGATTTTCTTACATCTAAATATCTGTTGTAGGCTTCCTGAAGATCTTCATCTTCGAAGGTAACCTTGTCAATAATCGTGTTGAATGTTGTGTGACGGCAGTGATCCGACCAGTATGTATCGATCATTTTGATTTCGGTGATGGTCGGGTTTCTGTCCTCGCCCTTGAAATATTCCTGGCAGAACTTGATGTCTGCAAGGTCCATTGCAAGACCTCTGTCTGCAATGAAGTCAGCTAGTTCTTCTTCCGTAAAGCCTAAGAAGCCTTCTATCGTCTCTACGGTCTGCGGGATTTCGTATTCAGTTGCAAGAGTTTCAGGAAGAGCCATATCGGCTTCTCTTGCTTCAACGGCGTTGATTACATACTTCTTGATTGCCGCCAGTTCTTCATCTGAAACCTTTCCATAGAGGGCATAAACCTTAGCCGTCTTGACAGCAGGTCTTTCTCCCCTGGAAATAATCTGGATACATTCTGCAGCAGAAGATGCTCTCTGGTCAAACTGTCCCGGAAGGAATTCCACAGCAAAAATGCAGTCAGCCTCCGGCAGCTCCTCGGTCACAATGTCAAGCTGAGGCTCGGCAAATACTGTATGTACAGAATACTTAAACAGATCCTCTGCAAGGTTTTCCACATCGTATCTGTTAAATACGCGCACCTTTTCTACGCCTTTTATCTGAAGCAGTTCATTGATATCGTTTTTCAGAGCCCTTGCCTCGTTATCAAGTCCGGGCTTTTTTTCAACAAAAATTCTATAAACCATTTTACTTCCTTTCCGCCATAAGAGCGCGCTGTCCTATATCAGTTCTGAAATATGCGTTTTCAAAGTTCACAGACTTTACAGTCTCATATGCCGCATCAATCGCTCCCTTAAGGGTGTCAGCAGTTTCAGTAACGCCCAGCACTCTGCCGCCGCCCGTTACAAGCTTTCCGTCCTTAAGCTTTGCTCCCGCCACATATATATTTTTGTCTGCAGGCATGGTGATTTCAAATCCTGTCTCATACTTCTGAGGGTATCCTTCTGATGCCATAACTACGCAGCAGGCGTTTTTATCGGCAAACTTAACTTCTGCTTCGTCCAGCTTCCCGTCGTAAATCTTAAGCATAATATCCAGAAGGTCGCTTTCCAGAAGCGGAAGGACAACCTGAGTTTCAGGGTCACCGAAACGGCAGTTATACTCGATAACCTTAGGTCCATTTTCCGTAATCATAAGTCCGAAGTAAAGGCAGCCTGTAAATGTTCTTCCTTCCTTATTCATGGCCTCGATGGTCGGCTTGAAAATGGTGTCCATGCAAATCTGTGCAATTTCATCTGTATAATACGGATTAGGTGCAATTGTACCCATGCCGCCTGTATTAAGGCCCTTATCGCCGTCCAGCGCACGTTTGTGGTCCATGGAAGAAACCATAGGAATCACAGTCTTGCCGTCAGTGAAGGAAAGCACGGAAACCTCAGGTCCTGTAAGGAATTCCTCGATTACTACCTTGGAGCCGCTCTCGCCGAAAACCTTGTCCTCCATCATGTCGCGAACCGCCTGGCGGGCCTGATCTTTAGTTTCTGCGATGATTACGCCTTTGCCCAGTGCAAGTCCGTCAGCCTTTACTACTACAGGAATCGGGCAGCTCTCAATGTATGAAAGGGCTGCTTCCATGTCTGTAAATGTCTCATATGCTGCTGTCGGAATGTTGTATTTTTTCATAAGGTCCTTGGAAAATGCCTTGGAACCCTCGATGATTGCAGCTTTTTTGTTCGGGCCGAAGGTCTTGATTCCCTTGGCCTGAAGAGCATCTACAGCACCAAGTACCAGTGGATCGTCAGGTGCTACCACAGCAAAGTCTATGCATTCTGCTTCAGCGAACTCGACAATCTTGTCGATATCTTTGGCACCGATGGCTACGCATGTTGCATCAGCTGCAATTCCGCCGTTTCCCGGTAAAGCGAAGATTTCTTCAACCTGTTTGTTCTCTTTTAATTTTTTGATGATGGCGTGCTCTCTGCCGCCGCCGCCAACTACCATTATTTTCAAAATAATTACCTCCTGGGTTTATCTTAGTGGTGGAACAGTCTTATGCCTGTAAATGCCATTACCATGCCGAACTTGTTGCAGGTCTCGATAACATTATCGTCACGAATGGAACCGCCCGGCTGAGCTACATATGATACACCGCTCTTGGCTGCTCTCTCTATGTTGTCTCCAAACGGGAAGAAAGCGTCGGAGCCAAGGCACACACCCTTAAGTGATGCCAGATACTCTCTCTGCTCTGCTCTCGGGAAAGCTTCAGGCTTTTCTGTAAACAGCTGCTGCCAGTTACCTTCGCCAATCACATCCTCCTGATCCTCTGAAAGATAAACATCGATAGCATTATCTCTGTCCGGTCTTCTTACATCTTCCTTAAACGGCAGATTCAGAACTCTCGGATGCTGACGGAGATGCCACTTATCAGCCTTTTCTCCTGCCAATCTGGTGCAGTGAATTCTTGACTGCTGACCTGCGCCTACGCCGATAGCCTGTCCGTCCTCAGCAAAGCATACTGAGTTTGACTGAGTATACTTGAGAGTGATGAGTGCTATGATAAGGTCGCGCTTAGCCTCGTCAGGAAGCTCTTTATTTTCAGTTACAATCTCCTTAAGGAGCTCTTCATTGATTTTAAGATTGTTCCTGCCCTGCTCGAAGGTAATACCGTAAACCTGTTTGTGCTCAGCTTCTGCCGGCACATAATCAGGATCGATTTTTATAATATTGTATGCACCTTTCTTCTTTGCCTTGAGAATTTCCAGTGCCTCCGGTTCGTAATCCGGTGCGATGACACCGTCAGAAACCTCTCTGGCAATGAGCTTTGCGCATGTTACATCGCACTTGTCAGAAAGTGCAATCCAGTCTCCGAAGGAGCTCATGCGGTCAGTTCCCCTTGCTCTTGCATAAGCAGTAGCTATAGGTGACTCATCAATTCCCTCGATATCGTCTACAAAGATTGCTTTTTTAAGCTCAGGGCTCATGGGATTACCAACAGCCGCAGAGGTAGGGCTTACATGTTTAAAGGAAGTTGCTGCACACATTCCCAGCGCTTCCTTGATTTCCTTAACCAGCTGCCAGCTGTTAAGAGCGTCTAAAAGGTTGATATATCCCGGGCGTCCGTTAAGAATCTCCAGCGGAATATCCTTTCCGTCCTCCATGAAGATCTTTGCAGGCTTCTGATTAGGATTGCAACCGTATTTAAGTTCATATTCCTTCATTAAACTGCCTCGTTTCATTGTCATTTATCATTATTGATTCGCTTTCATCGTTTTCAAGGTCAAAATACTCCACATAAAGTGAAATTCTGTTGTCCTCGTTTAAGCTTCCCCAGAGTTCTTCGAAGAAGTCATCTATGGACTCAGGGATTTCAATTCTTCTTGGCTCGCCCTGGAAAGTCGGAAGTGGTGAACCGTTTTCCTCATAAGTGTGAATAAGATGTCCTACACCTTCCATTGCCTTGTAGTCATAGAAAAATCTGTTGCAGCCTGTTCCTTCTGCGTCTGCGCTCTTGAGAATACTCATTTCGTAACCGAAGTCAGTGCCATTCTTGGTTAAGACTCCGCTGATTCTAGGAGTAAAGTTAGGTGCATCCGGTTCGAATTTTCTGGTAAAGAGAGCTTCTCTCGCAGTCTTTCCTGCTGCAAGTCCATCTACAATGGTATCTGTCTGATCGCCGTTAGTTACGACGATTTTGTCTTCATGCTGTGCGATGGCTCTGTAAATTATGAGGGAAGGATCCTCCACCTTGGACTCGTCAAATGGCTTGGTATATACATTTCCCTTTTCGTCTTCCTCGAAAATTCTGTTTCTGCTGTTTTCGCTTCTGCCCATGATGAAATAGCCGATTACAGCCTTTCCCAATGGGGACTTGCCCATGATTACGCCTCTGCCAGGGTAGGAATTTCCCGAAAGCAGCTGACTTACTGTTTTTGTTTCATATATGTTCATTTTCTATCTACCTCTCACGATTTCTGCACAGATTTCCTCTGTCGCTTCAGGAAGTATAATCCATTCGGCCTGCTCCATAACACGCTTCTGCAGCACCTCAGGTGTATCCCCCTCCAGAACCTCAACAGCTTTCTGCTTTATAATCCGTCCGCCGTCGGGAATTTCGTTTACAAAATGCACCGTGGCACCTGTAACCTTTACACCGTACTCCAACGCCGCTTCATGAACATGAAGGCCATAAAAGCCCTTTCCGCAGAAAGACGGAATAAGTGACGGATGGATGTTTATAATTCTGTCAGGATAGCGAACAGTAAAACTGCCGCTTAAGATGCTCATAAAGCCTGCCATTACAATCAGGTCAATTTTGTTTTCGGTAAGGAGCTCATGGAGTCTTTCTTCAAAGGCTTCCTGTGAGCCGGCTTCCTTTCGGAGAACTGTCTCAGCCTTTATTCCGGCTTTCGCAGCCCTATCCAGTGCATAAGCACCGGCCTTGTTGGAAATTACAAGCACGATTTCGCCGCTTTTGATTATTCCTTTATCCTGTGCATCTATCAGTGCCTGAAGATTGGTTCCGCCGCCTGAAACCAGCACGGCTATTCGTGCCTTTTCTAGCATATGGTCACCTTTTCCTCGGATTCAACGATTTCACCTATAAGGTATGCGTCCTCTCCATGGGCTCTGAGAATTTCAAGAGCCTTGCCTGCATCCTCGGCTGCCACAACGATGCTCATGCCAACGCCCATATTGAAGGTGTTGAACATGTCGTGCTCGCTGATGTTTCCTGTCTTTGCGATAAGGTCAAAAATCGGCAGAACTCTTACAGCATCTCTGCTGATTCTTGCTCCCAGTCCGTCAGGAATACTTCTAGGAATATTTTCGTAGAAGCCGCCTCCGGTGATATGGGAAATACCCTTAACCTTTACTTCCTCCAGAAGTGCCAGAACAGGCTTTACATATATTTTAGTAGGTGTAAGCAGTGTCTCACCGATGGATTTTCCGCCAAGCTCAGCTACCGGGCTTGTGATGTCGCTGTTTTCCACATCGAAAACTTTACGAACCAGTGAAAATCCGTTGGAGTGAACGCCGCTGGAAGGAAGGGCGATAACAACGTCTCCTGCCTTCATAGTCTTATTGTCTATAATCTTTGATTTGTCAACTACACCTGTGCTGTAGCCTGCCAGGTCGTACTCGTCTACAGGATAGAATCCCGGCATTTCGGCAGTTTCGCCGCCGATAAGAGCTGCACCTGACTGTACGCAGCCTTCTGCAACGCCCTTTACAATCTGAGCGATTTTTTCCGGTACATTCTTGCCGCATGCTATGTAGTCAAGGAAGAACAGAGGCTTTGCACCTACGCAGATTATGTCGTTTACGCACATAGCCACGCAGTCGATACCCACTGTATCATGCTTGTCCAGAAGAAAAGCAAGTTTAAGCTTTGTTCCCACACCATCGGTTCCGCTTACCAGAACAGGACGGGTCATTCCTGTAATGTCAAGCTCGAAAAGGCCGCCGAAGCCGCCTACATCAGAGCAGACACCTTGAGTCATGGTCTTTGCAATATGTTCCTTCATCAGTTCAACGGCTCTGTAGCCTGCTGTAATATCAACGCCCGCTGCAGCGTAGCTGTCTGATTTTGATTTATTGTTCATAACACTTATTCCTTTCCGTTCCAGCAATAGGTGCAGAGCTTACACGGCTCCATCCCGATTGCTTCAATCAGTCCTTCGAGAGACTGGAATTCTAATGATGCGAAATTAAAGTTTTCTGCAATTGCTTTTCTGAGAGCCTGTCCTCTCTCGGTGTGAGTATCGCTGTACTCGTCAAGATGGTTCATTCCCTCCTCACCTTCCAGTTCCATAATCACCTTTCTGGAAAGCAGCTCCATCTCACTCTTGCTGCTGGAGAAGTTCAGATACTTGCATCCGTACATAATCGGCGGGCAAGCTGAACGCATGTGAACAGCCTTGGCACCGTTGTCATAGAGGAACTCCACAGTCTCTCTGAGCTGAGTGCCGCGGACGATGGAGTCATCTACGAAAAGCAGGTTCTTGCCTTCAATAAGTTCGTGTACAGGTATCTGCTTCATCTTTGCCACCTTGTCACGCTCCTTCTGGTTGGTAGGCATAAAGCTTCTAGGCCAGGTCGGAGTATATTTGATGAAAGGTCTTGCAAAAGGCACGCCGCTCTCGTTTGCATATCCGATGGCATGAGGAGTTCCCGAATCAGGCACTCCTCCTACATAATCCAGACCTTCTGCATTCTTTACTTTCATGTCATGGCGGGCCATGATTTCACCGTTGCGGTAGCGCATAGTTTCAACATTGATACCCTCATAGTTTGATGTAGGATATCCGTAGTATGACCATAAGAATGCACAGATTTTCATTTCCTTTTCAGGCTCGGACAGCTGAGTTACTCCTTCTGACGTTACCTCTACGATTTCACCGGGACCAAGTTCCTTTTCATCGGAATATCCCAGTTTTTTATATGCAAAGGATTCAAAAGATACGCAGTACCCATCCTCACTTTTTCCGATGAGCACGGGGATGCGTCCCAGTCTGTCTCTGGCCGCTATAATGCTGCCGTCGTCTTTCAGAATGAGAATAGATGCTGAACCTTCAATCTGATGCTGAGCAAACTTAATGCCTTCAACAAAGTTGCTTTTCTGGTTTATGAGTGCTGCTACAAGCTCGGTTGAGTTGATTCTGCCTCCTGTCATGGAGTCAAAATGTCCTCCGCTATATGAAAGGTAATTGTCAATCAGCTCATCTGAGTTATTGATGCGTCCAATTATGCAGATAGCATAGGTTCCAAGACTTGAGCGTATGAGCAGAGGCTGAGGGTCTGAATCACTTATGCAGCCGATGGCAGACCTGCCCCACATCTCATTAAATATATTTTCAAATTTTGTACGAAAGGGTGAATTCTCTATGTTGTGAATTTCTCTCTGCAGGCCGATCTTATCGTCGAAAGCGGCCAGGCCGCCCCGTCTGGTTCCAAGGTGTGAATGGTAGTCCACCCCAAAGAACACATCGACCATACAGTCACTCTTTAGTGCTGCACCAAAAAATCCTCCCATTGTTTCCTCCTGTTTTGTTTATTTTTCTCGACTCGCCTTATTTTGCGAAGAAAAGTTCTGACAGAGTCATTGGATCGATATATTTACCATCCTTGTATACACGCATGTTTCCGGAAGCGATTTCGTCGATGAGCATAACCTTGCCGTCAGCATCGTATCCGAATTCAAACTTGATGTCGTAAAGAACAAGGCCTTTTTCCTTAAGGTCGTCAGCTACGATCTGAGTGATCTGCTGAGTCATAACCTTGATATCTTCATACTGTTCTGCGGTCATAACGCCCAGAGCGATAAGTCCATCCTTAGTTACCAGCGGATCGCCCAGCTCATCGTTCTTGAATGTAGTTTCTACATATGCAGGAAGGTCTGCTCCCTCTTCAATGTATTCGTTGTAACGGCGGTAGAAGCTTCCTACTGCTTTGTGACGGCAGATAACTTCAAGTCCATGTCCGAAAACCTTTGCAGGAAGTACTTCCATAGTGGTGTTTTCAAGGTCTGCATTTACATAGTGAGTCTTGATTCCTGCAGCGTTTACTTTTTCAAAGAAATAAATTGACATACGGAGGTTAACATCACCTACACCGTCAATAGTAAGGCCTACTGAATTTTCGCCCGGATCGAATACGCCGTCCTTGCCGGTGCAGTCGTCTTTGAACTTCAGGAGATAGTTTCCGTTTTCAAGTGCAAATACGTTTTTGGTTTTTCCGGTGTAAACAAGTGTCTTTTCCATTTTTTAAGCTCCTTTAATTTTTATTTGGGGTTTATATTGATTTTTGATTTAACTTATTTAATGTCCTATCTGTTGAACTGCTCTTCAATTTTTCGGTTCTTTGCCAGAACTGTTTCTTCCGCCTCTTTTCTCTTTTCTGTGAGACGTGCTGCCAGTTCTCCATCCTCTATAGCCAGCATCTGTATACAAAGCAAAGCGGCATTGACTGCTCCGTCTATGGCAACTGTAGCTACAGGTATTCCCGAAGGCATCTGTACAGTGGACAGAAGGGCATCAATGCCGTCTAAATTCGATGATTTTACAGGTACACCAACCACAGGAAGTGTGGTGTTCGCAGCAATTGCTCCTGCCAGATGTGCTGCTTTTCCTGCGAAGGCTATAATCGCTCCGAAGCCTGCTTCTCTGGCGTTTCTTGCAAAATCAGCAGCAGGTACAGGTGTCCTGTGAGCTGAATATACGTGCACCTCAAAAGGCACGCCATATTCTTTGAGGGTATCAATAGCCTTTTCCACTACAGGAAGGTCGCTGTCAGATCCCATTACCAATCCAATCTTTTTCATCTTCTCCTCCATTTTTTGAAATATAAAAGGGCATATTCGTACCTTAAATGCAAGGAACAAATACGCCCAGACGGTCGGCAATCCACGCTTCTTGCTTCCTTGCGGTTATCCGCATTTCCGTCAGTCACAAAAAGCTGTTCTTATGCCGTTATTATACCAATTCAGGCCCCCGATTGTCAAGGGTCTGCTAATGGATTTTACATAGTTTCGTCAAGCATTTTAAGGTACTCATCGCTGCAGTCCGACTTGACATAGGAATTAACTTCCTCAGGGAAAGTACCCTCCTGAACCTCCTTCATATATTCAGCAAAGGCACCCATCATTATTTCGCCTACGTTGGCAAATTTTTTCACGAATTTAGGCACAAAATCCATATTCATTCCCAGCATATCCTGGTATACGAGGACCTGTCCGTCACATCCTGCGCCGGCTCCGATGCCTATGGTCGGAATGGTCAGTTTCTTTGAAATCAGCGCGGAAAGCTTAGGCGGAGTGCATTCCAGCACTACGGAGAAAGCCCCTGCTTCCTGTACTGCATAAGCGTCCTCCAGAAGCTTCTTGGCCGCTTCTTCGCCCTTTCCCTGTACTTTGAAGCCGCCAAAAGCGTTAACGGACTGTGGTGTCATGCCGATATGTGCCTGCACCGGAATTCCGGCGTCTACGATGGCCTTTATCTGCTCTTTGACAGCTGCACCGCCTTCCAGCTTCACTGCATTGCCACGGCCTTCTTTCATAAGTCTGCCCGCATTAGTCACTGCTTCGTAAACCGATGCCTGATATGACATGAAAGGCATGTCCATTATAACCATGGTGTTGCTGCAGGCTCTTGATACGGCTCTGCTGTGGTGAATCATGTCCTCCATGGTAACAGAAAGTGTGTCAGGGTATCCAAGCATGGTATTTCCCAGGGAATCACCCACCAGAATGGCATTGATTCCGGAAGCCTCTATAAGCTTGGATGTAGTATAGTCATAGCAGGTGATTTCGGCTATGCGCTGTCCCTGCTGCTTCATTTCTAAAAAGGTTTTCGCTGTAGTTTTCACAATTATTATCTCCCTTCAGTTGGTAAAAGTACTTCTCTCAGGGGTTCATAGTCCCTCTGAGGATTCTTTGTTTCTGCCATTTTCACAAGACGCAGGCTTAGAAGTCTGTAAAGCTCTCTTGTGTCTGCAGACGGCATACTGTCAAGGTGCTTTTTTACTGTCTGCACATCGCAGCGCTCTGCAGGCCCTGTAAGTGCTGCTATAGCACCGTCCTCCAGAATATGCTTCACATTGCTGCTTATCAGCGGTTTAAGAGCTTCTGCTGCCTGCTCCGCCGAAAATCCGCAGACTGTGAGCAGATCCTGACTCTGCTGGACAAGGCCGCAGACCAGATTACTTGCCATGGCACAGGCTGCATGATATAGTATCTTGTTCTCTGCTTCTATTCTCTGAGTCCTGCATCCCAGTTTTTTGAGCATGTCTTCAAATTCCGGCAGATACTCTGCCTCGCCCTCAAGGCAAAAAAAAGCATCCGATAATTCCCTGTAAGCCTCATATTTGCTGCTTATTGGGAAAAGCGGATGGATGGAAAAGCCATGTGCTCCGGTCTTCTCAATGTCCGGGAAAGCATCCCCTGACGACATGGCGCCGCTGCAATGGCATATGTACTTATCGTTGATTTCATACCGGCTTATATGCCGATATACCTCTGTAATCGCTCTGTCGGGAACGGTTATAAAAATTGCGTCGCTGTCTTCAATGAGTTTCTCTAAGTTATCATAAAATGAAGAATCAGTAAACGCCGCGGCCTGGCGGGCGCTTTCCGGGTTTCGGCTATAGTAGCCGGTAATCTTGATACCTCCCTGAGAAAAAAACTTTCCCAGAGTAAAGCCAACCTTTCCTGCTCCGATAATGCCTGTTTTCATGCTGCCACCTCCCTTTCGCAAGTGTGACGCAATCTATGGCCGTGCCTTATAAAGCTATTATTCAACGGTATCGCTTCCTCCGCGAGGAATGCCACCCATCTCATTCATTTTACCACCCGCAGAGTCGGTTGTAAAGGCAGAAAGCGGAGCTTTTTTTATTCGACCAGATCCTCTGCCTTGCATCCCAGTGCCCTGGCAAGCCTTATAACCACAGCAGCCTGTGCTTTCGCTATGTCGTTTTGCCTTTGTTCATAAAGCTGTATCATGCGAACGCTGACACCCGATGCCTCAGAGAGCTGCCGCTGAGTGAACCCCCTGGCCTTCCTTATATACTGCAGTCTGGATTTTTGGGATAACTTATTTCGAGCGATTATCTCGTCGGCTGTTTTCACGAATTTAGTCACATCGGCCTCATGGAGAATATACATAGAAAGCACGGTAGAAAGTGACATGCCATACCTTGCCATGTCCTCAAAACGTTTTCCTGTTTCCCACTGATAATATGCCATAATCCACCCTGCCCAGTATTCTCTTCCTTTTTCGGTGATATATGGTGATTCTTCTCTATCATCCAAGATGTTAGCTTCGCAAAATACCGCTTCAGCCAGTTCATACCCTGACATTCCTGCCACATATTTTGGATTGCCTTTTCCAAATTTATCCGCAATACCCGAGGTTATAAACAGACCCCAAAAATTATCAGGCTCACATCCCAGAGTGCAAAGGGCGTATTCCACCATATCCCCCATATTATTCATCGCATCATCCAAGTATAACTCGCTGTAAGCGTGGGTCATCGTTTTTCCACCCCTCTCTTATTATATCAATAATGTATTTTTCAGTAAGCACTGAGCCTCTGTGGCGTTCCCTTTGGAATTCCTCTCTGGCTCGGGTATCCCTCGCCAGTTTTTTAGGAAAGTATATTTCTCCATCAGCTTCCTCAGCCCCCTCGAAGTTAAGCCGCTCAAAAGCCTTCTTGGACATTATCACAACCTGCTGCCCCAATTGACCAAGAGCCATGGCTTTTTCGAGCTGTGCCACCGATATGGTATTATTGAGAAATGCAGATGCAAATGAAAAATACGAATCGTCAGCCCTGTATCCCTTTATTACATCATATTTCTTATAGTCTACCGCAAAATTGTTAAAAATATAATCTTTAGCCTGAACCGCAATCTCACTTCCTATTCGGAATCTGCGGTTCTCAAGGAGGATTGAAAGCCAGTTGAGAATATTATAGTCACCATTTGTCAGTGACAATACCGAAAGCCCCGTCATATCAATGGTATACCGGTTGGCAAAACCACCCGTTTCACCCGAACATGCCCATTCTTTAGCTAATTCAACAGATTCAGTGCAGTAAAAGCCAAGTCCATAATCATTATTGGGATTCCCGGTACCATATGTCGGCTTTTCAATTATTAAAGGTGACCCGTGATATAAATTAAGCTTTTCTGTCATAGTTTTTCCCCCTCCTCTTTTCTTGTAATTATTATATCGTTATAACGATACTTTGTCAACAGACGAAAAAAACTCCACCATTTCAGCTTTTTTTGCAAAAATGGTGGAGTGACAACCTTCCCTATTTAACTTTGTGCTCTGCGTCGCAGTAAGCGCAGCGGTAAACCTTGTTTTCCTTGTCAACAAGCTTAAATGTATGTACAATTTCCTGCTCCACGGAAGTGATGCAGCGAGGGTTTTTGCACTTTACCACGTTCTTGAGGGTCTGCGGAAGCTCCATGTGGTGCTTTCTTTCCAGTTTGCCATCCTTTACAATATTTACTGTGATATTGCTGTCTACATAGCCCAGTACATCGAAGTCAAGGTCGATAATCTGGTCGATTTTTATGATGTCCTTTTTGCCGTACTTAGCGCTGTCTGCGTTCTGGATAATTGCCACGCAGTTGTTTATCTTGTCAAGTCCAAGGAGCTCATAAATCTGCATGCTCTTTCCTGCCTTGATATGGTCTAATACGATACCTGTCTTTACTCCGTCTATATTCATTTTCTTACCTCCTGAATTTTAACCTTAAGTTGTCCTGAAATCTTCTAATTACGCTTCTCTCTTGATTCCCAGAAGGAACAGGATGAGAGCCATTCTGATGTGCTTTCCGCAAAGTGCCTGGAAGAAGTAGCATGCTCTCGGATCGTCGTCAACCTCTACGGAAATTTCGTTTACTCTTGGCAGCGGATGCATGATTGTCAGGTCTTCCTTGGCTGTCTGAAGTTTTTCCAGATCGAGGATGTAGCTGTCTTTGAGTCTGATGTAGTCCTCTTCGTTGAAGAAACGTTCCTTCTGAACTCTGGTCATGTAAAGGATGTCCAGCTCAGGCATAGCATCTTCAAGGGTTTCAACTTCTTTCCACTCTGCTCCGGCAGCATTCATCTTTTCCTTTACGTATTCAGGTACTGCCAGTTCCTGCGGTGAAATGAGCACGAATTTGATGCCTTCGTAGCGAAGCATTGCTTCGATGAGGGAGTGAACGGTTCTGCCGAATTTAAGGTCACCGCAGAGACCGATGGTCATATTGTTTAGTCTGCCTTTCTTTCTCTTGATGGTGAGAAGGTCGGTCAGTGTCTGAGTCGGGTGGAAATGTCCGCCGTCGCCTGCGTTGATGATAGGCACTGTGGTTCTCTGTGCACCTACGATAGGAGCACCTTCCTTAGGGTGGCGCATTGCGATGATGTCAACATAGCAGCCTACTGTCTGAATGGTGTCACTTACGCTTTCGCCTTTGGCAGCTGAGCTGGAGTTAGCTGATGAAAATCCCAGCACACTTCCGCCCAGTTCGAGCATAGCTGCTTCGAAGCTGAGTCTTGTTCTGGTGCTTGGCTCGAAGAAAAGTGTCGCCAGCTTCTTGTGAGCGCAGATGTTTTCGTATGCACTGTGATTTGCCACGATGTCGTCTGCAGTAGCTATAAGGCTGTCAATTTCTTCAACAGTTAAGTCGGTGATGTTGATTAAGTTTCTGATTTCGCTCATTGATTTGTCCTCCATTGTTTCATCTATTTCATCCAGCTTTCATCTGCCGGGTTCTCTCTGAATTTTAAAATACGTTCCTTGTCTTCTGCCTTGATATACCCTGTCTCTGCGGCAACCTCGACCAGTGCGTCAAGGTCGCAGAGGCTGACATTTTTCACATCCGCTTCTGCCATGCGTTCAAGGCCCTTTTTCATTCCGTATGTAAAAATGCTTGCAATTCCAAGGACATCTGCTCCTGCTTCTCTCAGCACCTTTACAGTGTCGATAGCCGAGCCGCCTGTGGAGATAAGGTCTTCGATAACTACGACCTTCTGTCCCGGAAGGAGTTTTCCTTCTATCTGGTTGGTTCTGCCGTGATCCTTGGCTGAGCTTCTGACATAACCCATAGGAAGGTTCATAAGGTGTCCCACGATAGCTGCATGGGCGATGCCTGCAGTGCTGGTTCCCATTAGAACTTCGCAGTCAGGGTAGTTTTCCTTTACAGTCTGAACCAGCCCTTCTTCCACCTTGATTCTCACCTCAGGTGCTGTAAGAGTCAGACGGTTGTCACAGTATATCGGGCTCTTGATTCCGCTGGCCCATGTAAAAGGCTCCTCCGGTCTTAAGAAAACAGCTTCTATGCTTAGCAGTCCTTTTGCAATTTCTTTCTTTAAATCCATTTTGTATCTCCTTTCGCCGGCTGTACGCCGTCAAATCACATTCATATCATTAATCTACAAATTCTTTAATGCATCTTCTGTATGCTGCTACAGGGTCTTGTGCCTGAGTAATCGGGCGGCCTACTACGATGTAGTCTGAGCCCAGCTCCTTTGCCTTTTCCGGTGTAGTTACTCGAACCTGATCTCCCTTGTCTCCGTCAGCAAAACGCACTCCCGGCGTTACGGTGAGAAATTCCTTTCCGCATACATCGTGAACAGCCGGGCTTTCCAGCGGTGAACATACCACTCCGTCAAGGCCTGCTGCCTTTGCATTGGAAGCGTAATGCATAACCACCTTTTCCAGAGGCTCATTTATGAGAAGGTCGCGCTCCATTCTTTCCTGGTCGGTGGATGTCAGCTGAGTTACTGCTATGAGCAATGGTCTGGTGCCGTCAGGGCGTGTCAGTCCTTCAATTGCCGCCTCCATCATTGCGACGGTTCCTGCAGCGTGAAGATTGCACATGTCCACATCAAGGCGTGAGAGAACTGCCATTGCCTTCTTTACAGTGTTAGGTATATCGTGGAGTTTAAGATCCAGGAAAATCTTATGTCCCCTTCTCTTAATTTCTCTTACGATTTCCGGCCCCTCTGCGTAAAACAGCTCCATGCCGATTTTTACATAAGGCTTTTCCTCAGTAAAATTATCAAGGAATCTCAGCGTTTCCTCTGCAGTGTTAAAATCACATGCTACAATTACATCCTTGCCCATCAGTGTGCTCCTCCTATAATATCGCTCAGTTTTTTAATATTGTATTTATCCATTACCTCCGGCAGTTCTTCGATTATATCTTTAGCCGCGAAAGGATTAATCAGGTTAGCCGCGCCGATTTCAACAGCTGAGGCACCTGCCATCATCATTTCAATTACTTCTTCTGCTGTGGACACGCCGCCCATTCCCACTACAGGAATTTTTACGGCTTCATACACCTGGTAGACCATCCTCAGAGCCACCGGCAGAATTGCGTGACCGCTGAAGCCGCCCATCTTGTTGGCGATTACCGGCTTGCCTGTCTTAAGGTTTATTCTCATTCCCAGCAGAGTGTTTATAAGGCTTATTCCGTCAGCCCCTGCTGCTTCGCATGCTCTGGCGATTTCAGCTATGTCGGTCACATTTGGTGAAAGCTTGATTAACAGTGGTTTGTCAGTCACCTTTCTCACCGCTGCCGTTACTTCAGCTGCCGCTTCAGGACATGTTCCGAAGGCCATACCGCCGCCGTGTACATTTGGGCAGCTTATGTTCACCTCAAACCATCCTATCTGTGCTCTTGCCGCTTCATCTGCCTCAAAACGTCTTACCGTCTCCACATAGTCATCCACGGAAAAACCGCTCACATTGGCCATTACTGGTTTGTGGAAAACCTGTGCCAGTTTCGGAAGTTCCTCTGCGATTACAGCGTCAACCCCCGGATTCTGAAGTCCCACTGCGTTTATCATTCCGTCAGGGCATTCTGCGATTCTCGGTGTAGGATTGCCGAAGCGTGGCTCCAGCGTAGTCCCTTTAAATGAGAAAGTTCCCAGACAACTTATGTCGTAAAGTTCTGCAAATTCATAGCCGTAACCGAAGGTGCCGGAAGCAGGTATCACAGGGTTGTCCAGGGTTATGCCGCAAAGGCTAGTCTTAATGTCTACCATATGATTTCCTCTCTTTCCAGAACCGGCCCGTCCTTGCAGATTCTCTTGTTTCCGTATTTTGTCTTACATGAGCACCCCATGCAGGCTCCGAAGCCGCAGCCCATTCTTTCCTCGAAGCTGTACTGGCCGGAAGTTTTTGCTATACTCTCGATGGCCTTAAACATCGGCATAGGTCCGCAAGTGAAGAAGTAGGTGTACTCCATTTCCTTCATCACATCGGTAACAAAACCCTTAGTTCCCACACTGCCGTCTGCAGTGGCAATTTGAAGTTCTGCTCCCAGCTTCTCGAATTCATCCTTATAGAATACCTCTTCAGCTGTGTTGAATCCAAGGATTACCTGAGGCTTTATCCCCTTTGCTATGAAGGCCTTTGCCAGTCCGTACATCGGCGGAACTCCTGCACCGCCGCCGATAAGTACAGGTTTCTCTCCCGTTTTGACAGCATCGATGTTATAGCCGTTTCCCAGACCTGTGAGAATATCCAGCTTCTCGCCCGTCTTCATCTCAGCCATAGCCTCTGTGCCCTGACCCACGGTCTTATATATTATGGTGATGCTCTCCTCGTCCCAGTCGCATATGGATATGGGCCTTCTCAGGAAAAACCCTTCCAGCTTGATATTTACAAACTGTCCCGGTGCTGTCACTGCCGATGTATCCCCTGCAAGCACCATCTCGAAGGTGTTTTTTGCAATTTCTCTGTTTAATTTTATCTCAAATATACTCTGTTTCATTTTTACGTGTGGCTCTCCTACTCCTGTACGTCTTCCCAGACCTTTTTGCCGCCTACTACATTAAGCAGACACCTGCCGTAAACCTTTTCTCCTGCAAAAGGCGTTGCTCTTCCCTTTGTCCTGAATTCTGCAGGGTCGATCTCATATTCATCACTGATGTTCCATACGGCGAAATCACCGTTTGCCTCCGCTGTCGGCAATCCAAACCGTTTCCGAGGGTTCTCGCTCATAAGTTTCATCGCCTGCTCCATGGTGATGATGCCCGGCTTAATGAGTTTAGTGTATATAATCGGGAAAGCTATTTCAAGCCCTACAACACCCATAGCGCTTTTTTCAAGGCCTCTGGCTTTCTCGGCTTCACTGTGAGGCGCATGGTCCGTGGCTATCATGTCGATGGTTCCGTCGATGATTCCCTCTATGAGAGCCTGTCTGTCCTCAGCACTTCTGATTGGCGGATTCATTTTAAAGCGTCCGTCCTCCTGCAGATCCTCGTCGCAAAGGGTCAGGTAATGAGGGGCAGTTTCGCAGGTAACATCCACCCCCGCTGTCTTGGCTTCTCGGATTATGTCCACACTCTCTTTAGTGGAAATGTGGCACACATGGTATGCTGCACCGGTTTCTGCCGCCAGCTTAAGGTCTCTTTCTATAGGCTTCCACTCGCTCTCAGAGCAGATACCTTTATGACCGTGAGCTGCCGCATATTTTCCGTCGTGGATGTATCCTCCTGCCCTGAGGTCCATATCCTCGCAGTGAGCTACAATTATCTTGCCAAGCTTTTTAGCCCGGATCATGGCCTCCCGCATAAGTGTCTCGTCGTTGAGTCCTACTCCGTCATCACTGAATGCGATTACATCAGGGGCCATAGCCTCAAGGTCCGCAATTTCCTTGCCCCGTTCTCCCACAGTGATTGCTCCGTAAGGGATTACGTTTATAACTGCGTCCCTTTCTATTATATCAATCTGCTCTCTCAGGTTCTCAGCGCTGTCCGGCACAGGATTCAGGTTCGGCATGGTGCATACCCATCCGTAACCGCCTCTTGCTGCCGCCGCTGTGCCGGTGGCAATACTTTCCTTATAAAAAAATCCCGGCTCCCGAAGATGAACATGCACATCTGCGAAAGAAGGGATAATAATTGCGTTTTTATCAATGGCGGCAAAAATTGAATCAAATTCTCTTTTTGCCATTTCAGCCAGGCTGTCAGTGTGTATGAAAATGTTTTTCACCCTGTTCATTCTGTTCCTCCATACAAAAAAACTTGCCTCACGGCAAGCCAAGTACATAACAACCTCAGGGCATAACCCGCCCCGAATCCATTTTATGACCATCTTGCCGATATCTCTGTATCGTCTTAAAGATTTTTTCCATTGATGATTGTAGCATAGGCAAAGGACCGGTGTCAAGAGGAAATCTGACACCGGCATTACTTTTCTTCAAGTTATTTTCACTTATATAAATTTGTCCAGTTTGCTCTCAACCTGATCGAACTTTTTAACCTTTGGATTATCATAAATTCTGCCTCTGGTGACAACCATGCTGATATTTCTCAAGGCCTGAAGATCTTCCAGAGGATTGGCAGATGTCACCACAAAATCTGCGTCCTTTCCAGCCTCAACAGTTCCTGTCACGTCTCCCAGTCCTGCAATTTCAGCATTGACCTGAGTCGCGGTGTGAAGTGCGAAAGCGTTGGATACTCCGCAGAACTTGTGAAAATAATTTATCTCACGCCACATATCGTACTGGGTAACATAAGGGCATCCTGTGTCCGTTCCCAGCCCCACCTTTATGCCGTTTTTCAGGCAGGCCTTCGCACAGTCGATTATTCCTTCAAAAACAATCTTCCCGTTATACTGTGCCACTTCATCAGCGTGGCTTACAGAAGGGTCAAACTCCGCATAAGGCAGTGCCGGTGACAGGGTTGCTACATGGCAGGCTCCTCTTTCTTTAAAGAGCCGTATGATTTCATCATCAGGCATGGCACCGTGTTCTATAGTATCCACACCGTTTTCCAATGCACATTTTACTCCTTCCGGACTCTCCACATGAGCCGCAACCTTTAACCCCAGTTTGTGTGCCTCATCGCAGGCGGCCTTTACCAGCTCTGATTCCATTTTAAGTTCACCTGGCTCACCCTTTATCTTGGCATCCAGCACACCGCCCGTTATCATAAGCTTGATGACATCAGGTTTATCGGAAGCAATTTTTCTCACATAATCAGCGGCTTCCTCAGGTGTCTCCGCTACATATGCAAGGGAATGTGCCATATGGCCTCCCTCCACGGAAACGGCCATGTTGGATGCAATAATACGCGGTCCTGTCCGCCTGCCTTCGTTTATGCCGTCTCTTATGATTGTATCAAAATCAGCAACGCCGCCCATCGTCCTTATGGTTGTTACACCGCTCATAAGCTGGGTTCGTGCATATCCCGAACACAGCTTTATTCCCAGCTTTCTGGTAAGGCTGCTGCTCGTTATCAGTTTTACCAGTTTGGCAGGGTCGCTCTCCTTTTTCTTCGGCTTGCCGTTTGCCGGAAGATGAACATGAAGGTTTATCAGTCCCGGCATTATGTATTTACCGCCCAAGTCGATGATTTCATATCCTCTCAGATCAGCATCAGCTGCAGATGTGTCTGTGATTTTTTCTATTTTCGATCCGTCAGTGAAAATAATTTTTCCTTCCTGAGGTATCATTTTTTCTGATCCGTCGAGAATTATTCCGTTAATATATGCGTTTTTCATGGCTTCCTCCAGGTGATTCCTTTTTTCTCTATTTTTTCAGGCTGGTGCCATTATACCATTTTTGAAGCCGTTTGACAAAGAATTATGCCGATGGTATACTTTTTTCATCTGATTTCAGAAATATGCATTAAAAAGCCTGCATGGAGGTATTCGTGCAGGGCTCGGAGGTATATATGTCAGGGGATATAGTTCTGTTTCTTGAACTTTTGGGTACGGTGGCCTTCTCCATTTCAGGCGCCATCACAGGTCTGAAAAAAAGGATGGACGTTCTGGGTGTCGTTATTCTGGGTCTTACCACAGCAGTAGGCGGCGGCGTTATCCGCGATCTTGTTCTGGGAATCACACCGCCTAACACCTTTCGTGATCCAATATACGCCACCTTTGCCATAGTAACAGCCCTAATAGTTTTTCTTCCTCCCGTTCAGCGCTTCGTGATGAAGGACAACCTTTTCTACAATACTCTGATGCTGGTGATGGATTCCATCGGTCTTGGAATCTTTACTGTGGTAGGCATACAGGTGGCACAGTCAGTTTCAGGTGAACACGGTATATTTCTCCTCGTCTTCGTAGGTGTTGTAACCGGTGTGGGCGGAGGCGTTTTACGCGATACTATGGCTGGTGATCATCCATATATTTTCGTTAAACACTTCTATGCATGTGCATCTCTCATAGGTGCACTTGTTTGTGTATTCCTTTGGGAAAGACTCGGTGAAGCCAATGCCATGCTTGCAGGCACCGCCACAGTTGTTGCTCTGCGACTTATGGCTGCCCGTTTCCGCTGGAGTCTGCCTAAACCCATAGACTACTCAGAATAGACTACCTTGAACAATTCAGTTCCCGGTCCATTGACTTCATCAGGCGCACTTCCCTGGTAAGCAGCAAAGCCGAAACTGATGCTGCCATAAAATCAGCTATAGGACCCGCATACATGATTCCGTCTATTCCCATAATCATAGGGAAAATGATTATCAGCGGCAACAGGAAAAGTATTTGTCTGGTAAGGGCAAGGAAAATTCCTTTTTTAGGCTTTCCTATGGATGTGAAGAAATTTGATGACAGCGGCTGCACGTTATTAATGAAGGTAAAGAAAAGATAAATGTGAAAATACCTCTCTGCAAACTCAAAGTACATTTCGCTTCCCTCTCCGAACAGCCCGATAATCTGTCTCGGAAAAATCTGAAACAAAGCAAAAGCGAAGACGCATATAACGCTTCCTGCGGCTAGACTCAGACCAAGCACCCGTCTGACTCTGCCGTATTTTCTTGCTCCGTAGTTAAAGCTGGCAATAGGCTGCATGCCTTGGGCTATTCCTATGCAGATGGAAAAGAACATGAATCCTACCTTGTTGATTATGCCTGAGCAGGCCAGCGGAATGGATGCTCCGTATACAGACATGGCTCCGTAATAGGTCAATGAATTGTTCATCACTATCTGAACCACCATCATCGCCAGCTGGTTAAAGAAATGTGCAAGGCCCAAGCTCATAATTCGGCTTGCAATTTTCCACTGGAGACGCAGATGTTCCTTTGTGAGTTTTCCGGTCTTAAAATGTCGGATGTATCTGAATACCATAAACGCCGACACTATCTGACCGGTAATCGTCGCTGCTGCCGCACCAGTCATTCCCATTTTAAATACAAAAATATACAGAGGATCCAGTATTGTATTTATGATAGCTCCTGTAAGATTGCACATCATAGAATATCTCGGACTCCCGTCGGCACGTACCAGGTGTGCACCGCCGTTGGAAAAAATCAAGAATGGAAAGCCTATTGACGTTATTCTGACATATTCCTGTGAATAACCAATGACATTCTCAGGAGCGCCAAAAAAGACGAGCATAGGTGTCAGAAACAGCTGTGTTGATATGCACAAAAGCAATCCCCCGCTTATAAGCAAAACAACCGCATTTCCTACATAATACAACGCTTTCTCTCTGTCCCCTCTGCCCATGGTAAGATTAAAAGCTGAGGCTGACCCTATACCGAACAAAAGACCTATGGCCACACAGCTTGTGGAAAGCGGAAATGCCACATTGGTCGCCGCATTCCCCAGTTCGCCTATACTCTGTCCTATGAAAATCTGATCCACTATGTTATAAAGTGCGCCGACAAGCATGGCGATGATGCTGGGAACTGCAAACTGTCTGAGCAGTTTCCCCACCGGTGCTGTGCCCAGAGGATTTTCTGTGATTTTAACTGAATTGCTTTCTGTCATCTTTTATTTTCTGCCTTTTTATAAGTTATTCTGATCATTACCGCTTATCATTATATCATATTTTAAGCAGAAAAAGAGCACTATTGTCAAAGATTCTTGACCTATAGTGCTCAGTTTTGCTATGTTAGAATTTCAGATCCTATTTTGCAGTTGCTTCTTCCTTACCAAACAGTACCTTGAAGCCATCCACAACCAGGATAATAGCAAGTACCAGAATCGGAATGATGATTACGCACTGCAGACCTTCTACAATGGCAGTTCCCTCACCGGCCATCAGAACCTTTGCATTGCTGATGAACTTCAGAACCAGTGCAGAGCCGGCAGTCAGCAACATGAATACCAGCGGAATGTAGAACATGCTGTTCTTTCTTCCGATCTTCTTGAGGAAGCATGCAGCTGCCAGGAATGCAGGAACAGCAACCAGCTGATTGCAGGCACCGAACAGAGGCCATATTTTTACATATCCGGCAAGTGTCAGCAGAGCTGCAGCAGCGATGGTAATAGCTGTTGCTACATACATATTTCCAAGAACATTCTTTGAACCATCCTTATTAGTCGCAAACAGTTCCTGGAACAGGAAACGGCCAAGTCTGGTTGCAGTATCCAGAGAAGTCAGTGCGAAAGCGGAAATTGCCAGCAGAAGCACAGTATGTGCAGTTGTTTCAGGGAATCCCAGTTTGCCCAGCATACCGGAGATACCGCCTGCGAATACCTGCGGAGGTGTCATGCCTGACCAGTTATCCATGGTAGCACTTCCCACAGCAATCAGAGCGATAACTGCCAGAACGCATTCAATCAGCATGGAACCATAGCCGATTGCCTTAGCATCGCCTTCATTGTTCAGCTGCTTTGCGGTAGTACCTGAGGAAATCAGGCTGTGGAATCCGGAAATCGCACCGCAGGCTACAGTTACGAACAGATAAGGGAATATTGTGCCGCCGGAAGTTTTCCAGCCGTTAAATGCATTGAGCTGCATAGTCGGATTTGTGAATACGATACCGATGATTGCAGCGATAATCATGAAGTACAGCAGGAAGCTGTTCAGATAGTCTCTCGGCTGCAGCAGAATCCAAACCGGTGCCACGGAAGCAACGAAGATGTAAACGAATACTACAATCAGCCATGTGGTCTTCGGCAGATAAATCGGGCATGCGATACCGATGGCAATGCATGCTATAAGCAGAGCCACACCGACTACAGTGTTTACTGCCAGATGGGAAGACTTTCTGTTGAACAGGCCAAAGCAAACTGCCAGTGGAATAAACAGCAATGAAGCTGTTGCTACAGAACCGTTTGCAGGGACCTTAGCTCCTTCAGCATTGAAACCGGCAAAAGTACCTGCTACGATATCAGCAAATGCTGCTACAACCAGTATAAGAACCAGCCATGCAAACACTGTAAAGCACATTTTAGTTCTGTGACTTATATTGATTTCAATGATTTCACCCAGAGATTTTCCCTTATGACGAATAGATGCGAACAGAGCTGAAAAGTCCTGTACAGCACCAAAGAAAATACCTCCCAGTACAATCCACAGCAATACAGGAATCCAGCCGAATACAGCTGCCTGAATCGGACCGTTGATCGGGCCTGCACCTGCTATGGACGAGAAATGATGTCCAAGAAGCACCGCTTTATTTGCCGGTACATAGTCTACACCGTCTTCCATTTCGTGAGCCGGTGTCGGTTTTTTCGGGTCGATGCCCCATGATTTCGCAAGGTATGAACCATACGTCGCATATGCGATGATGAACACAGCGATGGAAACCAGAAGAATTACTACGCTACTCATGTGATAACCTTCCTCCTAAATAATAATATAAAATTTATAATTACTCCATCAGTTTCAGGTAAGTTTTCTTCAATTCCTTTCCCTGCTGATTGGTTGTAACCAGATGATTACAGGTTGAAACCAGTACCAGACGTGTCTCCAAATAACCACGTAAATTAAACATATAAGTCTTTCCGAACTTGTATTTTCTCGCATAATGTATCGTTTCATCATCGATTTTTCCGTCTGTCACTACGACCAGCGTTAAGAAAGAATACATATGGTTCTCTGGGGGATACTTTTCTCCACCACGCACATACTGCGGTTCCACAGTTTCTTCCAGCGGAAGAATCAGTTCCTGAAGTTTTTCCGTTGTCAGAGCACCCTCTTCTTTCTTCCAGTTCCGTATGAAAAGATGCTCCTGGCTGTTTGCCTCCCACAGTTTTGCCTTCTTTACCAGTACATACCTGGAATTATCCACATTGAAATGGCCGTACACATCATATATCTGTGACCCTATTCTGTGTCCTTCCTCAAGATCAAAAGTGGAAGTATAAAAAGATTTAAGTTTATTCACAAAAAATTCTGCTTGCATTTTTCTCCTAAACAACAATGTTTTTCTATTTTTTTTGTTTTTACTAACAAGCTAAATTGACGTAAACTATTTTACCACATTTTAAAATAAAATCAATAAAAATTTTCAGAAAATTTACTGTAACTCCGGCCTTACGCTCGTGCCCTCCCGGGTTCGATTCCCCGATGCCCACTTTATCATGGCAGCAAAGAAGGATGGGTGTTGTAAAAAAATCAAGAAAACCTCTACTTTTACAACATAGAGCCATAATCCCGAGTTTCTGAAATAACCTTGTGGCCGCAATGTTGTGAAAAATTCAAGGATTAGTTAAATATTACAACGGAATTAGATTTTGCGTTGTAGAGAAACTATGGATTATAAAAATCCTACAACATTTACGTCTGTATCTATCTGTTTCAAAGGCCTTAAGGGGTACCATGTTGTAAAAATTAACGTTTTACCGATTTCTTTACAACGCCCTTTGGCTGCCGCATCATGACCCATCGGGGATTGAACGCCTGCTTCGCTCCGCTCGCATGCTTCTTCCTTGGCTCCCCTTTCGGTCGCCTGCGGACCACTCGCTGCCCGGAGCTTCACTGGAGCTCCGGCCTTACGCTCGTGCCCTCCCGGGTTCGATTCCCAGATGCCCACTTTATCATGACAGCAAAGAAGGATGGGCTAAACCCATCCTTCTTTGCTGTATGGTGACCCATCGGGGAATCGAACCCCGATCAACGCCTTCGGAGAGCGCTACTCTATCCGTTGAGCTAATGGGCCACATCTAAATGTTTCGGGAAGCAGGTGCCCGAAGGAATCGGATACCTGCTTCTTTATTATATTATTTTTCTTCCTCAATATCCGTAAAGCCTTTGCCGTATCCCCACACGGTATTAACCTGCATAACTGATACAAAGGCCTTTGGATCTATCTCCGCAAGCTTCCTCTTGATTAAAATGCTTTCCCGTGGTGAACAAAGCACCGCCAGCTGCTTTCTGTGGACTCCGGTATATTCGCCTACCATATCATAGCTGGATACTCCACGGCTGATTTCATCCATAATATAGCGGCTTATTTCTTCGCTTTCGGAAGTGATAATCTGCAGCTGCACGATTTTGGTTTCAAAGCCGTACATTATGAGATCCACCATCTTCGATGCGATGAACTGGGTCACCAGCGCATAAAGTGCTATATTCCTGCCGTAGATAAATGCGGCAATGATAATTATAATGCAGTCCAGGCAGAGCAGAATCTTGCTTATATCCACCTGAGGCAGCCATTTTTTCTTTATTATTTTGGCAATGGACTCTGTTCCGCAGAAGCTGTATCCTCTCCAGAATACAAGACCGTTACACACACCGCTGAAAACTCCGCAGAAAATAGCGGCAAGAATCAGATCCTTTTCCTCTAGCAGCTGAAAATCAAAGAGCTCAAATACAAAGAGTATTGCAGGATACAGAATTGTAACCACCAGTATTTTCTTCGCTTCCCTGAACCCTAATGTTAATATTACCACAATCCAGATAACTATGGCAAGTGCATAATACATCACAGAGAAGTTTATTTCCATGAAACTCTGCAGAATTCTAACTATGCCTGTCAGTCCTCCGCATGTCAGTCCGTTAGGTATCATTACTGCTGTAGTGGAAAAAGCCCCTGTCATACAGGCTATCACAAGAAACACCACATCTAAAACCGTATTGGCTGCCTTTTTATTCTCTGCTTTTTTCAAAAATCTCCCCTCCATCAAATATCACGCAGCTTATGTTCCCCAGAATATCAACAGTTCTGACCGCAATTTTACGTCGTGCTGCGTCGGCTGCAGGAATTTCAAGCTTCATTTCAGCGCGTAAACCCTTTTTATCACGATATAAGGCCGCTTCCCGCTCAGGCCTGAAAACCTTACCGTCAAAGTCAGTGTCAACACTCCAGAAATCAATTGCCGCAAGAGGATTGTCTTCAGCCGCTTTTGCCAGCTTTTCATGAGTTTCCTTTGCTCTATTGCCGGCTGCATCCGGTTCCTTCAGCTCATATGCTTCCAGTTCCACTGTAAAACATATCTTATCGCTGAAAAGTGTCGGCATCATATATGCTGATGCAGTCAGTTCTGCCGGCGACTTTTCTTCACCATATTCATCACTCAGACATCGAACCACCTTCATGCTCTGTCCCTGTCTGCTGAGTCTTTTCATGGCTGCAGCCACGGCTAGAGGACCGTTATCACAGCATATCCACCTTCTTCCAAGCTTTCCTGCTGCTGCTCCGAGAGTTCCACAGCCGCAGAAAAAGTCTGCGCATATATCGCCTTCACGGCTGCCTGCCGCAACTATCCTTTCCAGCAACGCCTCCGGCTTCTGTGTGGCATAACCTGTTCTCTCGGCAGAGGTCCTGCCTACCATGTCAATGCTCCACACATCCTTCATGTTTACCATGGTATACCAGCCTGTTTCGTCCTGGAATTCTTCTACTCCTTTAAATCTGTATGGTTTGAGTCCCCGGTTATATGACTTTTCCTTAGGCAGATTGAGATAATATTTATTCGTCTTGGAATAGACAAGAATAGTGTCGTGCTTTCTGGCAAAGTGCTTTTTGCTGCTGCCGCCTGATTTATAGGTCCATACAATCTCATTGATGAAGTTTTTCTCACCGAAGATCTCGTCCATAAGCATTTTTACGTAGTGTACCCCGTGCCAGTCCAGATGTACCCATATAGTACCGGTATCTGACAGCAGATCTTTCATAAGCATGAGGCGTACGCACAGCATTTTAAGATACTCGGCCATACCCTCTTTCCAAACATCTTCATAGGCCATGTGTTTTACAGCTGTTTCCCCGTCAGAGCTCTGTACTTTAATTACAGCGTCATAACTGGCTTTGCTGAAAAAAGGCGGGTCTATGTAAATCTGCTGTATTTTGCCTTCCATTCCGCCCTCCAGAAGATGCTTCATGAAAGCTGCATTATCACCCAGAGCCAGCAGGTTCTCAGACTCTCCCATCTCTTCTTCTGTCATGAAATTGCTCCCTGCTATCTGCTCATATTCTTTTTTTGCTTCCTCTATAACCTGAGGCAGTTTACATATAAGTCCCATCAGTCTACCGTGTA
>JBJETB010000083.1:0-31494 GCA_051883095.1 Anaerovoracaceae bacterium
CGCGTGGGTGCCCAGCCCACGCGCCTTACGGGCGCACGCTGTCCACCATATAGATAGTTGCCTCATCACGGTCCAGATCCACAACCTCCGACCGAAGCGTTTCAAGCCCTGCAAGCTGGCAGGCTCTCTTTCGCCTGTGACCTGCAATCAGCTCATATCTGCCATCCTCTTTCATTCTGAGAATCGCCGGAACCAGTATCCCATGTTCAATTACGCTTTCCACCAGATGCATCATGTCTTCATCATCCTTCACCTTAAATGGATGATCCGGAAAATCATCAATCATTTCCAATGGGATATCTCTGATTTTACTTAAGGATTCCTCTTCCCTTGACTCCTGACTTGAAAACAAATCATCTAGCTTCGGCAGTGTAATCTCTGGTCTTTTTCCTTTCGCCATCTTCCATCACCTCCTTAGTCAGCTGCATATATGCTTTAGCCGCTGCGCTTTTTGCATCGTAAGAAAAAATGCTTTCACCTGCAGCTGTAGTTTCCGCAGCCTTTACTGCCACAGGTATTTCCGTTTTAAAAACTCTGCATATGCTACCGTAGTTTTCTCTTACTGTGTCGGAAATCTCTGCAGCAAAGTTTGTCCTCCTGTCCAGCAGGGTCATAAGTATTCCTTCAATCTCCAGCCCCGGGTTGATATATTTCTTGACACGGGTTATGGACTGTAGAAGCTGTGTCATACCCTTAGCCGGAAGGTAGTGAGCCTGCACAGGTATAATCACACTGTCCGCAGCAGCCAGTGCATTGACCGTAATCATTCCCAGAGAAGGCATACAGTCTATCAGTACATAATCGTAGCCGTCTTTGACAGAGTCCACATACTCCTTCATGATTTTCTCCCTGTTCATTACGTTTACAAGCTGCATTTCCATGGCTGACAATTCCAGATTTGAAGGCATAAGGTCTATACCCTCCTCGTATTATATAGTCATAGCCATTCTTTACCTTTTGGACAAGTTGAGCTATGCTGTTTAAGATACTGTGGATTGGTTCTACCCTCCTACCACTTGATGGTTTGCAAAAGGCTCCAACCACAGTCTCTTTGCAAAACTGTTAATTAGTTAGTTACCGCATGACGGTTCATAAAGAACGAGGTTACATATGCAGAGAGCCCTGTGGATCTGAACAGTATCAAATACACTTTACGGAGGTCTGCTATGATTTTAGTAGGTATTGATGTCTCTAAAGACAAACACGATTGTTTTATCATGAATTCCGACGGCGAAGTTCTTTTCGACTCTTTTGCCATCCTCAACAACCTAGAGGGTTTCGAAAATCTTTATCAGAAAATCCTATCTGTTGAAAATGATTTCTCAAAAATTAAAGTAGGGCTTGAAGCCACTGGACACTACAGTTACAACCTACTTGGGTTTCTTCTTGATAAAGGTTTCCCGACCTACGTTATCAACCCGTTACTTTCAAATCTGTATAGAAAAAGTCTAAGCCTTAGACAGACGAAAACGGATAAGATAGACTCCCGTATGATTGCATATATGCTTGTGTCTGATGTGGACATTCAGCCCTACTCAGCAACATCATATCACAACGAGGAACTAAAGTCACTTACTCGTTATCGTTTTACGAAAGTTCAGGAACGTGCAAAGCTCAAAACTTCTATTGCCAGATTAGTGAATATCTTGTTTCCGGAATTAGAAGATATTTTTTCTTCAATTCATCTTACCACTGTATATGCTTTACTTCAGGAATTTCCTGGAGCATCACACATAGCCGCTGCACACCTGACTAAACTTTCCAATCTGCTAAGCACTGCCTCTAAAGGGCATTTTGGTAAAACTAAGGCTATTGAGCTTAAAGCTGCAGCTAAAGCTTCTATTGCCTCTGCTATGCCTGCTAAGTCTCTTGAGCTACGTCATACCATTAGGCTAATAGATGAGCTAAATTCAGAAATATCCGAGATAGAAGCCGAGATTAAAGCTATCATGGATGAATTAAATTCATCGATTTTGACTATTCCCGGTATTGGGTATGATATGGGTGCAATGATTTTAGCTGAAATCGGCGATCTCAGTAAATTTGACTCTCCCGATAAAATATTAGCTTATGCCGGGCTTTCTCCAACAACATATCAGTCCGGATACTTCGATTCTTCTCATTCCAAGATGGAAAAGCGTGGTTCGAAGTATCTACGATATGCATTATTTAATGCTACAAAATATGTCTGTATGTGGGATCCGGTTTTCAAAGAATATCTAGCCAAGAAGCGTGCAGAAGGCAAACATTACTACGTTGCAATATCACATGCTGCAAAGAAATTAATCCGCCTGATATATGCTCTGGAAAAATCGCATATGCCTTATACTCCTAAAGCAATCTAATTATTCTATACTTTTTCGTTCAGGGCATCAAAAGATGCTCTATTTGTCATGCAGTTTTCAAGGTACATTTCAAACTTACCATTTTTATCATTTCCCTATTGACATTTAATAGTTAGTCTTGTGATGAAGAATTCCATTATCCGGTTGGAACTCTTTTTCACTGATTATGCTCTGCATAACCGAAGCCAGGGTCCAGTCACAGCTGTCGGTATCATTGTAACCAAGGCTTACAGTCAGGTCTCCCTGAGGGTCTGCATCAATAAGCAGAACCTTTTTACCCTGAGTTGCCAGCCCGGCACCAAGGTTTAAAGTCGTTGTGGTCTTTCCCACACCGCCCTTCTGATTTACAATCGCAATAACTTTCGTTTTCTTCATTTTCAACCTCCTCGCAAATCGTGATTAACCTCTGCTGTATAATAGGGATTCATTGTCACCGGTGCGTTATATAGCGCTGTCAGCAGATACTGATGAATGTTATGTATCTTTCCGGAGCTCTCCTTAAGGCATCCCATGACATAAAGAATGTGTTCCGAGTTAAGTCTGAGAAACCTTTCCCGTACAACCTCTGTTGGGATCTCGCTTCCACCAACCCTGACAAAGGGTTCATTTAAGCAGACTGCATCCGACATCAATTCAACCAGCTCGTCCACTTCTTCTGCTGCAACCGGTGATTCTTCAGCCAGAGTTTCGTAGCTGATATTCTTTTTTATCTGATTTTTAAACAAATTCCTATCAATCATCATCTTATCCGCATCCGCATGTTTCCTTGATTGATTTGATTGGTAATTGTTTTTATCAGTTATTTCTTTCTCAGTATTTATTTCTTCTTTATTTATTTGTGCAGGAGTTTCCGTACACGGTCTCTCCGTTAACGGAATCACCGTATCCGGTTTTACCGTGTCTGGTTTTACCGTGTACGGCTTTTCCGGACACGGTAATTCCTGCTGCGGTGAATTATCCTGAGGCTGTTCGTAAATCACATACTCCACCTTTCCCAGCCGGCCGTTGCTGCATCTTGTCTGCTCCCGAAAAAGATAACCGTATTTCTCCAGCTCCTTTAAGGGAGTGGCAATGCCGTCAGGACTTTCCTTACATATTGAAGCCAGTCCCCTTACACTGTAGTCCCAGCCATCAGGCAAACTTAAAATCAGAGAAAGCAGTCCCTTTGCCTTCAGGGACAGCCTTCTGTCTCTGAGATGGTAGTTGCTCATGGTTGTGTAGTTCTTGTTTTTTTCAATTCTAAATACAGCCATCTTTTTTTCCTCCGTCTGCGTAATTAAAAAAAGCTCCATTTTGATGGAACTTTCGTCAAATTTATGGCTGCCGTACACACAAGGCATTAGGCCTGAACAGCCGCCACAAATTTTAGAAATTCCAGTGTATTTTAAGATTATCTCTCCCCTTAACTTTCCCTCTGACTCTCCCTTTTTATCTATGATAATAAATAAAGCAGCCTGCTGTCAAGGCCGGCTGCTGTGCATATACCTATTTCTCATATCTCTGACTGCACTAACTTTCCGAAATTGCATTCGTCTTGAAACAGTCCATAAACATATGCCGGACTTTCAAGATACAGTCCTGTTTCCGGATTCTGCAGCTTTTCAAATACTTCAGAAGTGTAAAGCTTCCTCATTGCCTCATCATACTCCACACGAAAATCCTGAACGATATATTCAATAATGTCCTGGGTGGTATACTCCATGAGGAGTTCCTTTTTATCCATATATTACACCGACCTTTCTGAGAAGCATAATCGCCTTTTCCGTATGGAACGAAATTTGGTTGGTTGATTCCTTATATGCTAATTCATTCAGCAAAATATCAAGGCTTATTGCGCGTTTATGATACTCTCTAAACAGCATCGCCAAGTCATCGTTTGCAATAGGTCCTGATACGATATCGTATTTACGGTCGAAATTGCATAGTTTATTTCCGTAATCGAAAAAATTCCTGTTACGATTATTCATAACAAATGTTGCCCATTCTTCCGTTACTTCCGTTCCGAAATCCATAATAGCGAGTTCTTTGTCAAGAAGAAAGTCATTATCTATTTCATACATGTTGATAACCGGCTTTCCTCCATAAATCTTGGAAACACGATAGGCCATCTTTCTTGCCTGTTCTTCAAGAGATGTAAGGTAAAATCCCTTTCCAAAGTCCTTATATGGCCTGCACATATTCAAGCTGATGCTTGCGATATCAACATTGGTGCCGTGATACAAAATCATGAAATCACACCCCCATTATTTTCACAGATACGCTCCATGTCCTCGATTACATCCTCAAACGATAAAGTATGTTCAATGTCATAACATTCCTTAAGAAATTCGATTGCCTTATACTTATAGAGGAACTGGAATGCTGCTTTTTGTGTCAGATCATGCTTACCTGCAAATTCAGAAATACATGCTACCGTATAATCTATTCTCTTTCTTAGTTCAGTCATTTCTTCGTTTCCCCCTTACAATATTATCTTAAAATACATATCTTGAAGTGTCAAGCAAGAACTTTTCGCAGCTAGAAATTCCAGTGTATTTTAAGCTCTTTAGAGCCTCGTTTTTCTCCGTTTTTTACTTCTACATAGTCCACAAAGGTCTGCAGCATTTCTACTGTCAGCTCTTCGCATCTGAGATATTTATCTGTCGTCTGCCGGACCAGAGTTTTCAGCTTTTTCTCTCGTTTTTTTCGCAGTTCGGCTGTAGTCTTTTCCAGCTCCAGTGTCCGCTCCAGAGACTCTATCTCCTTTTTCAGTGTCTTCTGCTTCTGAGAAAAATGCTCTGACATTTCCCTGTAGTCGTCCTTTGAAACGATACCTTCCACTACATCGCTGTACAATTGCGATTTAGTTTCTATTATTTTCTCAAGAGAAGTCTGCTTAGAGTAAAGCTCGTCTTCAAGATTCTGAAGTTCTGGATTTGTCTTTACTTTTACATTTTCTGAAATGGCATTTATATCATCCTCGTTTATCCATGTATCAAAAATGTTTTTCAGCTGGCGAAGAATTTCCCCTTTCAACAATTCCTCTGATACTGAAACTCCCTTGCAGTTTTTCAGGTTTATCCGGTTATGACATCGGTAATACCTGTGTCCGTCTTTAGAGCTGTTGTATACCACAGCACCGCTGCAGTATCCGCAGACCAGCTTTCCCGAGAAAAAGTTTCCTTCACCCCGTGTTGTGATCCGTGGGTTCCTCGACCGACGGATTCTGGCCCGTTCAAATTCCTCCATGGTCACGATAGGCTCATGGGTATCCTTCACGATAATCCACTCTTCTCTCGGCAAATTGATGCGGTTGTGGTTTTTATAACTGATTGTCCGCCGTTTATTCTGATACAACCCGCCTGTGTAAACCTCGTTATTGAGAATGTGGTTTATGGAGCTGCTCTGCCATAGGCTTTCCCCCTTGTATCGCCTTGACTTTCGCAGATTCTCCGTGCCCTTGAAGTTTATCCCCTGCACTTCTGTTTTATATTTTGTAGGCGAGGGCACTCCTTCTTCGTTCAATGTTCTTGCAATGACATTCAGGCTCATACCCTCAATGCACATGGTAAAGATTCTTTTTACAATCTTTGCCGAAGGCTCGTCAATAATGAGGTGATAAGGGTTATTGGGGTCCTTCTTATATCCGTAAACCGGGCAGCTTGCAATGTATTTGCCTTCTTTTTTTCTGGTGGCATAGGCTCTTCTCATGTTTTCAGACAGATCCTCAAGATACCACTCATTGACCAGCCCGTTAATCTGACGGCTCTTCTTGTTTCCTGCAAGGGAGGTATCGGCTCCGTCAAGAAGGCTAACATACCTGATGCCCCATTCCGAAAACTTTTCATTTATGTATGTCTCAACGTGTACCATGTCCCTGGTAAAACGGGACTGATGCTTACACAGAACAATGTCGAATTTTCTTTTCTCTGCATCTTCCAGCAGACGATTGTATTCCGGGCGACTGGAATCTGCGCCGGAGTAATCGTCGTCGGAATAGATGTCGTATATTTCCCAGCCCTGCTCGTGAGCATAGTCACGCAGCATGGCCTTCTGTGTCTGTATGCTTCGGCTGTCTTCTTCCGGATTCTTTTTATTATGGTCCTCATCGGACAGCCTGCAGTATATCGCTACTTTTGGTCGTTCGTACAGATTTAATGTTCTCACTCATTTCACCTCTGTAGCTAAAATATCTTATTTTTCTTCACTCTGCAAATGTGCGATTGCCTCCGTTCGCACACTTGACTCCAGATCTGCTTCAATCAGTTTCATGAATGCAGACAATATCATACTTTTTCTGATCTCCGTGTCAAAGTATTTATAGATATTTTCCACTTTCACGCTTCTTTCTTCCATATGCACACACCTCCTGATTAAAGCTATGAACATCTTCAGAATTTAGGACAAAAGAAATCCTTTACCAGGCGGCCGTTGGCTTCCGGCTCCACGGGACCTGCATCCGGGCTTTCCCCGGCGCAGATCCCCTTTCTCTATAAGCTGCTCCCATTGCGTGATCCCGCCAAGCGGGGCTGTGGCTGAGCAGGAGTATCATTATCCCCGGTGCCTGTTGCGGCAGAATCGGTTGCCATCCGATTTTTACAGCCCGGTAAGAATCGCTCGCTTCCCATGTAAATCAGCAAAATCATGATTATAAACGGAATTCTGCAGCGTATGGGAAGGTCATGGCGCACCGGCTGACGTGCTCACGCTCATCGCGACAGCACCGGGAACGTACCTGATAAATGGTATGCGGTTTTCAAAGTCCAGTGAAGGAAATCCATGCTGAAATGAATCCCCTCACTATACGGACATTTTTCACCCTCATTTGAAACAAGCAAAATGAAAAAAAATCAAAAAATTTTTTTTTAAATCTGTTTCAGCGTCCGATTGATCCGCTGCGTACTCACGCCTTCTGCTTCCGCAATCTCCCGAATGCTCATTCCCTGCATCCGCAGAAACAGCCTGCGCCGCTGGGTCTGGGGCAGATCCTGCATTTTCAGAAGCAGCTTATCTCTTTCTTCTCTGGCGATCATTACACTCTCCGGTGTCTCTTTCTCCGCAAAATTCTCTTGTCCCTCATACAGCATACCGTCCAAGGAATAAGTATGCCTCCTTTCTTTTCGTCTTGCACTTGCTTCTCTGCACCGGTCCGCAATGATGTATGCCGCTACTACGTCTTTATCGTAAAATTCCAGCTTCAGCGATTTTCCATCCACAAAAACGTATTTAATTCTGATTGTCATATCCGTATGTGCTTCACACCTGTAGAAGTAATATTGATTGGTGCGAATTTCCTCCTTCAACATACGGACAAAAAAGCTTCATTTTTAAACATGGTGGATAAAATTTTTTATTTACTCAAACTTCCCACACCCCTCTCGTGGTGTGGGAAGTTTGAGTAAAATATTAAAAATTTTTTCAAACCAAACGAAAAACCCATAAACACGCCATATACAGAAACGGCGCAATCCCTTGATTTTACTGGGATGCGCCGATTTAACTTCAAAACATGAGATATAGTAGTATAGCCATTTTTACTTTTTTGCGCAATAGGTTTCCGTAAAAAAATTACGGCTCATTGATTTCTGCGTTATTCTTTTTTCCTTACAGACAAAACGTGTCTCGCCCTCATTGAGAAAGAGCCAATACCATGCAATATCAAATCCGCAGTTATTGGCTCTTTTCATTTTTATTATATAGACCCCTCAGATATCACTGTCACAGCTTACTCCACATCAAACTCCGGCACTTCCTCCCCTTTGATGTATTTATCCATCCAGCGAAGGAGGTATTCTACCGACTGCCCCTGCTGGCTGGCGTCATCGTTATTTCTGATACAGTGATCCGCGCCTTCAAAGCTGATATACGCCGTCGGCACTTTATAATACTTCAAAGCGCGGAACATCATTTTCGCGCCGCTCTCCGCAGGGCATCTGGTATCCGCATCACCTGCGATAAACAGAGTCGGTGTCTTAGCATTCTTCACGTAACGAATCGGAGACCGCTTATAGTCGCTCTGATTCAGCCAAGGCTCCGTCTTCGTATCCATGTCGGACTGATCCCCTACAAACCAATAATAATTGAAATCCGCAAGATCGCTGATGGACACCGCTGCTTTAAAGCGGTTTGTCTTACCGATTGCATAATCTGTCAGGATACCTCCTGCAGATTCTCCGGAGATACCCATTTTCTCCTCATCGACATAGCCTCTCTTGCAAATATAGTCTACGCCAGTCATAATATCGTCAAATTCCGGTCCCGGGTATCCTACTGCCAGTGCGTTGGCAAAGTCACTGCCATAGGAAGCGCTGCCTCTCGGATTTACCAGCATCACCAGATAGCCTCGGGCCGCCATAGCCTGATAGGTCGTGCTGTAGTCCTTTGGAAAATAACCGAAGGGACCGCCGTGGGCATAGACAATCATCGGATATTTCTTACTTTCATCAAAATCAGCAGGTTTCACAAGAAAACCGTGAATGGTCTGTCCGCCAGGACCTTTATAGCTGAATTCTTCCGGTTCAGATACAATCAGTTCCTCCTGCAGCGCTTTATTGACAGAGGTCAAAGCCTTTGGATCGTCCTTTGACGATACATCATATAACTCCGGCAGATTCGTGAAATCACTGCGGACTGCCAGAATCTTTTCTCCAGACGCATCAGCGCCGCAGAGACTTATGGTGTGATTTCCCTTCCACAGCTCTTCCACCTTACCGGTGTTCACATCGATTTTCACTAAATTGGCGGCTGCCTTGTCGTTGGTAATGGACAGAATCGTATCATTATCCAGCCACTGCAGTCCGTCATAGCCCACCTCAGCGTCCAGCTTGGCGCTGATATTTTTCACCTTACCGGAAGCAATATCCATGACAAAGATTTCATCCTGCTGGAAGCCGTATTCATCATCGGGATTTCCTTTATTAAATGCAGCCTTCGTGCCGTCCGGACTTGCAATCAAAGTTGGCGCGCTGTCATAGTCTTTGTCAGTTCCGGGAACTTTGAAATTCCGAACCTTGGAAGCCTTTCCACTTTCTAAATCAACCTTACGCAGCGTGGACTTTCCTCCGCCGTAATAGTATTCGGCCATTTCGTCAGTAGTATAGTAGAGAGATTTGCTGTCAGCGGACCAGAAGGCAATAGACGGGGAAGTCTTTTCTTCCGTCACGCATTTTTCTTCTCCCATTTCCTCACCCACCGGTACGATAAAAATCTGAGACAGAGTCAGCGGATCCAGATAATCGTCACCGTATTTATAAATAGTCACTCCTTCCGGTACTTCCGCATTGCGGTCTTCTGTCACTGCGGTAAAAGCGATGGATTTTCCGTCAGGCGCCCACATAAAGCTGTCCACGCCGCTTTCATTGTCAGTAACTGCCTTGGCCTTACCGCCATCTGCCGGCATCACATAAACCTGCGGTCCATTATCGCCCCAGCGAATAAAGGCGATTTGAGAACCGTCCGGCGACCAGGCCGGTTCATAGTCATCCTCGCCACCGTCAGTCAAAGGCTCCGGCTGCGCATTCTCTTTCGTCAAATCCAGCTTCCAAAGAGAGAAAAACAGACGATTTTCTTCTTCATCTTTAGATTTTGTTTCATAGATAGCATAGTCTCCCTTCGGGGATACCCACAGAGACATAAATTTCGTCTCCCTGTTAATGTCCTCCGTAGAGACCTGATGCGGTTCCGCGGCCTCTGCCGGTTCTTCTGAGGACGGTAGAGGCTGCTCTTCCTCCGTCTTTTTATCATCGCTCTTGCACCCGGACAAAAGTCCCAGCATTAAAGTAAGCGATAAAAACAAAGCCAAGGTGCGGTGTAACTTCTTTTTCATATTCTTTCTCCTTTCCTAAAACGGACAAGCTGTAAAGTGTCCCGGCGAAACCTCAGAAAGCGGTAAATCCGCTTTTGTGCAGCCATCCGAAGCATAAGGACAGCGCGGCGCGAACCTGCAGCCTGGGGCTGGATTGACCGGACTGGTCAGTTCCCCTTTTATCGTCTGCGCCTCTTTGTCACGCATGGATAAATCCGGCACAGGAATGGCAGAGAGCAGCGCTTTCGTATATGGATGGAGCGGATTTTTGAATAATTCCTCTTTGTCTGCCATCTCCACACATTTACCCAGATACATCACCATAATTTTATCAGAAATGTGTTTCACTACACTTAAATTGTGGGTGATAAACATGTAGGTCAGCCCTCTTTCCTCCTGCAGATCCATCAAAAGATTCAAAATCTGCGCCTGAATGGACACATCCAAGGCAGAAACCGGCTCATCGCATACGATGAATTTGGGATCTAAAATCAGCGCTCTTGCTACGCCGATTCGCTGGCGTCTGCCTCCATCCAGCTCATGAGGGTACGCCCTTGCCAGTCTCGCCGCAAGTCCTACCGTATCCATGATTTCATCCACTTTACGATAAATTTCCTGCTTATTTTTACAGCGTCTGCTGACACGAAGAGGCTCTGCGATTAAATCCTCCACCGTCATATGGGGATTCAGACTGGAATACGGATCCTGGAAAATCATCTGCATCTCACTGCGCAGACCCAGCATCTGCTTCTTGTTATACTTGCAGATATCTTCTCCCTGAAACAGGATTTCTCCTTCTGTCGCGTCAGTCAGACGCAGCAGGGTTCTCCCCAAAGTGGATTTGCCGCATCCCGATTCTCCTACCACACCCAGCGTACATTTCTCGGGAATGGAAAAACTCACATCGTCCACTGCATGAAGAAAGCCGCCGGGCACTTTAAAGTATTTCTTTAAATTTTTTACCTCTAAAATTTTCGTCTCCATTTATGCCTCCTCTTTTCCAAAACGATGGCAGACGATAACGTGACTGCCGTCCACGGCTTTCCGCGGATGCTGTGTTTTGCAGATTTCCATGCAATATTTACAGCGCGGCGCGAACCTGCATCCTGTAATCTCCTCTGTAGGATCAGGCATAGCGCCCTCAATCGGCATGAGCCGTTTCGCATCCTGACTCAAGTTGGGGATAGATTGAAACAGCCCCTCCGTATACGGGTGATGATGCTCACCCTCAAAGAGATCCTCTGCCGTACCGGTTTCCACAATCTCACCGGCATACATAACCGCGACGTAATCGCAGGTCTGCGCGATAATCCCGAAGTCGTGGGTGATCATAATCATAGAAGTTCCCAATCTCCGGCGCAGTCCCTTCATCAGAGAAATGACCTGAGCCTGTATAGTCACATCCAGCGCTGAAGTTGGCTCATCGGCGATTAAAAGTTCCGGTTCACAGGCAAGGGCAATGGCAATCACCACTCTCTGCTTCATACCGCCTGAAAACTGGTGCGGATATTCTCCCTTTCTGCTGGCAGGGATGCCGACCATTTCTAAAACTTCTTCCACCCTTTTGTCAATCTGCTCCTTGCTCAAATTCTCTCTGTTGTGAAACTGTAGCGCTTCCGCAATCTGCTCGCCAATGGTGAAGATCGGATTGAGCGCCGTCATGGGGTCCTGAAAAATCATCGAAATTTTTTCTCCCCGCAGTCTGCACATATCCTTTTCGGAAAGTTCCGATAAATTCGTACCGTTAAACCAAATCTCACCGGAAGTGACTTTTGCAGTCCGCTGTGCCAGCAGACGCAAAATTGCCAGAGCAGTCGTAGTCTTGCCGGCGCCGGTTTCCCCAATCAACCCCAGTGTCTGTCCTTTTTTAAGCTGTAAATCCACATGATTTACAGCATAGACAGTTTCCAAATCTGTTTTGTAAATCACTGACAAATCCTTTACGTCAAGCAATAAATCTTTCATCTTTGATTCCTCCATCAGTCTTTTAATCTAGGATCCAGCGCGTCCCGCAGACCGTCTCCGGCAAGGTTAAACCCAAGTGCCGTCAGCACGATAGCAACGCCCGGAAAATACAGAAGATGGGGCGCCATCTGCATATAAGTACGTGCATCTGCCAGTATCGCACCCCACTCAGGCGTCGGCGCTTTCACACCCAGTCCCAGGAAAGACAAGCCGGAAACTGCCAGAAGTTCAATAGAAATTTCCAGCGTAAACTGTACGATAATCGGTCCCAGCGCATTAGGCAGGATATACCTCGCGATGATTCTGGCATCGCTGCATCCATAAGCGTAAGCAGCCTCTACATATTCCTGCTCCGACACCGATAAAATACAAGCTCTGACGATTCTGGTCATACTCATAATACCGGAAATGCTGAGGGCAATAATCAGATTTCGGAAGCTGATGCCCAGTGCCGTTACAATGGCCAGTGCCATCAGCGTGCTGGGAATGGACTGAAAAATATCTACAAGACGCATAATCACGTTATCCGTCATTCTTCCGTAATATCCGGACAGCGCGCCTAAAATAACGCCGCCGGCTAAAGCAATTATGCTTACGATTAAAGCAATGCCGATAGAATTGCGGGAACCGTGTACAATACGCGCAAATAAGTCTCTGCCCATGCCGTCTGTTCCGAACCAGTGGGCCGCAGACGGTCCCTGCAGGCGATCGGCGCTGATTTGCTCAATGGCTCTCTCATACGGCACAATCAGATCTGCAAAAATAGCTGCCAGTACAAACACCAATAAAATAATCAGACCAATCATAGCCGCCCGGCTTTTTCTGTAACGCCTTGCGATTTCAAGAAATCCGCTGAGAGCGCTGCGTTTTTTTCTCATATCGTTTAAATTCTCCATGGCTCTCCTCCTATTTCAATTTTCCTTTGGCATATTTCGCCTTGATTCTCGGATCGATAAAAGCGTAGAGTAAATCTACAATCAGAATCACAACCGAGAACATGCAGGCGACAAACACTGTGCCCGATAAGATGACCGGTACATCCTTATTCTGAATGGCAGTCAAAAGGTACATGCCTACGCCCGGCATTACGAATACGCTTTCGCAGAGAATCGCACCGCCAAGCAGCTGTCCGAAAATTACGCCCGCCGCGGTCAGTACCGGTAAAAGCGCGTTTTTCAGCGCATGCTTCCAAATCACAATCCTCTCGTTTGCGCCTTTTGCGCGGGCTGTACGGATATAGTCCTGACGGATCGTCTCCAGCATGCTGGAACGGGTCAGTCTAAGCAGTTCAGAAGCAAAAATCAGACCCAGGGTTAAAACCGGCAATATGTAATGGTTCGGTGTCCCTACGCCGCTGGTCGGCAAAATTTTCATATGCAGCGCAAAGGTGTCGATGAATATCATGCCCAGCCAAAAGGACGGAACTGCCGAAAGTACCATGGCTGCCGTTGTGCTGGCAGCATCGACCAGGCTGTACTGTTTTACAGCGGAAAGGATTCCCAGAGGAATCCCGATGAGACAGCTCAAAATTGTAGCTGCCACCGCCAGGCGAAAGGTATACGGAAAGCAGGCAAAAAATTCCGTTACAACCGGCTGTCCGCTTCGGTAAGATCTGCCAAAATCAAATTCCGTAATAATATTCCAGATATAATTGCCAAATTGAATCAGAAAGGGTTTATCATACCCAAGCTGTGCGTTGAGCGCGTCTACCGCTTCCTGAGACGCTTTCGCTCCCAGCATCATTCTGGCAGGACTTCCCGGCGTCATGGATATAATTGCGTAGACGATAAATGCCACGCCCAAAAGCACCAGGACCATGAGTGCAAGTCGTTTTCCGACATACTTGATCATAGAGTCAACCTCCTTAAAAATAATTTCATGTAACATCTTCCGTGTTTCTCCGTTAGGAAGCAGAAGATACTATGTTATATACTCTAAACCGAATCATTTTCTGTGACCCGGAAAAGAATCTTGTAAAATACAGCTCTTAAAATTTCTTTCCGATATCATTTGACAAGCTCCGGTGATTCATCATATAATGATTCATACATCAATACACTTTTTCAAGGGGAGGCAATCACATCTATGAAAGAAAAATTAAGCGACATCACATATAAAAAACTCAAAAAGGAAATCCTCCACGGTCCATATAACATCGAGGGTTTCATCACCGAACAGGTCATCGCGGACCGCTACGGGGTCAGCCGTTCTCCTGCCAGAGAAGCCCTGGCACGTCTCTGTGAAGAAGGATTTGTAACGAAATATCCTAAAAAAGGCTATGTCGTCAACAATACTCACGGACAGATTGTGCAGGAGAACAGGCAGCTTCGCTACATGATCGAGCTGGGCGTCGCGTCTTTTCTCATCGTCAATGCTTCTGACGAGCAGATCCGCACCCTGTATGACTACTGTAACGAACAGCCTACAGACGGTTCTCAGTCCGGCAATAAGCAATTTCACAAAGCGCTGGTCGGTATGCTGAACAACAAACAAATCGTTCGCAAAGTCGAACAGCTCATCGACGAATCATCGCCGAATATCTTTGACGCTGCACAGGACCAGATGGCTGCCACACGCTACGCCGCACAGCACCGTATCATTGTAGACAGCATTCTGTCCCGGGATATCGCAAGAACTGCCGATGCCATTTACGCCGACCTGAACATGGTAATCAACCTGATTTAAATCCGCTTCGCGAACCAGAGCGCCCGGCACAGCGCAAAGGGCATTTTGCAGATACTCTTTGCGCCAAATCTGCCAAAGCGCGGCAAAAGGTTATGATTTTTCTTTCAGTGCGCGCAGCCATAGTCTGCTTTTGAAACGGCCGTAGTACGCGATACCGCGGACGATATAATCCAGTCCCTGGGTTACGGCTAGCGCATATGCCTCCCAGCCCAGCTGCACGCCCAGAAGCCACGTACCGCCTACGCGAATGACCCAGGCTGTAATTGACGAAAAGACCATGGCGTATTTCACATCTCCGGCACCTTTAAAGCCGTTAGGCAATATGAAGCACGGCGCCTGAAATATCATTACGACCGCATAGATGAGCATCATCCGAAAACCGATGCTGATTACCTGCGGCTCTCTGGTAAAAAGCCAGCAAAGCGGGTAGGACAGTACCACCTGTGCCGCCGCCGTCCATGCGGCTATCTTCAGAGAAATCCGATACATTCTTCCAAGTCCACTCTGGGCGCGTTCTTCATCTCCGGTTCCCGCCTCCTGTCCGATAATCGGGATTACCAGGTAATACATCGCCATAAACGGTACCAGCGTAATCTGATTCACAGAATTAAATACCTGATTGGCAGATATCATGGTCGCCCCCATACCTGCCAGAAATACCTGCAGCACCACGCGGCTGCCATTAAACATCAGATTCTCCGCAGAGGACGGAAATGCAATGGCCGCCACTTTTTTTATCAAAGGCAGTCCCTCCCTGCCAAAGCCGTCCTTTATCATGGATAGGGTGAAGCCCGGACGCAATACGATGATCAGCGCCGCCAGCGCGCTGACGCCGATAGAAACAAGCTGTGCCAGCCCTGTACCCACAGCGCCCATATGAAACACCAGTACAAAAAGCAAATTAAGTCCTACGCTGGATCCATTCATCACCACACTGATATACATCGGCGTAGTCGTATCACCGCAGCTTCGCATAATGCCGTTACATTGGAAGTATAAAAACCAAAGGGGCGGTGTCAGAATAGAATATGTAAAGAATTCCAGAGAGCTGGCAAGGACTTCTTCCTCTGCCTCTCCATACAGCAGATAAATGATTTCTTCTCGTACAAGAAAGAAGGCCGCAGCTATAAAAACGCTGACTGCAAGTCCCAGAAGCACTGACATCATTGCCGCCTCCGAAGCTTTCTTTCGATCATTTCCCCCTATATGCTGCGCCGTCATGACGGTACCGCCTATGGCAAAAGCCTGAAACAGATTCATCAACGTATTGTTAATGGTATTCACCTGGCTGACACCTGCCATGGCAACCATCGATACGAATCCCATAACGAAAATATTCATATTCTCTATCACCACTGCCGCACACTGCTCGATGAGCATACCTGGCAGCATCTTTTTCATTCTCAGTCCAAGTCCTTCATCTGTCTGATAGTGCTCCGGCCTCAAAAGACCCAGTCCCGGTATCAGAGTCTTTGCCAGACGGCACTGTAATCTCGCAAACAAATCATTTTGCTGCATAGATTTCTCCTTTCAATTTCTCTGTATCTCTTGTTGTACTTTGTAGTATACAACAATGTTTTTTCATTTTCAAGTAAAAAACTATGTCCCGTTTAAAAAAGTCGAAGATTCCTGTCTTTTTTATATCCACGCAAAGCTATGATATCATTTATATTCAGCCATTCATCTGAGTATATAAACAGAGATTTGGTCACTTTTTATGAAATATTTTAACTGTTTCTGTAATTTAACGTTGCACTTTTTTCTGAAGTGTGGTATCTTCTAATTATGATTGATGTATACAACAACGTCTATACGTTCATACAGAAATCGAGAAAACTTCAGTTAAGAAGGAGGAATTTTCAATGAAACGATTATTAGCATTAACCCTGACCGTCATCCTCGCCATGACGATGATTACTGGCTGCGGTTCAGACAATGGCGGCGGCAGTGAAGCTGCTAAGGACAGCATCGTCCTGTCCCTCTCCGGAGACCCCGGCAGTATCGATCCGACCGCGCCGATGGATCTGATTATGGACCCGCTGTTTCAATCCATTTACGATCCGCTGCTTTACATACCGCTGGGCAGCGATGAGCCTGTCATGTGTATTGCAGAGAGTTACACCGTCAGCGACGATTTGAAAGAATACACTTTTAAAATCAGAAGCGACGTCAAATTCCACGACGGCACAGATTTAAAAGCATCCGATGTTCTGTTCAGTTTCCAGCAGGCCAACGCCAAGGGCGCGCAGGAATGGATCGGAATTATCGACGAAATGAGCGCGCCTGACGATACGACTTTTGTCATTAAACTGAAAAAGCCGTATCCGCCGCTTTTACACATCATTTACTGTATCAACATTTTCTCAGAAAAGGCGTATACAGAGATGGGCGCGGAAGCCTTTGCAGCATCACCGGTGGGCACAGGTCCTTACAAGTTCAAGAACTATGAGCCGAATAACAAAGTAGAATTGGAAGCCTTCGACGGGTATTACAAAGAGCCCGCTTCCATCAAGAATGTCACTTACAGAATCTTCAACGATACTACAGCTTCCGCAACGGCATTGGAAGCAGGAGAAATTCAGTACAATCAGGATATGCCCGCTGCCAGCATTGAGTATCTTAAAAGTGTAGATTCCATTCAGATGGACAGCTTTACAGCCTGCGTTTACGATGTCGTATTCTACGACTGTACAGAAGCACCCTTTGACAACGTAAAAGTCCGTCAGGCATTCAATTACGCCATCGACAAGGAAGCTATGATTAATGCGGGATTTGAAGGAAACGGCACGCCTGCGACTGGTATCGTCGGCCCTCTTTCCCCTGCGTTCAATCCAGATCTGAAGGGATATGAATATGATTTAGACAAGGCCGCTCAGCTGCTGGAAGAGGCAGGATATCCGGGCGGCAAAGGATTCCCGGATATCACCATTACCGTCGGCTTCCAGAGAGAAAAGAACATGGGCGAAATCCTGCAGGAAAGTCTCCGTAAGCTGGGTATCAACGCCGAACTCGAACAGCTGGAAGACGCGGCTTATATGGATAAAATGGAAAAAGGCGAGCTGGGAATGGGCGTTGGCGGTATGGGCGCGGACACCATTGACGGCGCAAGCTTTGCTGACTATTTCAACGGAACATCCAGCCAGTATTATTCTCACTACAATAACGAAGAAGTCAACAAACTGTTAGACGAGGCTCTGCTGGAAACCGATGCCGAAAAGCGCAAAGAACTTTATTGGAAAGTATGGGATATCACAAGTGAAGAAGCCGTATGCGGTCCGATTAACTGGAGAACCACAGCCTACGGCGTCAGCTCCGATATCGACTACTCCAAAGCCAAAGAAAACATTCGTTATTACTGTCTGGTGCCATACTTTATGCAGTATAAATAACCTATGAAATACGATCAGTTCTATCGAAAAAAGTATCATGTAAAGCGTCCCCGGACAAAGGAAGAAAAACGGAATTTCCTGAAGCTGGGCGCATCCAGCCTTCTGTTTATGCTCCTTGGTGCAGGTACAGCGCTTTTGATACACTGTTTTCTTTAACGAAATTACATCAGTAACCACCTATCCGAAACTCCGTCCACGGTCCTCCGTATATTGTGGACGGAGTTTTCAATCATTAGTTCCAATCAAGTATAGAAAGGGTGATCTTTTGAACTATATCCTGAAAAACTGCCGTCTGATTACCGAACTTTCAGACGGATTTGCGAGAGAAACTGCCGACGTCTATATTCACGAAGGCACAATCTTCCAGATAGCCCCTGCCGGAAGTCCTGTACCCCGCGGCTTTTCTGGCTGTCAAAGCTTAGACTGTAAGGGAAAAACGCTGCTGCCGGGACTCTTCGATGCCCATTGTCATCTGAATTGGGATTACCAGCAGGGCATTACCGACCTGAATGACTTCAAAATTTTTCTTCACGCCTGTCAGAGCGCTAAAGCATATTTAAAATTGGGCATTACTACCGTGCGGGACATGGGTTCCCCAAAAAACGTTTCCGCCTCTGTCAAAACCGCTGTGGAAAGCGGTCTCTTTTGCGGTCCCCGCATCATAAGCGGCGGCACAATTCTTCGTCCCCGCAATCAAGAAGAGGACGCCAGTCCTTTCAACTTTTTAAAATATATATCCGGCGCGGACGATGTGACGCATGCAGTCCGAATTGAAACAGAGCGCGGCGCCGATTTTATCAAGCTCTATGCGCCGGGAGACCCCTGTGAACTGCTTCCCGAAGAAGCTGAAGCCGCTGTAAACACCGCCCACCGTTTAGGGAAAAAGGTTGCTGCCCATGCCCACGACGCAGGGGCGATTCACCTTTGCCTTGCAGCTGGTGTTGACACCATAGAACACGGCTGCTGTATCACAGACGAGGATATTGAAACTTTAAAAAACTGCGGTTCTTATCTGGTGCCTACCCTGACCACCCTGTCGCCGAAGCTGCCCGACCCCAGCCTGACCGAAGAAGATATCACAGAGTTTCTTCTTCCCATGCTGGAGGCCTGCCGCGTCCATATCACCGCCGCCTATAAAGAAGGACTGAAACTGGGTTTCGGTATGGATACGCCGGTAGAATACCTGCTCAAAATGCCCGGTCTGGAATTCTTGCTGCGCGAAAAATACTGCGGCATGAAGAACATCGACATGCTTCTGCAGGCGACAAAATACAGCGCCGAAATCTGCGGTCTTACCGAAGTAACCGGAGAAATCAAAGAAGGCCTCTGCGCAGATTTAATTCTCGTCGCAGGAAACCCCGATGAAGATATCACCGTCATGTGTAAGCCGCTGCTGATGGTTATGGCAAAAGGAGCAATCTATACGATATGAGACGCAGAAGACTTTAACACCCACGTAAAAGACCGCCCGATGGGGGACAGCCGCTTAAAAACAGCCTACCCCCCATCGGGCGCTCTTTTACCTTAGGAACGTTTATTATGATTTACTCAAACTTCCCACATAGAAATGGGAACTGAACATTGAAAACTCAATACTTTAGCCGTGGCAAATAGCTTCAGCCACATCGAACGGGGTGTAATTGAGTGCTCGCTGCATATATTCCGGCAGTCTGCTGTAGAAATCAGCGGCGAACGCCTCGAGCTGTTCCTCTGTGACCCGGAACGCGGTCTTCACCGTCTGGAACATCGCTTCCAAAAGAATCAGCATGGAGTGCTGGAAGGTGATGTCCTCCAGTTCCGTCAACATCACATAGAATAGTTCACCCAACGCCCGTTGATCCTGATCCTGTCGCTGGAATATCGACAAGATCATGCACCGCACCATGACGATTGCATAGACCAGTCTGTCCGGGATCGGGTGCTCATCTGCACCGTTGTCTTTGCCAACGAGGATTTCAACCGACAGAAGATAACGGCTGCGGCCTCTGCGCTTCTTCGACTGCTTGAAGATCTGCTTGGAATTCATATGCTCGCCTTCGAATTCGTATGTGATTTTAGAACTCTTCTTTACCATCGCGATGGTGTCGCGGTTTCGACCCTTGATCGATACGATCTGGTGAGGGTTCGCGAACCAGGTATCGAACAGGACGTACTTTGCCTGATGACCAGCCTTTATTGCTGCATCCAGCAGTTCGAGCATGACATCGATAGCTTTGCGCACTGCCATCGCACGACGCTTTCCAGCGATCGTCCGTCCATCTCTCATATCCATGACTCCCAGCTGATTGCTTTCTTTGTGTGAGGACAGAAGGCTGAAGTTGATTGGAAGGAAAGAGTTTCCGTCGGACCAGCCAAGCGTCAGCAGGCGAAATCCCTTGCGTTATTTCATCTCTGTATGATCAAACACTCTGGCGACCATGTCGGTTTTCTTGTAGCCGCTCCTGCCATAGAGGGTATCATCAATGATGAACACATCCTTGCGATCATCACCGGTCAGGCGCCGCATAAAGTCGCCGACAACAGCTACGGACAGAAGTGTGGTAAACCGGAGCCAGTTGGTCTTAACACTGTTGAGAAACCGGTAGTAGGTGTTCTTACTGAAATCCTCACGATAGGAATTTGTGCGGATTTGCATGTACATGCTCTTGGCGTTGAAGACATTACCGATCGCATAACGGAATATCTTCATGACCGGAACACCCTTTTCCCTGCTAGCATTACACTTTCGGATAAGTTTTCCGACGTGGAACCTCGAAAAAAATTTTCAATAACTGTGCAAAGCATCTGTCCATCGCGGTCGTTTTGTGGTATGATAGTCATGGCATAAATCCTCCATCCGGTATGAGTTAGTTTGCTTACCTATATTATACCAGATTTCGGGGACGTATGCCTTTTTAATTCGGCTAAACTATTGAATTTTCAATGTTTACACGCCTCTCGGGGTGTGGGAAGTTTGAGTTATTTACTGTATCACATCGCGTTTTGAAATCAATTTCTCTGAAACGGCTACTTTCTTTCACAGACATACTGTGCTATTTCCAAGATAGGAAGAAGGACGGGAAATGCAACAGCTATCATTAGAAATGTATACAGTTTTCAAGGTTCACGAATTGAGATAAAATAGGCCTCTCATAATACGAACATTTGAGTGGCCTTTTGTCATGGTGTTTTCATAACAATTGCAAAAAAATCCTCTACAGGTTATAGAGAATCTTTTTCAAAATCTAATTTTTTATCGTCATTGTATTATTTTTTTTCGTTCCAACGTGAATCCATTTCCGCGTACTTCTTTCACCTTGTTGATCATAATAAAAGCATTAGGGTCTATTGATTGAATCAATTCGGTCGCAAGATACAATTTTCTATTTGGAATTACTGACATAACCCCTTTCTGATTGCATCGCATAAGTCCATTCTCAATGAAAATCATTGTTGCACCTGCGTCTAGGTCAGAAAGAATTTTATCCCGTATTTTTTCATAATGCTCTGAAATAACAAAAATCTGCACTTGTGATTGACCAAGCATCATAACCTGATTCAGTACAAGGGTCTCTATTACAAGAAGTACAATACCGAAGAGTACATTCTCGACTTCAGTATTTACAGCCTGCCAGAGAATAATCAATGTATCCGTAATATATACAAATACAGAAACCGGTAAATGTAAATATTTATGGAGAATCAGATTTAATGCATCGGTACCACCCGTAGATGATCCCACACGTAAAATCAAGCCCACTGCGATTCCCAACAGCCCACCTCCGATAATTGCTGCCAATAATTTATTATCAGTAACATTTTCTATTTCCGGAATCTGCTGCATAAGTCCAAGTATTACTGGATATAGCAATGAACTTGCAATTGTAGTACAAAAAAATTTTTTTCCAAGAAAAATTCCACCTGCTGCAAGCATGATAAGATTGAGCACTAACACAATTATGGAAGTTTTTAAAGGTATATACTCTTGTAAAACCAGGCTTATTCCGGTTACACCTCCCATAATCATTTCATTCGGTATAACAAAAGCTGCCACCATAAATGCCAGCAAACAGTTTCCAATTAAAATAGATACACTTGTCCTTATTATATTTTTCATCGCAATGCGCCCTTTCAAATTGCATTTCATTATTATAGATTACCGAGGTTTAAGCACTGAAGATCCCGCGGTATAAACCCGCCATCTTTTCGAATCAATTCGTTATCAAACCAGATTTCACCACCACCGTACTCCTTGCACTGAATAGAAACAAGATCTCAGCGATGGGTACTGACTTTTTCATAAAATTCATCTTCATATGCATTCCTAGGGGTAAAGTGAAATGACCCATATTTTTTTCATCAGAAAGATTGTCGTTCAAAGTATGATTTAAAGCATCCATGTGGTTTGACTCCGCACGGATATTCCTACCATCTTTTATTTCAAAAAATTTTTCCGCTTATCCTGCGGCAAATTATATGTAATTGTACCATTTACGGATTCACGTACATGTGCAGTGAAACTTTTTCCATTCGAAATATTGTATTCCTCGGAAAATTAAATCGCAGGAATACATTTTATTAAAAAAGAAAGATTGGTTTTAGGCCCTGAAATATGTGCCTGATCAGTATGTTCCATCCTTTTCACTAAAGCGTCCGTAGCACTATCCAATTCGTCCATAATCCATTGTACACACATCAAAATAAGGATTTTCAAATGCTTCTGAACTTGAAGTAAAAGCCTGAGCATTGCATAAGTTGGATACTTTAAAACTACTCACTTCGTCATATTCAGACTTCTCCACTTTATTTGTTTCTGCCATAATCCTTATATAGGCCTGCATGCCCGGCATCTGACACAGTTCATATTCATTTTGAAAAGCAATTTGTTCTTCGCATGTCCCAAGTAAAAGTTCTTTTTGGATTCCGCCGTCCATTTTATTTTCCTCAAATAATAAAAAGGCCGGCCTGTTATGAGACCGGCCCAGTGCACCGATGCTCTTTATTCACTAATCAAATATGTGAAGTATTGGATTTTATCCAAGTTCATGTCCTATGTTCATGATTACTTTTTCATCATTCTGTCATCACACTGGTATATGGATTTCTCCTCCAGCCACCACAAGTTCTGGTTTCTGGTACATGACTGAAAAATCTTTTTCGGGATCGCCTGCCACCACTATCAGATCTGCAGCAAGACCTTCCCTGATTTCCCCAGTTACGTTTTCCAAACCTACAGCCTGTGCGCTGAACTTCGTCGCCTGTAGCAGAACCTCTACCGGAGGCAACCCGCAGAGTTCGTGGCGTATGCGAAGTTCCAAACCAGTGTTTTCAGGCTGGCATAGAACTTCTATGGGCGTATCTGTACCCAACCCCATTTTCACACCGGCCCTATAGGCTGTTTTCACACTTTCAATCGCTGCCGCAAACATAGGCGCATCCAATTTCTTCGTTTCCGGCGTATCTCCCGGCGAAAGGACACCGGGAGAAAATACAGATAATGTCGGCACCAGCCTGCTTTTTCCTTTTTTCAGCAGCTCCACACAAGCTTCATCAAGAAAAGTTCCGTGCTCTAGGGTGTCCACACCCTCCTCAAGGCAAAGATGAATTGAACGGGTGTAATGAGCATGAGCGGCTACTCGTTTTTCTAGCTGATGAGCTGTCTCTATAGCCGTCCGAATCTCCTCTGCCGACATGTCCGGCGGATTCCCATTCACATAGATCTTGACATAATCAGCCCCTTCTCCGATCTCTTCTCTCGCTGCACGAAGCATTGCATCTTTACCAGATACTTCTCGCAAAAAATGGTATTCGTCAATAGTTCCGGCACGGCGGACAGGCGCGATAATCATACCCGCGGCCAGGATCCGCGGCCCTCTTATCGCTCCTTCCTCAATGGCCTCCCGGACAGCAAGAGCAACACGCTTTGCACTTCCCAGATCTCTGATCGTCGTAATCCCACAATCCAGGTAGCGCTGTGCACTCTGACATGCGCGAGTCATCAGCCGAAAATCTGTAATATTCAGCATTCCATACAAATAATCCCAGTTTATATGGGTATGTATATCAAACAATCCCGGAAGAACAGTTTTTCCATCACAATCGATAGTCTCACCGGATGAGAACCATTCCGCAGCAGAGCGTGAGCCTCCGCTACGAAATATTCCCTTTATGATTCCATTTTCAATTTGAATATCCGCCATATCCTCCTTCCAATCTCCAGATAGAGCAGGAATCAGATGACAATTTTTCAGATATAAATTCATAGATCCTCCATCACGTTCCATATGATTCACATTATTCATAAAGAGTGCATGCAGCATAATGTCCCGGCGATATCTCACGCAGCGTCGGTCTTTTCTGGCGGCATTTCTCCGTGGCATAAGGGCATCTGGAGCAGAAATCACACTCATTCTTCAGATTGATTGGGCTTGGTACATCTCCCCTCATGATAATACGCTTCCGTTCCTTTTCAACTTTTGGATCAGCAATCGGAATGGCAGACAGCAGTGCCTTCGTATACGGATGATAATTCTTGTCATATATTTCCTCACTCGGTGCAAGTTCTATAATCGAGCCCAAATACATGACTGCGATCCGGTCAGAAATCTGACGAACCATGGAAAGATCGTGGGTGATGAAAAGATACGAAAGACCCATCTCTTTCTGCAGGGATTTCAGCAGGTTCACGACCTGTGCCTGAATGGATACGTCCAGCGCGGAAATCGGCTCATCACAGACGATCAGTTCCGGCTCCACTGCCAGTGCTCTGGCGATTCCAATCCGCTGTCTCTGTCCGCCGGAGAACTCATGCGGGAATCTATTCAGATGTTCCTCTCCGAGACCTACCATCTCCAGCAGTTCTATGACACGTTTTCTGCGCTCCTTTCCCTGGTACATCTTATGGATATCCAGTCCTTCCGAAACAATATCGTTCACCACGAACAGCGGGTCAAGTGATGCATAAGGATCCTGAAATACCATCTGAACCTCTTTGTCAAACTGCAACTTCTCACTGCGATTCATGGACCAGATATCTTTCCCTTTATACAGAACGTTTCCTCCATCCGGCCGGTACATACGTGCCATACATCTGCCCAAGGTGCTTTTTCCGCAGCCGGATTCTCCGACAAGACCGACAGTTTCCCCTTTTCCAATGGAAAGGTTCACGCCGTTCACAGCCTGAAGCAGACCTGCATCTGTTTTAAAATATTTTTGTATACTATCTAACTGAATTAAAGGCTGCTTTTCCATTACACTTCCTCCTCTGTCTCTTTTTTTGCAGCGAGGTATTCCGGATAATGCAGGAAACAGGCCGCATAGTGCTCCTTTTCATCAAAATTGCAAAATTCCGGCCTGTATTTCCGACAGACATTCATGGCATACGGACAGCGGGCTGCAAATGCACACCCTTCAATTGGTTTCAACAACTGCGGCGGTGTGCCCGGAATGGAGTATAGATCATCTTCATTTTTCTGATCCAAACGCGGAACTGCTTTCAGAAGTCCCATGGTATATGGGTGCTTCGGATTTTCAAAAATATCCTCGGCATATCCATGTTCAACGATCTCTCCTGCATACATGACATAGATGCGCTCTGCCATATTGGCGACTACACCCAGATCGTGAGTGATAAGCACAATAGACGCATCGATCTTATTTTTAAGATCCTTCATCAGCTCGATGATCTGTGCCTGAATCGTCACATCCAATGCGGTGGTCGGTTCGTCGGCAAAGAGAATCTTCGGATTGCAAATCAGTGCCATAGCGATCACGATCCTCTGCCGCATACCTCCGGAGAGCTGATGAGGATATTTTTTCATATTTTCCTCCGGATCCGGCAGTGAGATCAGCTTCATAATCTCGATTACTCGGTCCATAGCTTCTCTTGTACTCACGTTATTATGCTTGATATATCCTTCTGCGATCTGTTTTCCCACTTTCATGGTCGGATTCAGATAAGTAAACGGGTCCTGAAAAATGATGGACATCTGCTTTCCCTGCAGCATACTCATTTCTTTTTGTGTTTTATCCAGGATCTCATCTCCCATGAACAGAATCTCCCCGTTTTTAATATTACAGTTCCGTCTGTTATTCAGTCCCATGACCGTCTGGATCAATGTCGTTTTTCCGCAGCCGGATTCACCGACAATAGCGATCGTTTCTCTTTCGTTCAGATGCCAGCTTACATTTCGTACTGCGTTGACTTCCCCGTCATAAGTATGAAAAGAAAGTTCAAGATTGCGGACATCAAGTATTCTTTCTTGCTTTTCCATTGTTGCTCTCCTTTTCTCCATTACTCACGCATTTTCGGATCCAGCGCATCCCGAAGCCCGTCACCCAGAAGGTTCAGACACAGAATCGTAATGCAGACAACTGCACATGGAATAAAGAACTGATACGGATATTCTTTGTAATTCGCAGTTGCCAGTTTGATCAGCTGACCCCAGCTTGGGTTCGGCGGCGTTACGCCCAATCCGATAAAGCTGAGGAAAGCTTCATAGAAGATGACACTCGGGATCGTCATGGTGATGCCTACAACGTGATATCCCATGGAGTTCGGGATCAGATGGCGTAGAATAATCCGCCACGGTGATGCGCCGAGCTTTTTACTGGCCAGTATGTATTCCCGCTCCTTCAGCATCAAAACTAGACCTCGGGCTGACCTGGTCGTTCCCATCCAGCCTGTAATAGAGATTGCGATGACAAGAGTAATAATGTTTCCACTTCCGAAAACCATCATTAGCAAGATCATATAGATCAGTTCCGGAATCCCGGAAAAGATATCTATGATACGCATAATGAACATGTCCAGCTTACCGCCATAATATCCGGAAAGACTTCCGAGAATGATGCCGAATGCTTCCGGGATCAGCGTGGCAAGAATGGCGATGATCAAAGAGACCCTGCCACCGACCCACACGCGTGTCCACAGATCCCGTCCAAGATTATCTGTACCAAACCAGTGATCCTTACTTGGTCCACAGTTTGTGACAGAATAATCATTACTGTAATAATCATAATCTGTCATATACGGACCAGCGATAACCATAAAAATGATGATCAGAAGCACAACGGCGCTTACTACAGCAGCCTTCTGCTTCACGAAGGTGCGCCATACATCTTTCAGATATGTGGTCTGTTCTCTATCTATAGAATCCTGCATAACATCGTTCAGTGTAACAGGTTCAAAATCTGATTTGGAAAAAGTAATTTTCCTTTTTATTAGCTCAGTCATAATTTCCTCCCTCCATATCAGTTATTTCACTCGAATTCGAGGATCAACAAAACCATATAATACATCGACCAGAAAGTTCATGGTCACAAGGAACACGCCATAGAAGACGGTCATTCCCATGATGACTGAATAATCCAGCGCTGTAATGGAATCTACATAGTATTTCCCCATGCCTGGAACCAGAAAGATGCTTTCCACAACGAAAGATCCCATCATGACCCCTGCAATCGTCGAACCCATATTGGGCATCAAAGGCACCATAGAGTTTTTCAGTTTGTGATGAAACAGGACTTCTTTCGGTGATAATCCTTTCGCCATGGCTGTTTTTACATAGTCCTGTGTGGAAGTCTGTAGCATGCTGGCCCGCATGCTTCTCGTTCCTCCTGCGATCATACCAACGCCCAAAACGAATGCAGGCATGATGATATGCTTCGCAGAACCCCAGCCGGTCGTCGGTAGCAGTTTCAGTTGCACACCGAACACATTCCGTATCACCGGTCCGATGACCATGGTCGGCAGCGCCGTTCCGAGAATAGCAAACAGCAGAAGTACCCGATCCGGCCACCTGTTTCGGTACTGCGCACACAGCGAGCCGAACAACCAGCCGATGATTTCAGAAAAGAAAGTCGCGATCAGACCTATGATTGCAGATACAGGAAAAGTCTCCCTTATCATATCATTCACCTGTCTTCCAGGGTATTTCAAAGATTCTCCCAGGTCGCCGTGAAGCAAATTATTCAGATAAATTGTATATTGTTCTAATATTGGCTTGTCCAAACCGTAATATTCCGACATTCGTTCCTTTTGAGCAGGACTCAGTTTATCGCTCTGAAATGGATCACCCGGTATCAGGTTTACCAGCACGAACGTCAGTGTTGCCAGAATAAAGACCGTTGCCAACGTAATCATAACTCTTTTGAGTACATATTTAGACATAATTTCACCTCTGTTTTTCAATTGAGGATAGGGGATATTCTGCGATATAAAACCGCAGAATATCCCAGTTATATGGGTGAAAAGTATGGTTACTTCACAATATCAGCAAACGCATATTCTATGGTCTGCGAACCAAACTTTACATTCGTTACTTTGTCTGACAGCACCAGCACATCCATGGAATTGGTGATAATGATATCAATTGCATGTTCACAGAAGTACTGTTCCAGCTCGAAACATGCATCTTTTCTTTCTTCCCATGTGGTCGCTGATACAGCTTTTCGATACAGCGCATCATAAGCTTCATCTTCGTAATAGTATCCAGGGAAATATCCGCTTACATACTGTTTCGCATACTTCAGCAGATCTACCGCTCCAGTATTGTCATGTCCGCCCTTCCAGAAATCATAGTCTCCGGCATCTGCCTTATCAAGCATAGTCGCTATTGGCTGTGCATCTATCGTACATTTGATCCCCAGGTTTTTCAGCCACATGTCTGCCATGGCATTCAGTGCATCCATATTTCCTTCACTGTCCAGCGTCAGCATTACGAAAGTCGGGATCTCGTCCACAGAGGACACATTCATTTCCTCCATTGCAAGTTCCATATATTCCTTGGCCTTTTCCGTGTCCGCGGTGGCACCCCATGGTTCATACGGATATTCCTCTACATAGAGTTTGTCCCCTGTACCAGCTTCCCCTGGCAATGCGAAACGGGTCGCTACATTGTCGCTTCTATATACAGCATCTCGAAGGTTGGTTCTGTCCAGTGCATAGGTCAATGCAAGACGGAAATTCGTATTCTTCAGCCATTTCACCGTTTCTTCAGAAGATCCCTTATAGCTGATATGCAGGAACTGCCATCCGGAGTTCCGGTTCATTTCCGTGAATCCCTGCTCTTTCAGACCGTCTACTTCACTTCTGGTGTAGATCGTATTGGCTGCGTCCAGCTCGCCTACAGTCATCATATCTGTGGCAGTGGTGCCGTAGGCGTTGATATAACCTTCAATTGCAGTCAGCTTCACCTCATCTTTGTTCCAGTAATTTTCATTCTTTTCTGCCACGACTTTGGATTCGTGTGTCCATTCAGTCAGTGTAAACGGTCCATTTCCAAGTACCTTTGCTGCTTCAGCGCCGTACTCTTCTCCCATAGCTTCCACGGTCTCCTCGTGGAGAGGAAAAAAGTAGGAATCAGAAAATTCGATTGGGAATGTCGGATTTTCACAGGTTATCTTCAGAGTGTAGTCATCGATAACCTCTACCCCAACTTCACTGGCATCACATTCCCCTTCGCAATATTTCTTACCATTCTTGATGATTTCGTCTGGTTTGTATCCGTATGCCTTCTCAGGGTCCAGCGCACGCAGGATAGCATATTCAAAGTCATTGGCTGTAACCGGATCGCCGTTGCTGAATGTTGCATCCTGACGTAAATTGAAAACATATTCTGTATTTTCCTCATTGACCTCCCAGGATTCTGCTACGCCTGGATATACTTCACCGTCGGCATAGCGTATCAACGGTTCGTAGATCATGTACATTACCAGACTTGATACATCATCGAGTGCTCTTGCTGGATCCAGAGAATCCATTTCATAGTCCACGGCGATCTTCAGTATCTTTTCCCCGCCTTCGCTTACTTTACTGTCATCGCTACCGCAGCCTGCCATCGCCAGTACCATGACCAGAATCAGCAGGATCGCGATTGTCTTTTTCATTGCTTTATTCATTATTCTTTCCTCCATTTTACAGCTGTTTTCTGTGCAGCTTTTTTTCCTTTAAAAATGTTCATGGATGTTTCACTTAACGTACATTCCCCCTTATAGATATGTTCTGAACCAGTTTAGGTTCTCGCTAAAGAAACGAAGTTTTATATTCATCGGTCCGTCATAGGTCATACCATGATCAGAATCCGGGAAAATCACAAGTTTGGCAGGAACTTCAGGGTGATAGTCCCGCACGGCCTTGTAAAGCTGCCGGGCTCCAGCTGCCGGACAGCGGTAATCACAATCGCCCTGTAGGATCAAAAGTGGTGATGTAATCTGATCCGCATATGAGACTGGTGATTTATCAATATAATCTGAAAGGAACTCTGTTAGGCTGCGATCTTCATCTGAATAATCCGATACAGCACAATCGCTTGATGCATATAAGACACATTCCCCTACCATGGCGCTCTGGGCTGATACGGCTTTAAACTGTTTCGAATGTCCGGCAGCCCAGACTGACATATAGCCGCCATAGCTTTTTCCGGCGATTCCCAATCGGTTCGGATCGATCCATTCAAACCGCTCCATCGATTTTCTAAGAAATTCCATCACATCGTCATACGCTCTGCCGTCCCATGCTGCATCATCATCAGCAAAAGCCTTTCCATAACCCGTACTACTCCTTGGATTACAGTAGATCACACCAATCCCTGCCGCAGCCAGACACTGTAGCTCGTAATTCATTCCGCAGCAGAAATGCACCTTCGGTCCACCATGAACATAGAGCACAGTTGGATACCGTTTTCCATCTTCCATCTTCTGCGGACGGATCACCCATCCCTGTTGTGAGAAAGCACTGTCAGCGCTCTGTGTCCAGAATGTTTCCGGCTTTGAGAGCTCAATTTCATCAATCCATTGATTCACATATGAAATCTGTTCCATGGACCCGTCCTTCAGACAGATGCTGAAAATATCCGGAAGCCTGTCCGGGCCTCCGCAGAGACCCAGCATATAATCCCCGTACTGCCTGTCGATCCCAAGAAGATACTGTTCTCCGAAGGTAATCTGCTGCATCTGTCCATGTTCTGCGAGCGGTACCTTCCATAGGTTTGCGCAGCCTTCAAAAGATGCGATAAAATAAACGCTTTCTCCGTCACTGCTTAGTTGCAGCATGAAATGGTCGTTCCCCATATTCGATGCATTTTCCAAAGCAGGCAACACGCCGTCATTTTCTTTTTCCGGATCCAGCAATTCTATCACAGCGCCACCCTCAGCAGGAATCATATACAGAGAAGAATGGCTCAGATCACTTTCCTCTGCGATCTCTGCGGTAAAGACGATCTTCTTTCCGTCGGGCGTCATCATTGCCGGTGAAAAATCATCGCTAAGCCCATACTTCTCATCGCAGAAAATCCAATGTCATTAAGTTAAGAAGACGAACACAAGAAGACTTCATATCGAAAAAGAT
>JBJETB010000084.1:0-31319 GCA_051883095.1 Anaerovoracaceae bacterium
GCTTCCTCTATAACCTGAGGCAGTTTACATATAAGTCCCATCAGTCTACCGTGTACCACTTTTCTGTTTCACGGTTTGCATTTATCCGCTCAATTTCAGGATTACGTTTCACCTTCTTGGTAGTGGTCTGTATCATAGGTTCATCATCTAATATAAAGTGATTCACATGCTTGTACTGAGGCATTCTGTCGTTTATTGCTCTTATGTCTTTCTTTACTATGTCAGCCAGCTGGTCCTCAGTTATCTGTTCCTGCTTGAGATAATCTGTACTGTAAACTATCTTAAGCCATAATACAAGTTCATTGTGCTTTTCTCTAGGGAAAACAAGGCAGTCTTCAACATATGGCAGATTGATTACCATGCTTTCGATTTCCTCAGGGAAAATGTTCTTGCCGTTTTTCATTACAATTACGTTTTTCTTGCGGCCTGTAATCCACAGATGTCCTGTCTCGTCAAAATATCCCAGGTCACCGGTATAGAACCATCCGTCCCTGATGACCTCTGCCGTCTCCTCAGGCTGGTCAAGATATCCCTTCATTACGTTAGGAGCCTTTGCCACAATTTCGCCTATACCCTTTTCATCCGGATTGGCGATTCTGATGGTTACGCTCGGCATAGGCTTTCCTACGGAACCCGGACATATATCCTGCGGTCTTTCCGCACAAAGCACAGGAGATGTCTCAGTAAGGCCATATCCCTGAATAGTAGCTATACCGAAGTCGTTAAGACCCTTTCCTGCCTCCGGCATGAGAGGAGCCGCTCCGCATATTATAAGTCTCAGCTTGCCTCCCAGATTATCGATAACCTGTTTGAAAATCTTACGTCTGGCATGTATTCCTACTTTTTCCAGGGCTCCTGCCATTTTGTTGCCAAAGGCAATCTTGCCCTCCAGACCGGATTTCTTCACCTGCTGCATTATCTTTTTATACATGTTTTCAACCAGGAGAGGTACACCTACGAATACGGTCACGCCGTACTCTGCCAGATTCTTTGTAATGTACTTCAGTCCGTCGCAGAAAACACTGCATGCTCCGGCCGCCATGAAGACGATAACTCCTCCCAGTCCGAAGCTGTGGTGAAGCGGCAGGAAAGCCATGTTCACATCGTCAGGATAAAAGTCCTCATACTCATGCATATCTCTTGTGTTGCTGAGAATATTGTTGTGAGTAAGTACCACGGCTTTGGAGCTGCTGGTTGTTCCTGACGTAAACAGTATTACGGCAGGACTGTTTTCTGATACTTCTATATTAATATACTCCGTATTTCCTGATTTTATCTTCAGCTCACCGGAAATCTTCATCTGATCTATTACATTGGATTCTCCCGTCATCTTGAATAGAGTCACTTGAGAGCCGTCTTCCTCTTCAGATGCAATCTCAGCAGCTCTGCGAACCATTTCACCGTGTTTCTCATCATAAAAAAGCGCTGCAATTCTGCTTCTTCTGATGCACATTGCCAGTTCCTCGGAAGTGAAGCCCTTGTCAAAAGGTACTGCAACGCCTCCGCCGCATACCACAGACAGGAAGACGTTAAACCATGGATAACTGTTTTCACCGATGATTCCTACTCTCTTGTCAGAGATTCCGAGGGAATGTAGTTCGGTTCCAAGATTGCGCACATCGTTTGTCAGCTGCACGAAAGAAATCGACTCAATCCTGCCTCTGTTCTTTACCTTGAAGGCACTGTTTGCCGGGAATTTTTCTGTTGAAAGTGCCAGCATTTCTTTAATAGTTCTGCCCGGATTCTGGAATTTGTATTTTTTCTTCATTGGGGGATCGCTCCTTTGTAGTTTTAATAACCTTGTTATTTAGTATTATATAACAGGTATCCTGCCAAGTCAACTTTACCGGCCTTCTTTAACGCTTTCATCACCAAATCTTTATTTTCTTTCTTATTGTAGTGAATAAGCGCTCTCTGCATTCGCTTCTCTTCCATATTTTTTGCCACATATACCGGCTTCATGGTCAGAGGATCCAGCTCGGTATAGTACATGCATGTGGAAAGCGTTCCCGGTGTAGGATAAAAGTCCTGCACCTGATCCGGCACGAAGCCGTATTTTTTCAGGAAAACAGCCAGTTCCACCGCGTCCTCCAGGGTGCTTCCCGGATGGCTGGAAATAAGATACGGAATGAGATACTGTTTTTTCCCCAGTTTCCTGTTGACCGCTTTATATTTTTTATCAAATTCCAAAAATACCTTTTGTGAAGGTTTACGCATATAGTAAAGAACTCTATCTGAAATATGCTCCGGCGCCACCTTCAGTGTCCCGCTGATATGATATCGGCACAATTCATCGATAAATTCATCACAGTGCGGATCTGCCATGAGATAATCATATCGTATGCCGGATCTTATGAAAACTTTTTTCACACCGTCTATCTTCCTTACTGCACGCAGCACATCAAGATAATCGCTGTGATCCACAGTCATGTTAGGGCATACTGCCGGATAAAGGCAGTCCTTATGAGTGCACACTCCGCTCTTAAGCTGCTTACGGCATGCCGGGCCGCGGAAGTTTGCTGTAGGCCCGCCGATATCGTGGATATATCCCTTGAAATCTTCTTTTTCCGTCAGCTTCTTTACTTCGTCCACTATAGCTTCTTTGCTCCGGCTTCTCACCTGTCTCCCCTGATGGTACGTGAGAGCACAGAAACTGCAGCCTCCGAAACAGCCCCGGGAGCTTACAACGCTGAACTTGATTTCCTTAAAAGCGGGTACACCTCCCATCTCATCATACATAGGATGCCACTCGTTTTCGAAAGGCAGGCTGTAGACGTCGTCCAGCTCTTCCCTTTCCAGAGGCGGCTGAGGCGGATTCTGAACCACATAAACGGTATCCGTATATTTTTCTGCCAGTGTCACTGCAGATATGCTGTCGTTGTTTTTGAACTGCACAGCAAAGCTTCTGGCATAAGCTTTCTTATCCGACGATATTTCATCAAAGGAAGGCAGTACCTTGAGGCTTCCCTCCCCTGCACTCTCTGCTATGGAAAGGTCTTTTGCCCTGTAGCAGGTTCCTCTCACCCAGGTTATATCCCTTGCCGCAATTCCTGAGTCCAGAGCTTCGGCGATTTCAACTATGGCCCGCTCGCCCATGCCGTAAATGAGAAGGTCTGCCTTAGAATCGAGAAGTATGGAACGTCTGACTTTATCACTCCAGTAGTCGTAGTGACCCAGGCGTCGCAGGCTTGCTTCTATGCCGCCGATAATTACCGGCACATCCTTATAAGCTTCCTTAGCTCTGTTGGCATATACTATAAGTGCTCTGTCCGGACGGTTTCCCGCCTTGCCTCCAGGTGCATATTCATCTGTCTTGCGCCTGTGCTTAAATACGGAGTAGTTGTTCACCATAGAATCCACCACTCCGCTGTTTATGAGAAAACCAAGACGAGGTTTTCCGAAACGCTGAAAATCCTCAGCCGATTTATAATCAGGCTGAGGAAGTACAGCTACCCTATATCCATATCTTTCAAGAAGTCTGCCTATTATGGCAGTGCCGAAGGAATGGTGATCCACATAGGCATCCCCCGTCACCAGGACAAAGTCCGCCTGCTGCCAGCCTCTTTCCCTCATTTCTTCTTTAGTTACAGGTAAAAACATAAAATTCTCCTTGGAATTTTCATACTATTATCTTTGGCCTTATCTTTGTCCTTTATCGTAAGGAATACCCTCCGCCTTAGGAGCTCTTGACTTCTTCGAAGTAAGTGCAAGAACGATAAGGGAAATAATATACGGCATCATGTTATATACGCCGCTTGGCAGGTTAAGTGCCACCATGAAGTCAAAGCCTGTATATACGTTTGATAAGGCACGGAACAGACCGAAGAGCAGAGCCGCAAGAGCGATTCGCTGAGGTTTCCACTGTCCGAAAATCATTACTGCCAGTGCCAGGAATCCGAAGCCGGCAACACCGTATTCAAACTTCCACTCACTTACGCCTGCTGTAATATACACGATTCCGCCCAGACCGCCCAGAGCACCTGAAATCAGCACTCCGGCCCAGCGCATCTTGTATACGTTGATACCCACCGAGTCTGCAGCCTGAGGATGTTCACCGCAGGCCATCATTCTGAGGCCGAACTTTGTCTTATAAAGTGTAACATAAGCAAAAATCAGTGCTATCACGGTTACAATCATAAACCAGTTCAGCTCAAAATCACCTATATGGAACAGAAATGCCTTTTTAGGCTGAATATATTTAACTACAGATGATACGTTATTCGGGTTTGCTGCAGTGTTGATTGCCTTGACAATTACTGTTGCTGCCGCTGTTCCCAGAATGTTAATTGCCGTACCGACTATTGTCTGATCTCCTTTGAAGTTTATGCATGCTACCGCCAGAAGGGAGGAGTAAACTATGCCGAACAACATTGAAATCACTATAACGGAAAGTACAATCACCAGGGCAGAGGCTCCTGCAAAGCTCTGATCTATCGTGCTCATAGTCAGTGCCCCACCTAAGGCGCCTATGACCATAATTCCTTCAAGACCCAGGTTGATAACGCCCGAATGTTCTGAGAAGCAGCCTCCGAGCGCCACCAGGATAAGTACTGAAGCATACAGCAGTGTATATTCAATCAATAATGTCATTATGCTTCGCCCCCTTCCTTATTGTTTTCCGCATCGCCGGAAATACTCTTTGCAGCAAGTGCTTCTTTTTCTTCTTTTCTTGCAATTCTCCTGTTCATCATATATCTCAGGAAAAGAACGAATCCGCAAAGATAAATTATTATAGCCGAAATCAGATCAGAGATCTGAGCGCAGTACATTGTCTTGTCAAGGTAAGCTCCACCCATGGTGATATGCTGAATGAAGAATGACGAGAAAATGCTGCCTATAGGATTCAGACCTCCGAGGAAGGCTGCGGAAATACCGTTAAAGCCCATGGTCGGAACCGATGACGCGCTGCAGTTCCACTGTTCATAACCCGTCAGATAGAACATGGCAGCACCCAGTCCGGCCAGTGCTCCGCCTATAATAAGCGTAAGGATGATGTTTCTTTTCTCAGCCATGCCGCAGTATTTAGCAGCATTTTTATTATTGCCTGTAGCTTTCAGTTCGTAGCCCAGCTTGGTCTTTTCAAGCAGAACCCAGATAGCCACAGCAATTATGATCGCAAGAGGTACAGCCAGTGTCACATACTGGTTGTTATTAAAGAGCTTGTCCAGTCCTAATGTAGGGATTATAGCACTCTTGTTTGCACCTGATACCGATATAGTATACGGGCTTGTGCTTTCCTTCACTCCGGTAAGCAGAATATTTACTCCATAGAGGGAAATCCAGTTGAGCATGATTCCGCTTATAACTTCATTTACATTACAGTATGCCTTAAGCACTCCGCTGAGAAGTCCCAGTATACCTCCGGCTAATGTGCCGAGAATCATACATATCCACCATGGCATTCCCCATGCCAATGCTGCGTAAAGAGCAATTCCCGCACCTAATCCGTACTGACCGGCGGCGCCGATATTAAAGAGTCCCACTTTATAGCAGAAAAGTATGGAAAGTGAACACATCAGCAGAGGTGCAGTCTTTACCAGAGTGCTTCCGAAATACTTAATGGCCACCTTGGAATTGTCGTAGTTCATGAAGTTCTTTATCAGGTCTGTGATTCCTTCCCATGCTCCGCCCGGATTGATAAACAGCAGCACAATGAATCCGATTATCAGACCGCCCAGAATGCAGAGCAGAGACGACAGGATAGCCTGGAAAGCATTGTTCTTGAGTAATGTACGCATTTTCAAGTTCATCTTATCTTTCCTCCCTCTTTGCACCGGCCATATAGAGGCCTAATTCTTCAACGGTTGTCTTCTTTGGATCCAGTTCTCCCACGATTTCGCCTTCGAACATGACGAGAATTCTGTCTGATACACTCATTACCTCTTCAAGTTCAAGGGAAACCAGAAGCACTGCTCTTCCTTCATCACGCTGTTTTACCAGCTGTTTATGAATATACTCGATGGCTCCTACATCAAGTCCTCTGGTCGGCTGTACAGCTACCAGAAGCTGAGGATCCTTGTCGATTTCACGTGCTACAATAGCCTTCTGCTGGTTGCCTCCGGACATACTTCTTGCCACGGTTATCGGTCCCTGACCTGAACGTATATCATACTGCTCAATAAGTCTTTCCGCATAGGCTCTGATGTTCTTTCTGTTCATAAAGCCGGCTTTGGATACGAATTCCGGTTCGAAGTATCTCTGGAGAATCATATTGTCTTCCAAAGTGTAATCCAGAACCAGTCCGTGTTTATGTCTGTCTTCCGGAATATGACTCATGTTTTCGTTACGTTTTCTTATGCTGAGGTTGGTTATATCCTGACCGCACAGGGTTATCTTTCCTTCTGTAACCGGTTCAAGACCTGTCAGTCCATATACAAACTCAGTCTGTCCGTTTCCGTCAATACCGGCAATGCAGACGATTTCTCCTGCTCTTACGTCAAAAGAAACCTTGTTTACCGCATTTTTCTTGTGGAGCTTGCTTGCCACAGTCATGTCCCTGACATCGAGAATAACCTCGCCCGGCTTTGCATCCTCTTTCTGAACGACAAACTCAACGTTTCTGCCTACCATCATTCTGGAAAGCTCGCTCTTTGTCGTGTCCTTTACATTAACAGTACCCACGTACTTGCCCTTTCTCAGGACAGTACATCTGTCGGCAACTTCCATAATTTCATTAAGCTTGTGAGAAATGAAAAGAATGGACTTCCCCTCAGCAGCCAGATTTTTCATAATCTGCATGAGTTCAGCTATCTCCTGTGGTGTAAGAACGGCAGTAGGTTCATCGAAGATGAGGATTTCGTTATCTCTGTAGAGCATTTTAAGAATTTCCGTTCTCTGCTGCATGCCTACACTTATATCTTCAATCACAGCATCAGTATCTACATAAAGTCCATATTTTTTAGATAATTCCTCTACCTTTTTCTTTGCTTCTGCTTTCATCAGGAATCCGTGTTTATTCGGTTCTATTCCCAGTATAATATTATCAAGCACAGTAAAGCATTCCACCAGCTTAAAATGCTGGTGAACCATACCGATGCCCAGGTCGTTGGCATCGTTAGGGTCGTTAATCTCCACCTTTTTGCCGTCTTTACGGATTTCGCCCTCTTCCGGCTGATACAGTCCGAAAAGAACGGACATCAAAGTGGATTTACCTGCACCGTTCTCTCCGAGCAGTGCGTGGATTTCGCCTTTTTTTAACTGAAGGGTGATATCATCATTAGCAATAATGCCCGGGAATTTTTTGGTGATATGCAGCATTTCTATTGCGTATTGCTGTTCCAAAGGCTTACCTCCCTCTTTTTCTTTAATTTAAAACTTCTTTTATTCAATCTATCTTAACGATATTATCTTTATCGTTACTTTCAAAATTAAAAATATAGGGATGCCTACTGACACCCCTATAAAAAACCTAAAATTAACCTACAATCTGTCCCTGTGTGTTTACCTTAGTATTTGTAGTTGCAGGCATCTCTGCAATGTTGTTGTCAACTGTGATTTCGCCGGCATTAAGCTTTGCAACCATAGCCTTATAGTCATCTTCTGTGAATGCACCGTCCTTGAACTGAGTTGAAGGAGCAATCTGTACATAGTTTTCTTCAGGATTGTCTGAAATGATGCCTAAGTTAGCAATCTGACCAACATATTTATCCCAGTTACCGTTAAGAACGATGTCTTCAAGAGCATTGTAAGTTGACGGGTATAAGCCCTTCATGGCAGATGTTACTGTAATTCCGTCGCCGTAAGCGCCATCAATAATAGAAGCCTGATCAGTGTCAACACCGATAACTTTTCCGCCAACCTTTACAGCGGCTTCACAAGCTGAAGTATAGATTGAACCGCCTGCAGCGAACACAACTTCTGTGCCGCCCTTGTACCAGGTATCCATTACAGCTGTGATATCAGCGTTACCGAAGAACTGTCCGCCGTATACGTAGTTGATTTCCACGTCCTTGTCCATTTCAGCAGCAGCAGCATCGCAGCCCTGAACGAAGCCCTGTCCATAGCGAACTACTGCAGGAACAGCCATTCCGCCAAGGAAACCTAACTTTTCGTATCCAAGCTTAACAGCAGCATAGCCTGCCATATAGCCTGCGATTTCTTCCTGATATACTACGCAGTATACATTGGACATGTCGAAGTAGTCTTCAAGGTTCCAGTTATCCGGCTGATAGTCATAAGACTCGCCTGCCTTGGTTACGGCAGCTTCAAGAATATCTCCCTTAGCAACGTCTAATACAATGAACTTAACATCCGGATAGTTAGGAGCCACTTCAACTACAGTACCACCGAATGCATAGCCAGGCATAACGATTACGTTATAACCTTCACCTACAGCCTGGTCAACCATAGCAACTCTGTCAGCAGTGTTGTCGCCGGCAGGCTTGAAGTAGTTGAACTGGATGTCGTTTGCTTCGCAGAATTCCTTACATGCTTCATAAGTAGTCTGGTTGAATGATTCGTCTGTGATGTCACCATAGTCGGTAATCATTGCAACTGCATAGGATTCAGCATCTCCTCCATCATCGTTTCCACCGCCGCATGCAGCAAATGTGAATACCATGGAGAGGATAAGTAATAATGTTAAAAACTTCTTCATTTTTTCCCTCCTAAGTGAATAAAAGAAATATTTACCCCTCCATTATAATACAAGTAGTAGTAAAAGTAAAAGTTATTTTTTACTGTTCAGCATATTTTTGGACTTTTTTTGTTAATTTGTTAATTACCCTTTAAAAACCTGTACCCAGTAGGTATTTCCCTTGCTGTCCTTAGCATATCCCACACCGATATGTGTATACGTACTGCTGAGAATATTGGCTCTGTGACCGGATGAATTCATCCAGCCGTTCATTACAGATTCTGCAGTCTTCTGACCCTTGGCAATATTCTCCCCTGCTGTCCTGTAGGAAACACCGTACTGCTTCATCATGTCAAAGGCTGATCCGTAGGTCGGCGAAGTATGCGAAAAGTAGCCGTTTTTCGCCATGTCCTCGGCCTTCATTCTCGCCAGCTTTGAAAGCTGTGAATCAAGAGTAAGACTTCCCAGGCCTGCCGCCTTTCTTTCACTGTTGGTGAGGGATGCCACCTGTTTTTCCATAGAATTTACAGAGCTTACGGTTCCTGTGGACCCGGTTGCCCCTGTTGAGCCTGAAGACTTTACAGTGCCGGACACACTCTGACCACAGTTCAACGAGAATATTTTACAAATTCCTCCGAAGGATATTCCCTTTTCAGCAGTGAGACCGAAGCCTGCATCTGCAGAACCGGCTGCTATGCATAATGCCAGCGCCGCCATCAAAAATTTCTTTTTCATGTTGTTTTTCTCCTTTCATTGGTTGTAATTCAAGGGTAACGTAAAAGGTTACAAAAAGTAACCCATCAAAATTTGGATATTTCTCTGTACCATTGACTTTAATCCTGTAATTATATAAAATCAGTTTAAAAGAATATAAAAGAAAGGTGTTTTGGAGAACTATGAAAAGAATATTTAAAACCACCATTCCTCCGGCATTGATTGCAATGATTGTAATGGTTGTGTTTCTGTTTGCCGCATGCGCTCCTGCCACAGTGCCCGGCGAGAGCGACGTGTCGCTGACTTCCAGAGACGACGTGGCCGCATACATTCACGAAAACGGCTGTCTGCCCGACAACTTCATCACTAAAGCCGAAGCCAGAGAACTGGGCTGGAACGGCGGCTCACTGGAGCCTTACGCTCCCGGAATGTGCATCGGAGGAGACAGATTCGGCAATTACGAAGGACTGCTTCCTGAGCGGGACGGCCGCACTTACTGCGAGTGTGACATAGACACCCTTGGTGCAGAGACACGAGGTGCCAAAAGAATTGTCTATTCCAGCGACGGTCTGATATACTACACTGAAGATCATTACGAAAGCTTCGAACTGCTTTACGGGGAGGAATAATACAAATGAACAGCGAAATTATGAACGACACAGTAAATACGACAAAAAAAATAGTAATCGACGGCAGTCTGATTACTACTAAAGAAGAATTTTATGAATTTATGCGCAGTGCTCTCGGCAGCGATCTTTTGGCAGGCTCAAACCTTGATGCCCTTCACGATGCCCTGACAACAGTATCCTACTCTGCAGAGTTTATCGTTGAAGGCCAGAGCCTGCTGGAACATAACCTTGGCAGCTTCTGGGACAAAGTGTGCGAAGTATTTAACGATTCTCTCGATGAAAATTACAACATCAGTCTTTCATTTGAGTCATAATTAATCACAGCGAGCTACAGGCAAAATCAGCAAACCACCTGGCAATTCTGGCGGTAAGCCCCCAGATGATTCTGTCCTCATAATGGTAAATAAATATTTCCTGATGGCCTACACGCCACTTATAGTCCTTTCTGATGCCGGTTTCCTCATATGGAAAATCCGCAGTATCCTGAATAATTCTGACAGTATGGCTCATAGGCTCGGCCGAAGCGAAAAAATCCAGAGGCACAGTAAATATGTCCGCAACCTCATCCGGGTTAAGGCGGGCATTTTTTATTGAGTCTTCCGTGATTTTACCCACCACTGTATGCATGGTGATTCTGTTCACCTCAAGGATAGAATCAAACTGCCCTATAACTTCAACATCGGTTATTCCGATTTCCTCAGCGGTCTCTCTCAGTGCACACTCGGTGATACTTTCTCCCTCTTCTATTCTGCCTCCCGGGAAGCAGATGTCACCCGGCTGCTTTATATTGCCGGAGCGCTTCTCAAACAACAGATGCAGACCGTCCTCCCTTTCCACCAGAGGAATAAGCACGGCGAATTCCTTCCTGTCACCTATTACGCCCGGCTTTCTGCCGCTCATTTTTTCTTTTATGTCGTTTATGTCCATCATTTTCATATTTACCTATACATTAAAATAAGGCGATGGTTTCCCACCGCCTGATATTTCAAAAGCAATTAATTTAAGATTTCGCAGCCGTCAAAGTTTACGCCGATCATTTCTTCCTTTTCTGCACTCAGACTTACTACAAAGTCCATTCCATAATTCTTGGAAATGTCCTTAAGTCTTTCTACGAATTCAGGCAGGTCGCCTAATGTAAAGTCTGCGTGCTTTAAAATGCTGTCGATGAAAATAGTCTCGATATCGTGGTCGGAACTGATGATTCCGTAAATGAAACCTATGTATTCATCACTGTTTGTAATGTGCTCAAAGTCTTCCATGCAGATTACTCTGATTCTGTATTTTAAATCGTACATCAATCTGTGATTCTTATTGATGAAGATAATGCTACCCTTGCTTGATTCTACGGACTCATTGGCAATGTCGATCATCTGCTTTGTCTTACCGCTGCCTTTATGTCCAACTAATAATTTAACCATAAAAATCGCCTCCTAAATGTTTTTGCTCTGTTTTCAGTTATTTTATTCATTATACAACAAAACACGTTGGCTTTCAACCTCTATTTTGTCTTTATTTTTCTATCATTGTACTCCGTCTGAGCTGACCGCAGGCCGCATCTATATCGTCTCCCAGCTCACGCCTGATTGTGGCCGGGATACCGCGTGCCTCAAGCCTTTCTCTGAACTTCTGTGCCGCCGCCTTTCCTGTAGTCTCGAAATCTCTTTCTCTGACAGTATTCAAAGGAATGAGATTTACATGGCAAAGCATTCCCCGAAGCAGGTTAGCCAGCTTGTCAGCATCACTTTCACTGTCGTTCACATCTTTTACGAGAGTATACTCAAAAGTCACCCTCCTGGAAGTCTTGTCCGAATACCGTCTGCATGCACTGATGAGCTCATCAAGAGGATATTTTCTGTTTACCGGCATAAGACTGCTTCTTCTCTCGTTGTCGGAAGCATGAAGAGAAATAGCCAGATTTACCTGAGGAAAATCCTCTCCGAACCTTTCTATCATCGGAACTATGCCACAGGTTGAAACTGTAATGTTACGCATACCTATGTTCAGTCCTTTCGGATCGTTAATAATTTTTATAAACGAGAAAAGGTTATCATAGTTGTCAAAGGGCTCTCCGCTGCCCATTACCACCACGTGGCTTATGCGCTCTCCTGTGTCTCTTTCTGCGGAAAGTATCTGTCCCGCAATCTCTCCTGCTGTCAGGCTTCTTGCCAATCCGCCCAGAGTAGATGCACAAAAACTGCAGCCCATACGACAACCTGCCTGTGATGACACGCATATGGAATTTCCGAATTTATACCGCATGAAAACGCTTTCCACCGCATTGCCGTCGTCAAGTCCGAAAAGATACTTGCGTGTGCCGTCCATCTTTGATTCCTGAACCTTGAGAATCTGCGGCAGACCGATAAAGCTGAGTTCTGACAGGCTCTGTCTCAGTACTGCAGGAATATTTCTCATATCATCGAAGTCTGAAGCCCCTTTTCCTGCCTCCTTGTATAGCCAGCCAAAAACCTGTGCCGCCCTGAATTTAGGCTGCCCCAGCTTTTTCATCAGTTCTTCCATTTCATTAAGCTGTAAATCAAGAAGATTTATCATAATCTGCTCCCCTGTCCTTCTTTCTGCGATTTAGTATACCACAATAGTTTTTTTCTGACTACATCATTTTCGCTTTATCTCTTGACGGTTATTATCTTTTACGGTAACCTATTAAAGGTCATTTTAGGTATATATATTGAAGAAAACGTAAAAAATAAATCAGAAAGGAATAATAAGGAAAAATTATGAAGGTTTTTGGAGAAATTGTAGGCACAATCAGCGGATGGCTATATGGCTACATTCTGATTGCTTTGCTCATTGCTGCAGGTCTGTACTTTTCACTTCGTACCGATTTCGTACAGTTCAGACTTCTCAGAGAGTCAATCCGCGTTATTACAGAGCCGAAAAAAGATCGTGATTCAATCTCATCATTTCAGGCCCTGATGGTTTCAACTGCCTCACGAGTAGGTACGGGAAACATTGTAGGTGTTACAGGAGCCATTCTCGCCGGCGGTCCGGGAGCAGTATTCTGGATGTGGCTCATCGCACTCATAGGAGGTGCCTCTGCCTTCGTGGAATCGACTCTGGCACAGATTTATAAGAAAAAAGGTGTAGACGGCTCTTACGGCGGTCCTGCCTACTATATCAAGCAGGCTCTCAACGTTCCTGCACTAGGCGGGGCTTTTGCTGTAGCGCTTATTGCAACATATATGGGTGGATTCAACGCCCTTGCATCTTTTAACCTTACCGACTTCGTCAGAGCATATTTTCCGGGTGAAAACACCACACTTATAATAGGTGCTGTGGTGGCTGTTCTTGCCGGAATCGTAATTTTCGGTGGAGGCAAAAGAATTTCAAAAATTACTCAGGTGCTGGTTCCTGCAATGGCTCTCGCATATATAGCTGTGGCCCTGATTGTGGTTATAATGAATATTTCATCTCTTCCGGGAGTAATTGGCAGCATATTCAGCAGCGCATTGAATTTTCAGGCTGCGGCAGGTGGTCTTTTCGGTGCGGCAATTATGAACGGCATCAAGCGTGGGCTTTACTCCAACGAGGCCGGTATCGGTTCTGCTCCTAATGCTGCTGCTTCCGCTGATGTTTCTCATCCGGTTAAACAGGGCCTGGTTCAGATGCTTTCTGTATTTATCGATACTATTCTGATATGCAGCTCCACCGCCTTCATGATTCTCTGTTCCGGAGTGGACCCTTCCGGTTTCATCGATGCGGAAGGCAATACAATGAACGCAGCATATATTCAGGCATCTCTCAGTTCCAATTTCGGCGAGTTCGGCGGAGTGTTCATCACACTGGCACTTGCCCTTTTCGCATATACCACTCTTGTGGGAAACTATTATTACGCGGAAATGAACATAAGCTATCTATACAAAGATGCCCTCAAAAACAAGATCTTTATTAACTGCTACAGACTGCTGGCAGTTGTGATTATTTTCCTTGGAGCTCAGTTCAGTGCAGGCCTTGCATGGGACCTTGCCGATGTGCTCATGGGCTTCATGGCGCTTATAAATGTGCCTGTCTGCATAATTCTGGGGGACAAAGCTTTCGCAGCTCTTAAAGATTATCTTTCACAGAGGTCTGCCGGCAAAAATCCGGAGTTCAAGGCTTCCGATATCGGCATCCGCAACACGGAATACTGGCAGTAATGCTTTTGTGGTGTCTCCAGCTTTGAAATAGTTTGAACTACTTTCTGGCTTTACCTGTCTTTTTTATCGTCGTTGTACAATGTGACCTGAAACAAGTTTTTTTACAACATCACACTTATATCGGCCTTTAAATCTAGGCTGAAAAGTCGTGAAGGTTGTACTTTTTTTGACTTCACAGAATTTCTACAACATAAAATTGAATCACGTTGTAAAAAGAACTTCTACCTTCAAGATTTTACAACATATCGCTCATGAAACGGGCTCCAAAGGCTTTGGAAATGGTGCGATGCTGTAAAAATAGTGGCTTCTTTGATTTTTTTACAACAGCGGCATGATGCCAGAATTGCCTTTTGACCAGTATATACTATTGCGCTGAGTACTGGAAAGCCTCTCTGGGGCTTCCGTCAGCCACATAAATAACACCACAGTGCTTGAAGCCGTATCGTTTCACAGCATTGAGCATCGGTTTATTATCCGCATGGGTATCAATCCTCACATTATCCGTTAAGCCAAGACAGAAAGGCATGGTTTTTTTCAATAGTCCGCTGATCACTCCGTCGCTGGCCATCCGGTGGATAGTTCCGTAAGGTTCATCGTTGAGCCATCTTCCTCCCTCGATTACATGATAAGTAGGATCATCGCCCAGTATAAAGGCAAAGACTCCGTGGATTCTTCCATCATTGCCATCCTTTCCATCAATGCAGTCACCATCGCTGGTGTCCAGGCATACGAATAAATGTCCTGCCTCGATATCCTCGGTAATCAATTCACGGGACGGGTAGCCGTTTATCCACTGGTTCATATTACCCTTTTCCCTCATATACTGCCTTGCGATATCGAATATTTTCATTATCTCATCAAGCTCAGCAAGCTCTGCTTTTCGTATAATCATCTACCTGACCCTTTCCTTATCCATCTCTATAAAAACAATTTAAAAATCCATTTTGCCCATCCCAGATAAACCGGTGTTATTTCGTCCAGAGTCTGTTTGACACGCATAATTTCTATTTCCGTGAGTTCTCCGGCCTTCTCAAAGATAGTCCCCACAGCTTCGCTGTCGCCCAGAGCGATCATTGCACGTGCACTGTCTCCCAGAGCGGCATAACTGCCCACAGCTGCTGCACCTACGGCGAACTTTCCGACTGCCACCGCCCCGAAAGCCATAATTCCAATACTTATTGAGCCTGCAGCCACAGCACCAAGAGCAAAACATCCAAGTGCCAGAAGACCGATTGCAATCATGCCGAAGGAAAATAATCCTATTGATAATAGTCCTATAGAAATCAATCCCGTAGATAAAAATCCAATAGAAATCACGCCCTGCGCCCTGAATCCCACAGCAACAAATCCCTTTGCATTTTTGCCCACGCACCACAGTGGAATACCAAACAATGTTTTCTGACTTTTTCTCTCCCTTATGCGGACGCCACGGATTACCGGGATTTCAACCCTCACGGCTTCTTCCGTCTCTCTATCCTTAAGCAGCCAGTCCAGAGAGCATCCAAAACTCTCACTGATTTTTATGATTTTTTCCGTTTCAGGAAAGGCGATGTCTGCCTCCCACTTGCTGACAGACTGTCTGGAAACGCCCAATGCTTCAGCAAGCTGTTCCTGTGTATAGTTATTTTCTTTTCTTATCTTTGATAGCTTTTCACCAAACGTCATTCTGATTGCCTCCTGTTTGTTCTCGTTTATGCACATCATACCAGTGTGATCTGCAATATGCCACCACCCGGCAGGTTCTAAATGTAAACTTCAGGTTGCGTCAGCACAAAAACGTGCTTTTTTATATTATAAATTATTATAACACTGCAATCAAGTCTGCCAGAACTTATTCGTAACATACAAACGATCTACCATTCCATGTTTGCGAGCCATTGATTTACTGTCTCCTCTCGCTGCTTATGCGAATCATCCGGATAATCTTCAAGTGTCAATTCCCCCTGAAGCTGTCCATCCAGCAGATACAGAATCCGTCCGCAGCGGCTTGCCATCCTGCTGTCATGGGTTACCATCAGAATCGTGGTTCCCTCACGATTTAAATCTGTAAGTGCGTTAATCACTTCCTCTGTAGCACTTTTATTTAACGCCCCTGTCGGTTCATCGGCGAATATAATTTCCGGACGATTAATCATGCTCCTGCAAATACATGCTCGCTGAAGTTGACCGCCTGAAACCTCTGTGATTCTTCGCTGCTCCAGGCCGGAAATCGAAAACTTTCTCATCAGACTTATGGCTTCATTTATCAGCTCCTTCTTTCCCTTTTTTCCGCTTTTTCTTTCCTTGTTTGCCTGCAGGGCAGGAAGCAAAATATTATCCAGAACATTCAGATTCTCCATCATATTCATCTGTTGAAAGACGAAACCAACTCGATGAAGCCGTAATTTTGCTTTTTCCTTCTCAGATAATGCTGTGATTTCCTGCTCTTTAAGCCATACCTTACCGCCGGTCGGTTCATCCATGCCGGATAAATTATATAATAGCGTGGACTTTCCGGAACCTGACGGTCCCATAATTGCTACCATTTCTCCTTGATTAATGTGAAAAGAAATATCCTTTAAAATCTCATCTTTGCAAAGTTTTTCTGCTCTTAAAATTATCTCCATGTTATTTATTCCTTTCCCATGCAGCACTCATATGCCTTGATTTTCTTTATTTCTAAAGTTCCGGAACTTACAGCCGCAGCTGCTGTAACCATCAAAATAAGGACAATTAATAATATCTGCTCCCATCGGATCACAAAGTGGAATCCATATGCGCCAAAAGATTTTAGTATCTGCCCGCAGAGAATTTCGCCCAAGCTATTTCCCAATATCATTCCTGCCAGTACTCCCACTATCGCCGGAATTAACCCGTTTATAAAATAACCTGACCTTATGCTGACATTGCTGAATCCCAAAGCTTTCTGAAGCGAAATAGAGTATCTCTTTTTTTCAATGAGCAGCCTCATGAAAAGCATGACCACCACCGCAACAACCAATATGGCTATTCCCATAGCTACAAGCTTCGCCATTTCAATCTGCCTGATTGTCGGTCCATAGGTTCCCTGCACATAATCTGCAATATTCACAACATCTGCACCATACCGCTCATATTCTTTCATCCATTGCCCTATATCAATATCGTCCTTTAAGGATACATACAGAATACTCCATATAACCTGATCATCTGAATTCCCATCGGACGGAAGGCTCCTCACTTTCGCTGTCTTTCCTCCATTTGTAATATCCGAATAAATACCGCACACCACAGCGGAGCTTCTCTTGCCATCACTTTCCATATCAACCCTATCGCCGATTTTCAGTCCCAGATCCTGTGCCTGCAAACTTGACAGTGCGATTTCCCCGTCCTCTTCCGGCTGTCTTCCCTCAGCGTACTTTACCGGGAATACAGAATGATCTCCCGCTTCCACAAGAAGATTTACCTTGTTTCCATCGGTTAAGAAGGCCGCGCAGGATACTGTCTTTAGTGCCACGTACTTTGAAACATCCGGATCCGTGTTTAACTTCTCTGACAGTTTCTCCGTTATGTCCCCGATATTTTCTGATTGTCTGACATCCATTCGTATCTGAGTATCCCCGATTCCCATATATGTAACAAATTCCGGTGCTGAAATAGTACTGCTTAAATTCTGTGGAATCAATGCCAGAATCATACACGCTGAGGCTACCAGGCCAATGATTACATATTGTCCTACCTCCCATTTTTCCCCTTGTGTTTTAACAGAAAAGAGTGCCTCCAGTGCAGAGATTTTCTCGAAATTCTTTAATATATGTCTTATGAAGAGAAGAATCACTACCTGAATAAGTATGCAGACAAAAATGGCAATAGTTGCAGAATTCATAGCATTATCCGATGGACCATATAACTCCCTCAGCTTCCCTGAAAGCGGGTTCTTCAGTATCTCTGCACCCAGAAATCCGGCCACCATGCCAATGAAAGAAAGCAGGATATACTTTGAGAAATACAAAGAGCGAATATGGTTATTTCTAATTCCCAATGCTTTTAACATTCCCACTTCTTTCCTGTCCTGTTCCACACCAAGGGCCGTAATAAAATAAATGCAAAGCAGAGAAATCAGCAGCACCCCAATACCAACCAGAAAAATTACTAAAATCATTAGCCCATCTGATAGGGCATTCATCATCCGGATCAGTGGTTTCGTAATAGCCGGACCGTTGGAATACAAATTCGCTCGTCCATAATCTGCCGCAAAAGCATCTTTATCCGTGTCCTCTTTTAAAAGAAATTCAATTAAGTATTCTTCCTCCCCCAGTTTTTTTATCCGTTCGTAGTCTGTTTTGCTGACCAGAAATCGTTTGGAAGAAGCCATCATGGAACTCATCTGTGAGTCTCTTATAAAACCTCCAACAATCAGTTCTTCGTTTCCGATCTGCATTTTATCACCAATGTTCACATCATATAGGGAACGATAGCACACCGGCACATAAACCTCTCCTTCCTTCACCGACGGGCGGGCATTGTCCATGTCCAGCAGATAATCAAAGTCTTCATTCTGCACACATAGTCCATTGTCCTGAGTGCTGTCTGCAAGGCTTCTGGTGCCAAGCATTACCGAACTGTTTTCCAGATTCAAGAAGTTACAAATCTGCCATTTCTCAATCTCAGAATGTTCTTCTGCAAAGACTTTTATATTCTCCCTTTGCATTTCGCCTGCATGCATCTGCAGGTAATCCGGTGTCTTTGCCTCTGTCATCAGACCATCTACGCAGCCCAGCAGATCTGTAAACAGAACTGCTGCCAATGAAATAAGAAGTGACGCTGCCGCCATGAAAATAATCGTAGAAAAAGATAAAAGTTTATGACTCCTTATATCATTCCACAAAAGTCTTCCCATCATATTTCTTTACCTCCACCTATATTTCCTTCAAGAAGCTTTATTTCTCTCATAAACAGAATGCTCACCGAAACAATCATGAGTGCCGCACCTGCAAAGGATATCACCATTCCGGCACCCCTTCCTACACTTATTTCTCCGCATTCTGCTATCCAGTCGGCAATAACCCCGCTGGTTCCATATGCAATCACATACCCGATCTGTGACATAAATCCGACAATTCCCCAGACACGCCCCTGCATTTCCACGGGCGTATTTGTTCTTACCAGAAAGTCCAGACAGTTATTTGCAAAAGGCAACATCATGAAAAATCCAAAACCTGAAATTGTGATAAACACTACACTTTCAAATGTTCCAAATCCGAGGACACATACTCCTGCCAGTGCAAGCGAAATACTGAGTATCCTCACATATCCGGTCTTAATACCCCTGATTCCAAGGAACAAGCTTGACACTAACATTCCACTGGCGCAGATGGTTTCTGCGATTCCCAGTGTCCTTGCGTCTGATATTGACAAAATCAGCGGCTCCGCCAGGATCTGAAATACACCGATAAAAAGTGTCAGCAAAGAAGATACAATAACCAGCAAAAACACTCCTCGGCTCTGGCGGATTGCATCCCATCCAATCTTCATGCTTTCTTTAAAAGAAAGCTTCTCCGGACACTTTTCCGCTTTGATTCCTCTCCTTACAGCAAATGTAGAAATTACGGTTAAAATGAACGTACAGATATCGATAACCAGCAAAAGCTTTACATCACTGGCCGAAAGCAAAATCCCTGCTATGACCGGAGAGACCAGATATCGGGCACTTCCTGCTAAAGAAACCAGTCCGCTGGCCTTGGAATACTCATCCGCTGTTAACAAGTCGGAAACGGTCGCCTTGTATGCCGGATCCAGCAGTGAGGAAAAAACAGCCGATATCGATACCCCAATACAAATCTGAAGCAGAGAAGTCTCTCCTATCATCATACAAATTAAAATATAAAGCACCCCTATTCCGGAAAACCCATCTCCGAGCATCATAAGAAGCCTTCTATCATATCGGTCTGCCAGTACGCCTGCAGGAACACTAAGCAGCAGTGTCGGAAGAAATCCAAGCAAGGTAACAAGGGCCATTCCCGCTGCACTTCCTGTTTTCTCAAAAACATAAACACCAAGTCCAAAACTGGTGAGACCTCCTCCTATGGCAGATATCAATTGGCCCGTCCACAGCAGCATGAATTTTCTAAAATTTGATTTTTCCATTCAATTCCTCCCATAAACCGTTACCGACAGATTGTCGGTTATATTTTAAAAATTAAGTAACTATCCCAAACAGAATAGTTACTGTTTTTTATTTTCTATAGAACATTGGAAGCATAGCCTCAAGCAGACTTCCTTTTTCCATATGGAGCAAAAGTTCTGCATTGCTGATAAATGCAAGAACCATTCTCTTTTTAACTTCCGCAGAATACTCTATGGAATCGTCAAATACAGTATTAGAATACAAAAGAAGCATCTGTATGGTATCCTCCGGGTAATCCGTCTGCATCAAGTTCTGGGAAATCCCATCTTCTATTATCTTAACAAACAGCGGTATCAGCTGACTTAACAGTTTTTCCTGCATCTTTGCATGCATCAAAGCATTCTGTGGTTTATGAACCTGTTCCAGAATCATGTCCCCGGTTTTTGTATCCACATTAGCCGCAAGCACCGTCTGGGTGAGTCTATCCAGAACCGGCACTGATTCATTAAGTGCAATGCTGCTAGCCTTTCTTATCACTTCATCAAGAACCCTGTCAATCATTGCATCTAAGATGTCTTCTTTACTTTTGAAGTGATAATACAGGGTTCCCCTGGCAATTCCGATCTCTGCCAGGATATCGTTCGTGCTTGTATTGTCATACCCGTTTGTGCAGAACAGCCTTTCTGCAACATCCAGTATTTCCTTCCTTCGCTCGGCCGCTTCTTTTACAATCCGCATTGCTTTCACTCCTTACCGACAGGTTGTCTAGAAGAATAATAACTCGTTTTTTCTGTTTTGTAAAGCAGTAAATTTACTCAATCATTCGGTGAGATGACAATAGTGACCTTTCTTACCTTCCTGCCCTCAGTCGGTTTGTTTGGCATATATTTCTGAATCAGTTCACCGTATGCCTTGATAAATTCCATCATTTCCTCATCACTCATCATAAGCGAAGCAGATCCCAAAGTAAGAAGGTCCCTTTGTGGGTCCGGATTCTCTCCATTGAAATAACGGTGAAATTCTCCCTGCAGTCCCATCAGTGCCGACTGGATAAGGCTGTTGTATTCCTCATTGGTTTCTTCATAAGGCCTCTGCGGTGCAATGGCATAGGTCTTTTCCATGGAACCACGTTTGAATTCTTCCTTTACCACAGTTATGATTTCCGCATCCAGAAGCACTTTTATATGACGATAAAGGCTGGCCCTCGGAATATCAGGCAATTCCTCCCCTATCTCTGCAGATGTTGCCTCTTTTTTTATCATGATGACCTGCATGATCCGCTGACGCGTGGCATTCATACAGGCTTCCATATAGTCTTTTTTCATATCTGTTCTCCAATGTTTTTCATTCTGCCTTCGGACGGCGGTACAACCTGTTCATAATTATAACACACAAATCAGTATTATTTTAGATATTAAATGAATTCCGAAATGGCCTAACATTGCATACTGAATTCCATACTTGCGGAACCATCTTCCAAAGAACAAGGCAAATGAACCGTTCAGCAGAAAACAACGAAGCAGAATCAATCCGGTGATTCTTCCAAAAAACATCTGTGTTGCAGGGAGATGACCTGCAGAAAACACAAGTGCCGCAATTACATTGGCCGTAATAAAAATCCAGACCGGTATTTCTTTTTTATCTGTTTTTCCCGCAAAAATCATCACCAGAATCAGTGCAATAAGTCCCATGAAAAACCAGCGGAGCAAGATCTCCTCAATTACACCTCCATAGGTCAAAGAACTGATAAAGTATGCCGGGCTGATTCCTTTTTCATAATCTGCTGCCACTTCCGGAATAAGGCGCCCCATCACAAAGTAATCTGCAGCAAATGCAAGCCCCAAAACAACTATGACAGGACATACCTTTGCAAGAACTTTTTTCTCAAATCTGAAGGGCTTCATCAGCCCCAGACGATCCACAATGAAGTAACCGGCAACCCATCCAAACAGCGAATAGACCAAAGTCTGAATCATAGTTACTGCGATCAGCGCCTGATAGCTTCCAAGCTGCCCGATTGCCGCATCAATAACCTCCGGAGTCGAATGCTCAAATGTATACATTCCAACAGTAATGCCGCCAATGACTGCAAAGGGTATAATCGCCAGATATGTACGTAATGCATTTTTTAATGTTGACATGATGTATTGTTTCATGATAATTACCTCCTCGTATAATATCTTTTAGTTACATAAATGTACCTTGATAACTGAATAAATTTTGTTCAATAGGCTTCGTTAAGCCCATGATATAATTGTCTTAGTGTCAATCAGGTAATAGTTCTCTTACCTCCTGTTGAACCAGTAATGGTTGCTTCAAAAGTAGTCTGTTCCCCTGACATGGAAGTTAGCTTCAAACCGGCTGGCTGTTTGCTTAAGTTTATGGACAACCATCTGGCAGTGTGGTTTCGCATCTGTCCATCTTAAGCTGGATTCTGATATGCGAGGGTGTCGATGCTCCATGATCATGGGTTTTACCAAGCCGATTGAACACACTACTCTTACTACGAAAGAAGGTGATTTTTATGAACCCACTTTACGTCGGAATTGATGTAAGCAGCAAAACCAATGTCGTTTATCTCATGCTTCCTGATGGTGATAAACACAGCAGCTTTTCTGTCGCCAACTCTCAGGATGGTTCTGCTCAGCTGGTAAAAAGTATTCTTTCTGCTTTGACTTCTCATTCCCTTGACACGGTTATGATTGGTATGGAAGCAACCTCTGTTTACGGGGACAATCTCGTGTACTTCTTAAGAGAAGATGCCACTCTGGCTCCTTTTAACAGAAAGATTCACGTCCTGAATCCCAAGCAGGTAAATAAGTTCAAAGAAGCTTACAATGACCTGCCTAAGAATGATTCTGTGGACTCCTTTGTCATTGCTGACTGCCTGCGTTTCGGTAGAATCAACAAAGAGGTATATATCGGAGACTATCGCTACAAAGCCCTCCAAAACCTCACACGAGCACGCTACTTTGCCGTTTGCAATCTTGTGAAAGAAAAACAGCGCTTTATGAACGTACTGTTCAAGAAGTATTCTACGATGACACAGGAGAAGGTATTTTCAGATACCTTCAGCACTACGGCACTTGCTGTCTACGATGAATTTGAATCCGCAGAAGCTTTAGCCGATATGGACTTACATGAACTGACTGCATTCATTATGGAAAAAGGAAAGAACCGCTTTCCTGATCCAGATTCAGTCGCCAAAGCCATTCAGAAAGCCGCCAGAAGTTCTTACCGTTTGCCTAAGACGGTAAATGACTCCGTCAATCAGGTGCTTTCCATATCCATAACCTCAATCAAGGCATTGGAATCGCAAATCAAGGAGTTTGACAAGGCAATCGCTGCCCAGATGGAACTCCTGCCGGATGTTTTGACATCCATCCCAGGCATCGGCCCGGTCTACGCTGCCGGTATTATGGCAGAGATTGGTGATATCAATCGCTTTGAAAACCATGCACAGCTGGCGAAATATGCCGGTCTTGCCTGGACGCAGTATCAGTCCGGTGGCTTTGAAGCCCAAACAACGAGGCTCATACGCTCCGGCAACCGATTTCTAAAGTATTATCTGTGTGAAGCTGCATTCTCCCTTGTAAGATGCGACAAGGAGTACAGCGACTTCTACCACCTCAAATACAAAGAGGTGAACAGGTATCAACACAAACGTGCACTCGCATTAACTGCCCGTAAACTTGTGCGGTTAGTCTTTGCACTGCTCAAAGACAATCGCCTATACCGCCCGGCAAAGTAGAAAGAATTTCTGCTTGCTGACGAGCTACGCCCTGCTCATTTTTGAAAACTGACCGACAGGGCTTAGGTGGGTGTTTTTTTGCTCTCGAAGCTGTGCGAAAAAATATATGCTTTTTTACTCATTTTTCGCTTGACATATCACCGCTGGACTGCTTAAACACTATCGTTTCACCATTCTCGTATTTGGGACTGGTTATGCGCTTATACTAATCTCATTTTTGAGATTTGTCAAGAGGATTATCATTTTTCTCCTAAGATCTGCATATTGGAATACGAGCCTCTCAAAAAATACTTGCCATTATAACCACATGCTTTCAATTCGGCCAACATGTTTTTCATACATACGTTGTGCTGGGGTATTCGATGCCAGAGCATCAATCTTTTGCCCATCCATAAACAAATACATTTCCTGTCTGTCTATATAGGATTGGATTATTGCATCAGAAGGATGCTTTCCATAAATCCACCTGGCATGGATATTCATGTCCTTTGTATTCTCAATTACTTCTATATATTTTTCTCTCACCGCGGCAAAATTGCCAGCTAATACTAATTGCATGCTATTATCATTCCATTCATCAGTTTTCCCGGCTTTCTGATATGATTTTATCAGCAAACGCACAGGCATATTTATCATCTTTTAATGTCAGTTTTGCTATAATACTTTCTCTAATCGTTGGTAGAGTCGGGCATTTATTTGCCTAACAGCCAATCTGCCACATCAACAATTTTTACGCCCTCATATTGGTACTCGGGGTTTCTCGTTCGTGCTATCACCATTTTAGGATAGGCATCTTTTATTTTGAGCAGAGGTTCAACTTCTCGTTTGAATGTTTCCGGCAAAGTTATATTATCCGAAACCTGAATGTAAATCTTCTCGCTTCTTTTAAGAGCCACAAAGTCAATCTCTTTTTTGTACAATACGCCGACATAAACTTCGTAGCCGCGTCTGAGTAATTCCATCGCAACGATGTTTTCAATCACTCTGCCGTTATCCAAGTTTTTTGTGCCAAGCTTCGCATAACGGAAAGTATGGTCGCTCAAATAATACTTATCGTTAGTCATCAAATACTTTTTACCTTTAATATCATATCTGCGCACTTTATAGAAAGCAAAAGCATTGCAAAGATAATTCAAGTAATTACCGACTGTTTTATGATTGATTTTATCTTTATTTGATGTGAGTGTATCCGTAATGCTTCTTGCGGAAGTTAAGTTAGATACATTATCCATTAAAAACTGAGAAATTCTTTCCATCAAGGTTGGATTTTTAATGTTATATTTTTGCCTTATGTCTCTTAAAATCAATGTATCAAAAACATTTTCAATATAATCAAATTTATCTTCCTGTTCTTTATACAAATATGAGCCGGACATACCGCCTTCAAACATATATCTGTCGAAATCTGTATATTTGTCGGTTAAACCGAAGTATTGAACATACTCCGCAAAGGAAAACGGATATACCTTGATTTCAAAGGTTCTGCCGGTAAACAGGGTTGCCAAGTCCGAGCTGAGCAAAAAAGCATTTGAGCCTGTGATGTAAATATCGTACATCTCGGTTGCGTGCAGATTGTTTATGCACAGCTCAAAGCCATTGCACATTTGAATTTCGTCAATTAAAACGAAATTATCCTTATCCTCTGCATAATTGCTTTCTATATATTCGTTAAGAGCCTTGTATTCTTTCAGATTTTCATATTTAGACAGATTAAAATTGATGTGAATTATATTAGCGTTCGGAATGTTTTTCTTCACATAGGATTTGAAAGCTTCCAACAGCTTCGATTTGCCTGAGCGTCTTACACCGGTCAGCACTTTAATATCAGGGGTACCGATAACGCCCACCATTTTATCTAAATATTGCTTTCTTTCAATCAACTTCATATATAATCACCTCGCAAACTTAATATACCACATCTATTTCCCAAAATCAATATTTTTTCAATTTTGGGAAGTTGATCAGAGAGTACAATTTTAAACCACCCAAAAAATCCCGCATGACAGTCACGCGGGATTTTTATCTTCTCTATGGGATTATACTCTTTCCACCTTGATTCCTGATTTGTGGCCGTTAAGGTCGTACTTGGTTTCAAGTCCGTCAACGCATTCAAGAGAAACTGCGAGGGTTTCCTTCTTGATGTAGTCGGCGTGCTTTGCAAGGGCTGCCTTTACAGCTTCATCAGCAGTAACCTCGATAGTAATGTTATCCATCATCTCGTAGTCGTTCTGCTTACGCAGCTGCTGAACCTTGGAAACAAGCTCTCTTGCCAGACCCTCGTCGATGAGCTCATCGGTGAGAGTGGTGTCGAGAATTGTGAAGATGTTGTTTTCCATTGCTACAGCGAAGCCTTCCTTGGCGCTGATTCTGATATCAAGGTAATCCTTGATTACGTCGAAGTCTTCTCCGTCAAGGTTTACAGTTACCTTTCCGTCTGCCTCAAGCTGGCCAACGAACTCAGCAGGATTTACCTTGGCAAGAGCTGCACCGAAAGCTTTAATTTTTGCACCCAGTACAGGACCGGCTACCTTGAAGTTCGGCTTCAATGAGAAATTCATATATTTATCAAGGTCTTTTTCAAATACAACCTTCTTTACATTGAGCTCTTCCATGATAAGCGGAGTCAGGTCGCTGATAATTTCCTCATATTTTCCGTCTACCAGAACTTCTGAAAGCGGCTGTCTAACCTTGATTCTTTCTTTTTCACGAGTTCCGCGGCCCAGAGTTACCAGTGCTCTTACCAGGTCCATTCTCTTTTCAACACCTTCATCCACAAGGCTCATGTCAGCCTTAGGGAAGTATGCAACGTGAACGGTTTCCTCTCCTGTCAGGTTGGTATAGATTTCATCTGAAATAAACGGTGCAATCGGAGCGATAAGCTTGGAAACTCCTACGAGAACTTCATAGGTTGTAGCATATACGCTCTTCTTGTCTTCTGTCATTTCCTCAGCGTAGAATCTGCGGCGGGCACGTCTGATGTACCAGTTGGAAAGATCCTCTGCCACGAAATCAGTGATTGCTCTTACAGTCTTCATGTGGTCGTACTGATCCATATACTCAGTCACATCTGCCACAAGGCGGTTGTATTTGCTGAGAATCCATCTGTCAAGCTCAGGTCTCTTGTCATAGTCAACCTTAAGCTGGGCAACGTCTATATTGTCCTGGTTGGAGTAAAGGACAAAGAAATTATATACATTTCTGAGTGTGCCGAAGAACTTGCTCACAATGTCCACAAGACCGTCTTCGTCAAACTTGGTCGGAGTCCATGCCGGTGAAACACTAAGCAGATACCATCTGGTTGCGTCTGCACCGTACTTGTCGAAAAGCTCAAACGGTGAAACCGTATTGCCTCTGGACTTGGACATTTTCTTACCTTCTTTATCAAGAATAAGGTCGTTTACAAGTACATTCTTGTATGGGGCTTTTCCCATGATGAAAGTGGAAATAGCCATCAGTGAGTAGAACCATCCTCTGGTCTGGTCGATACCTTCGCAGATGAAGTCAGCAGGGAAAAGCTTGTCGAAGTTTTCCTTGTTTTCAAACGGGTAGTGCCACTGTGCGAAAGGCATTGCGCCTGAGTCGAACCAGCAGTCCATAACTTCAGGGATTCTGTGCATTTCCTTGCCGCATTCAGGGCATGTGATGGTTATTTCGTCAACATAAGGTCTGTGAAGTTCTACAGACATGTCGATATCCTGATTTGCAAGCTTTACCAGTTCCTCTCTGGAGCCTACGCAGTGAAGGTGTCCGCATTCGCAGCGCCAGATAGGAATAGGTGTACCCCAGTATCTGGAACGTGAAATAGCCCAGTCCTTAACTTCAGCAAGCCAGTTTCCGAAACGCTTTTCGCCTACGAATTCAGGGAACCAGTTTACAGTGTCGTTATTGGCTACCAGCTGGTCTTTAAGCTTGCTCATTTCGATGTACCACGACGGATGAGCATAGTAAACCAGTGGTGTGCCGCATCTCCAGCAGTGAGGATAGTTGTGCTCAAGCTTTTCCTTTGCGAAAATCTTGTTGTCCTGTGCCAGATATTTGATTATTTCAACGTCAAGACCGTCTTCCATTACGAAGCGGCCCTTCCAAGGTGTCTCTGTGTAGCAGCCTCTTTCGTCAACAGGCTGAAGTACAGGCAGGTTGTATTTACGTCCGCACTGATAGTCGTCTTCACCGAAAGCCGGAGCTGTGTGTACGATGCCGGTACCGTCTTCAGTTGATACATAGTCCATGCAAGTCACATAGAAAGCCTTCTTTCCGGCCGGAACCTCTACGAAAGGCATAATCTGCTCGTATTCCATATATTCCAGAGCTGCACCCTTCATCTCCTCGAGAACTTCATATTTTCCTGCACCCAGAACCTTGTCTGCAAGGCCTTTAGCCACGTAGAAAACATTACCTTCATCATCGCCTTCAAGCATTTTTGCCTTGATATAGTCGATGTCAGGACCTACTGTCAGTGCCACGTTGGAAGCAAGAGTCCAAGGTGTGGTTGTCCATGCAAGGAAGTATTCGTTCTCTGCGCCAACCTTCTTGAACTTCATGGTCAGTGTGTTTACCTTGACCATCTTGTATCCCTGAGCTACCTCGTGGGAGGCAAGGCCTGTTCCGCAACGCGGGCAGTAAGGCAGAATCTTATGGCCTTCATAGATGAGGCCTGCATCAAAGAATTTCTTTAAAATCCACCATCCTGTTTCGATATAGTTGTTGTCCAGGGTGATATACGGGTTATCCATATCAACGAGGTAACCCATTCTCTCTGACATCTCTCTCCACATTCCTGTGTATGTGAAAACAGATTCTCTGCACTTCTGGTTGAATTCCTTGATTCCGTATTTTTCAATGTCCTTCTTGCCGGACATGTTGAGCTGCTTTTCCACTTCGATTTCTACAGGAAGTCCGTGGGTATCCCATCCGGCCTTTCTGTTTACCTGGAAACCCTGCATGGTCTTGTAACGGCAGATTGAGTCCTTTAAGGTTCTGGCCATTACATGGTGGATGCCAGGTTTTCCGTTGGCTGTAGGAGGTCCTTCATAGAAAATGAATGGTGTACATCCTTCTCTTGCTGTTACACACTTGCTAAGCAGGTCTTCTTCCTTCCACTTGGCAACCTGCTCGTTCTGAACCTCTGCAATTGGTTTTTCTGATAGATTCTTGAACATTTTTCTCTGTTTTCCTTTCTTCATGTGCTTTTCGCTTAAGGACAAAAAAACGCCCCCAAGCCGATATGTCTTTATCGATTTAGGGACGATTATCTCAATTCTTTTAAATAACCGCGGTACCACCCTAATTGCGAGCCTCCATCAAGGCCGCCTCTCTTTAGTGTGTCAGACTCCGGAGTGATATTCACAATCAGGCTTCACCGCCGCCCTCTCAGCTCATGGGCCGCTCTCTGTAAGGTTATTACGCCCGGCTACTGGTTCCTTCACCGTCTGGATATTAAACTACCATAATATTTTAAACGCGGCCGTGCCTGTTGTCAAGTGGAAATATTACGTTTTCTGCCTCATACAGCTCCAATCTGTTCATTGTTCATTGTTCATTGCTTCCCGCTGCCCTTTACAAGCATCTTCTGGACTTCCTTATCAAAATCCGAGATTATATTTTGCGTTTTATTGAAAGCATCATATTCTTCTTCTGCTCGTTTTAGTGCAGCCTGCCGTGAGATTGTTCCTTTACCTTCAAGAATGTCATAACGACGAAATTCTAAAAATTCATTTACACTTGCCGCAAATTCTTCCATTGTAAATGTATTTTCCCGCTCAATTAAATCCTCTATATAGTCAAAATATCCTGTAACTGTCCGTTCCAACTGACGAATTTGTTTCTCATCAAGATAGTTCTTTGCAATTATTACATCAGCTTTCAATATGCGACCATCTGGTGCATTCTTCCATGTAGTCAGCCCCATATTCTCCTTTTCCCTGTCTGCAGAATTATATACAATTTCTGCCGCCGTTTGCCCGGTAATGGCATAATGAAACTTGTTCTGCACCATTGCATAAAACTCACGGGTTATGGATGAATCCTTATCATAGTCTATACTGCATTCCGCAAAAATATCTGTAATCTGCTGCCAAATGCGGCGTTCACTAGAACGAATCGAGCGAACCCGCTCCAGCAATTCACGAAAATAATCTTTTCCAAAAGCAGTCCGCCCTTGTTTTAGGCGCTCATCATCCATTACAAATCCCTTAATCATATATTCTTTCAGCACACCTGTAGCCCATATGCGGAAATTTGTCGCACGTCGTGAATTTACACGGTAACCAACAGAAATAATAGCATCCAGATTATAAAACTGAGTCAATTTACTTTGTGTTTTTCCCTTAATAGCCCCGTGCTGTGTGGTTGTTGCAAAAAATGCAACAACCACATTTTCGTCCAGTTCTCCTTCGTTAAAAATATTCCTTAAATGTCTGCTAATAGTAGATTTATCTACATCGAACAGTTCTCCCATCGCTCGCTGTGTCAACCATATTGTGTCCTCATGTATCATAGCATTTACCGACACATCTTCATCAGCGGATTGATATATCAAAAATTCCAATTGCTTATCCATCATCTCACCTCTATTTTAGCAAAAACCTCTACAGAATCACTCAATAAAAAATTTATATTTCCATTATACAACATGATTATATTACTTTCAGCACAATCAGGAAAATAATATCAACGTTATGTATTTGTCTGCTTTCACTCTCTTTGCTCCCTGCCGCGATATTCACTCAGAATAATCTGCTCCATCTCCTCAGGTGACTCCTTGCAGCCGCCGGCCAGCCACATTTTTACGATGGCGTTAAATCCGCTCCTGAAGAATTCAATATGATACTCGATATGCTGATTGTCAAAATGGCGTTCAGCCTGATGCACGTCATAGTATTTCAGCCTGAACTGATTATCGTATCCCAGCTTGAAATATGTACGGTAAAACAGCTGATTTTCCTTGATATGACGAAAAAGCCTCAGATAGTCATTGCTGTTGTGATTCTGCTCTCTGTCAGACTCGTACAGCCTGTTTACCTCTTCTTCCAGATGGATTCTCACCCTGTCGGCCAGGTCATAAATATCAATAAAATTTGCGTAGAAAGTGCTGCGGTTCAGCTCACATTTTTTGCAGATGTCCGACACAGTTATCTCTCCCAGTTCTTTAGTCTGAAGCAGCTCTACGAATACTTTCTCTATCTTTTCCACCGATTCACGGCGGCGACGGTTGTTCTTGACGTTCATTAAAGATCCCTTCCATTATTCCAACACTTGTACGAATATTGATGATTGTTTTTACTTGTTGACACCATTATACTATATTTACATAAAGACAACAACTGTTGTTTTAATAATTCAATCAGGAGGTATTTTTGGCAACTTGAAAAAGTAACTTCACGGAAATTAATTTCTACAGTGAAGTTAATCT
>JBJETB010000085.1:0-30608 GCA_051883095.1 Anaerovoracaceae bacterium
AACCTATGCATTGACTATACTGAAGAAATGTTGCAGTTAGTTTTTCTTTTAACCATATGGAAAACTTTCTATTAAAAACAGCCCCAAAACCTACGACCAAGGGCAGGTTTTCCTATATATGGTTTGAATTATATTACAGTAAAATAAGAATGTTCCAAATTGTTTTCAAAAAGCCTAAAAAAGTTTTCCCAAAGAAAACGAAATGGCCTTTTTGGAAAACCGCCTCAATCCTGAGCCAAGTCTGTCAGTGCCCAGGTATCCATACTTCCTGCCCAGCCCGAAAATCAGCGAGCCTGCCAGCACTGCTGCGAATACCTCGGCTGCCGGCACTGCCAGCCATACACCGTCGATACCCCACAGCACAGGGAAGACAATCAGGGCACCGCATCTGAGTATGAGGGTTCGAACCAGTGAAATCAGTGCAGAGATCAGACCGTTGTTCAAAGCGGTGAACAGGGATGAACCGAAAACACTAATGCCCCCCAGCAGATAGCTGAAGGAGAATATTTTGAGTCCGTGTAGGGCAATCTCCTGCAGCACCTGGTCACTTCCCGCAAAGGCCTGTATAATAGGCCCGGATAAAATCTGTGCGGAAGCAAACATTGCCACCGACGAAATCAGAATAAAACCGAAACATATTCTGAACAGAGCGGAGAGCCTTTTTTTGCTTCCGGCACCGTAGTAGTAGCTGAATAAAGGCGCTGCCCCTGAGGAGAACCCCAGAAACACGCTGATAAACAGAGACTCTACATATAGCACCGCACTGATGGCGGCAACTCCTTTTTCACCCGCAAGGTGCATCATCTGCAGGTTAAAGAGCATCGTCGTAACGGCAGTAGCCAGATTGGTAACCATTTCAGAAGAACCGTTAGCCATTGCAAAGGCCAGAAGGCGCAGCTTCAGCACAGGTTTTTCGAAATGGAGCGTCTGGGATTTGCCTGAGAACATGAACAGGGGCGGAATACCTGCAACCATCATGCTGATGACTGAAGCCAGAGCAGCACCCTCGATTCCCATACCCAGACCGCGTATAAACACCAGGTCCAGACCGATATGAACGAAGCCCGCTGCCATAGTCAGACCCATTCCGATGCCCGGTTTTTCTGCAGTCACCAGAAAGTTCTGGAACAATATCTGAAGTGAGAAAAATACGGAACCCGATAAGATTACGGTTCCATAGGATACGCAGTAGGGCATCAGCTCGTCATCGGCACCCAGCAGCGCATAAAGCTTTGTATCAAAACACAGCATGATAACAGAGAGCAAAGCGGTCACGCCCACGGCGGTGAGAACCACAAGTGAAAGGAATCGGTTTGCCTCGTGCTGTTTGCCTTCACCCATCTTTTTAGCAATAACGGCGTTGCTGCCTGTGGCAAACATCAGGTTTACGGCCATCATGACCGTGATCAGCGGATAGACTATGTTGTTTGCCGACAGGGCTTTGCTGCCTATAAAATTGGCAAGAAAGATTCCGTCGATGATTCCGTACATGGATGCGAAGACCATCATGATCACCGTCGGGAAGGTAAATCGCAGGACGCTGAGCATCCGCGGAGTGCGTTCGTAAATTGATAAAGTTTTCATATATAAAACCCCCTTGATTCAATAGCTTTTTTCGTGTATGATAACATCATAAACTATGTTGTAACAACACGGTCAAGAGGAATTTTTATGAAACAGACTTATTTTACATCGGGAGAGTTTGCAAGACTTTGCGGCACCACTAAAGAAACGCTCAGGCACTACAATAATATAGGTTTGCTCAAGCCGGCAAAAGTTACAGAAAACGGCTATCAGTATTACTCGGCTTTCCAGTTCTACGACTTCTACTTTATTTCCACCTTTAAAGGCACAGGAATGCACCTGAAAGAACTGGAGGAAAAGCTGGCAGAGACCGATGAAAGAGCTTTTTGTGATACTTTGCGGCATCAGCTTAAAAAGATTCAGGCGGAAAAGCGGGAGCTCATAAAAAAGGAAAAGCTTCTTAAGCACACCATCGACAAGTTTGACTATCTTTATGAAGGAGAGCGTGTCGGAAGTCTTGAACTGTATGAAATGGAAGAGGAATACTATATCGCCACACCTGTTGAGGGAAATGCCGATGACGACAAAGTGTGGATGGAGACGATAAAAAATCATCTCGATTACTGCCACAGAGGAAACCTGAACGAGGAATATCAGCTCACCTACTGCTGGAATATGGAGGACATGCAGGCAAGGAGAACGGGAAGGGGCTGGTCCATACTGAGTCAGCTGTCCGAGCCTGCAGATGATCCGAGGCTTCAGATAAAGCCTGCGGGGAACTATGCCTGTGCCCTGTTCAGGGGATATGACTTTTCCACGGAAAAGCTGGAAAAGGTAAAGGAAGAAATAAAAAGAAGGGGTCTCAAAATATGCGGGGATGCTTACGAGGCCGACGTTTCTCTGTTTTCGCCAGGCATGAAGGCCGGCTACGTGACGGAGATTTCAATAATGGTGGAAAAGGTGGAACGCGATGATTGACAGAATAAAGGGGCTGGCTAAGGCAGAGCCGGTTCTGGCCGTCTCATGGGTACTGGCAGCATTGTCAGCCTTGTGGGTAAGGCCTGACAGAGAGTATATAAACTACATAGATACAGACACTTTGTTTCTGCTGTTCGGTCTTATGACGGCCATGGCGGGATTCCAGTCTCTGGGGCTGTTTCGCAAGCTGGGAGGCGAACTGCTGTCACGGGTAAGGACCAGCAGAGGCATAGAAATGGTAATGGTGTTTCTGTGCTTCTTTTCCTCCATGTTCATAACCAACGATGTGGCCCTGATAACTTTTGTACCATTTGCAATAATAACACTTAAGCTGGCAGGTCTTGACGATATGATAGTGCCCGTGGCTGTGCTGCAGACTGCTGCGGCCAACATGGGAAGTATGCTGACACCCATGGGTAATCCTCAGAATATCTATCTCTACTTTAAATCGGGAATGACGGCATGGGAGTTTATCAGGCTCACATGCCCCTATGTCGTTCTTGCCATGGTATTGCTCTGGGGATGCTGCATGCTGGGTAAAAAAAGGGACGTGATGTTCGGGCACGAAGACGAAGAAAAATTCAGGCCGGACTTCAGATTGTGGGTATATATGTGTATTTTCATTATTTGCCTTTGTGCTCTGGGAAAGATTATTCCCTCTGTTCTGGCTGCTGCGGCTGCAGCTTCGGCAGTTATGGCGGCGGACAGGCAGGTTCTTAAGAAGGTTGATTACGGACTTCTGTTTACATTTGTGGGATTTTTTATATTTGTAGGCAATATGGGGCGGATTCCGGCTTTCAGTCAGGCTCTTGCAGACGTTCTGGCAGGCCACGAAATGGCTGTAGCTGCAGGAGCAAGCCAGATTATAAGCAATGTGCCGGCAGTACTGCTTCTCACAGGCTTTACCCATGACTGGCAGGCACTTATAATAGGAAGCAACCTGGGAGGATTGGGAACACTTATTGCCTCCATGGCAAACCTTATATCTTATAAATGGGTGTGCAGAGAAGCAGCTCATTTCCGCCATGCCTATGTACGGCTGTTTACCATATGCAGTGTATTTTTTCTGATTATGGAGTGCATGCTTTATTTTTGTATAAATTTTGTATAAAAAGAAAAACAAGATTTGAAATCGTTATTAATATGGAGAAAAAAGAAAGATTTTTGTATACAAAATCCGCAGACTGGAGTAATTCTTTCCCGGCGGATTTTTTATTTGAAGAAAAGTCGCTGTTTTCAACGGATAAGCCCATGCGGCATCGGAAAAATTTTGTCATAAAAAACACAATTTAATAATTATTCACGATAAAGCGATAAAACATTATCGTATTAAAGCGAAAAAACAACAGCTGCCGCATAGAAAAATTTTCTCGTAAAAACCCTCGAAAAGTGCAGAAATTAGCAAATTATAAACAAAAAAGACTGGCATAGAAGGTCAAAAAAGTTTATAATATTAAGCAAGGAAAAATGGTATGTAAAGCTGTATGATTATGCAATACAGTGAATATTAATAATGAAATGGAGAGAAGAAAATGGCAGTAATTATTAATGGACGCGACCTTACGGTTGAACAGGTTATTGCGGTATGTCGTCATCATGAGAAGGTTGAGATTGCTCCTGAAGCAGTTGAGGCCGTAAAGAAGGCGAGAGCTTACGTAGAAAAGAAAGTTGCAGATAAGGCTGTAGTGTACGGTCTTACTACAGGTTTCGGAAAGTTTGCGAATGTTTCAATCTCTACAGAGGAAACAGCACAGTTACAGAAGAACCTCATCATGTCACACACCTGTGCTCTGGGCAAGCCTTATGAACAGAAGTATGTAAGAGCAGCAATGCTCCTCAGAGCAAATTCATTATCAAGAGGAAATTCAGGTATCAGGCTTGAAACTCTTCAGACCCTCGTTGACATGCTTAACAAAGGAATTCACCCGGTTGTTCCTGAAAAAGGTTCTGTTGGAGCTTCCGGTGACTTAGCCCCTCTTTCATGTATTGCATTAGGTCTTATCGGAATGGGTAAGGTTGAATATAAAGGAGAAATCATAGACGCTCAGAAGGCCTTTGATGCAGCAGGGCTTAAGCCTGTAGAGCTGGCATCCAAAGAAGGCCTGGCACTTAACAACGGTACACAGATGCTTACAGCAGTAGGCCTTAATACATTATACGATGCTATGAATCTGATGAAGATTGCTGACATCGCAGGCGCGCTGACAGGAGAAGCTCTGCACGCTATTGCCAAGGCATATGACCCTAAGACTCACGCCTTAAGAGGACACCAGGGTCAGATCGATGTAGCAGAGAACATGAGAAACCTCTTGGATGGTTCGAAGAACGCACTGCCGCTTCACCCTACCAAAGTACAGGATCCGTATTCACAGAGATGTCTGCCTCAGATTCACGGTGCTTCAAGAGACGCTATCAACTATGTTTATGAAGCTGTTTCAAGAGAAATCAACGCCGTAACAGACAACCCTATCGTATTCCCTGATGATGATGAAGTAATCAGCGGCGGAAACTTCCACGGACAGCCGATGGCACTGGCCTTCGATTTCCTGAAGATAGCTATTTCCGAACTGGCAAACGTATCCGAAAGAAGACAGGAAAGACTGGTTAACCCTGCACTTTCCGAAGGTCTGCCTGCTTTCCTGGTAAAGAACGGCGGATTAAACTCAGGTTACATGATCGCTCAGTACGCTTCAGCATCCATGGTATCTGAGAACAAGGTTTACGACCACCCTGCATGTGTAGACTCCATACCTACATCAGCAAATCAGGAAGACCACGTATCCATGGGTTCAACTTCCGCAAGAACAGCCGCAATGGTACTGGACAACGCACAGAAGGTTATCGGTATCGAACTTTCCACAGCAGCTCAGGCAATCTGGCTTCGTCAGGAAATGGGCGAGCACGGAATCGACAACCTGGCACCGGCCACAAGAGCGGCTTACGATTTCATCCGTCAGACAATTCCGCCTGTGGAAGAAGACATCATCATGCACGACCAGCTTGAAAAATTTGACCAGATGGTTAAAGACAACTCAATTCTCGAAGCAGTAGAAAAAGTAGTAAAGTTAAAATAAGGAGGCGCATTTATAATGCTGGATAACAACACGATTAAAGGGGCAATGACCATTCAGCTGGGAGCTGAATACCCGGATTACCCTAAGTTTGAAGAAGACAAGAGAAGAGCACCGGACAGAGGATTCAGACTTACCAAAGCTCAGACCAAAATAGCACTTAAGAACGCTTTAAGATATGTACCTGAAGAGCTTCACGAAAAACTGGCTCCTGAGTTCATGGAAGAGCTTACAACCCGCGGCAGAATCTATGCTTACAGATACAGACCTGAAGGCAGAATTTACGGCAAGCCCATTAACGAATACAAGGGCAAATGCCTGGCAGGCAAGGCTTTTCAGGTAATGATCGACAACAACCTTGACTTCGAGGTTGCCCTGTACCCTTATGAACTGGTAACCTACGGTGAAACAGGTCAGGTATGCCAGAACTGGCTGCAGTACAGACTCATCAAGAAATACCTTGAGGAACTGACAGAAGATCAGACTCTGGTAGTTGAATCCGGACATCCTCTGGGACTTTTCCCTTCCAAGCCGACAGCACCGAGAGTAATCATCACCAACTCCATGATGGTAGGTATGTACGACAACCTTGACGACTGGGAAGTTGCTGAGGAAATGGGCGTAGCCAACTACGGGCAGATGACTGCAGGCGGCTGGATGTACATAGGACCTCAGGGAATCGTTCACGGCACTTTCAACACAATCCTCAACGCAGGCAGAAAGGAACTGGGAGTTCCTGAAGACGGAGACCTGGCAGGTTATGTATTCGTATCCTCCGGTCTGGGCGGCATGAGCGGAGCACAGCCTAAGGCTGCAAACATCGCCAATGCTGTAGGTATCTTTGCTGAGGTTGACTACTCAAGAATCAAGACAAGACACGATCAGGGCTGGGTAGACGTAGTTCTCGATGATATCGATGAAATATTCAGGCTGGCAGAGGAAAAGAGAGCAGCCAAGGAAAGCATCTCCATCGCTTACCACGGCAACATCGTAGACCTTCTTGAAGCTGCAGTTGCAAAGGATTTCCACATCGATCTCCTTTCAGACCAGACTTCATGCCACAACGTATATAACGGTGGATACTGTCCTGTAGGGCTCACCTTCGAAGAGAGAACAGAGCTGCTCCACGAAGACAGAGAGCTTTTCTGCAAGAAGGTAGACGAGACACTCCACAGACATTACCACGCAATCAAGGCTTTAACAGCTAAGGGAACATATTTCTTTGACTACGGCAACTCCTTCATGAAGGCTATGTATGACGCAGGCATAAAGGAAATTTCCAAGAACGGATACGACGATAAGGATGGATTCATCTGGCCTTCATACGTTGAAGACATCATGGGACCTGTACTCTTTGACTACGGATACGGCCCGTTCAGATGGGTATGCTTATCAGGAAAGCCTGAAGACCTTGACGCTACTGACCAGGCTGCTATGGATTGCATCGACCCTAACAGAAGAGCTCAGGACAGAGACAACTGGATATGGATCAGAGACGCTAAGAAGAACAAGCTGGTAGTAGGAACTCAGGCAAGAATCCTTTATCAGGATGCAGAGGGCAGAACCAGAATCGCTCTTAAGTTCAACGAAATGGTAAGAGAAGGCAAGATCGGCCCTGTAATGATGGGTCGTGACCACCACGACGTATCAGGTACAGACTCACCGTTCAGAGAAACCTCCAACATCAAGGACGGTTCCAATGTAATGGCTGATATGGCTGTACAGTGCTTCGCCGGAAACGCAGCAAGAGGAATGTCCCTCTGCGCACTCCACAACGGCGGCGGCGTAGGTATCGGCAAGGCTATAAACGGCGGTTTCGGACTTCTTCTTGACGGCAGCGAAAGAACTGATGAAATCATCAAGTCCGCAATGATGTGGGACGTAATGGGCGGCGTTGCAAGAAGAAACTGGGCAAGAAACGAAAACGCTCTTTCAACTTCTGTTGAGTACAACAAGAACTATGCAGGAAAAGGTCACATCACTATTCCGTTTATCGCATCAGACGATCTGGTTGACAAGACAGTAGACAAATTCGTAAAATAATATAAAATAATGGCACAGGCTGCTGACCCAAGAGGCGGCAGCCTGCGATTTTAAAAAGGAAAAAGAAAATATGGCGACTTTACTTGTAAAAAATATAGGAACTCTGCAGACTCCTGTGGGAAGCTATGCTCACAAAGGGGTCCAGCAGGGCGAAAACCTTAAGCTGCATAACGCGGCTGTTCTGGCAGAGGACGGCATAATCAAGGCCATCACCTCAGATGGTCAGCTTCCGTGCAGGGAAGAAGAAGCAGACTCCGTCATTGATGCTGAAGGAAATCTGGTGACACCGGGACTTGTGGAAGGACATACTCACATGGTTTTCGGCGGTTACAGACAGAATGAGATTCCCCTCAAGCTTAAGGGTGCAGGATATCTGGACATCCTCAGAGCAGGCGGCGGCATCATGGATACCGTTAGAAAGACCAGAGAAGCAACTTTTGAAGAACTATATGATAAAACAGAAGGCTTCCTCGATGAGATGATGGGTCTTGGGGTAACTACATGTGAAGCCAAGAGCGGCTACGGAATCAACCTTGAAACAGAGGTCAAGATGCTGGAGGTTCTCAAAAAACTCAATGAAGACCATCCTATGGACATCGTTTCCACCTTTATGCCGGCCCACGTCGTTGAGGAGCAGTGGAAAGGCAGAGAAGCTGAATTTATCAAGCTTTGCTGTGATGAGTGGATGCCTTATGTGAAGGAACGGAATCTGGCAGAATTTATCGATATATTCACGGAGGATTCGGTATTTAACGCCGAGGAGAGCAAGGTTTATCTGGAAAGAGCCAGAGAGCTGGGATACGGTCTTAAGATTCACGCTGACGAGATCGAGGCCATAGGCGGCTCGGTACTGGCAGGTGAGATGAAAGCAACGTCAGCGGAACACCTTATAGTAATCGATGACGCGGGAATGGCATCTCTGGCAAAAGGAGGCACAGTGGCAATGCTCCTTCCGGCAACATCTTTCTATCTGGGAGCAACTTTTGCACCGGCAAGAAGGATGATAGATGAATTCGGAGTGCCCGTTGCCATGGCATCAGACTTCAACCCAGGCTCATGCCCGTCACTGAATCTGCAGTTCGTAATGAATCTGGGATATCTCAAATACAGGATGACACCTGAGGAAATCCTCACTGCTGTTACAATCAATCCGGCGGCAGGAATCAACAGAGAAAAAACCGTGGGAACCATTGAAGTGGGAAAGCAGGCCGATATGGTCATCTGGGATGCACCGAACATGGAAATGCTTTGCTACCGCTTCGGCTCCAATCTGGCATTACAGACAATAAAGAAAGGAATTTTGGTATAATATGAAATTAGTAGATATGACAGTAAAGGACTATCTGGACCTTCTTAAATCAGACGCTCCGGCACCGGGTGGCGGCTCAGTAAGCGCTTTATCGGCAGCACAGGGCGTCGGCCTTGTAGCTATGGTAGCAGACCTGACAATCGGTAAAGAAAAATATGCTGAATACGAAGAGGTATGCAAGGCAGCCAAGGAAGAAGCCCTTCAGCTTTACAGCGCTTTCGTAGAAGGAATTGATAAGGACACAGAAGCCTTCAACAAGGTTTCCGCAGCATATAAGCTTCCTAAGAATACAGATGAAGAAAAAGCTGCAAGATCGGCTGCTATCAGAGAGGCCAATGTGGGTGCAACAGAAGTTCCTTTTGAAACTGTAAAGCTTTGTCTTGAAGGACTTAAAGTAACTGAAACAATGGTAGGAAAGTCCAACCCTAACGCAGCTTCAGACCTTGGCGTTGCAGCACTGAATCTGCTGGCAGGAATCAGAGGTGCATGGCTTAATGTAAAGATAAATCTGCCGGGAATTAAGGATGAGACCCTTAAGGCTGAATTCGAGACGGGTGCAGCCATGGTGGACGAAGCTTACGTCATCTCAAAGAGAATATATGAGGAAGTCCTTGCGTCCTTATAGCAAGACTGTGAGAATAGAAATAAAACCGTGTTAAGCGGTACCAACAAGACGAATAATGGAGGAAATTTCAAATGGCACAGATTATCGAAAGTATCCCTAATATTTCAGAGGGAAGAAACCAGGAAGTTATTGAAGCAGTAGTAGATCAGATCAGAACCACACCGGGCTGCACACTTCTGAACTACTCATCAGACCCTAATCACAACAGAACTGTAATTACATATATCGGAGATGCCAAGGGTGTTGAAGAAGCAAGTGTCAAGCTGGCAAAGAAGGCTGTAGAACTCATCGACCTTAATAAGCACACAGGCGAACACCCTAGAATGGGCGCAGTTGACGTAATGCCTTTCGTTCCGGTTAAGGACGCAACCAACGAAGAATGTATCGAGCTTTCCAAGGTAGTAGGAAAGAGAATTGCAGAAGAAGCAGATCTGCCTGTTTTCCTCTATGAAATGTCAGCAACCAAGCCTGCAAGAAAGAACCTTGCAACAATCAGAAAAGGACAGTTCGAAGGCATGGCAGAAAAGGTTAAGGATCCTGAATGGGAACCTGATTTCGGCGGTGCCAGAATCAATCCTACAGGCGGAGTGGTAGCAGTAGGTGCAAGACCTCCTCTGGTGGCATACAACCTGAACCTTGATACCTCAGACGTTCAGATCGCCAAGAACATCGCCAAGATTATCAGAGAGAAGGACGGCGGCTTAGACTGCGTTAAGGCTATGGGTTTCATGCTTGAGGACAGAAACATCGCTCAGGTTTCCATCAACATGACAGACTACAGAGTGACACCGCTTTACAGAGTAACTGAGCTTGTAAAGGCTGAAGCAAGAAGATACGGTGTGCGCGTAACGGGCACGGAGGTTATCGGACTTTGCCCTATGAAGGCTTTAATCGACTCTGCCGAGTATTATTTGCAGATTGAAGACTTTGATTTTGATGCTCAGGTATTGGAAAATTACATTTTATAGTGTATAATATAGGGTATATATAGACTGTATAAACGTGTCAATCAAAGTAATTTTCAGGAGAGATAAAAATGTCAACCAACAGCAAAAACTTTTCCAATTCATTTTCACTGACCGATGAGATAGCAGATGTAGTGAGAGAAAGAATTCTGAAGGGCGAGTATGAGATAGGGGAAAAAATCAAAGAAAATCAGATTGCGAGCGAGCTTAAGGTGAGCCGTACACCTATCAGAGAGGCATTTAAACTTCTGGAAAACGAAGGGCTTATAGATTACATTCCTAACAGAGGATGCTTCGCCAAGGGATTTACTAAACAGGACGTGGACGACATATATGCCGTAAGAGAGGCTCTTGAAGAGCTTGCCGTAAGATGGGCTGTGGAAAGAATAACGCCGGAGGAAATAACTGCTCTGGAAGAACAGGTGGATCTGATGGAGTTCTATTCAAGGAAGAAGGATAAAAAGAAAGTGCTGGAGCTTAACGCATCTTTCCACGACGTTATTTATGCAGCGGCCAGAAGCCGTTTTCTGGCACAGGTGCTCAGGTCGTATAAGGAGTACATAGAAAAGACCAGAAAATCAATCTTTTATGAGCAGTCATATCTGGAAAGCATACTGAGAGAGCACAGAGCCATTTTTGAGGCCATCCGTGAAAGAGATACAGAAAAGGCGGTGGATGCCATCGCCAAGCATCTGGAGGCTTCTCAGGACAGAGCAGAAGCTGTATGGAATTTAAAATAAGGTGTTTGGAGAATGAAAGAACGAAAGAAACGCAGCAGAAGACAAATTGTAAGTATGATCGGAATCGCAGTTTGCCTTGCTGTGTTTCTTTTTGCGCTGTATAATGTGATTTCTATAATTCAGAATTACAGGCAAATCGACATAACTTACGATGACGCAGCGGAGCAGTTCACAGAGATCCCGGAGCAGTCACCGGGAGAAGAGACAGATGGTGACGGGGTGCCGGAGGTGGACTTCGATGCTCTGACGGCTGTCAACGACGATGTCATAGGCTGGATTTATATAGAAGATACTGACATAAGCTACCCTCTGCTCTGCGGCAGGGACAACAAGCAGTATCTCTTTCAGTCTTACGAAAAAAAATATCTTACAGCCGGCAGTATCTACATTGACTACAGATGCAGCCGGGACTTTACTGACAGCCGCACGGTGGTTTACGGACACAACATGCATAACGGCAGTATGTTCGGCAAGCTTGACAAGTTCACCAAGGAAAGCTACATGGAAAAGCACCCTTATGTGTATATTCTTCTGCCCGGCGGCGAAACGCTCAAATATGAGGTGAAGAAGGCGTATAAAGCAGACGTTGATGGTAAAGTCTACGATTTGCCTTCCGGTGAGGCTAAAGATTCTGAAGACAGGAAACTTTACCTTTCCACCTGCACCGAGGACAGCAGCGATACCCAGAGGTTTGTGGTGGAATGCGATTTTGTTTTATAAATTATCAGACTGAAGGGAGACGAGAAAATGAAATTTGAAATGTATCACAGCTGTATAACAGTTCTTAATATGGATAAGTCGCTGGAATTCTACAAGGAGGCTTTAGGCCTGGAGGTGGTTCGCACAAAGGAGGCAGAAGATGGTTCGTGGAAGCTGGCTTTTCTTGGTCACGAAGGCGGCCCGTGCCAGCTTGAACTGACCTGGTATGCGGACAGAACGGAAGCCTATAACCTGGGAGATAACGAAATCCACGTGGGCTTCAGAACTGATGACTATGAGGCCGCCCACGCCAAGCATGAAGCTATGGGCTGCATATGCTTTGATAATAAAGAAATGGGCGTTTACTTCATCGAGGACCCGGACGGATACTGGATGGAAGTCGTGCCGGTGCGGTGAATTTTTTCCCGCTGATATTACTTTTGTAGTATAATATCAGTGTGTTTAATGGTATGTATGAATGGAGGGGAAGTATATGACGAGAACCGAGCTGCAAAGGGAATATGAAAGTATATGCCGGGATTGGCTATCTAATGAAATTCGCTCCGCAGAGGATCTTGATGTAGTTCTTCAGAATTTCAGAATATTGTTTGCATATAACTCCAACGTTATTGAAAACCCTCAGACTACCATTCATGACACCCGTGAGATATTTGAGAACGGCAAGGTGATCAACTATACCGGGGATTTGCGTACATTGTTTGAAATTGAAAATCAGAAAATCTGCTATGATTATCTGAAGGATTATATTATACACAGAGAACCTCTTTCCCCGGAACTTATCTGCACCATTCATAAGAAGCTGATGGCAAAATGCTATGATGAAAGCAGGTATCAAAAGGGGGAGCGACCGGGAACCTTTAAGATTCATGACTATATTACTGGTGACGGCGTCGGAGCATTTCCGGAAGACGTTCTGGGGGAAATATCTGAGCTTTGCAGGGAGGTCAATGATTTTGACGGCAGGGGTGCAGATGTGCTGACGGCAGGTGCATATCTGCATCTTGTGTTTGAATCTATTCATCCCTTTGCCGATGGAAACGGAAGAGTTGGCAGGACATTGATGAATTATTATTTTATGACTCATGATCACCCGCCGCTGATTATTTACGAGGATAACAAAGACACCTATTATGCGGCATTGGCTGTTTTTGACAAGACGGGCAAGCTGGACGGGTTTAAACTCTTTCTCCAGGAGCAGACGGTCAGAACATGGAAGAGAGAGAATATGAGAAGAAAGAATCTGAACGCATATATTTAATGCAGGTAGGTAAGCTATAACAAATTATTTGAAATTTGCTGCTGTAAGGTGTATACTAAGCATACGAATCAGAAGGTTCGGGACTTCTTTAGAAAAAGAAGCAAGCAAAAGCGGGCAGATTTAAAACGGGGAAATATAATACTGAAAAAATTGCCACGAAGGCAGTGCGAAAGTGGAGAAGCACTTGTTTTTGTGGTTTTTTTGTTTTTGAAAAATGGGTATAAAGGAGCTAGAAATGGAGCTAAAAAATTTCTTTGAAGAAAGAAAAGAAGCGGCAATATGCTTTTCGGGAGGAGTAGATTCCGCCTATCTTCTGAGTCAGGCCGTAAAGTATGCGGGCAGAGTAAAGGCATATTATGTGAAAAGCTGTTTTCAGCCTGAGTTTGAGCTAGAAGATGCATTGAGGCTGGCGGAGCAGATTGGCGCAGAAATGGAAGTGATCAATCTGGGAGACTCAGTTCTCGATGAAAAGGTTGCAGCCAATCCTCCTGACCGCTGCTATTACTGCAAGAAAAAGATAATGGGAGTCATAAGAGAGGCAGCAGCAAAGGACGGCTTCCATACAATACTTGACGGCACCAATGCTTCCGATGATGCAGGAGACAGACCGGGAATGAGAGCCCTAGGCGAAATGAAGATACTTTCGCCTCTGAGAATATGCGGACTGACTAAAGATGAAATCAGGAGGCGTTCCAAAGAGGAAGGGTTGTTTACCTGGGATAAGCCGGCCTATGCCTGCCTGGCCACAAGAGTTCCCACAGGCATTGAGCTTTCACCGGAAATTCTCAGAAGAGTAGAAAGCGCAGAGGCCGCCCTTATGAAAATTGGATTCACTGATTTCCGTGTGAGGGTATTCGGCGGCGGCGCAAGGCTGCAGCTTAAGGAAGCACAGATGGCGGACGCTCTTAAGAAACGAGAAGAAATAGTAAAGGCTCTGAAGCCTTTCTTTAACGAAATAATGCTGGACATGGAGGCGAGATAATGGAAAACAAAGATATAAAAGAATTACTTACAGGAGTAGCAGAAGGGAACGTTTCGGTGGAAGACGCAATGCTGGAGCTGAAAAAAGCACCTTTTGAGGAAATCGGCATAGCATCACTGGACCATCACAGGGCTATAAGGCAGGGTGCAGCAGAAGTGGTCTATGGAGCAGGCAAGACACCTGAACAGATAAACCCCATAATAAGAAACCTCTGGGAAAGAGGACAGAAAACAATCCTCATAACCAGACTTTCCCCGGAAAAAGCCGATAAAATAGACCCTTCGCTTCCTTTCACTTATTACGAAGAAGCAAGGCTGGGGCTTGTAGGAGAAAAACAGAAGCCTAAACACAGCGGATATATCCTGGTTGCCACAGGAGGCACCAGCGACATTCCTGTAGCCGAAGAGGCGGCACTTACTGCTGAGATTATGGGAAACAATGTGAATCGCATATACGATGTGGGTGTTGCAGGACTGCACAGACTGCTGGCACACATGGATGACATTATGAATGCGAGGGTCATAATCGCCATCGCGGGAATGGAAGGAGCTCTCGCCAGCGTAATAGGCGGACTGGCAAGCTGTCCGGTTATTGCAGTGCCTACCAGCGTTGGTTACGGTACGGCACTGGGCGGTGTGACGGCACTTCTTTCCATGCTTAACTCATGTGCCAGCGGGGTCAGCGTGGTGAATATCGATAACGGCTTCGGAGCCGGATATCTGGCAGGACAGATTAACAATATGGAGGCGGCAGAATAATGAAAACCTTATATATAGAATGCAAAATGGGAATAGCAGGAGACATGCTCATGGGGGCATTATATGAGCTGCTTGATGATGATAAACGCACAGAATTTCTCGACAAAATAAAAGATGCAGGGATCCCGGGGGTAGAAGTGAGGGCGAAGGAAACCATCAAGTGCGGCATTAAGGGTACTCACATGGAAATCAAGGCCTTTGGCGAGGAAGAAGGTCACGACCACGGACATCACCATGAGCACCACCATGAACATCACGGCCTGCAGGATATAGAGGAGATAATAAAGGAACTGAAGATTTCGTCGGCAGTCAAGGAAAAAGCTCTCGGAGTATACCGCCGCATTGCAGATGCAGAAGCAGCCGTGCACGGAGAAAAACCTGAGCACATTCACTTTCATGAGGTGGGAAGCATTGACGCGGTCACCGATGTAACAGGGTGCTGCCTGCTCATGGAAATGCTGAGCGCGGATAAAGTATTCTTTTCGCCGATAAATACGGGAAGCGGCACTGTTCACTGTGCCCACGGCATTCTCCCTGTACCCGCACCTGCCACAGCAATGCTGCTTAAAGGTATTCCGGCATACAGCGGACAGATTGAGAGTGAGCTTTGCACACCGACAGGTGCAGCCCTTGCAGGAGTGTTTGCAGATGAGTTCGGTCAGATGCCTGTCATGAGCATTTCACGAATCGGATACGGAATGGGCAATAAGGATTTTGAGCAGGCCAACTGTGTGAGAGCGATACTGGGAGAGACCGGTGAAAGCGAATCATACTCAGAATCAAAAGGCTCAGGGCAGGTGGTTGAGCTTGCCGCCAACATAGACGATATGACCGGAGAGGAACTGGGATTTGCCGTAGAAATGCTCCTTGAAGGTGGAGCCCTGGATGCATATACACAGCCGATTTACATGAAAAAATCCAGACCGGCGGTAAAACTGTGTGTAATAGTGCAGACGGAAAAAGCAGAGAAGATGGCAGAACTGACTTTCCGCTATACTTCTACACTGGGCATAAGACAGTATATGTGCGAGAGATATGAATTGAAAAGACATTTTGATAAAAGGATGACGCCATTGGGTGAGATGACTGTAAAGGTTTCTCAAGGGTATGGTGTCATCAAAGAAAAATACGAGTGTGAGGAGCTGACAGAGGCTGCCCGCAGAGAGGGTATATCTCTGGCAGCGGTAAGGAAAAGACTAGATGAATAAGCTTTGGGGGGACAGAATTAAATACGTTGCTGTGATGCTGGCAAGGATGGCAGTATTGATGGTGCTGCTTTCCATGATCATTTTTGTTATTGCTGACAAATGCCCCGGGGACCCCCTCAAATCCTATTACGGTGACGGAGCAGAAAGGCTCAGTGCAGATGAAAGACAGGCTGCAGAGACGAGGCTGGGTCTGGATCAGCCCCTTCCCCAACGATATGTCAAATGGGTGAAAAATTTTGTAAAAGGCGACATGGGCCTTTCTTATAAATACAAGCAGCCGGTGTCTGAAGTAATCGGAAGGATGTGGACAAACACTCTCATACTGGGAGGCTTGGCCTATGTGCTGACCTTCGGACTTGCTATCTGGCTGGGGAAATTTTGCGCCCTTCATGAAGATAGCATGGCCGACAGAATAATCTGCAAAATCGGTGTAATAAGCGGCAACATTCCCGCTTTCTTCATGGCACTCCTGCTCATACTGATTTTTTCGGTAAACCTGAGGATTCTTCCTGCAGGAGGTGCCTATTCCTACGGCATGAGCGGAAGTCTTGCCGACAGGCTTTATCACCTGGTGCTGCCGGTGACGGTGCTGGTGCTGGAACATCTCTGGTACTATGCCTATATGATCAGAAACAAACTGGTGGAGGAAACAAGGCAGGATTACGTACTCCTGTGCAAAGCAGAAGGAATGCCGCGAAAGGCCATTATAAGCAAAAGCTGTATGCGGAATATAATGCCGTCTTTGCTGGTGATGATGGCCATTTCGGTGCCTCATATTCTAGGCGGAACCTATGTGGTGGAGACGGTGTTTTCCTATCCGGGACTAGGTACTCTCAGCTTTGAAAGTGCCATGTACAAGGACTATAACATGCTGATGGCACTTTGCATGATCACCGGACTGGCAGTGCTTGTTTTTAATATGATGGCAAAGGTTATCAATGAATTTATAGATCCTAGGATGCAGTATGAAAAGACAGCAGAGGAGGTGGCAGGATATGAAGCGTAAGCCATATTTATCCGGGGCCATTCTGGCGGTCATAATTTTATGTTGTCTTCTGGCAAAAGTTATAGCTCCTTTTGAAAGCTGGGAGATGGACCCGACGGCTGTGAGCATGGCCCCGGGCGGGGGACATCTATTCGGAACGGATGCCATGGGAAGAGATTTGTTTTCCATGCTTTTATACGGAGGCAGAGCATCTATATATATTGGCCTTATGGCGGCGGCCGTTTCCACGGTTATAGCAGTGGTTTACGGTGCAGTCAGCGGTATGGCGGGCCGGATAGCCGACAGCATGATGATGGGATTTGCAGAACTGGTCATGAGTGTTCCGGCTATCTTGCTCATACTGTTTCTGCAGGCAATATGGGGGAATCCGTCGGCTACATCTATTGCGCTGTCTATTGGATTAACGGGATGGATGAACATGGCTAAAGTGGTAAGAAGTGAAGTTCGCCAGATAGGAAAGAGCGATTATATTCTGGCTGCCAGAACCATGGGAGCGGATTTTGGGTATGTTTTAAAAAAACATCTGCTGCCTAATTTTATTTCTTCCATAATGTACATGGTGGTGACGGCCATAGGACAGGCTATGATAACTGAATCAACTCTGAGCTTTTTAGGGCTGGGGCTTCCGCTGACCACGGTTTCATGGGGCAGCCTCATGTCTATGTCAGAGTCTGTGCTGCTGTCAAACTGCTGGTGGCTTATCGTCATACCCGGAACAATACTTGTAATTACACTTGTATGCATAACTCAGCTGGGAGAGTACATAAGGAGAGGAAACAACCGGCTGCACAGTAATTTATAGATGAGAGAGGAAAACTTATGAAGAAGAAATTTGTAGTTTTATTATTATGTATGCTGCTTATTGCAGTAATGCTGTCTACGGCTGGATGCGGGAGCAATGGAGATAATTCAGATATAGATAGAAGCAATACGCTGATATACGGCAGCGGTGATTATACAGCTATAAACCCGGCTCTTTACGAGCATGGTGAAATAAATGCCCTGATTTTTGCGGGTCTGACGGCACATGATGCACAGAACAACGTGGTGCCGGGCCTTGCCGAGAGCTGGGACTTTGACAAGCAGACAAATACATATACATTCAAACTGCGTGAAGGTCTGACCTTTCACGACGGAGAACCTTTGACATCAGAGGATGTGAAGTTTACTCTGGAAGCGATTCTGGATCCCCATAACGGCTCTGAGATTATCTCCAACTATACAGATATCGAGAAAATCGAATGCACGGATGAGTTTACAGTGGAAATAAAGCTTTCCCAGCCAAACGTAGCCTTCCCCGATTATTTGACCATAGGAATTCTGCCGAAACATCTCCTTGAGGGAGAGGATCTGGCCACCTGCGATTTTAACCGTAACCCTGTGGGGGCAGGACCTTACAAGCTGAAAGACTGGGATATGGGACAGAGCATCACCATGGAGCGTTTCGATAATTACTATGGCGGAGAACCCAATATTGAAAAGGTAATTTTTAAAATTGTTCCGGACACAGACGCTCGTGCCATGCAGCTCAAAGCAGGCGAAATCGACATGGCGCAGATTACTGCCAAGACAGCGGCATCTTTTGATGAAGCGGATTTTCCGGGAGGGCAGGAGTTTGCTGTATACAGAATGAAGACTGCCGATTATCGGGCTATAGCGTATAATTTCAATAATCCGTTCTTTGCGGATAATCCGGAGCTTGCTAACATACTCAGCTATGCCATAGACCGTCAGGCTATTGTGGAAAGTGTGCTTCTGGGAGAGGGAGAGGCCGCATATTCGCCTCTTCAGGCAGGAGAGTACAATAATGACAGCATAGAAAAATTTGAATATAACCCAGATAAATGCAAGGAGCTTTTAGAGGATGCTGGCTGGAAAAAAGGCGCAGACGGATATTATGAAAAGGATGGACAGCAGCTGTCCTTCGTGATTTCGGCCATGGCTGATGACAAGGTGCGTGTGGATATGGCGGTGATGTGTGCTGCCCAGCTTCAGAAGGTCGGTGCTAATGTTACCGCAGAAAGCAGGCCTTCTCTGGACTGGGGCGGACAATATGCATGCATTATCGGATGGGGAAGTCCTTTTGATCCGGATGACCATACGTACAAGGTCTTCTCAACAGATGCAGGGGATAATTATACCGGTTATTCCAACGGGAAGATTGATAAAATTCTTGCAGAGGCAAGACATACAGAGGATGATGTGAAGCGGTCAGAGCTTTATGACCAGTTCCAGCAGGCTATGACGGAAGCAATGCCTTATACCTTTATCGCCTATGTGGATGCTGACTATGCAATGAAGGCCAACATAAAGGGAATCACTGAGAATACAGTGCTGGGACATCACGGAGTAGGCGTTTTCCATAACATTGCGGAATGGACTATAGAAAATGAATAGAATACTTGACATAGAAAATTTCAGATTGTCGTTTTACGGACCTCAGGGCAGAGTGCCTGCTGTACGAGGAGTGGATCTCTATGTGAATGAAGGGGAGACGGTGGCGCTGGTAGGTGAATCGGGATGCGGCAAAACAGCGCTGTGCAGAGCGATTCTGGGACTTCACAGCAGTCATGCAAAGGTTGAAGGCGGGAGTATAAGTTTGTCGGGAATTAATGTCACTGAAATGACCGACAGGCAGCTTGAAGCCGTGAGAGGGAAAGAGGCTGCCATGATTTTTCAGGACCCGATGACATTTTTGAACCCTACATTTTCCATCGGAAGCCAGATAAGGGATGCTATTATGCTCCACGAAAAGACCAGCAAACAGGAGGCAAAAGCTAAGGCGGTTGAACTGATTAAAATGGTTGAAATCCCACAGGCAGAATTTCGGTATAAACAGTACCCTCATCATTTCAGCGGTGGAATGAGACAGAGGGTGGCTATCGCTATAGCCCTTGCTTGTAATCCGACTCTTATTATCGCCGATGAACCGACGACAGCCCTGGATATAAAAATACAGAATGAAATTATGGGGCTGCTGAAAAGGCTGTGCAGAGAGCAGGGCAAAGCAATGCTTCTTGTTACCCACGATCTGGGACTGGCAGAAAATCTGGCGGACAGAACGGCTGTCATGAAGGACGGCATGATTATAGAGCAGGGAAATACCGATGAGATTTTTGATAATCCCAGGGAGGAGTATACAAAGAAACTGCTGGGTTATGTGGCTTACGGCAAGGGTACGTCCCATTATCACGGGAATTATAACAAGAAGACAGAGGCTTTAGAAAAAGAAGAAGTACCTGCAGTAACGATAGAACATCTGGATAAAAATTTCCCTTTGGGCAGAAAGACAATCAAAGCGATACTGAAGGATTTTAATCTGACCGTAAATAGAGGTGAAATTGTAGGCCTGGTGGGACCTTCGGGCAGCGGCAAATCCACCCTGGCAAGGTGCATAATGGGCATTTATGTGCCCGATGGAGGACGTATAGTCACGGCGGGGGGACTGAAAATGCAGATGATATTCCAGGATTCAGCTTCTGCCTTTAATCCGAGGATGAAGCTCTGGGAGATAATTGCGGAGCCTGCAGACATAGAGGCACGCAGGGAAAAGCGAAGAATGGGGAAAAAAGAACTTCGCATCATGGCACAGGAAGCAGCGGAAGCCTGCGGCATTGAAAGAGAACTGCTGGAAAGATACCCTTACGATGTGTCAGGTGGACAGCGGCAGCGGGCAGCTATAGCCAGAGCACTCATAACGAAACCGGACTTCATAATTGCAGATGAACCTATTTCATCTCTGGATGTGCCGGTGCAGTCACAAATAGTGCACCTGCTCAAAAAACTTCGCGATGAAAGGAACCTGACCATGCTTGTTATCTCTCATGACATCCCGATGGTGGAGCACATCAGCGACAGAATTATTCATATTTGATACAAAAACGGAAAAAAGCTTCTCGAAAGAGAAGCTTTTTTCCTGAAAGTGTGTGTGTATTCAATAAAAGAAGGAAAGTTTGCTATTTGTTCCTCATCCCCTCAGAACACTTTTATAATAACAGGTAAAAGTGAAGGATGAGTGATGTTTTTATAAACTATTGTGGATATTTTACCATGCGATTGCTGAAAAGTCAATAAACTCCCAGGCGATTTTATCGCCCTCTTCCACTATCTGTTCTTCTGCGGTAAGCATTCCCATTTCTCCGTTTACGGTGAATACCCATCCTGTCTGCTCTGAATAATCGCCTTCTGTCAGACCGGCAATCTCAGTAACATAGCCTTTTGAGGTGTCAACAGAGATGGAAATATCGTGAGACATGCAGTAGAGTTGAGTAGCCTCCAGAACAGAAGAGCCTTCTTCCGCTATAAACGGATCATCTTCAATTGCCTCAAAGTCTTCAAGTTCCAGATCGTCCTCACCATCGAGAAGAGAGAAACTCAGGTTGACAGGGTTTACAATCGGTGTCTCCTCTACTTCCGGTTCTGTGGAGCATCCTGCCATAGCGAACGCAAGTGTCAGAATGCAAAGCACACTTAGAAATTTTTTCATCAATAAAATCCTCCTGAATTTATAATTGCTGTGATGCCATTAAATTATACAATTCCATATCATTTTCGGCCTCGGCATCGTAGACAACCTCTCCCCCGAGGACTGTCATAGATGTATGAACTCTAGGGAGCAGATTAAGGCTCAGGTCAAAAAGATTTTCGTCAAATACCGCCATATCGGCCAGCTTGCCCGGCTCTATGCTGCCGAGTTTTTCGGACATACCTACTACAGAGGCGGCATCTACCGTCAGGTGGTCTATTGCCTCTTCTACTGATGAAACGCTGCCTGTCAGGCTGCCCGGGGAAAAAACGTTGGTGCCCCAGGTTCTGAAGGCGCTTTCCCAGTAAATAAGATCGGCAGTGTCTTCTGATGAAGTTTCACAGTCGGAGGCAATTACAAAGATATTTTTGTAGCCTTTGCTGCGTACATGCTCCAGTGAGTTATAAGCCATTATAAGGTCCTCTTTTTCGATTGCCTCAAGGAAAATGCCAAATCCCTTATCGCATACTTCTTCAAGAATCTTGTCAAGGGCCTCCTGGCTGAAAGGAACCGGAGAGGCGGTGTTATCAAGATAGAGATTGAGCATTTCTGCGTGAATCATGCCGCCCAGCTCAAGGCAGTTGGTTCGTCTTGCCATGAGACGGTGAATCAGTCCCTGAGGAAGCAGCGGCCGGTTCATAAAATAAGAACCGAAGAATCTCTGACGCAGCTGACCCTCATTATATAAACCGATTATAGAATCCTGATAAAGACTTTCAAAATAATCCGGAGACTGCAGATTAAGCACCGACGTGAAGCCCTTGTCGGACAAATCGGCAATCTCGGCACGTACGCTTTCCTCAACAGAATCGAAATCGAAAGGGATAAGAAGGTTAAGTACGTAGCCCACAGTAATCGTATTAACGAATTCCTCCTCAGCGGTATCTATGATGATTCTGTCAGCTGCACTGTTTGTCCAGCAGTCTATGCAGTTGGCGCAGAGCAACAGAACCGGCCTGTTACCGCATGCCTGATCCAGAACAGCTGCGGAGGCAGAGCATTGAACACCTTCCTCATCATCGTTATCTTCATTGTCATCATCACCCTCGCCTCTAAAATCTTCCGGTTTCAGGTCGTCGCGGTATCCGTAGCCGAAGACTATTTCGCTGTCCGGATTTTCCTCGGCCCAGTCTCTTACGGCATCAGCCACATCCTCGGTACTGGAACACTCCGATAAGTCGGCGTAACGTCCCTCAAAGGCCTTGAGAACGGGACTTCTGTGAATATCGATAAATCCCGGGAAAACGTATTTCCCATCTAAATCTATAAGCCGGGTATCTTTACCGGTGATGCCCTCCATATCTTCAAAATTGCCTACGGCCATAATTTCCTCACCTTTGCAGGCAACGGCGGAAGCCCATGGCAGTTCCGGGTTCTGAGTAAATACATGTCCGTTATGTAAAATTAAATCTGCTGTTTCTGTTTTTCTGAAAAAGCCAAAAGCCATATGTTATCCTCCCGGGTTTAATCTGATGTATACGATTATTGTACCATAAATTCGTCGCCTATGGTATACTAATTACAGGAAAAGATAAAAGAAAGAGGTGGTTCTGTGTACACTCTGGAAAGATTTCAAAAGAAAATATCTGTAGAAGAATATATAAGAGGATATGTAAATGTGGCAGAATTTCTCGGGTACTGCAGGCAATGTCCCAACTATGACAAGGTATGGTCCTGCCCGGGCCATGACTTTGACCCTGAGGAATACTGGAGAGACTACAGCAGTCTGAACCTGCTGGGATATAAAATAAATTTCGACGGAACCGAAACTGAGAACAGAAGTCTGGAGATTATGGCAGAGGTTAAAAAACAGCTTACTGAAGAGTTGTTTGAGATGGAAAACACCCATCCGGGTTCCGTATCACTTTCTGCCGGAAGCTGCAGTACATGCGGAAAAGGCAGCTGCACCAGACCGTCAGGTAAGTCGTGCAGATATCCGGACAAAATGCGTTATTCCATAGAGGCCCTTGGAGGAAATGTGGGTAAGACTGTTCACGATCTTCTGGGAATAGAACTTGAATGGATTGAGGAGGGCAAAGTGCCTTCTTATTTCGTCCTTGTAGGGGGACTCCTTGAAAAATAGGGATTATGTACTTGATTGAGGACACAGAATAGGTTATAATTATATAGTTACAGGAAAAGTAAATAATTTCACTTTTTAAAAGGAGATATACATGGAAAGAAGAATAGGAACCGTCTCCCGCGGGCTTCGCGGACCGATTATAAAAGAAGGCGATGATTTAAGAAAGATTGTAGTTGATACCCTTATGGGATGTCTTGAGGCAGGGGACTTCGAAATCGGCAGCAAGGACGTGCTGGCAGTTACAGAATCCATCTTGGCCCGTGCACAGAAGAACTATGCCACGACTGATCAGCTTGCAGAAGATGTAAGAAACAAGCTGGGCGGAGAAACTGTAGGAGTGGTTTTCCCTATCCTCAGCAGAAACAGATTCGCTATCTGTCTTCGCGGTATTGCCAAGGGCTGCAGGAAGGTCGTGCTTATGTTAAGCTATCCGAGCGACGAGGTGGGAAATCACCTGCTGGATATTGACCTTCTGGATGAAAAGGGAGTTGACCCTTATAAGGATGTCCTGACACAGGAAGAGTTCGAGGGAATCTTCGGAAAGTCAAAGCACACCTTCACAGACATCGATTATGTGAATTACTATAAAGGAATCATCGAGGAGGAGGGAGCAGAGGCTCAGATTATCTTTGCAAACAATCCTCGTAAAATCGTAGAATACACTGACAGAGTTATCTGCGCTGACATTCATACGAGAAAGAGAACCAAGAGACTTATCACAGAAGCAGGCGGCAAGGTTGTCCTGGGCATGGACGAGCTTCTGACAGCTCCTGTTAATGGCTCAGGCTACAACCCTGACTATGGCATTCTGGGCTCCAACAAGGCAACAGAAGACACAATCAAGCTGTTCCCTATTCACTGCCAGGAATTCGTTGAAGGTGTCCAGGCAGATATAAAGGAAAGAACCGGTAAGACCGTCGAAGTTATGGTTTACGGAGACGGAGCCTTCAAGGATCCTGTGGGCAAGATCTGGGAGCTTGCAGACCCTGTGGTTTCACCGGGATTTACTTCCGGCCTGATTGGTCAGCCTAACGAGCTGAAGCTTAAGTACCTTGCCGACAATGATTTTGCAGAGCTCCGCGGAGATGAATTGAAAGCGGCTATCCAGGAGGCTATCCGTGAGAAGGACGACAACCTTGTGGGTCAGATGGCAACAGAGGGAACTACACCAAGAAGGCTTACAGACCTTCTGGGCTCGCTGTGTGACCTGACCAGCGGCTCCGGAGATAAGGGAACTCCATTCATTTATATTCAGGGATATTTCGACAACTATACAGACTAAACAGAGCAGACAGAATCGCGTCCCCGTTTCTCGGGTGGACGCGATTTAAATTTTTTGCTATTGACATCGGAGTAACTCCAAGGTTTAAAATTTGTACAAACAGGTGGTGATGCTATGAGACTAACCGTGGGTGAAATATCGAAGGTGCTTGGGTTAACAACAGAAAACATAAGGTATTATGTTCGTGAAGGCCTGATAAAACCGGAAAAAAACAAGGACAATAATTACTGGGAGTATTCATCAGATGATGTTATGTATATTTCCGACATTCTATTTTATCGAAGCATGGGAATATCCATAGACAACATCCGGAAGATTTTCAGCGGAATACCACTGGAGAGCATCGGTGAGGTTATTGATGACACTATTTCAGAGCTGATAGGGAAGATAAAGGAATATACATTTTTGCTGGAGAGCATTCAGGGCTGGCAAAGAGAATATAACCTTGAACTTAGTGAAATAGGTCAGTACAAAAAAGGAAAGATGCCTCCTTCTCTGAGGGTCAGCAGCTATCAGAATGATGATGAGCATATTGTTGACTATCTTAAGGGTCGGATTGCCATTGAAAAAAATGACTGGCAGGATGTCTGCATATCCTTTTATTACAATATGAACGACGAAGAAGATGTTCTCCATAAGTATATTTCCGTAGCAAAAACTGAAGAAAGGCTCCGTAATAACCGATATCTGGATATTATCGAGGAGCCGGAAAAAATCTGTCTTATAACGCATACTATTTTTTCTGATAACGTGGAAGAAATGATTAATCCTTTAATCAGGTATGCAGAGGAGAACGGCATAATGCTGACAGGTGAGTTTTACGGAAGAGAAAGAACAAATTTTTATATTGAAGGAAAGAGAAACTGGGTGTGCTCCATATACGCACCTATAGAGAGGAGTGAAATGGACAAAATGAACAAGATATTAACAGAGTATTTAGACAATCATAAAGAGCAGATGATTAAAGATCTGGGAGATTTTGTTGCAATCCCAAGCGTTTCCGAAGATCTTCCGGAGGTAAACAAGGCTCTGGACTACATACTCAACCTGGGTGAAAAGATGGGTTTAACATCCATAAACTGTCTTGATGGACAGGTGGGCGTCATCGAAATGGGTGACGGTGATGAAACACTGGGCATCCTTACTCATGTGGACGTTGTAGATCCAGGTGATATGGATGTTTGGGAAACTGATCCATATAAATTGACTTTGATAGATGATAAACTGTTTGGGCGCGGAACTATCGATGACAAAGGGATGGTTATGGCTTCCCTGTACGCCATGAAGGCGGTGAAAGAACTTGGACTGCCTCTCAAGAAAAAGGTTCAGCTGATAATGGGAACTCAGGAAGAAGTAGACTGGACAGATATGAACAACTATGTGAAGGAGTATCCTCTGCCTGACTATGGATTCACTCCCGACGGCGAATATCCTATTTGCAATATCGAAAAAGGATGCCTGGATTTGGATTTTGAATTCGATATTACTGAAGAATTTGACTGCAGCGACGGTAAGAGATATTTAAAAGAATTGAATATCGGAACAGCGTCAAATGTAGTTCCGGGGAAGGCTACGGCAATTCTGTCAGACGACTCAGCGGTCACTGCTTCAGGTAAATCCGTTCACTCCTGCCAGCCGGAGCTTGGAAACAACGCTATTTTCATGCTGGATAAGAAACTTAGCGATATGGGTCTCGAATCAAACAGGCTCCTTGATGTCATTCACACTATTACAGAAAATTTTGAGGATGTTTATGGCGAAAAGCTAGGTCTGAAGAGTGAAAGCGAATACTACATGGGAGAATATGTTCATGTGAACTGCTTTGCACCTACAATTGTCAAGACCAAAGACGGCAAGCTTAAAGTGCATATTAATGTGAGATATCCATATGGTGCTTCCTGCAAGGAAATTACAGATACAATTGAAAAGCTCTTTGGAGAGCACGGTGGAAAGCTTGTAAAATGCGAATCTCTTCCGGCAGTATTTGTAAGAAAGGATGCGCCGTTCCTGTCAAAGCTGGCAGAGGCTTATGAGTCTGTAACTTCTCTTGAAAACAGATTTACTCTGGCCTATGGAGGCTCCTATGCCAAAGCTATGCCGAATATAGTGTCATGGGGACCTCTCTTTGAGGGAGAGGAGGATACATGCCACTGCGAAAACGAGTATATTTTCGTTGACAGCCTTATGGCAAGTGCGAAGATTTTTGCTCAGTCAATCGCCTCTATTGCTCTTTCTGATGAGAGCTTTAAATAAGGTATTATATTCAAAAAAAGAAAAGAAAGAGAGGTAAAACATGGATAAAATTAGTGCATTGTTTGATGGTGTATGGACAACCATGGAAGACTGGGGTGCAGCCACCACATTCAACTACGGCATTGCAGTACTCATTCCAATTCTTATTGTTCTGGTACTGGCATTGGTTACTAAAGATACCTTTGTATCATTCTTTGCGGGAATCATTGCTGCCTTTCTTATGGCGGCGAAGGGCCACCCTCTGATTGCAGTAGGCTTGTTTATGGATCAGGCATATGTCACGCTCTGCGATGACGGTACACAGTGGGTCCTTCTGGTTTGCGGCATTTTCGGAGGACTGATTCAGTTAATGACTGACTCAGGCGGAGCCCTGGGCTTTGCAGGACTTGCCCATAAGTTATTAAACTCCAGAAAAAAGACTTTGATAGGAACCTGGATTCTGGGTATTATCGTTTTTGTTGACGACTACCTGAACTGCCTGGCTGTCGGTGCGGCAGTAAAACCACTTTGCGATGAGTACAAAATCTCCAGAGAGATGCTTGCTTTTATTATCAACTCAACAGGTGTTGTTGTTTGCGCAATTATTCCTATTTCAACATGGGGAGTATTCATGGGCGGACTTATGGAAGAAGCTGATATGCTGAATGGACTTTCAGTAGTCGGAGCATACACACATGCAATTCCGTACATGTTCTACTGCATCGTTGCAGTTCTTGTTGTTCCTCTGATCTGCCTTGGCATACTGCCAAAATTCAAGCCTATGGCTGCTGCTGAAAAACGTGCCATTGAAACAGGCGAGGTTCTTTCCGAAGCATCAAAGGCTATGGCTATTGAAGGCCTGGATGATGAAGCAAGATTCGAAGGTAAGAAATGCAGATCTATTAACTTCCTGCTTCCTCTTATCTTTGTAGCGTTTATTACAATCGTTACCGACGATATGGTTGTGGCATTACTGCTTTCAATCATCCTCTGCTTCATCCTGTACATCCCTCAGAGAATAATGACTCCTAAGGAATTTACAGCATCCCTTATGAAGGGTTTAACAGATATGTTCGGAGTACTTGTACTTATTATTCTGGCATACATGTTTATCGATGTTAACACAATGATGGGACTGAATGAGTTTGTTGTAAAAATCTGCAGCGCAACAATCAATCCTAAGCTTTTCCCATTCATTATCTTTATCGGTGTAGGTGCAATGTCATTTGCTTCCGGCTGCGTATGGAGTCTGGCTGCAATTGCATTCCCTATCGTAGGACCTGTTTGCGCTGCTATGGGAATCAACCCGTTCCTGTGCGCAGGTGCTGTAATTTCCGCAGTTGCTTTCGGAGGACACATCTGTCTGTATGCTGATACTGTTCTTCTGACAGCTGCTTCAACCGGTGCATCAAATACTGATTACTTCAGATCCTCATCGCCTATCGTTATGGCATATCCATTTGCCATCGGAGCGCTGGCATTCCTGATTGCAGGATTTGTAATGTGTTAATACATAAATGCACACATGGACATATAATATAGAGGTCGGCCGGTCCTGGTCGACCTTTTTTTTACGGTTGAACTCGATTCTTTATTTTTACTGATATTTTGTCGTGTATACACCTGAAAGTGGCTTGACTGCTGCATTGAAAAGGCATATAATAATTCTGTTAAAATAATATTTAATCTAACCAGTGCCTCGTTTGAGGGTAATAGGGAATCGGGTGAAAGTCCCGAACGATCCGGTCACTGTAATGGAGGATTCATCCGCAATATGTCATTGGGCGAATGCCTGAGAAGGCGCGGAATGAAGATGATGCCAGAGTCAGGAAACCTGCTGGGAAAGAGTTTGGTAAACAGCTTCCGAAGAAGGCATGAATCAAAGCGAATATTGATTATATGTAAGACTGAATACCGACTCTTGCTTTTACTAAGTAAGAGTTATTTTATTACTCTGAAACTGATTAGATTAAATGAAAATCTATATTTTGTGGAAAGAGAGGAAAACAGATGAAAAAGAAATTTTTATCACTAGTTCTCGCTGCAGCAATGGTATTCACAGTCAGCGTTCCGGCAGTGGCTTTAGCCGGTACCGATGCCGATGCTGTCAGCACAGCAACAGCAGCACCGGTTATATCCGAAACAAAAGCTGCTGACATCGTATCAGGTCTTGGAATGTTTTCGCCTGCAGAAGGCTCGACCAGCATTCAGATTGACAAGTACAAAGGAACAGCCAAGATTACATTCACAACTACTCCGCAGAAGGTAAAGACAACAAAGCTCGCTTTAGTATCTCAGGATGCAACAACAGCGAAGAAAGAAAAAGCAGCAATTGCTGCAACAGTAACTCCTGCAGGAGAAAAATTTGTAAGCACATTCACCTTTGAAATCCCGGTATCCAAGCTTGGAACGGCAATGCCTTACAGCGTATTCTGGGAAGGCTCATCTGACCCGGCAAATGACGGCTGGCACAACTTCAGTGATGCTTCCAAGGCAGTTCTCACTGTAAAATACACGCCAGCTCTGGTATCTGCACTGACAAGCGCAATTTATTTCCAGGAAAGAACAGAAGGAACTGACGCTCTCTGCGAAGCTGCCGGCAAGGCATGGGCTGCTTTAACAGAGGAAGAGCAGAAACAGGTGGAAGGCTTCGGCTATTACAAGGATGAAGAAGAAGAAAAAGGCGGATATGAATATTTCGCAGAAGACACCGGTGATGCATCTAAGGATAATGCCGGAAATGCAGACAAAATCGGTGACTATGAACTCCTGGTGGCAAGCTTCGGTACCAGCTACAATGATAACCGCATTGCTTCCATCGGAGCATTGGAAAAGGCACTGGAAAAGGCAGATTCGAACTTCGCAGTAAGAAGAGCTTTTACATCACAGATCATTATCAATCACATTCAGGCAAGAGATGGCATCAAGATCGACAACATGGATCAGGCTCTCGAACGTGCAATCAAGAATAAGGTTCAGGTAGTTGTCGTACAGCCTACTACATTGATGGCCGGTGCGGAATATGATGAAATAGTGGAGTCCGTAAAGAAGTATGAGTCCAAGTTTAAGCAGATAATCGTTGCCAAACCAATCTGTTCAAACGCAGCTGATACAAAAACTGTTTCCGAAGCACTGTATGCAGACACAGCAAAAGAAGCAGGCATGAGTGTAGAAGAGGCAAAAGCAAACAAGGAAACCGCCTTCGTATATATGGGCCATGGAACCCATCACGATGCGAAAGTATTATATGAGGAAATTCAGAAGATTTATGATGACAACGGATACGCAAACGCATTCGT